>DWVI01000009.1 GCA_019120295.1 Candidatus Onthoplasma faecipullorum | reverse complement strand
ACAAATTTTTTATAATTTTTATAGTGCTAAATGTGTTGATAAATTTAAATCTAACACATAAAAATTTGGTTTATATTAGTCACCTAATAAAATTATAAGATTTGGAGTTAAGTCTAAGTCAAGCAAATTTTATAGCATTTTAAAAATTTAATAAACTGCATACCCATTGCTAACAAAAATTATAAATTTATGGTAAAATATTCATAGGAGAATGATATGAGTTTTGTGTGTAAATACAATTCACCGATTGGAACAATTATAATTGCAAGTGATGGAGAATGTTTAACTGGCCTTTATTTTGAAGGGCAAAAATACATAGATAAAAATTTATTAGAGAGTAAATACATAGATTTACCTATCTTTGAAAAAACAAAAAAGTGGTTAGACGTTTATTTTTCAGGAAAAGCCCCAAAATTTACACCACCAATTTTACTAAAGAGTGTGTCACAATTTAGAAAAATGGTTTGGGATATCTTAGCTCAAATTCCATTTGGTAAAACTACAACATATGGTGAAATGGCAAAGCAAATAGAAGAAAAAACAGGGAAACGAGTTTCAGCGCAAGCGGTTGGTGGAGCAGTTTCACATAACCCAATTTCAATAATTATTCCGTGCCATAGAGTGCTAGGAACAGGTGGAAATCTAACCGGTTATGCAGGCGGAATTGATAAAAAGTTGGCTCTTTTAAAACTTGAAGGGCACGACACATCAAAATTTAAATTTCCAAAGAAAAGCGCTTAAAAATTATTAAATTTTCATAATTTTATTAAATTTTTTTAAAAAATTAAAAATTTATTTCATTTTTTATAGAAACATGATAATATTAGACCATAAATAAGGATAACCATGGAAGAAAAAGATTTATTAAAATTATCACCAAAAGAGTTAACCGATTTGGGAGTTTGCCCAACATGTTTAAATAGAAAATATAATGGTGCAGTTTTTGGTGACGACTCACAACTTAAAATTTATGAAGATAAAGACATTGAATGTTTGTTTGTTGCAAACCCTAGGGCGGTTGGGCATATGATGATTTCAACGCAAACTCACTATCATGATATGAGTGAAGCATCAGACGAATTGAACGCTAAAATAATCAAATTTGCAAAACAATTTACGATTATTTTAAAGAAGGTTTATGGTTGTGAAAGGGTGTATTTGTGCACTATGAGTGACGGACCTATGAACCACTACCATGTTCAACTTATTCCAAGGTACAAAAACGAAGAAAGGGGCTCTAAAAACTTTGTAAAGCCTAGAAAACCATATGTTTATGACGAAACAAAAGTTAATAAAGTTAAAGAATTGATTAATAGTTACGTATCACAATAATTCCAATATAACTAGAATTTAAATTTAGTATACGAATTCTATAATGTGTAATATGTTAGTATCAGTTAAAATTTACTTAGTGTTAAATTAGGATATAATAAATACTATTATTGTTGAGATTTAATAAATTTTATAAAACACGTATAAAACACGCGAGTCGTGTTTTTTCTTTTAATAATTTTAAGTTTAATAATGTTATGAAAAATATTTGTTAATATTTGTCGAAAGTGGTATAATAAGCGTACACAAGGGGGAGAAAATGAGTGATAATGTTATGGTCAATGAAAATTTAGAAAAAGTTAAAGAGTATTATTCTAAATTTAAAGGTAAAAAGTGGAGAGAAAGCATTGATGTCTCCGACTTTATTGATGAAAATTACACCGAGTATAAGGGTGACGATAGTTTTTTAGTGGGCAAAAGTAAACGCACGGATAAAGTTTGGTCAATTTGTGAAAAACTTATTAGAAAAGAAACGAAAGTCCACTTGCTTGACGTTGATTTAAAGCACCTATCTGGCATAGATAACTTCCCAGCAGGTTATATTGATAAGAAAAACGAAGTTGTGGTAGGTCTTCAAACGGACGCACCACTAAAACGTATTGTAAACGCGTATGGTGGCATTCGTATGGCTAGGAATGCACTTAAAGCGTACAACAAAAAAATGGACGCGTTTAACGAACTAATCTTTGACCAAGGCATTAGAAAAACACATAATGACGGTGTTTTTGATGCGTATACTCCAGATATTCGTAAAGCAAGGAAAGCAGGTTTAATCACAGGTTTACCAGACGCATACGGTAGGGGTAGAATTATTGGTGATTATAGGCGTGTGGCACTATATGGTATTGATAGGTTAATTGAAGATAAAAAAGCGGACCTATTAAAACCTGAAATGTTAATAATAGATAGCGAAGAAAAGATAAGACTACGCGAAGAAGTTAGCGAGCAAATTCGCGCACTTGAAAAGATAAAATCAATGGCAAGTAGGTATGGGTTTGATATTTCGCTTCCTGCAACAAACGCACGCGAAGCGTTCCAATGGACCTATTTTGCCTACCTTGCAGCGGTTAAAGAAAACAATGGCGCGGCTATGAGTTTAGGAAGAGTTTCAACTTTCCTAGATATCTTCCTTGAAAAGGACATAAAAGAAGGAAAACTAACCGAAATTGACGCACAAGAATTAGTTGACCAATTTACAATTAAACTCCGCCTAGTCCGCCACCTTAGAACTCCAGATTATGACGAAATTTTTGGCGGTGACCCAACTTGGGTAACTGAAAGCATAGGCGGAATGCTTGATGAAAAACACAGTTTGGTAACCAAAAACTCATTCAGGTTTTTGCATTCGTTAATCAATCTAGACCCAAGCCCAGAACCAAATTTGACTATTTTATGGTCAACGAAACTTCCTAAAAATTTCAAAAAATATTGCGCAAAAATATCTATTTTAACGGATAGTATTCAATATGAAAATGACGATGTGATGCGCCCAATTTATGGTCATGATTATGCTATTGCATGTTGCGTAAGTGCTATGAAAGTTGGAAAACAGATGCAATTCTTTGGTGCGCGTTGCAATCTTGCAAAATCACTTTTATATAGCATCAACGAAGGTAAGGACGAAAAGAGTGGTGCGCAAGTGGTTGACGGTATTGCAAAAATGACCGACAAAGTGCTAAGTTATGAAAAGGTTAAAAAAGCATATTTTGCAATCCTTGATAAAGTTGCAAAAACTTATGTTGACGCGCTAAATATAATTCACTACATGCATGATAAATATGCATACGAAGCAGGTCAAATGGCGTTGCATGACACTCATGTTGAGCGCCTAATGGCGTTTGGTATTGCAGGACTTTCCGTTGCAACCGACTCACTTTCTGCAATAAAGTATGCAAAAGTTAGCCCAATTAGGAATGAAGAAGGTATTGCTGTTGACTTTAAAATTGACGGTGAATTCCCTAAATATGGTAACGACGACGATAGAGTGGACAAAATCGCTGTTGAAATTGTTGAACATTTTATAACGGCCCTTAAAAAACACAAATTGTATAGAGATGCTAAACATACATTATCTGTTTTAACTATAACGTCAAACGTTATGTATGGTAAGAAGACAGGTGCAACACCAGACGGAAGAAAAGCAGGAGATGCTTTTGCTCCTGGTGCTAACCCAATGCATGGTAGAGATTGTTCAGGTGCGTTGGCTTCCCTAAATTCAGTTGCAAAAATTCCTTATGCTGATTGTTGTCAAGACGGTGTTTCAAACACATTCTCAATCATTCCAAACGCGCTAGGCCATGATATGGATAGTAGAGTGAATAACCTTGTTAAAATTTTGGATGGTTACTTTATTCAAAAGGCGCAACACATAAATGTTAACGTGCTTGATAGAGAAAAATTGATTGACGCAATGAACCACCCAGATAAATATCCAACTTTAACAATTCGTGTTTCAGGTTATGCAGTTAACTTTAATAAATTATCTCGCGCTCACCAAGAAGAAGTCATAGCGCGCACCTTCCATGATAAAAGATAATTTAATCAAACTATAATTTTAATTGTTAATTTACTTTTCATAAAAAAATTAAAAAATAATGAAAAATTTAATATAATTTTAAAAAAATATTAAAATTTATTAAAAAATTTAAAATGTTAAATTGTTTTAGTTGAAACAAAAGAGAATGGTTTTAATAAAAAATTAAAATGACAAATAAAGAGATTATTGGCAATATTAATAGTGTTGAGAGTATGGGGCTTGTGGACGGGCCAGGCATTCGCTACGTCGTATTTTTGCAAGGGTGCAAACTAAGATGTTTGTATTGCCACAACCCTGAAACGTGGGATATAAATAGGAAGTGCGAAAGTGTTACTCCAAGCGATTTAATCAAAAAAATTATCCGCTTTAAAAGTTATTTTGGAAACGATGGCGGAGTTACATTTTCAGGTGGCGAACCACTTTTGCAACCAGAGTTTTTGCTTGAATGTTTAAAATTATGCAAGCAAAATAATATTAACACAGCAATCGACACAGCAGGTGTTGGCTTTGGTGAATACGACGAAATTTTAAATTACACCGACCTTGTTATTTTAGACGTTAAAGCGGTGGATAAAGAAGACTATAAAAAAATTACAGGGCTTAATATGGACGCATTTAATAAGTTTTTATCCGACTGTGTAAGGCTGAATAAAAAAATGTGGATACGGCAAGTTATTGTTCCAAATTTAAATGACACAAAGGAAAGTGTTTTAAAACTAAAACATTTTGTAACAAAACTAAAAAATATTGAAAAAGTGGAACTTTTGCCATATAAAACAATAGGCGTTCATAAATACTCAGACCTTAAAATTCCATACCGCTTAAAAGGTGTTGAAGATATGGACGAAGCAAAATGCAAAGCATTAGAAAAGTTACTAATATAGGTTAGTATTAAATTATCTTTCATCTGTTTTATTAAAAAAATATATTATAACAAAATTGTTATACATAATAGGTGTGATATTGGCAGAATTCGGTTGAATATTTTGTAGTTTTTTGTTATAATTTGGCTGAAAGGTAAAAATAGATAAAGGGAGCGAAAAATGAAGTCAATTTACAAATACTATAAAGAACGTCTAATTGAAATAAGCGGAAAAAATAGAAGTTTATATTCAAAAAAGATTAGCAAAAAGTATTCGTATGACATTGGTGAAATCATAGGTCGAGATAAAGACGATTTCCAAGAGTTTTTCACGTTCCTTTGGAAAGGTAAACGCACTAGTTACGCACTAATTGAAAAAGAGAAAAAAGAAAAATTATTTACCACTTTTGGATTAAACGCTAAATTAAAATCACAATTTAAAGATTTAGAAAATTTATCTCCAGAAGAAAAGCGAAGCGAAAATCTTAGAAGAGAGCGCATTAAACGTGAAGAAGGCAAAAAAATTATCAGTTCACAAGTAACCGCTTTAAGAAATTTAAAGCGTGAAATCGAAGAGTTCGCAAAAGAAACGGGTAGATACGAATTATTTGTTGGTTACCCATTTGTAACAGGCAATTTAAATAAAGATTTAACCATTAAAGCGCCACTCATTTTATTCCCTGTTGTTATCAATGTTGAGAGTGACACAACCGTTTCAATTGAAGCAAAAAATGACGAGTTTGTCCAATTCAACAAGGTTTTACTGCTCGCATACGCCAAGCAACACCGCCTAAATTATGACGGTATGGTAATGGAATTTGATAATCTAATTGATTACAAATTAAAAAACGTAAAAGATGTGTTAGACTACCTTGCGTCATTTGGTTTTAAATTTGAAGTAGACAAAAATTTTGATAAAGGTTTTACAAAATTTTCAGATATTAGAGAAGACGAATTTACAAGCGATTTAAAAATTGTAAACTCATGTGTAATTGGAAGGTTCCCACTTGCAAACGCCATTTATAATGATTACACAATGCTTGAAAAGAAACACCTATCTTCGCTAGCAATAGAGCAGTTGTTGCAGGGTAAAAAGGCAAAAAAGAATAAAAAGTTAGACGACCACACGTACATAATCAATGATTTAGACTACGCGCAGGAAAGTGCCATTCATAAATTAAATGAGTATGGTAACCTAGTGATATATGGTCCACCAGGCACAGGTAAATCGCAAACAATAGTAAATATTATTTCAGACACACTTTGCAAAAATAAGCGAGTGCTAGTTGTTTCTCAGAAAAAAGCGGCGTTAGATGTTGTGTTTAACCGACTTAAAAACTTAAATTCAAAATGTATGTTTATAACGGACGCGGAAAAAAATAAAGTTGCATTCTATGAACGTTGCAACCAAATGCACCAAGCAGTAATCAACGGCGGTTTAGTTGAAGAGTCCAATAAGGATTTTGATAGTGTTGAAGCAAACATTCAGGCTGAAATAAGTGAATTGGAAACCATATCAAACACATTGTTTACAAAAACACCTTTTGGTTTAAGTTTGCAAGAGATGTATGCAAATTCGTCAAGAATTGGCAAAACTAGCACAGATTACGTGCTTTATAAGTCCATGCTAAAAAACAAAAACTTGATGGCTATGGATTATAATAGATTGTCTTCAACCTTGCGCCTTATAAAGGATAAAAACAAGGCAAACTTATATTATCGTTACATTGAATTAAAAAACACAAATCCACTAGTAGACCACATAAAACCTGATGTTGAAATTCACGTTATCAACCAAATGAAAACATATCTAAAAGATTTAACTCAACGAAACATTGTTCCGTTTGACACAGCAAAGCACCCACACGCAAGGCAATTGATGGTCTATTCACTTGAAAATGACGTTGAAGATGTGAAGGAAATGAAACCGCTAATTAGAATGATTTCAACGGTTGAAGATAAGAAATTACACAACTCACTCAAATGGTCTAAAATCTTTTTCCCAGCATATCCGTTTGTAAAACATAAACTAAATCAAAAAGAAGAAGAAATCGCAATAGACTTTGAACGCACCATGCAAGAGATAAAAAGTTATATAAGCGATTATTCCCTTCTAACAAAGGTGCTTGATAAAAAGGGTTATTTAATGACAATAGATAACATCGTCAACGGTAACACAATCTTTTTAAAACTATTATTAAACGCATTAAATGATTATATTGAAATTAGAGATGTAAACTACGCATTAAAAGGTTTAACTGACGATGAACGCATTATTTTAAACTTTGCGTATGAAAATAGTAAAACAGCAAGGCAATATCGTGAAATTGTGGATAAATTGTTGCAAATTAGAATTTATCACGAAACAATTAAATATGAAGAATTATATAAAAACAAACTTTCAAAAATAATTGATTTTGAAAATATTACAAATCGCATATTATCACTTAAAAAGGACGAAAAAGAGATTTCAGCCAATATTTGTTTAAACAAATTTAAAAATGATTACATAAACTACTTTAATTCAAGCGAAGAAAGCAAAAACTACCTATATCAAATAACAAAACAACAAAATTTGCTTTCAATTCGTAGAATGATGGATTTGTATGGCGACTTTTTGTTAAAGTTGTTCCCTTGTTGGTTGCTTTCACCTGAAAGTGTTTCCACAATTTTCCCACTAAAAAAGGAAATGTTTGATATTATTTTATTTGATGAGGCGAGTCAGGTGTTTATAGAGAACACTCTCCCAACAATATATCGTGGTAAACATATTGTGGTGGCGGGCGACTCAAAACAATTGCGACCAAGTGCAACGTTTGTGAAGCGCTATATGGGTAATGATAGTGATGAGGAACTAGATTTGGCAACTCAAGCCGCACTAGAAGTTGAAAGTTTGCTAGACCTTTCAACAAGTAGGTTAAGTAGCACAAATTTAACTTATCATTATCGCAGTAAGAGCGAAGAACTAATTAATTTTTCTAACTACGCGTTCTATGACGGCAAATTGCAAGTTGCACCAAATGTAACAAAGAATATTGGCAATAAACCTATTGAACGCATCAAAGTTAATGGTAGATGGATAGGTAGAAAAAATGAAGAAGAAGCGCAAGCGATTGTGCAATTATTAAAAAAGTTAATAAAAAATAAACGTAATAAATCTTCAATCGGTATTATCACATTTAACACAGAGCAAGAAACAGCAATAGAAGATGCTATTGACAACGAATGCCAAAAAGATTCAGCATTTAGAGATTCCTATATTCGCGAACAAAACAGAAAAGAAAATAATGAAGACACTTCAATTTTCATTAAAAACCTTGAAAATGTTCAGGGTGACGAACGTGATATTATAATATTTAGCATAGGTTATGCACAAAACGAATACGGTAGAGTTGTGGCGCATTTTGGTCCATTGTCACAAGAAGGTGGAGAAAACAGACTAAACGTTGCTATAACTCGTGCTAAGGAAAAAATTTATGTTGTCACAAGTATTGAACCAGAAGAACTTGTGGTTGAAGGTAGCAAAAACGCTGGTCCAAAAATTTTCAAAAGTTATTTAAAATACGTGCGAGCAATTTCAAATAAAAACAACAAAGAAGCAGGCTTTATTTTGGATAGTTTCAAATCGGCATTGCCTGAAACAAAAGAAACATTTATTGGCGGTCAATTAGAAAACGAAATTAAAGACGAACTCATTAAACTTGGCTACACAGTTGAAACTAACCTTGGAAACACCGATTATAAATTATCCCTTGCGATTTACAATAAAAAATTGGATAGATATTTGCTTGGAATTGAATGTGATTATTCAGCATTCAAGAGTAGCGACTCAATTTTGGAACGCGACGTTTATAGAAACAAATTCTTAAAATCGCGCGGTTGGGATATTATGCGAGTTTGGAGTAGAGATTGGTGGCTCAATAAAAATAAAGTAATATCTAATATCGTAAAAGTCATAAATGCAAATTTAAAGAAGTATACCAAACCAAAATCAAGTGAAATAAAAACTGAAATTTTAGATAAATCAAAAGCAAATCAAAATGAACCAAAAACAAAAAATAATAATCAGGATAATAAAAAATCGCAATTAAATAATAAAGAAAAAACTAAACAAAAAATAAAAAATAAATAAAAAATTATTTAAATTCGGCAAAAAAATATAAAAATTTTATAAAAAATATTAAAAAATTTAAAAACTAAAAATTTTTATAAATTATGTGGTTTTCAAATTTAATTTATTAATAGACATTTGTGAGTTTTGGTTTTTATGTATAAAAAAAATTTATAATTGATTAAAAGTAAAAGAACATATTGATTATAGTTTTCAATATGTTTTTTTATTTTGTTTTTTAAAAATTACATTTGTGATTAAGATTGTTTTATGTTTGCAGGTATTTATTTTTTATTTTTGGGTATCATTTTTTCGAAGGGGGAATTATGGATTTTCAATCATCTATAACAAAGGAAAATTTAGCGCGTTCATTTGCATCTGAATGTCAAGAAGGGGCAAGGTACCAATTCTTAGCAAAAATGGCCCAGAAGGAAGGCTATCAATATATGAGTATGCTAATTAGAACGCTTGCACATAACGAAATGGCACACGCACAACAATTCTTTAACAAAATTGTGGAACTTGGCGGAAATCAAACGCAAAACATTGAAATAAAAGCAGGTTATCCGTTTAAGTCGGGTGAATTAAAGCAAGTGTTATATAACGAAAGTGAAAATGAGCGAATGAGTGGTGAAAGTATATATCCTAAATTTGCAAGCATTGCGCGTGATGAAGGTTTTAACGATGTTGCCGAATTGTTTGATATGGTTAGTAAAGTTGAACTCACGCACCAACGCACATTACTAGAACTACACAACGCATTATCTAAAAATAGTTTATATAAATGTTCGTCAGGTAAACATGCTTTTAAATGTGATGAATGTGGCACAATTATTTTAGATAAATCGGCCCCAAAAACGTGTCCACTTTGCAAAATGGGTCAAGGATATTTTAGAATTGATTTTTCAATAAACTAATAAATATAATCATTCAACAATAATAAAAATAGACATGTTAACATTTAATTTATGCATGCCTATTTTTTATATCTAATCAAAATAAATTAAAAAATTTATTTAAAATCAACAAAAAAATCAATATTTTTCAAAAAATTTAATGTAAATTTATAATATTTTCAAAAATTTTCCTAAAATTAAATAAAATATTATTTTTAAAAATTTTCAAAGAAATAAAAAATTTAGTTACAGATTAAATAACTAAATTTAAAAAAAATTAATGTTGTTTTCAATTTACTTTTGGCTAGTTGGGGTGATTTTAAATATTGTTCCGCGCTTTTCGTGATGGGCGGCGTCGCAACACTCATTATTGTTAGTCACCTTGTTACACTGCGGTGCCTGAACCTTTAATCGGTTGCTCCTTTTCCCCACTGCGAGTTCTTCGACTCTCGTGGGGACCCCGAGTTAAACCCCATTGCAACTTTGTCTTATGGGGACCCCCAAAAAGACATCGCCCATTTTTAAATTAAGTATTACTTTTGGCTAGTTGGGGTGATTTTAAATATTGTTCCGCGCTTTTCATGGTGGGCGATGTCTAGGCGAATGTTAACGTTTGGAATTATGTTTTTGCTTTCTAAATAATTTGCGATTGTGTTAACGGCTAGGTTAACAGTGTTGCTATGTTCGCTAATATGCGATAACACAACAAGCCGAGTGCCAGCGTGCACCAATCGTTCAATTGCTTTTGCACAATTTATATTAGATAAATGACCTTTTGGTCCATTTATTCTTCGCTTTAAAAATATTGGATAGTTAGGGTAGGACATTAACATCTCTGGGTCATAATTTGCTTCTAAAAACACAAGAGCACTAGATTTGATTGCTTCAAAAGTTTCGTCACTGAAAAAACCAAGGTCGGTGCAAACGGAAACGACGGCGTCTTCTTCTTCAACTCTATATCCAACGCAGTATTTGCTATCATGTGGAAGTGGAAATGGTTGTATATGTAAATCTTTGATGTAAAAATCACTATCATAAAAGTTAAAGAGTTCACTATCAACATGAATTTGATTTTTGATAATTTCTTTAATTTCATTGTGCACATATATTGGAGTGGAAAACGAACGCGAATATTTTTCTATTCCTTTGATGTGGTCACTGTGTTCGTGAGTGATTAGTATTGCATCAATACTATCTGGTGCAACCCCTAATTCGTTAAGGGCATTTAAAACATAAGCAAGCGGTTTTCCATTGTCAATTAAAATCTTTGCCTGCTTGCTTTCAATATATGTGCAGTTTCCACTGCTTCCACTTGCTAAATTGCACACGCGCATACGCGCATTTTATCAAATTAGAAAATTTTTTGCAATAATTTATAACAATTTGCTAATTTTTGTTAAGCGTCAATGTCACTTATTAAAGGCAAACAAATTAGTTTTTTATTGACAATTTGTTTGGTTTTTGGTAAAATAAACTTGTTTGGAGGTGTGAGATGAGCAATTTAAAAAATCTCACAATGTAATATACTTTTCATAGAAAATTCTATAAATTTAAGAAAAAAGTATTAAAAATCGCAAAATTTTAAGAAAAATACGCAAAAATTAAAAAATTTTAGCAACTTTTCTTTAATTTGATTGAATTGCATTGTGAAAAATCTATTTAAAAATTTATTATTTAAAAGGAGAGTTGATTATGAGAGAAATGGAAATAGAAAAAGAAAAAGCGTATTTAGTTTGCCCTTATCTAAGTTTAGATAGCGCAGATTATAGGTCAAAAGAATTGGAATTGCTTGCTGAGTCTTGCGGGCTTGAAATTGTTAAAACAAATGTTTTTTTAGTTAAAGAACTTAACGCTAAAACCTATTTTGGTTCAGGAAAAGTTGAAGAGATAGCAGACGAAGTTAAAGATTTTGAAGCAGATGTGGTTATTTTTGATTGTCCGCTAACCGGTTCGCAACTTAGAAATTTAAAAGACGCAATGGGAATTAAAGCGATAGATCGGACAATGTTAATTTTAAAGATTTTCTCATCTCGCGCGAAATCTAGTGAAGGTAAACTTCAAGTTGAACTTGCAGAACTAAAATATTCACTTCCACGCTTATCTACTATTCATGAATATAACAAAAGTGAAGGAAGGGGTAGTGGAGCAAAAGGAGCAGGTGAATCGCGCCTAGAATTATATAGAAGAAAAGTGCAAGATAGAATTGTTAAACTTGAAAGAGAAATAAAAGACATTCAAAGGCGTAGGCAAACCACACGTAAACAAAGATTAAACACTATGAAAAGTGTGGCACTGGTTGGTTACACTAATGCTGGAAAATCAACCCTTATGAATGCAATTGCAAAGGCGGACACTTATGCAGACGATAGATTGTTTGCAACTCTTGACGTGTTAACAAAACGCGTGTGGGACGATGGTGTGGAATACGTGGTGGTGGATACAGTTGGTTTTGTTAGCAACCTTCCACACGAATTGGTTTATGCCTTTTCGGCTACACTAGAAGAGACAATGGACGCAGACGTGTTGCTAGTGGTGGTTGATGCAAGTGATAAACATAAGTACGAACAAATTGATGTGGTTATGGAAGAACTTAAAAATCAAAAAGTCGATTTAAATAAGGTTATTCTAGTTTATAATAAAATAGATAAAATCAACAAAGACGAATTAAACGAATTAAAATCATACCCATTTGATACTTGCTATATAGTTGCTAGAACCGGTAAAAACGTACCGCAATTAAAACAAATGATTAAACAAAAACTCGGAAAGTATTAAAATATGAAAATAAATTTTTCTAATTTTAATGATAAAACCTAATAAAGCAAAAACACAAAATATTATAAAAATTTTAAAAATTTTCTAAAAAATACGCAAAAATAATAAAAAATATGATATTTTTGTTAGATTTTGACAAAAATTTGTTATAAATTTAAATTTTTTATATAAACTTTAAAATAAAATACAAAAAAAGACCTATTAAATTAGTAGGTCTTTTTTTACTTAAAATTTTTCTTTAATTATAAAATTTTGAGTTTTATAATTTGGTAAAATTTTTTATTTTAGTTTTTAACTTATTTTGGTATTAAGTTTATTATTTATTAGCAACCGCAGTTGTCTTTCTTTCCGCAGCCACAGCCACGCGGAGCAAACTGCACTTTTGCTAGGTTGCGCACTTTGTTTGCAACCATAAGCCTTTTGCTTGTTTGCTCCTTCTTATGAGGGGACACCCTATGGGTATTTCCCCTCATTGCTCCCTTTCCAATAGGTTGGGGGAAAATCTTATGTGGCAGTAAATAAAGTTGATGTGTTTTTAGCTTTTATTATCTGTTAGCAACCGCAGTTGTCTTTTTTACCGCAGCCGCAGCCGCATAAGATTAATAAGATTATTATAAGTAAGCAAGGGTCAACTTTGCAACCGCAATTGCATAATATTAAAATCAATACTATTAACCAAGTGCAATCATTGCAACCAGTGTTGCATCCGCAGTCGTTGTTGCAACCGCAGTCGTTGCCACCAAAAAATTTGTTAAACATATTTCCTCCTGAATGTATTTCTGTTGTTTTTCGTTGCGTTAACTTAAATTGGTATAACCACTATGCACACAAAATATTTTTTATCAAAATATGTTAAGGTTGTTTTTAATTTTCAACTCAAACCATTTCATATTTAGTTTTGTGTGCTAAACCTATTTAGTGTCAATGCAATATGTACTTTACAAAAGTTTTATCTTTGGCGCCTAATTTTATCCTTTGTATACTACATTTTAGTTTGAAACCTAAAATTTTGTTACAACCTGATTTAATTTCCTTGGTTATTTGACAATATTGCTACAATAAGGTAAAATGAAAACATACGATTTACATTGTTTTTTTATTCGCTATTAGTTGTTAACTAATAAATTCAATTGAGATTGTTCGCATATTTAAGTTTTGACTAACTTAGGATTATAAGCAACAAACAAAAAATGAAGGGATAAATTATGAAAAATACAAGCAAAGAAGAATGGACTGAATTTCTTGAAGATGAAATAAAATTTCCGTTAGTTATCACTAACGAATGGATAGATAAAAAGTATAATGAGTGGAAAAATTCTGAAAATCCTGATGAAACCGATTGGGAAATGATTTGGCGCTGGGGCTTTTGCAATAAAGATATGTCCAAGTACGATTTATCTAAGTTAGATAAAGAACATATGGCGATGCTAACCTTTAATTCGTCCACAATTTGGCCAAGTGCAGACAAAATGCCAAAAGATTTTAATCCGCAAGTGATATTAGAACGTGGCAAAAACCCTATGCTTGGCATTCGTGAACTGCACAAGCAAGGAATAACGGGTAAGGGAATAGTTGTTGCATGTATGGATAGTTGCTTAAATAATTCACACATTGAATTTAGCAATGCTAACATACATATTAAAGATGAAGTAAAACAAGAACCAAACTTTCACGGCGAAGGAGTTTTATCGAATCTGCTAGGCAAAAATATCGGTGTTGCGCCAGATGTTGAATGCTATTATTATGCGGTGCATTTTTGGCGTGGTGAAAAATTTATCGAATTATACACAAGGTATTTAGATGATATTATAAACAAAATCAAATCAGGAATACCCATAAAAGCCCTTATTAGAAGTGGTGCCTTATATTCACGAGATGTTTATGAAAAATATAAAGATAAAAATTGGTGCAAAGAAGAAATAATAACAGCCTATGGAAGCATTGAAAATTTTGAAAAAGTGCTTTTAAAAGTGGATGAATTAGAAAGACTTGGTTGTGTGTTGGTAGATTCTCTAAAATTTGAATTATCATTCAGTTGTTGCGAAATTAAATATTATGACGATTACAACAATCCTGAAAATTATCATTATCCAGATCAGTTTTTTCCTAAAAATCCTACTGAAAAAGATATTGCCAGCATAAAATCATATAAACCTGCAACATTAGTTTGCGGTGGAAAAGTTGTACCTGAGTTTTGCAGTGACACAGGTTATAAATTCGAACAAGTGAGTTGTTATTCATGGACTATTCCACAGGCGGTGGGAATGTACGCACTATGCTTGCAAGTATATAAAGACTTAACGTGGAATGAATTTTGCGATATTGCAAAGAGTACTAGCAAAATGAATAAAAATTATGTATTTTTAGCAAATCCGAAAGAAATAATAAAAGAAGTGAAAATCCTAAAAGAAAACCGCGCAGGAGTGGAAGTTTAGTTATAAAATAAAGATAAATTATGAGTTCAAAAATAAAGTATATAAATGAAATAAAAGAAGATGTTAATTATCCACCATATAAGTGTAAAGTATGCGGTTTGGAGAAAATAAAATATTTTCATAGTATTTGCAATGTTTGCGGTTGGGAAGCCGATGGTATTCAAGATAATAAACCTGATTATATGGGCGGAGCAAACAAAATGAGTTTAAATCAATATAAAAAATTTTGGCGGGATAATAAAAATATTATTTTATTATCCAAAAATAAATGTTTTACAGCAATTGATTTAGCAAAGAAATATTATAAAGAAAATTTTGCAAATTGAGTTTTGGTTTATTTACCGTAGAAATATGGGATAAGTATTGACAATATTTGGTCTGTATCATGTTTGAGAAGCAATCATGAAAAATTCTTTTAAAAAAGTTGTGAAAAACTATTGACATTAGTTGAAGATTGTGTTAAACTCGTCTAGTATGAATAATTATCGCTAGTTCTAGATATTGTGAATGGGTGGCGGTAATACAACTTAATAAGGAGTTAATGAATGGATTCAAACATACTCAACATTAAAAAAGTCAAGAATGGAAAGGCTGTTCGCCACGACTTTTCCAAAAAGGTTATTCCATATGAAGTGCAAGATTGGTTAAGCATACCTAAACAAAGTTACGCTTGGTTTAAAGACGTTGGCATTGGTGAGGTTTTGAACGAATATAATCCGATTATAGACTACTCTAATAAAGCAGAGTTGTCTTTTTTGGCATATACAGTTGGCGACACACCAAAATATTCATGGGCGACTTGCAAAACTAAACAACTTAGTTACACAGTTCCATTGACAGTAACTGTTCGTTTGCTTGTTAAGGAAACTGGTCAAGTTATGGACCAAGACGTGTTCCTTGGTGATGTGCCATATATGTCAAACGACGGTGGATTTATTTGGAATGGTGTTGAGCGTGTTATATTAAACCAATTCAAAAAATCTCCTGGTGTTATTTTTGACGGAGAAATAAATAAATTTGGTAGAATGGACTATCACGGAATGTTAGCCCCAGACCACGGAATAAGGGTAGAAACTGAGCAAGTTACTGGCGATACATTGCGCGTTATGGTTGAAAATAAATACAAAATGAGCCTTGGTGTGTTACTTAAATGTTTTGGTTACACAAACGAAGAACTTTTATCTATTTTTGCTAATCATCCCTTTATGGTTAACACTTTGGAAAAAGAACCACAAATCACACAAGAAGACGCATTGATTGAATTTGGTCGTCGCACTCGTCCTGGTGAAATTCCTAACCCAGACAACACTTTGGCATATATCAACGACCGTTTCTTCAACCCACAAAACTACAATTTAGAGTTAGCAGGAAGATTTAAAACTAATAAAAAATTATCGCTTGCAAATCGTATCACGGACCAAATTGCAGGTGAAGATATAAAACTTGGAAAGAAAGTTTACGCAAAGAAAGGTGATTTTATCACACACGATATGGCTGTTGCTATTCAAAACGCTGGTATCAATTCAGTTGACGTGTTAGTTGGTGAAAAATTGGTGCGTGTTGTTGGTAACAAACGTGTTGACCTTAAAGTGTACGCAAAATTAGACCCAGAAGAGTTTGGAATAACAGAACTCGTTTATTTGCCACTTCTTCAAGAGATAATGAAAGAGTATAAGGACGACGAAGCAGGTTTAAAGAACGCAATTCAACAAAATGCTAGAAAATTAGTTGATTTCCAAATGACTTTGGACGATTTAATTGCACTTGTAAGTTATCACTTAAATTTGATTGACGGTTTAGGTGAAACAGACGAAATTGATAGTTTAACAATGAAGAGAGTTGCAACTTGTGGCGAACTTCTACGTGACGAATTTAGAAGCGGTATGAAAAAACTTCAAACACAAGTTCGTGAAGCACTTCAAAGCCGTGATTTAACCGACGCAACCCCAAGTCAAATCGTAAACGCAAGGCAAATTAACAAAGCCTTCAAAGAATTTATGGCAACTAGCCAATTAAGTGGTTTGATGGACGAAATTAACCCAGCAGCAAGCCTAAGACATAAACGTCGTTTAAGTTCACTTGGTGCAGGTGGTGTTAAGAAAGAGCGTGCAACTCCTGCAACTCGTGATATTCACCCATCACACTATGGACGTATTTGTGTGGTTGAAACACCAGAAGGTCAATCAATCGGTCTTATGACTTCGCTTGCAGCATATGCGCGCGTTAATAGATATGGTTTTATTGAAACTCCATATAGAAAAGTTGACCCTAAAACACATCAAATCACAAACGACATTGTATATCTAATGGCTGATGAAGAAAAAGGTCATTATATTGGTCAAGCAACTATTGATGTTGACGAAAACAATGTAATCAAACCAGGTTTTGTTGATTGTAGAGCATATGGACAAACTGTTCACATTGATTCAAGCATGGTGGACCTTGTTGATTTAAGCCCAAGACAACTTTTATCAGTTGGTGCAGGTCTTATTCCTTTCGTTGAACACTGCGCAGGTAACCGTGCATTGATGGGTACTAACATGCAATGTCAATCAGTTCCACTTATTAGGTCTGAAAGCCCAATCGTAGGAACAGGTATTGAACATAAAGTTGCTGTTGACTCTGGTGCTATGATTTTAGCCGAACAAGACGGTGTTTGTAAGTACGTTTCAGCGGACTACATCACTATGGAATATGCAGACGGTTCAATAGTTAACCACAAACTTAGAAAGTTTGAGCGTACCAACGAAAAAGCATGTTTCAACCAAAAACCAATCGTTGTTAAAGGCGAAAAAGTTAAAAAGGGTGACGTGCTAGCAGACGGTGCTTCAACAGATAAAGGCGAATTGGCGCTTGGTAAAAATATGACAATTGCCTTTATGAACTGGGAAGGTTATAACTACGAAGACGCAATACTTGTTAACCAACGTATAGTTCGTGACGATGCATTCACATCAATTAGTATTCAACAAGTTAAAATAGAAGCGCGCACCACAAAACTTGGAGATGAAGAAATCACAGCAGATATCCCAGGTGTTGGTGAAGACGCACTTAGAAATCTAGACGAAAATGGTATTGTACGTATTGGTACAGAAGTTAGAGTTGGCGATATTTTGGTCGGTAAAGTTACACCAAAAGGTGAAACAGACTTAACCCCAGAAGAAAGACTACTTAAAGCCATTTTCGGTGAAAAGACAAAAGAAGTTAAAAACACAAGCCTTAAAGTTAAACATGGCGACGAAGGTGTGGTTGTCGGCGTTGAAATCTTGTCTAGAAAGAATAAAGATGAATTAGACGCAGGCGTAAACATGGTAGTTAAAGTTTACATTGCACAAAAGCGTGTGCTTCAAGTTGGTGATAAACTTGCTGGTCGTTACGGTAACAAAGGCGTTGTATCTGTGGTTTTACCAGAAGCAGATATGCCATACATGGCAAATGGTGAAACGGTTGATATCGTGTTGAACCCATTAGGTGTTCCTTCACGTATGAACCTAGGACAATTGCTTGAAATGCACCTAGGTTTAGTTGCAAAACAACTTGATTGGAAAGTTGCAACTCCTGCATTCGATGGTGCAAAAGAAGCAGAAATCAAAGAATTATTGAAAGCAAACGGTCTTCCAGAAGACGGCAAAATGCAGTTATACGACGGAAGAACTGGTCTTCCTTTTGAAAATAAAACAACAGTCGGCGTAATGTATATGTTAAAACTAGACCACATGGTTGAAGATAAAATTCACGCACGTGGTATTGGAACATACGCACTTATCACTCAACAACCACTTGGTGGACGTGGTCAACTTGGTGGTCAACGTTTCGGTGAAATGGAAGTGTGGGCATTGGAAGCATACGGTGCGTCAAGGCTACTTCAAGAAATGTTAACAATTAAATCAGACGATGTTGAAGGTCGTATTAAAACTTACGAAGCAATCGTTAAGGGTGAACCAATTCCTGAACCAGGTATGCCTGAATCATTCAAAGTATTGGTTAAAGAAATGCAAGGCTTGTGCTTAGACGTTAGAATTTTAACCGCCGATAACCACGAACTCACAATCAATGAAGTTAGTGAAGAAGGCGAAGAATATAACGCAGTTGAACCTGTTAATAAGCAAGCGCTTGACGATGTTACACTTGAATTTGACGATATTCAAAATAATTTTGAAGACGACGTCAATCGTACCGCATTTGACGAATCTGAACTATTTGACGATTTAGACGAGTAATTATGAAATATAGTGAAATAGAACGAGTTATATTGCATCTAGACCCAAAATCACTTAGATTGTTCGCAAAATATGAGTATTTTGAGTGGTTACACTTAAATAATACAATCATAAACAAAGAACAATACGATAGGTATTTAAAAGATTTAGAAGCAGTTTACGAGTTAGACGAAAAAGAAAAGAATGAAGGTTTAACCAAATAAAAAAGTAAAGAGAGTTTTTAGGAGAAATAGTAATGTTTGAATTAAACAATTTTGACTCAATACGTGTTGGTATCGCTTCCCCTGAAATGATTAGGTCATGGTCAAGGGGAGAAGTTACCAAACCAGAAACAATCAATTACCGCACACAAAAACCAGAAAAAGACGGTCTTTTTTGCGAACGTATTTTTGGACCTAAAAAAGACTGGGAATGCCACTGCGGTAAGTATAAGAGAGTGAGATATAAAGGCGTTGTCTGCGATAAGTGTGGTGTTGAAGTAACTCGTAGCAAGGTTAGACGTGAACGTATGGGTCACATCGAACTTGCTTGCCCAGTTAGCCACATTTGGTTCTTTAAAGGCGTGCCAAGTAGAATTGGTTTAGTTCTTGAAATGAGCCCAAAGCAACTAGACGAAGTTTTATATTATGTTAGTTACGTTGTGCTTGATCCTAAAAACACTGAATTCACCTATAAACAAGTTATTCGTGATAGAGAATACCGCGAAGCGCTTGAAAAATACGGTCCAGATGGTTTCCGTGCAGGCATGGGAGCAGAAGCAATAAAAGAACTTTTGGAAGCAGTTGACCTTGAAAAAGAACGTGACGAACTCACTAAAATCATGAACACTTCAAAAGGTCAAAGAAAATTAAAAGCAACTAAAAAGTTGGAAATAATTGAAGCGTTTATAAAGAGTGGCAACAAACCAAGTTGGATGATATTAGATGTTATTCCAGTTATCCCACCAGATTTACGTCCACTTGTTCAAATAGACGGCGGAAAGTTTGCAGCGAGCGACTTAAATGACCTATACCGTAGGGTAATCAACAGAAATAACCGCTTGAAAAAACTTATGGAATTAGGCGCTCCTGAAATCATTGTAAGAAACGAAAAACGTATGCTTCAAGAAGCAGTTGACGCATTATTTGATAACGGAAAACGTGGTCGTGCTGTTCAAGGTAGCCGTCAACGTGATTTGAAGTCATTAACAGCAAGTTTGAAGGGTAAACATGGTCGTTTCCGTCAAAACTTGCTTGGTAAACGTGTTGACTATTCTGGTCGTAGCGTTATTGTCGTTGGTCCAGAACTTAAAATTTATCAATGCGGTCTTCCAAAAATGATGGCACTTGAATTGTTCCGTCCATTCATTATAAAGAGATTGCTTGAATTAAACGCAACAAACAACTTAAAGAAAGCAACTCGTATGATAGACCAAGAACGTCCTATCGTATACGACATTTTAACCGAAGTGGTTCAAGGTCACCCAGTGCTACTTAACCGTGCGCCAACCTTGCACAAACTAAGCGTGCAAGCATTCGAACCTATTCTAGTTGAAGGTAAGGCAATCCGTCTTCCACCTTTGGCTTGTTCCGGCTTTAACGCCGACTTCGACGGTGACCAAATGAGTATTCACGTGCCTTTGTCTGTTGAAGCAAGAACAGAAGCAAGAATGTTACTCCTTGCATCAAACAACGTGTTAAAACCAAGTGACGGCGCACCAAATATGGTGCCTAGCCAAGATATGATATTAGGTAACTACTATATCACAGTTATTAGACCAGGCGCTAAGGGTGAAGGCATGATATTCAGTTCGCCAGACGAAGCGCAACTTGCTTACGAAAATGGCGATTTATCATTGCAAGCAAAGATAACTGTTAGAAGAACAGTTGAATTTGAAGGCAAAATGATAACAGGTAGAACTGAAACCACATTAGGTAGAATTATATTCAATAGCATCATTCCACAAGATTTAGGCTATGTTGATAGAACTAAACGTGAAAACGCTTTTGAATATGAAGTTAATGTTGAAGTTAAAAAAGGTTTCTATTCAAAACTAATAGAAACATGTTATAGAAAACACGGCACAAATATAACTGTTGAAATGATTGATAATCTTAAAAATATGGGTTACAAATATTCAACATTGTCAAGTGTGTCATTCTCAATCTTTGATATAACAGAATTAAAAGATAGAGACGAAAAAATTGCTCAAGCCAACGAACTTGCAAAACAAAACGACGCATTATATATGCAAGGTTTCATGAGTTATAAAGATAAGGCTAACAAAAACTCTGAATTATGGGCAAAAGTCAGTGAAGAAATAACCAAAGAAACTGCAAACGCTGCTGATAAGTTTAATCCATTAAAGATTATCTTAACATCAGGTGCGCGTGGTAACGACGGTCAATATCAAACACTTAGCGGTATGTTAGGCATAATGGATGCAGCAAGTGGTCCAACTTCGGACGTTCCAGTTAAATCTAACTATCGTAAAGGTTTAAGTACACTTGAATATTATAGTGCAGCGCGTGGTAGCCGTAAACAACTTATGGATACAGCGTTAAAAACAGCCGACTCAGGTTATTTAACTCGTCGTTTGGTAGATATTGCACAAGATACCACAATCACAGAAGAAGATTGTTTTGCAACACTTGGTGAAAGCGTGAAAGGTATTGATGTAACCAAAATCGAACAAAACGGCACAGTTGTTGAAACACTTGAAAACAGAATTGTTGGTAGATTTACTTCCGCTCCTGTTATCGACCCTAAAACAAAGAAAGAAATTTGTGGTGCAGATGTGTTTATCACAAACGAACTTGCTAAACAAATTGTTGACGCAGGTATTGAAAAAGTGTCAATTAGAAGTGCACTCACATGTAAAGCAAAATCTGGCGTTTGTGCTAAATGTTATGGTAGAGATATGTCAACTAACGACATTGTTCACGTTGGTGAAGCAGTCGGCGTTATTGCTGCTCAATCAATCGGTGAACCAGGTACTCAGTTAGTGCTTCGTACCTTCCACAGTGGTGGTGTGGCATCTCGTGATATAACAACTGGTCTACCAAGGGTTGAAGAAATCTTTGAAGCACGTAATCCAAAAGGTGCTGCTGTTATGAGTGAGATTGGCGGTAAAGTTACAATCAATCAAATCGACAAACGTTATGAAGTTACAATCAAAGGCACAACCGAAGAAAGTTACTTGCTTCCATTCGGTTCAACATTGAAGGTTAAAAACGGCGATGTTGTAACACCAGGAACGGCACTAACCGACGGACCATTAAATCCAAAAGACGTGTTGCGCACTCGCGGTGTAAAAGCCGTTCAAGAATACTTGTTAAACGAAGTTTTGCAAGTGTATAAATCACAAGGCGTTTCAATCAACGCAAAACATCTTGAAATTATCATTAAACAAATGCTAAGAAAGGTTAAGATTGAAAACCCAGGTGACACCGACCTTCTTCCAGGTGACACTGTTGATTTAAGAGTTTATGAAGAAGCAAACTTGAAAGCACTTCAAGAAGGTGGCGTTCCAGCAACTGCTAAACGTGAATTACAAAGCATCACGAAAGCATCGCTCACCACTGAAAGTTTCTTATCTGCTGCTTCATTCCAAGAAAGTAGCAACGTGTTAACAGAAGCCGCATTAAAAGGTAAGGTTGACCACTTGAAAGGCTTGAAAGAAAACATTATAATTGGTAAAATGATACCAGCAGGTACAGGTGCTCCAATTTATAGGAACCTTCTTCCAAAGCAAGTTAAAGACGATGCTAATTTGGCTGTAAATCAAGACGTTGATATTAAATTCGACGATATTGAAGAAGAATAAAATAAAAATGGCTAGTTTAATCTAGTCATTTTTTTTTGATTTTTTGTAAAATAAAAAATACAATAATTAGTAACTTAAATAAATTAATCTTTTTAATAAAATAACACGAAAAACTAATAAAAAAAATTAAAAAAATAATTATCAAAAACTTTCAAATCACCTATATTATAGGTAGTTTTTGAATTTTAAATATTATTAAAATAATATTTTAAATTTATTTAAAAAATGTTGCAAAAACTATTTACAAATAAAAATTTTTATGATATTATGTAGTCATAAATAGGAGGGAGATATGAATAACCCAGCAAATATGTTAAGAGCAAGAATAGAGTTCAATAGGTCACGCCTTAAAGCAATGAATGAAAGAGAAAATGAATTCAAAAGTATGTTAACTAATGCTGATGTTGTTAATGGAACATCTCCTGCAACAACTCGAGCAGTAAGAGAAGTTTTCGCTGAAAATGTGGAAAACAATAATGATATAAAAAACATGGTTCAAGAGTTACTAAAGAAATCTAAAAAGCGCAAAATTTCAAGCAGAATGTTAGAGCGCATGATGGAAGAAAGGCGCGCTAAAAATGCTAGAGCAAGAGTTGATAAAGAAGAAACAGAAGGCCTAGTAGTCTAATATCAAATTCTCACCAAGTGTGAGAATTTTTTTATTGTTATCTCAACATGCTTTTATTAAATTGAATACCTTGAAATTTTGAATTTTATAACCATAAATATTGTAGTCATTCAAATTTAAAACCAAATTCTACGCAAAAAAATCTACAATTATTTTTTTAAATTTACAATTTATTTGTTTTACATAAAAAATTTTTTATGTTATAATTGTAATGATTAACTAGATTTTTGAATATAATAAATTTTGGAACAAAGAAGGTGGAAAATGAAAGAATTAGTTTATCCTGCAATACTATTTAAAGACGACGAAAAGGGCACAAACACCGGTTGGTACACTATTAAAATACCAGATTTAGGTATTATAACAGATGGTGAAACTGTGGAAAGTGCGTATATTAAAGCGAAAGGTGATTTGTGTTCGCTTGTTGACTGCGCAATAAAATTTGATTGTGAGATTGAGTCCCCAACTGATTTTGAAAAAGTATACAAAGAGTATGGAAAGAAAAACATTGTTTTATTAGTAGATGCATTGGCTTAAAAGTAGGTTAGTATGACAAAGGTTAATCTGGCGAATTGGCCACAACTAGACTTTTTGATAAATAATTTCTATGAAATTGTAGAATATAAACGTGGTCGCGGTGTGTATGGTGATAGAGTTATATTAAAACGTCAAAAGCACGCCGAAGCCATTTTTGGTGAACCACAAAAATTGTGCGAATTTTATTATTTGGACGCAAACGCAGTTAAAGAACTTCCACGCACAATTTATGAGAAAATTAAACTTATCACACGCGTTGTAACAACACCTGAAGATATGAACATACTTTGCGATTTTAACACGTCTAATGTAAACCCAATAGAGTGGGCAATTGAAAATAAACACGCATTGCTAGATATTAATAGCCTTGACTTTGAGATATTAAACAACATACTCATTGATAGGTATAAAATGTTGGATAACAACTTTTTAACTAAATTAAAAAAGCATAGGGAAAGGCAGTATTTTTTAGCAAGTAGTGACGAATTTAATTTCATTACAAAAGAGTACGCCGACGAGCAAATTAAAAAATTGTAGGCAAAAAACTAGTTAAGTCGTCATATATCGACATAACTAGTTTTTTTTCTCATTATAAATTTTAATTTTTTCATTAAACTATTTGTGTAAACTTTGAAAAATTACCATTATTTTGTTTGACAAAATTTTCTATATTTATTAGAATTAACTAGACTTATATATTATAGGAGACAAAATGGCAACTTTTAAGAAATATTTTAAATTAATTATGAGTTTTATAGCATTTGCTGTGATAAGTTTTATCTTTGCTGTTAGCCCAGTTTTCACAACATATGCTGCAATGAATTATGAATCAACTATGAATTATGCGGTTGCAACTTACAACCTATTCATGAATTCAATTCAAGTTCCAAAAGGAACAATTGATTTGTCGGTTGAAGGCGAAGAATTTAGAATTCCGCTATTAAATTCGTCATTCGGTGCAAATTCAGGCATTCATGATTACACTATCCGTGTTATCGACCCAGCAGGTCAAAACCACGATTATGCAGTGCAAGAAGGTTTAACTTCTAGTGAAGAAGAAGGTTCGTTTTTTGACGATTCAAATTTAAGCGAAGGTTTAAAAGTTAATGTTCAAAATAGCGGAACATACTCAGTTGTTTATATTGTTACAATTGGTGAAAAAACCTATTATTCAAACACTTATTCGGTTGAAGTTAAAAACGTTTCATACGAACTAGATTTCACAATCAGAGAAGGTGAAAATGCTGGTATGAATATGCTTCTTCCAAGCAATATGGCACCAACAAGTGAAGAAATTGAACTTCCTGTTGCTAACGTTAAAATTGCTGGCGAAGATGGCGACTACGTTGAACTAAGTGAAATGATTAAACCAGTTGTTTACTACAACGGTGCTATTCAAGACGAGAATGAACCAGGAAGCGCAGTTAGATTTGATCAAGATACTCAAAAATACTATTTAATTCCGGGCGCAGAAGGAAGATACACTATTGAATACACATATAACAATGGTGCAAATCGCCCAACTCAAACGTTTGTAATTGACGTTTCAGAAGATTTTGTTGCTCCAACTGTCAATGATTTAACTTTAACTGTTCAATCAATGCCAACAGTTGAATTGGGAGATACAGATGTAACTCTTCCTTCAATCACAGTTAGCGACGGTGTTTCTAACAATGCATCATTTAACTTAAAATCTATTGAAATAAGAAAAGCCAATAACACTGAAATCAAACAAACACTTACTAATAATACTTACACATTTAACATGACAACAGGCGTTGGTGGTTTTGAAAATGTAACAAATTATAATGATTTAGTTGGTAACTACCTTGTTAAATACACAATCGTAGATGCTTATGGTAATGAAAAGTCTATTGAAGTTAGATTATCTAACGTAACAGATAATACTGCTCCAACAATCTATATGGCTTATGATTACGAATTGCAAGGTGAAGCAGGTAGCCAAACTCCTACAACCACAGTTGTTGACGGCGAAACAGTTGAAGACGTTAACACAAATTATGCAGTAGATTTAAAAGCAAATTACGGTTATTCAGAACTTGTGTTCCCTGCTATTTATGCAAAAGATAGCGTAAGTAGTTACAGTGATTTTACATTCGTTCGTTATATTCAAAACACTAACACTAGAACTATTTATTATCTAGATAACTATAAATTTGAAGACGGCGAGTTGGTTCAAGTTACCGAAGGTGAAACTGGTTACAACTATGCAGTAGACACATCAACTAACCCAGGTTATAGAAATTATAACAAAGCAGTTAAATTCCAATTCACAGCAGATGGTGAAGAAAGCGATATTTCACGTTACGCTGGTGAATACACATTAGGTTATTATGTTTACTCTAACACAGTAAAAACTCAAGAAACTAACCTATATTCTTCTGGTACAACTAGATATTCATTTAACGTTTTATCACGTGCAACAGTTGGCACAGAAGATAGTGAAGCAACAACTCCAACAACTTCTATTAGCAATATTAGAGAAGGAGCAACAGTAAGTAGCAATAGTCCTTTAACTGTTTACATGTCAGCAACAGACGAAGGCGATAGCAGACTTAAAAATGTTGTATTCTACTATTATAGCACAACATCAGGAAATGGTTTTGAGCAAGATTTAAAAACTGCAATGAATGCAGTTTTAGCAGACGACGAAAGTGACACAAACAAACACCTTTGCAACTTGCTTGACGACCCACAAATCATAACTTTAATGCAAGGTTATGGTTACACTGGTTTTGCAATTGCAACACAAGACGAAGTTAATAGCACTCAATTTGAAATTGACTATGCCGGTTATGCTGAACAACCTAATATCACAATAGTTGCAGTAAGTTTGAATGACTATAATAGAATAGGAGTTGACACAAGAACCCTTACTATTGAAAATTCAACCGAAACAAGTGCTCCGGTTGCTAGCATCATTCAATTATCAGACGGAACATATGGCGATTTGATTGAAAGTAACACAACTGTTACAACTGATAAGGTGTTCAATCAAGCAACAGACGTTATTCTTCCAGCAATACAATTTACAGATGCTGATAGTTCACTTGCAATGAATGTAGTTTACTATGTAAATTCACCTGAAAGTGAAAGCGCAGGTCTACAATACCTTTCAACTAGTGGAAAATCATTTGGTGCTAACTCAATTGTTGGTGGCACAATCAAAACTAATCAAGTTGGAACATATTATGTAATTTACACAGCAACTGACGATGCTGGTAACACAACTAGTGTTTACTTTACATTCACAGTTGAAGATAGTTCAGACCCAATCTTAAACGTTGAAGTTACAGGTGCAACAGACGAAGACGAAATTTCAAAATCTGGTAACACTGTAAGTGCAGAAGTTGGAACATCAATCACATTCGCTCCTACACTTTATGCTTCAGACGGCGTTCAAAGATTGCCAAGTGATGGCATTGAAATCACAATCGACGATAATGGCGGTTTAAATTATGAACCTACTGGTCAAGAAAACACTTACACATTCAATAGTGCAGGTAGTTACACAGTTAGAATTTCAGGTTCATACGATGGTAGAACAGCAGTAGAAAGAGTGATTTATGTTAATATCACCATGCCAGAAATCACTTGGGATAACACAATCACAGTTCAAACCACAGCGCGTACTGGTCAAGAAATAATTCTTCCAGATATGACTGCTCACCAAGGTAAAGAAGTTGCAAAAGTAACTGTTACAGTATTGGACCCAGACGGTCACACTCCTGTTGCAGGAGATGCTCAACGTGTAATCAGAAATGGCTCAGCAGTTTGGGTGTTCACAACAAATGAAAATTCAAAGGGAACATACCGTGTAACATACACCGCAACAACTGCCAACGGTTCAATCGAACAATCTTACGAAATTAAAGTTGGTGATAACGTTGCTCCAACATTCACAATTATTGGTCAAGACGTTTTAGAGCAAGAACTTGTATATGACGGCGAAACACAAATTGAATATCAAATCAATTTAAATAGGTCTAGAAACACACTTGAAATCGTAGTTAAAAATGGTGACACAACTATTTACACTCACGACACAGGTCTAGAAATCTGGGATAGAGATGATAGCGGTTCAAGCAGAATGATGACAAGTTGGTCAAATTTAACTGTTGAGTTAACAGGTGAAAATGGCATTGTAACATCAGGTGAAGAAACTGGTCAATACTTCATTTCAGGCACAGGTAAGTGCACACTAACTTTAACTATGACAGATAGTTATTCTAACACTGGAACAAAAGAAATTAGTTTCAATGTTGTTAGCGAAACTGAACCAGAACAAAATAATAACGACACAATCGTTGGAACTGTCCTAATCGTAGTTTCATTAGTAATTTTAGCAGGAGTTATCTTATTCTTCACATTCACTGGTAAAAAAGGTGGAACAAGCAAGAAAGGTAAAAAATCAACTGAAGTAGTTGAAGAAAACGTTGAAGAAAATGTTGAAGTTAAGGATACAACCGAAACTAATGACGACGAACCAAAATCAGGTGAAGTTGAATAAAAAATAAAAAAGTTGAGATAATTCTCAACTTTTTTTATTATTTTCTTAATTTGCGTTTTAATTTTGCTATTTCTTCGCGAAGTTTTATTGCTGTTTCAAAGTCTAATTGACTAGCGGCGGTTGACATCATTCCTTTTAGTTGTTCAATCTTTTTAGTGATATCCTTTTTATCCATTTTTTCTTCTTTTGCGTCCATTGTTATTTTTAATGTGTCAACAACGTCTTTTTTAATAGTCTGTGGTTTAACATTATGCGCAATGTTATATGCTTGCTGTTTTTCACGCCTGTAATTTGTTTCGTCTATTGCTATTTTCATGCTATCTGTCATTCTATCTGCATACATTATAACCTTACTTTCACTGTTGCGCGCAGCACGACCAATAGTTTGAATAAGCGACGTTGCACTACGTAAAAACCCTTCTTTATCCGCATCTAAAATCGCAACGAGTGTAACTTCTGGAAGGTCCAATCCTTCACGTAGTAGGTTAATACCAATTAACACATCAAATTCGTCTGAGCGGAGTTCATTGATTATTTTAACACGCTCTAATGTGTCAATATCACTGTGCAAATATTTAACTCTAACGCCATTTTCACCAAAGTATGCGCACAAATCTTCCGCCATTTTTTTGGTTAGCGTTGTAATAAGCACTTTTCCGTGTTTTTCAATGTTTTTATTTATTTCGTCAAATAAATCGTCAACTTGACCAACGCTTGGTCTCACTTCAATTTCAGGGTCGAGTAGATATGTTGGACGAATAATTTGCTCAACAACATTACCAGCGAGCGACAACTCATACTGGTTAGGTGTTGCTGAAACGTAAATTGCTTGACCAATTCGCGCGTTAAATTCTTCAAAGTTAAGTGGGCGGTTATCAAATGCACTAGGAAGCCTAAAACCATAGTCCACAAGGCTTGTTTTGCGCGCTCTATCACCATTATACATACCACGAATTTGTGGGAGAGTTATATGGCTTTCGTCCACAAACAATAAAAAGCCGTCTGGGAAATAATCGAGTAAGGTGTAAGGTGGCTCACCTGGGCGCCTACCATCAAAATACCGTGAATAGTTTTCTATACCCGAACAATAACCCATTTCACGCATCATTTCTAAATCATAATTTGTGCGCTCTTTAATTCTTTGCGCTTCAATATATTTTCCTTCACGCGTAAAGTATTGTTCACGTTCAATCGCGTCATGTTTAATTTGTTCAAGGGCATTATTTAATTTTTCACTACCAACGGCGTAGTGGCTAGCAGGGAAGATTGAAGCATGTTTTAATCGATTAGTAACTTTTCCGGTTACAACTTCAAATTCGGAAATTTCTTCAATCTCGTCGTCAAAAAACTGCACTCTTATAGCGTGGTCACTGCTATCTGCTGGAAAAATATCCACAACATCACCGCGCGCACGGAAAGTTGAACGCGTAAAATCAATTTCGTTGCGCGTATATTGAATGTTTATAAGCCTTTTTATTAAATCTTCACGAGTTAGTTTATCCCCAATGCGAAGTGAAATGTGCAAGTCAAAATATTCTTTTGGTGCACCTAAACCATAGATACATGAAACCGATGCCACAACGATTGTGTCACTTCTCTCCAATAAACTACTAGTTGCACTGTGGCGAAGTTTATCAATTTCGTCGTTTACACTCATGTCTTTTTCAATATATGTATCACTAGAAACGATGTACGCTTCTGGTTGATAATAATCATAATATGAAACAAAAAATTCCACACGGTTGTTAGGGAAAAATTCCCTAAATTCATTACACAACTGTGCAGCCAAAGTTTTATTATGCGCAAGAACAAGGGTGGGACGGTTTAGTTTTGCAATCACATTTGCCATTGTAAACGTTTTACCACTACCGGTAACACCTTTTAACACTTGCGCAGTTAGTCCGTCTTTAACACCTTCCACAAGGCTCTCAATCGCTTCTGGTTGGTCACCTGTGGGCTTATATTTAGAAACTAATTCAAAATCTCTATATTCCATACCGTCCTTATAAGAAAATAAATCTAATTAACACACCTATTAAGGCACTTATTGCTGCAAACGCAATGGTTCGACCAAGCAAGAGAAAGAAGTTACGTTTATTGTTTGATAATTCCCTGTGAAAGCCTTCACCCTTAATTTTTAATGAAACGCAGAAAACAGGGCTACCTTTTTTATCCGACTTAAATAATTCAATATAGTTATCATAACTAAGATTTGTCATAATTTTTTCGAGTTCGTCCGGATAAATAACGTATTTATCTGATGCGTGCGAAATAATTTCGCGCGGCGAAATAAGGCAAGATTTCTTGCCTTGGCATTTCTGATAAACATATTCCATTACGTATTTTTCTTTAAATGTTAGCATACCTTTGTCCTTATAAAGTTATCGCAAAGAAAATTATTAACGCAAGCATAGTACCTAAAAAAGATGCGATAAAAATGTAGATATAATTCAAAAAGGGGAGAGTTGACTTTTTTGGTTTAACTTTTCCACCTTCTTGCTCCAAAAATATCCTAGCTTTTGGGAGCAGTGAATAGCAATAAGTGTTTTCTTCACTAAATTTGATATTGATATATTCCTGTTTTTCAAGGTAAGATATTATTTCGTTTATACTATCAGCGTCAAATTGTGATTTTTGAGATAAAGTTGACAAAATTTCGTCACTTGTAACCACTTTGTATGCACTGTTCATTGCTAGTTTGTTCAATGCTTTTAAAACTGCCGTCGATTTTTTATCTAGCATATCACCCCTATTATACCACCTGAAAATATTTTTTGCAATCTTTTGATAATTATTTATTGATGTCAATGTATGTTTGAAGCTGATTTTCAATAAACTTAAAAGCATCTAAAAATGTTTCTTTTTTGGTTACATCAATTCCAATTTCTTTTAACATTTCAGTAGCTGGCTTGTTTGTGCCATTTTTTAAGAATAAAATGTACTTATCTTTAAACGTGTTATCATTTAGTAACTTATTAGCAATGGTTATTGCAGTGAGCATACCAGTTGAGTAAGTGAACACATAATAAGAAGAATAAAAGTGTGGGACACGCATCCATTCATACTGTTGAGCGCTTGGAACAATGCATGCGCCACCATAATACTTTTTAGATAATTCCAAATATTTATTGTTTAAATCTTCATATGTTAAATTTTCTTCGTTTTCAATTTTAGTGTGTGCAAAATGTTCAAATTCGCTAAATAGTGTTTGCCTAAATATAGTGTTATTTACACTATCTAATAATTGTTTTAGATAGTATGATTTTTCGCGTTTTGATTTAGCATGGCTTTGCATATAAAAATTAAGTAAAATTTCATTTACAGTGCTTGCAATTTCAGCAGCAAAAATCGTTATACCAGATTTTTCGTAAGGTTGTGCACTATTAAAATATTCCGCGTTCACACAATGACCCATTTCATGAATTAACGTGCTAAGTGAATTAAAATCGTCCACAAAATTCATAAGAATAACAGTTTTTGCCTTGTATGTGTTAGAGCAATATCCGCCGGTTGATTTATGCTCACATGGAAGATAATCTATTGACTTGTCCGAAAACTTTTTCTTCACAATAGATAAATATTCCTTTCCAAGTGGGGCAAGGGCGTTTAGTATAATCTCTTTACTCTCTTCAATCGTGAATTTTTTATTTAGACCGCTATCTTCAAGTAAGTCAAAATATAAAAAATCTTTTAATTTTGATAGTTTTTTCAGTGTTTTTATGAAATTTTTTAGTATTTTTATATTTGAATTTACAACCTGAATATTATTTTCAAAAACAGATAGTGGAATATCGTCTTCAAATAATTCTGCTTCCAATGTTGACTTAAAATTAGTAAGTTTACTATTAAAACTGCATTCTTCAAGGTCGGTTATATAAAGTTCAGCAAAAGTTTTGTTAAATTGTTTGTACGCATTAAGTCGAGAGAAATACGCATTTTTTCTAAGAGTTCTATTTTTTCCTTGCAAAAACTTTGAAATGTTGGCGTTATCTAATTTATAAGTTTTTCCTTTTTCGTCAACAATATCTGCATATTTTATTTCGTCTATCATTTGTGCGTGCAAATTAGAACCAGGGGATAAAAATTTGCCCATTTGAGATAACAAAGTATTAGTTTTTTCGTCCAACTTATGCGATTTTGATTTTATTATATCCTTAATAAAATTATCATTATTGCCAATTCGTTTGTCTAATAATAAACTATTCAAATATTCAGTATCCAACTCATACATTTGCGGAATAAAATATGAATTGGCAACACTGATTTTTTGGTATAAATTATCAAATTTTTGTGAGTATTTTAACATCTCAGTGTCCGTTGAATTCACATGTAAAGAATTTCCAATGTAAGACGCCAAAATGTTTATCTCACAAAATTCGTCATTAAAACTGTTTAGGCGCTCAAATAATAAGTCTTTATCATTCAATTTGCCATTGTATTTACAAAGTTTTGTTGGCAATTCTTCCATTAAACTAAAAATTCGATTGATTTCACTTTCATTTTTGATGTAGGACGACAAGTCCCATTTATATTCATTCGCTATTTGACTTCTTTTTTTCATTTCACACTCCTACCGATGTATATTTTAAAATTTTTCATAAATTTGGTCAAGCGTTAAACACTGATATATAATAATTGACAATATAGCATAAAATAACACATATCACTGTGTTAATATAGTAATTTACTTGATGTGTTTCAATAATTAACTCTAAATAAAGATTTATAAAATTTCTGCGAACTTTGTCGTATTATTGACAATTAAATTTTTAGGTGATATAATCAAAATAAGGAGAAACAAATATGTTAAGAAAAATTTTATTAATAATTTGTATTGCTTTTGTTGTGGTTTGCTACGGATATCCATGTTTTATTCTTCCATTCGGCACGTATAACTACACAACAACTATTGCCGACGAAGAAGTCACAACATCTTATAAATTCGGTTTTAACGGTAAGGTTACAGTTAGCACAAGTGCAACTGAGACAACAACCGAATATTTTTACAAACTAAGCGGAAATAAGGTTATTATTAGTGACGACGAAACTTTTGATGATAACGATATGAAATTAGCGATATCTAATATGTACCAGATAAATATGCCAACAGTTTTGTCTATTACAGACACAGAAGTGAACGTTGCAACTAACCAAGTGGGAATGTGGGTAACAATAGGCGTGGGAGTGCTCGCACTATTGTTAGTTGTAACTATTCCAAGAAGAAGTTAGATTTAAATAATTAAAAAACTCCATATCGGAGTTTTTTAATTTGTAATTGAAAGAAATAATATTTCTATTTAACTCATAGTTAATTTTTTAATCTTTAAATGTTAACACTTGAAAAAATAGTTGCAATTTGTTATAATATATACGCTTATAAATTTAATACAAACGGAGAAAATTATAAAGATGTTAGAAAATATTGTTGTAAAGGGTGCAAAAGAAAACAATTTAAAAAATATTGACCTAGTTATACCAAAAAATAAACTAGTTGTTTTTTCGGGAGTTAGCGGTTGTGGCAAATCAACACTTGCTTTTGACACAATTTTTGCAGAAGGTCAACGAAGATATATGGAGAGTTTGTCAAGTTATGCTCGCCAATTTTTAGGTCAAATGCAAAAACCAGATGTTGAAAGCATTGACGGGCTAAGCCCTGCCATTTCAATAGACCAAAAAAGCACCAACAATAATCCACGTTCAACAGTTGGCACTATAACAGAGATATATGATTATCTTCGTTTGCTTTTTGCACGAATTGGAAAGCCTTATTGCCCAAATTGTGGAAAACCTATCACCGTTCAAACGCTAGACCAGATTGTTGATAGGGTTATGGAAGCAAAGGACGGCGCCAAAATGCTTATAATGGCGCCAATCATACGCGCGCAAAAGGGTACGCATGAAAAGACGCTTGAAGGGTTAAAAAAGGACGGATTTGTCCGCGTTATGATAGATAAACAAATCTATTCACTCGACGATGCAATAGCACTTGATAAAAATAAACGTCACGACGTGTATGTTGTTGTAGATAGAATAGTTAAAAAAGAAGGTATTGTTTCGCGTCTTACCGAGTCAATTGATAAATGTTTGCAAATGGCTAACGGAATAGTGATTGTAAATGTTGACGGCGAAGATAAATTATATAGCGTTAAATATAGTTGTGTTGACTGTGGAATTTCTATCCCTGATATAGAACCAACGTTGTTTAGTTTTAATAACCACGCAGGTGCATGCCCAAAGTGTGGCGGACTTGGTTACGTTATAAAAATAGGTGAAAATGCGATTGTTAAAAATGATAGATTGTCAATAAATGAAGGGGCTCTTGCAGTTATGGGCTTTAATATTGATGCAACGGGGCTAACTAAAAAAGCACTTATTAAACTTGGCAAAAAATATGGTTTTACAGCCGACACACCATATTATAAAATAAGTAAGGAAGGAAGAGAAGCGCTTATTAATGGTGAAAAAGGTGATAAAGATATGATTGCCCCAAATTTGCACCAATATTTAGTGCAAAAAGACGCGCTTTTTATGGGAATTATTCCTGATTTACTTAGAAGATTTCAAGAAAGCACAAGCGAGTACGTAAAAGAAGAAATATACAAACTCATGAGTGAAGACACTTGCCCAGAGTGCCTAGGAAAACGCCTAAACCCAAGCGCTCTATCAATCAAAATAGAAAATAAAAACATCGCCGATTTATGCGACATGTCTATTATAAAATTATATGCGTTTTTAAAAGAGTTAAAACTAACCAAGACCGAACAAATGATTGCAGAAAGTATTTTGCATGAGATTTTGTCGCGCCTTAGTTTCTTAGTAAATGTAGGTTTAACTTATCTAAATTTATCACGTAGGGCGGGCACACTATCTGGTGGTGAAAGCCAACGTATTAGGCTTGCAACACAAATTGGAAGCGGACTAAGTGGCGTTTTGTATATTTTGGACGAGCCAAGCATTGGCCTTCACCAGCGCGACAACGATAAGTTGATTGACACACTTAAAAGCCTTCGCGATTTAGGTAACACACTAATCGTGGTTGAGCATGACGAAGACACAATTCGTTCAGCCGACTATATTGTGGATATTGGTCCAAAAGCAGGCGTGCATGGTGGAGAAGTGGTTGCATGTGGAAGCGTTGAAGATTTAATTGCAAGCCCACGCTCAATCACAGGAAAATTTTTATCAGGTGAAGAAAAGATTGAAGTGCCAACCACTCGCCGACCTATTGAAAAAGGTTATATTAGGCTTCTTGATTGCAGGGAACACAACATTGAAGGGCTAGACGTTGCAATTCCACGTGGAGTTTTAACTTGCGTTACAGGTGTTAGCGGAAGTGGTAAATCAACCCTAGTAAACGACATTTTTTACCGCGCACTATTTAATAAACTTAACAAACGAGATAAGGATAGAAATATTGGTGAAATATTAGGAATAGAAGACATTGACAAAGTTATTCAAATCGACCAAACACCAATAGGAAGAACACCGCGTAGTAACCCAGCAACATATTCAGGATTGTTTACAAAAATACGTGAATTGTTTGCGTCCACACCAAGTGCAAAAGAACGTGGGCTAACATCAACGCATTTTAGTTTCAATGTGCCAGGCGGAAGATGTGAAGCATGTTCCGGTGATGGTGTAAAACGCCTTAGAATGTATTTCATGGCGGACGTGTTTGTGCCATGCGAAGTGTGTGGCGGAAAACGTTATTCGCGTGAAATTTTGGAAGTTAAATATAAAGGTAAATCAATTTACGATGTGCTTGAAATGACCATCGACGAAGCATATGAATTCTTTGACGCTATTCCAAATATAAAACATATTTTGCAAACACTTGTGGACGTTGGTCTAGGTTACATCAAACTAGGTCAAAGCGCAACCACATTATCAGGCGGTGAAGCGCAGAGATTAAAACTCGCTAGCGAGCTCACTCGTAGAGATACAGGCAACACCGTTTATATTTTGGACGAACCAACAACTGGTCTTCACTCATATGACGTTAAAAAATTAGTGAACATTTTGCAACGACTTGTTGGCAACGGAAACACAGTCGTTGTGATTGAACATAACCTAGATATTGTTAAAACAGCCGATTATATTATTGATATGGGGCCAGAAGGTGGAGAAGGTGGCGGAAAAGTTGTTGCAACCGGCACACCAGAAGAAGTAACAAAAGTTGAAGGTAGTTACACAGGGCTATATTTAAAGAAAATATTAGAAAGAGATAAAAATAAATAAAAAATAATTTTATAATTTTAAAAATAATGTTAAATTTATAATAAATATTAAAAAATCAAAAAAATAAATAAAAAAATAATATTTTCTTAAAAATAAGGGGACAAAATGCCAAAAGAAATAAAAAAATTATTTGATTTTATGAATTTGGAATATAATTCAAGCGTGGAAGATATTAAATCAAGGCAAAGAGTTTTGATAAAAGTTTTGCGCGCAAAAGGAATAAAAAGGGGCAAATCTTACGCTGAAAAAATAGATAAAGTAAATAGTGCAACAAATCAAATTTTAGCCTATATTTCAGTGCACGATAACTCAAACGAACCAACCCCTTTTTATAGAACCACAACCTATGATTTATCCACCCTTGGTTTTAGTCTGCTTATAGCAATAATTATATGTGCAGGCACGTTTTTAGCAATGTTATAATTTTAAAAAATACACAAAAAATAAAATAAAAAAATAATATTAAAAATAAAATTTCGAAAATTATTAAAAAAAATATAAATAATTAAATAAAAATCTAAATTTATTAAATAATTAATTAAAAAATACCTTAATAGGTATTTTTTTATTTTTATAATTAGTTCACTTTAAAATAAATTCAAAATACTTATTCCGGTTGATTGTGTTAAACCCTGAATATTATAATCTAAAAGTAGGGAATAGGTGATTGCGTCTTCTTGGCTTTCATTTATTATTGCTGAGTTTAAGTATTGAAGATAATCGCTAATTGGTTGCATGTCTTTTCGTGAAATTGAAAGGCATAACATGTCCATATTATCTGTCCAATAATCAGTAAGGTTTTGAATGCGTTCTGATAAAGCGTCGTTAGTAATTTCAGTGCCGTCAATTAATGCCGTTGAAATTATATTGCTTTCGCTTTGCATGTGCTCAAAAACATTTTTTGTATGTATGCCGTCATAGACACAAATACCTGTAACGGCAAGCAAAATTGTTATCATTGCTACCCAAATTTTCATTTTAATATCTCCTGAATGTTATCTATAATTTTATAATTTTCTCCTTTTAATTGATAGTAAACTTTACCTTTACTATCCATACTAAAAATAATTAAATCTTTTATTGAATTAATTTTTAAAGTTTGCAGAATTTGATTAAATTTTTCATTATTTAGAGATAATTCTTTCATTTCGTCTTTAATTAACTTTCCGTCACTTACAATGACGTGTGGAAGGTGCGCTGGTGGGTTGTTAACTTTAACATCTTGCGCCGTTGCAGGGGCATTAGAACTCACTGGAATAACACTCATTTTTCCATTTGTTTCAATTATTGCATATAACACTTGGTCAAAACTATAATAGTTGCATTGCCTAATTGCTTCTAATAAATCGTCTATATTCATATTTAGTTGTTTTAACGCGGTATACTCAATTCCCTTTGGGCTAATCACAACAACAGGTGAACCACTCATAAGTCGCCTAATTTTAATGCTTTTGCGTGTGAGCAGAGTGATAAAAAAGTGAATTAACACAAGTATTGCAAGCGGTAAAATTCCATTCATAAGCGGTATGTTTGTGTCACTCATAGGAATTGTGGCAAGATCCGCAATTATAAGTGTTATAACAACTTCATATGGTTGCATTTCACCGATTTGGCGTTTGCCCATAAGGCGCAAGAACACCAAAACGATTATATATATAATTAAAACGCGTAAAAATATAATAAACATACTCTATTTATTTGCATTAAAAGTAAAAATATGCGCAATTCATTTTTCATAAAAAGATAATCTTAATAGATTTTAAAAAAAATTTAAAAATGAAAAAATAATAATTAAAAAGAGCAATAATTTTAAAAATATAGCTAAAAAATTAAAATTTCAATCAGTTAGTATACAAAAATGACCAAAACTCTACGATTAGTGGGAGTTATTTGCGTTGGGTTTGTGCTATAATGAAGGCATGAAAGGAGTGAAAAATGGATTTACAAATTATTGGAAAATTTATAAAAGAACAAAGAAAAGCAAAAGAACTAACACAATTACAACTCTCTGAAAAACTAAACGTTAGCGAAAAGACAATTTCAAAATGGGAATGTGGTAATGGTTTTCCAGACACATCACTTATGCTTCCGCTTTGCAAAGAACTAGATATTTCAGCAAATGAACTTTTGTCAGGTAAAAAATTAACAACAAATGAATACAAACAACTTGCAGAAGACAATCTAATCAAACTTACATCAGAGCAAGAACGAAGTTATAAGTTTTTATTAACTGTTGAAACTGTACTTGGTTATATGGCGTCTATCACTTTTATGATACTCATTTTTGTCGCTTCGTTTATAGATATGGCCACGTGGCTTAGAATAGTTTTAATCGCCATTGGTTTAATTCAGTTTGTTGTTGCAATTCATTTTTGCCTGTGCATTGAAAAGGACGCAGGTTACTATGAATGTGCACATTGCTATAATAAATATATTCCAACATATAAACAGGTTTTATTTTCTATGCATTACGGACGCACCAGATATATGAAATGCCCAAAATGTAATAAAAAATCTTGGCAAAAGAAAGTTACTAAATAATTAAAAATCTTTTGTTAGCGTTAAAAATAACAAATTTTAAATAAAAAATAAAAAAAACTAAAAGCAATTTTAGTTTTTTAGTTTTGTTTGTTTTTTCTTTTTTATAAGTGAAAATAATGTTGTTAAATCGTATAGATTAAACACTTTGCAAAGCACAAGTGTAATAGCAATGCTTATTCCACCTGCAATAATGGCAGTGAAGAAGTTGTTTATAAAATGTAATAAAATATTTGATATAAAATGCCCACTTAAACTTGAAATAATAGTAACAATAGTATATTTTGAAAGTATTGGCACGAGATTAAATTCAAAGTTTGGCAATTTCTTTTTAATCTTACGCAAATTTAAAAGTGTAATTGTTGCCATAGATAGGAAGAACGATATTATAATTGAATTTATACCAACGAGTGGAGTTAAAACAATTAAACTCACAAACAACACAACCGAACCAATTAAATAATTTACAAATGATTTTAATTCTAAATTTAAAGCATTTAAAATGCTACCTGTAAGGTTACACAAAGTGATAGGCAACACACAAACAGCAGATAATTGAAGCAATATTCCAGACATTTGATTATCATACAACACAATTCCAATCAAATCACCAACAGACAAGTATAGCGGAATAAATAGCATGCTTATAAATATAGACACTTCTAGCGATTTTGTAATGTTATTTTGAATTGAAGTGTATTCATTTTTAGATAACATCGAACTAATTGACGGAATAAGCACCATACTAATACTTCCAATCACCGCCATAGGAACAAATAGCATTGGGAAGGTCATGCCCATAATCACGCCGAAACTTGCCACCGCTTCACTTGCAGAATATCCAATCATTATTAGCATATTAGGTATTATTAGGGTAGTGAGCGGTTGAACAAGCGAGTTTGCAAGCCTTACACCAGTAATTGGCATGGCGCTTTTCAAAACAGGTTTAAATTCAGTACGTGAAAATTTTAATTTTCCACGCCTAAAATAGATAATCATAGTAATAATTGCAGAAATTAAACAGGTTATGTTAAACGCTATTGCTGAGTTTCTAGTTGCTTCAAACATATCCGTAATGGTGAATAACATTATAAAGGTGAGAGCAAAGCGCACAATTTGTTCAATAAGTTCGGTTAAACCGCAACTGAAATAGTCATTTTGACCCCATAATGCACCACGAAATATTGCATAAATTGCGCTAAATATAATTGACGGAATTAAAACAATAAGAAGTTCAACCGCTCTACTATCTGTTAAAATTATTCCCCAAACTTGCTTTAAAATTAGGATAATAAGCGAACTTAAAACGGCAATACCTAACGCGAGTATAAGAGCAGAAGTGACCACTTGATTTCGGCGCTTTAATTCGTTGTTTACTTCATATTTTGAAACGAGTTTTGCAGTTGTAAGCGGAAGCCCACTTGAAATTAGAGTGGTGAAAATACCTAGCACACTCGTTGCCATTTGAAAAAGCCCTAAACCTTCCGCGCCCAGTTTACGTGATAAAAATATTCTAAAAAAGAAACCTAATAATCTAGTTATTATAGAAAAAATACTAACAATCGCAACCGCTTTAAATAATGATTTCATAACTTGTCCTAACCTAATATATAAAATTTTTGTCGTTTATATGCTAAAATTGATTTTATGAGTGTATGGATTTAACCAAAATTTAATACGATTAAAATAAAACAATAAAAAACAAATTAAAACAAAAAAACATATATATTAGTATGAAAATTGAAATCTCACCATCATTTTTTTATAGGGTTGAAGACGAAAATGAAAAAAACTTTTATCAAAAATTTAACACAGATAAAGAAAATGTTGTTAGAAATGATAAAAATGTAAAATTCCATAAAGGTGAATGGGTGTATGTTAAAATCAATGATTACACAACTCACATTGTTAAACCAACTGAAAATATTGAAAAAATATCTAAACTATATAATGTTCCAGCTGAAAAAATTATATCAGACAACGATTTAGATAAAACACCACTATTTATAGGTAAAATTTTAAAAATTTACAATAAAGATAATTAAACATAATTAAATATTTATGTTATTAATAAAAATCATTCAAATAAAAGAATATTTATAAAAAAACCACCATAATAGGTGGCTTTTATTTTTAGTTATTATCATTATCTACTTTTTTAGATTTTGACTTATTTGCTTTGCTAGTTTTTGTGGTTACTACTTTTTCTTCTGCGTTTTCAACTTCTGGTTGATTTTGTTGCACAATGCTTTCTCTTTCAAGTTTTCTAATTAAAGACTTGATGTAACCATCAGACTTAACAAATTCAATTTCAGATTCAATTCTACTAATTGAAACGCCCAAATTTGCAGCAAGTTTTTGGTCTTTTTTCATATCTTTATTAAGTTTATTGATTTCAGATTGACTAGCGCGCTTAATTTTCATATCTCTGAGTTTATTTATATCGCGCTTATAATTTTCTTCATATTTTGTGCGCTCTTCGGTTAGAGTAAATAATTCTTTATTTAATTCATTTAACTTTTCTTCACGAATGGTTGTGGCTTTTCTTTCATAAATTTGTTTTGAAACTGTGCGATTTCTATCATATTCAGTTTTAGATTTTCTAGTTGGCTTTTTCCATTTAACTTTGCGAACAAGTATTCCAACAACTGCAATAACAATCGCTAAGGCAAACACCAAACTTGGAAGGATATATAACCAGTTAACCGAACCGTTGTTGTTTGCATCTTCCGATGTGTCACTTTCTTCTTCGTCAGTTGTTTCAGTGGTGGTTTGTAATTTTAAGGTGTGACCATCTTCAACAACACTATCAAACACTGTGTCAATGCCTTCGTCCACAAATTCAATTCCGCCGAAGAACACATCACCTGTAACAGGAGTTAAAGCACTACCAAGTGAAAATTGAAGATAGGTTGTTGTATCGTCCGTTGGGTTGATATAGAAGGTGTAAGTTGTCCAATCACCGTCTGAAACTATGTTTGTGAAACTATTATCAAAACCAGTGAGTGATAGACCAGCACCAAAATGAATATTTCCATTTTCATCTGCTTCTGGCATGTTTTCTTCATTTAAAATTTGAAGATTTTTTGTGAACACAGAAACAGATAGCCTATAATAACTTCCACCAGTCAATTTGTAGCCAACAAGGGTAGCGGCTGTGAAATTAGTGTCTTCATACGCGCGTATTCCAAACACGTTTTTATTTTCACTATCAAGGGAAATAAATCTAACATAATCTTGTTCGTTTTGAACCACTTCTTGCCTTAAATTTGAATTGTTAAGGTTTGATATTCCATAACGAACATTTCCATCATTTGACGTACTAATAAAATTAGCATTTGCCCAGTTAGAAGTTGAATTTGAAGCGAGTAAATCAGTTAAATCAGTAACAACGCGAGTGTTTGAATTAGTCAATTCGCTGAATTCATCAGCAGTTGGTTGACCGAAGTAATCAAACGTTGCATCGTCAACATAACAATATGCCCACGCGTCACTATCAAGTGTAATTTTCAAAGCCGGAGTAATTTCTGAGAAACCAGTGTATAAATACAATTCAACAGTTTGCCATGTGTAATTAGTGTCAACAGTAATTGAAGATAAGGTTACTTCTGAACTATCATTTGTTGTAACAAGTGAGATTGTTGCAGGTGCGTTTTGAGTTTGAACACGCACGCTAAATCTATGATAAGTTTTTGCAGACAATGCTGAACTTGTTGTAGCGCTTGTGTAAGATAATGTGTCATTTCCAGCATTGTACATCATTAGCACATTATTATTTTCATTATTTGGGTTTGGGTTAGATAGGTTAGATAATTGATTTTTTGAACTAAATTCGTTCCATTCGTCAATTGATGTGTTAACTACACCATACTTTTGTTCACCAGTGCCTGCTGTAACAGTCCAAGAAGAAGGTGTTGCAGGGTAAGGGTTTTCAAGGTCGGTCGTTTCAAATTGGAAGAATTGACCATTGGTTAGGTAAATATCTGTGCTTGATGTGGTAAGAGCATTCAAATTTAATTTTTCATTGCCTGAACCGGTTGAAACATCATTAAATATAGAGTAGGTAACATTTGAAATCTTAGCGGTTGTTAGATATAATTCACCAGATGTCATTGTTTCGTCGTCCGCATCACCAAGGCCAACAATGAGTTTATATGTTGTGTCCCTATCAGCGTAACCGAATATATAGAATGAATATTCTTGATAATCATTATATAATGTTGAAGAAGTGTTAGATGTAATGCTAATTGTAGTAAGGTCGTTGCCTTCAACACCTTCTTCTAAATTGGTTTCAACTAGTTGAAGATTAGCATTTCCTGATAGATTTCTAGTTTTAACCATTAGTGTGATTTTATAAATTTTGTTTTGTTCAATAGTTATAAAATCGTCTGCTGTTTCGTATTTAGAATAAGTTGCTGTTTCATTTTTAATTTTAAACGCACGATTTACGCTACCGTCAAATGCAATGGCGTCTTGTGCAGTACCATCAGCAATTTGCCCATTACCAGAAGAGAAGTTTGAGAACACTCCATTTTGAGATAAATCGATTGTTGAGGTTTCATATTTTTCTGATTCGTCCACATAATTGTAGAGCGAAGCGTCAATTTTCATGCGTGTAGCAAGTTCGCTATCATTAAGTTCAAAACATGAAATGTTATCAAATAATGCAACACCAACATTTTTTGCATTTAATCTTAAATTTAAACTAAAATCGTCCACATCATTGGTTGAAATAAAGAAATGATAAGTTGTCCAACCATTTTGTGAAGATAAATCAGTCATTGATGTGTATATAATATCGTCTTGCATTAAATAAAGATTTACGATGCCGTTGTTGTTATCAGTGTAAACGTCAACAGTGAACATGTAGTTAGATGATTTGTTAAGCGTAACCGCTTCATCGGTTGTGTAACTAAAATCACTGCCAGCATTTTCGCTTTTAATCATTAAAACGTATGGGTCGTCCGACATTGGATTTTGAGTGTAAATATCCTTATAATCGTCCGCTTCCAGATTGATAACACCTGCTTCAACACCAGCATTGTCTTCATCTAGTGAAGGGGTGAAATTATCTGGTGAGAAAGGATAGTTATTGCTTGTGTTGCTATCAAAATTTGAATTGCTTATTGTTATCTCGTTAGGGTTTGTAGTATTTGCTGCGTAACTCACATAATCAGGCATTAAAACGCTTATCAAACCAAAGTTTGCACAAATAAAAAGCGTAAATGCAAGTAGGTAACTAAATGTGTTTTTAATAATTCTTTGTTTTTTTGTTTTCATTATAAGTAACTCCAATTTAATAATTATTGCTATAAACTAAATAATTATAATATAAAGTTGGAAAAAATGCAAATAAATTTAACAAACTAACCAATAATATCCGTATGAAAAAGGTTAAAAAATTACATATCATACTTTTTGGCGCACTTATAGGTATTATAAACGGTTTTTTTGGTGGCGGCGGTGGTATGGTGGTTGTGCCACTTTTAAACAAACTCTTTGGTTTAGAGCAAAAAAAAGCACAGGCAACTACACTATTTGTAATTCTTCCGATTAGTTTAGTTAGCACAATAGTTTACATGTGCTACAACTCAATAGATTTTAAATCTGGTTGGCCAGTTATCGTTGGAATAATCTTAGGTGGAGTGATAGGTGCAACCGCGCTAAATAAACTCAATAATAAGGTAGTAAAAGGTATATTTATTTTCTTCATGTTCCTTGGTGGAATAGGAATGTTGATTTGGTGATAATATGATATTTTTAGAAATTTTAGCAGGAGTACTTGGTGGAATAGTCGGCGGAATGGGAATGGGTGGCGGAACACTCACAATTCCAATTCTAACTATTTTTTTATCATATGAGCAACTGCAAGCACAAGGAATAAATTTAATAGCATTTTTGCCAATGAGTGTTGTGGCACTTATAATTCACGCAAAAAATCATTTAGTAGCATTTAAAGAAACCTGGTTGTTAGCATTAATTGGAAGTGCTTTTAGTTTGATTGGGGCGCTTGTTGCAAACCACATGTCAAGCGGTGTGTTGAAAAATTTATTTGCTGTCTTTTTAATAGGGCTTGCAATTTGGCAACTAATAGAAATGATAAAAAAGAATAAACAAGATAAAAACAAAATGAAAAACGCTAATGAACCAAATAAAGAACAAAATTAAACTTCAATCATTATTAACGAGTGTTAAAATCAAAAACACAACTAATTATCATAAACATGATAAAAACGAAACATGATAATTCACGATGCTTGCCAGTTCGTATTTTAATTGATAAGGTTGAAATTCATTTTTTGTGTATTCATATAAATTTTTATAATTTTCATGAATTTTTGTTGTTTTTTTCAAAAAAATCGCATATTTTTTGTTATTTTTTAATTTATTTTTAAAATTTTCAAATTTTTTTTCATATTCGTCTAAAATATTTTTTGTGTTTGTTTGTAAAATATTGATTGATATTTCATTTTTATCATAGGATAAAACTTGTGTGTAAGTGCGCTCAATTAAACCTTCATTTGTTAAAATCATATTTTTAATTTCTTTATTTTCTTCGTCCGTATAATTTGTGTTTTCTCTAAATGTAGAAGCAGAGATGTCAAAAACGGACGCATTTGAGTATTCACTTTTTACATTTTCCAAAACGCTTTCCGCTTCTTCTTTGGTTGAGTAGTAACTAATTAAAACGTGATATGTTCCGTCATAATAAATGTAACCTGCGCCTTGTCTTGCCTGTATTTCACTTGCTAGATTTGTTGCATCTTTATAATTTACAAATTCGTTTGCTTGAAGAAAATAAAAATAAGTTTTCTTTTCCTTTCTTTCAATCAAAAAAACAGCAACAGCAAGCAAAATTATAATTAAAAAAATCAAAATTGTAATGCTAATTTGTTTTTTATTTTTTTGCTTGTAATATGGCGAACTGTATGAATAATTCACTGCTAAACTATCCACACCTAAACTTTCTATTTCGTTGTTAATAGAATTAATGTTGTTTCTATAATAAGAATATTTTGAATATCTATCATAACTATTTCTTTGCATACTTATATTATTTAAACTTGTCTAAAATTATGAAAAATGGCAGGTTCAGGTTAAATTTAAAAATTTTTGGCGTATAATCATATGGTTAAGGAGAGAAAATGAAAATTAAACCAATTTTTGATAGGGTACTTATTAAACCACAACAAATTGAAAATGTAACAAAATCTGGAATTATGCTTATGTCTAGCAATAAAGCACGCCCAGAAATAGGTAAGGTTGTGGCAGTTGGCGACGGCGAAAATTTTGACGGAAACAAAGTTGAAATGAAAGTACGTGTTGGCGACACTGTGATTTTTAATAAATATGCTGGTGCAGACGTAAAAATTGACGACGTTGACCACATAATACTTCGCCAAATAGATATAATTGGAGTGATAACAAATGAGTAAATTAATAGAATTTAATGATGTTGCACGCGCTAAAATGTTAAAGGGTGCAACCACTCTTTGCAATGCAGTGAATATAACGCTTGGTCCAAAGGGTAGGAACGTTGTGATTGATAGACCTTATGATAGTCCGCTTATTACTAACGATGGTGTTACAATTGCAAAAGAAATCAGTTTAAGCGACCCTGTTGAAAATTTAGGCGCGTCAATAATAAAAGGTGCATGTGTTAAAACTAACGACATTGCAGGCGACGGCACAACAACAGCAACCGTACTTGCACAAAAAATTTTTAGCGAAGGCATTAAATATTTAAATGCTGGTGCAAACCCGATAATGCTTCGTGAAGGCATGAAAAAAGCGGCCGATTTTGTGATTGAAAATGTAAAAGCAAACGTTTTAAAAATTGAAGATAACACCGCAATTAAACAGATTGCCAGCGTTTCAAGTGGCAGTGAAGAAACTGGAGAACTAATTGCAAATGCTTTTGAAAAAGTGGGGTTAAATGGAATTATCACATTGTCTGATAGCCCTAATATGCAAACAGACTTAAAAATAGTTGAAGGAATGCGCTTAAATCGTGGTTACATTAGCCCATATATGTGCACAGACACAAATAAACTAGTGGCAGAATTAAATAACCCATACATATTTATAACGGACAAAAGAATAACCAATATAAATGAAATTTTGCAGGTTATGGAAAAGGTTTCAAATGCTGGTGGCGAATTATTGATAATCGCAGAAGACCTGGACGGCGACGCACTCACCACAATAGCCCTAAACAATATGAGAAAAGCGTTCACCTGTTTAGGTGTGAAAGCCCCACATTTTGGCACACGTAGAAAATTAGAACTAGAAGATATTGCGATTGCTGTTGGAGCAAAATATTTTTCACAAGATTTATACACGAATTTCAACACTATTGAATTATCAGATTTAGGTAGAGCTGAAAAAATCAAATCGGATAAGGACACAACCACAATAATAGGTGCAAAAGGTGATAAAAATGAAATTGATGCACGCGTGCAACAGATAAGAGAAGAATTAAATACTCAAGAAGATAATTATGAAAAAGAAATATTAAACGAACGCATTTCAATACTTAGCGGTATGGTGGCAAACATTCGAGTTGGGGCAATATCTGAGATAGAATTAAAAGAGAAAAAATTAAGAATTGAAGATGCATTAAATGCCACTCGTTCAGCAATCGACGAAGGCGTGGTTGCAGGTGGTGGAGTGGCTCTTCTAAAAGCGAAATTCGCTTTAATCGAAAAGATAAAAAATGAAACTGAAAACGATGATAAACTTGGAAAAATAATTGTTATAAATTCGCTCGAAGAACCAGCTAGACAAATTGCAAAAAATGCAGGTGTGGACGACGGAGTTGTGGTTGAAAAAATTAAAAATAATAACAATATAAACTATGGCTATGATGCAAAAAATGATACGTATGGCGACATGATAAAACTAGGAATAATCGACCCATTTAAAGTAACCCGTACCGCACTTTCAACCGCTGTAAGTGTTGCGTCCACAATGCTCACAACCGAGTGCGTTGTTGCAGAATGCATAGATAACAAAAACTCATAAAATTTTATTAGATTAAAATAAAAAACGTTTATAAAAAAATAAGTAAAGTAGAATAAAATAAACATATAAAAAAATAATTTTAATAATTAAATAAAATTTAAGAAAAAATTAAAAAAATAAATGAATTTGCTAAAAAAATAATAAAAAAATCGCAATTTTTAATGAAATTTTATAAATTTTTAAAAATTTTTCGTTTTTTTATGATAATTTTTATTAAAATATTATCTAAAAAAATTTAACAATAAAAAATTGTTTATTAAAAAAATAAACCAAACAAAAAACGAACAGATTGTGTTCGTTTTTTATTTAACTTTTTTAACTTAATTCTTTTAACTTTTCTTCAAGTGAGTTTTTGCTTGATAATAAAAATTCATATCTAGATTGTTCTTTTTCAACCAATTCTTTTGGTGCGCGAGTAACGAAGTTAGGGTTTTTTATTCGTCCTTCTAACACCTTAATTTCGGCAACAATTTTTTCTATATCTTTATTGATTTTTTCTTTCTCTTTTTCAGTGTCAACAACTTCGTTTTTGTAGAAATAAAATTCGCCCAATTCGGTTACAAGTTTGATGCAATCTGAATTGATATTTTCAACCACGTCAACACGTTCAATATTTGTCATTTTAGATAAAACTAATTTTGCACTTTCAATAATTTTTAATGTGTTATTTGCTACGTTGTTTTTATCAACAACAAGAGCAATTTTCTTTGACGGAGCAACGTTATAACTTAACCTTGTTTCTCTTATTTTTTGAATTAACAAAATTATTTTTTCAACATCTTCACATTCAGTTTCGAACTTACCAAGTGAAGACGCATAAGATTGATTTATCAACAATTCATTTGTGAAATTTGAATAAATATTTTCAGTTATAAAAGGAATGATAGGGTGAAGTAATTTTAAAATATTTAAATAAACATCTTTTAAAATTGCACACGCGTTTGCTCGAGTTTCCTGATTATCGCTATAAACATATGGTTTTGTAAATTCAAGGTAATAGTTGCAGAAATCGTCCCACACAAATGAATACATTTTATTCACCGCTTGGCAGATATCTAAATTGTCAACCAATTTGTTTATTTCATCAATTGTGTCACTTAGTTTTGTGTATATCCACTTATCAAATATGTTTAATTTAGATTTGTCCAATTTAGTTTCATATGTTTGGCTAAAAACAAGTTCCAAAAATTTACCAGAGTTAAACACCTTATTTATAAACTTTCTATCTTCCAAAATCTTTTCTTCACTAAATCTAAAATCGTTTCCAGTGCCGTTTCCGAATAGGAGAGATAGCCTTAACGAGTCCGCACCATATTTTTCAATAATTTCAATAGGGTCAACACCATTGTTTGAAGACTTGCTCATTTTTTTGCCTTCATCATCTCGCACGATACCATTAATTAGCACTTTGCTAAACGGAGTTTTACCCATAATCTTTTTAGATAGCATAACCATTCTTGCCACCCAGAAGAAAATAATATCCTGCGCTGTAACAAGTGTGCTAGTTGGGAAAAATCTTTGTAAATCGTCTGTATTATCAGGGTATCCAAGTGTTGAGAAAGGCCAAAGGGCAGAACTAAACCAAGTGTCCAAAACGTCTGTGTCCTGTTCAATATTAACACTTCCACATTTACTGCATTTATCTGGTTTTTCTAATTCAACTATCATATTACCGCAGTCCTTACAATAATATGCAGGAATTCTATGCCCCCACCATAATTGCCTTGAAATACACCAATCTTTAATATTTTCAAGCCAATGTGTGTAAATTTTTTCAACTCTGTTTGGAATAATTTCGAGTTCGTCGTTTTCCAGTGCGTCAAGCCCTAGATTTGCCATTTCCTGCATAGACATAAACCACTGCTTACTCATCATTGGTTCAACTGCATTGTGGCATCTATAACAAGTGGCTTTTGGTAAACGATAAGGTTCGATTTTGTCAATTAAATCAAGTGATTTCAACTCTTCAATAAGTTTTTTTCTGCACTCATACCTATCTAAATTATTGTATTTTCCGCATTCTTCGTTCATTGTGCCGTCTAGGTTCATAATTTTAACAGGTTCAAAATTGTGCCTTTTTCCAACTTCATAGTCGTTAAAATCGTGTGCAGGTGTGATTTTAACAACACCAGTACCAAAATCTTTTTCAACGTAATCGTCCGCAACAATAGGAATTTTCTTATTTTTAATAGGAAGAATTACAAATCTTCCTATTTTGTCCTTGTATCTTTCGTCATTTGGGTTTACTGCAACACAAACATCGCCAAACATGGTTTCCGGTCTTGTTGTTGCCACAACTAAATAACCTGAATTATCTTCATAAGGGTAGCGGATATACCATAGAGAAGAGTCTTCGTCCACGTGTTCAACTTCTGCATCAGACAACGCGGTTTTACAAGTGGGGCACCAGTTTATAAGTTTTTCACCGCGGTAAATGTAACCTTCATCGTATAGTTTTTTGAATACGTGCAAAACAGATTTTTGCCTTTGTTCGTCCATAGTAAACGCACATCTATCCCAATCAGGGCTACAACCGAGCGATTTAAGTTGCGTTTTTATTCTACCGCCGAACTTATCATTCCAAAGCCATGCACGTTCTAAAAATTTTTCGCGACCTAACATCTCTTTGGTTAGACCTTCTTTTTTTAGCGCTTCAATAATTTTAACTTCGGTTGCAATTGATGCATGGTCCGTACCTGGCACCCAAAGTGTGTTATAACCGTGCATACGCTTATAACGAATTAAAAAATCTTGCGTGGTATTGTTTAACGCGTGACCAATATGCAATTGCCCAGTGATGTTAGGCGGTGGCATAATAATAGTGTAATTTTCACCACTAAAATTTTTATCAAAATCTGAGCGTGGTTTGAAACATTTATTTTCTTCCCACTTTTTGTAAATTAAACTTTCATTTTTTTGTGGTTCATACGATTTATCTAACATAAACTCTCCTTAAAAATAAAAAAATCTTGCATAATGCAAGGACGAATTTATCGTGGTACCACCTTACTTCAAGCGTTTTTTATTTTTATAATAACCAATTCAAATCATATCTATTTAATTAATAATGAAATACAAATTGCTAAATCAATGAATTAACTATTTATAGTAATCGCTAAGGTTGTTAAGTAAATTTAATAACTAATTACGTTGTGATAAAATAGCGTGATAATGAATTGAAATGTTAAAGGTAAAACGCTCCTTATTTCAAACTAACGTATCTTTTCAACTACGCGGACGGTCTACTATTCTTCTTCGCCCGAACTCGTTTGCTACCTTCGCTAATAACCACCTAAATTGCTTCCAGCCAATGGCAATTCTCTCTATAAGGCGCTCGTTAGTTACTCCTCAAACTTCTATAACGTTTCTCGGCTTCATTTTAACATAGAATTTAAATAATGTCAACAATTTGTATGGTTTAGTTTTTTTGATTTCCTTTTTAATTAAGTCGTTATAAAATTTCACTGAAACAATAAAAATAATAAAAAATTTTTAAAAAAATATAAAAAATTCAGTAAATTTCTTAAAATTTTTGTTAAATTTCAAAAAATTTTTTAATTTTTTAAATAGAATTTTGTTTTGGTTATTAAGTTAGATAAAATTAAATTTGCCTTATTGGCACAATTAAGTTTATAAATTTACTATCTTTATTCTTGCTTTTGTGTTATAATGAAAAGCATAAAAAAGAAAAAAACGGCATCAAGCCGCTTTATCATTAGAATTTCTTTTGTTTTTCTTTTGTATAATTTATTTATACCATATTCGACAAAATTTGTCAACAGGAGAATAAAAAATTATGGAAAAATTCAATTTTAAGAAAAATTTGGGGCAAAATTTCATATTTGATAAAAATTTATTGCGTGCTATTGCTCGTGCAGGCGACGTTGAAAAATCGGACACTGTGTTAGAAATTGGGGCGGGTGCTGGAACGTTAACCGAAGTGCTTGCTGAAATGTCAGATAGAGTAATTTCATTTGAGATAGACGAAAACTTGCGCGGAACACTTGAAGAATTAAACACTAAACATAAAAATATTGAATTCCATTTTCAAGACTTTATGAAAGTGAATATTGATAGTTTAAATTTAGTTTCAGCACGCGTTATAGCAAACATTCCTTATTATATAACAACGCCTATTGTTTTCAAGTTAATTGACCATATTGAAAAATTTAAGTCAATTTTAATTTTAGTTCAAAAAGAAGTGGCAGAGAGATTTGCGTCAAACTGCGGTGGAAAAGAGTATGGCATAACAAGTGTGATTTTGCAATCTATATTTGACGTTTCAATTCCACGAGTTGTGAAAAAAGAGTGTTTCACTCCAAGCCCAAAAGTTGATAGCGCACTCGTTAAAATGATACCGCATAACAAATATAAAATTTCTAATTTTGAAGATTTTAAATCATTTGTGCATTTATGTTTTTCAATGCGAAGGAAAACGCTTATTAACAATTTAAAAAATAACTTTGATAAAGAAAGCGTAATCAAAGCGCTTGAAAAGTATGGTTATCTTCAAACTGTAAGACCAGAAGAAATCAGCGTTGAAAATTTTATAAATATTTTTAATGATTTAAAAAATCAAAATAAATAAAAATTTAATAAAAAAATCTAAAAAATAATGAAAAATATTAAATTTTTAGCAAATTTTATAAAATTTTTTAAATTTTTATTATATTTTTTAATTTTGTCATTTTAAATAAAACAGGTATTTTTGCTTGTTTTTTCTTTTTTATTTTAGATGATTTTATTTGACTTTAAAAACATAAAAATATTATAATTTACTAGAAGTAAATTTTGATTTAATTTTGTTCGGTTTAAATTTTTAGATTTTAAAATCAAAAATGGGGCTTCTTACATTTAATGTCGAATTTTGTAAAACGTTAGGTGGGACACAAAATTTCTAGCATGAATGTAATTATTTTGTTTTAATTTGTAGATAATAACAATAATCGTTGTTTATCTAAAATTTAGGTAGGGGTTATGGTAAAAAAAGTTTTTGCAATTATTGGAATAGTTTTAGGTTCGGTTGCCGTGTTTGTGGGTGCCGTGCTTGGTGTTTACGCGTTAATGGGCAGGTTTAGAACACCTGTTGTTTATCCAACGCGTTTGGAATTTGTTGATAGCGAACAAACAATAATAAATGACAATCAAAACGGATTGTATTATTTCATATTGAACGGATATTCCAATAATGAATACGAAGTCAACCAAAGAACATGTTTTATTGACGTTTTGGACGGAACAGATTTAATTCAACTTTGCTCTTTCGACGGCACTCCTTTAAGCGAATATCAAGACGACAATGGAAATAGATACCCTAACCGCTACCAAATTAATTGTAATGATAGAATTTATTATAGGTTGAGAGAGATTAGTTCTTCACATTTTAATGACGACACATACGGAAGAATTTTAATTCAAGCGCGTGACGAACGCGGTCAAGTTCAAAGCAACCAACTAACAATTTGGGTTGATAGACAAATTAACGAAGTTTACCTTGGTGAATATAATGGCGAAACTCCAATAATCGCTGGTGAAGTGAGCGTAGACGGCAACGAAATAGTGCAAACTATTCCAATAGGTTTGGAGATAAGCGAATATTTCAATGTTATATCAACTCCTAATTATTCGTTGCACCCAATTAGTAATTTAGATGCAAAGATTGTTGAAATTTACTATTTTGACAGTAGGAACTACATACTTATAGACGACGACACAATTTTAGATTATGAATTTTTGCACATAGACTCAAACACTAATCAAATCTATTTTGAAAGTGAATTCGCTGGAACATACACATTCAAAATTGCCGTTTTTGATACATACGCATCAAGGGAAGAGTATTTAAATGACGCATCACACAATAATGATAGTAATTTTGAACGTATAAACAACATGGTTAACACAACTGTTGTGTTTAATGTTATCAATTCAGACGTTGAAAGAATTGGTATGAATTCAACTGGTGTGGCATTTAATTTGTACAATGAGTCTAGCATTGTGCTTTCAAGCACATCTTCAACAGCCACAAACAACCTTGGTCTTTATATGATACAGGACGGTAGGGAAACATTCTCACGCTTTAATGAAGTTGATTTTACATTAAATAACAGCGCAAACTGGGAAAATTCTAATATTGTGTTTGAATCAGCCGACGAACAATATTCAATTACATTAAGTCAATCAGGCGGAGTAAATCAAGCCGTTTTAAGTGGTTTTACTGAATATGAAACACCAAATAACCCTAATAATATATTTGGGTACGTGATTAATTTAAGTACATCTGGCGAAGAAGATAATGTGTATGACCTAGTTATCCATGAGTTAGATAGACCTAATAACGTGATAATGACGCTCACATTAGTTGGTTCAAACATTGCATTAGAGCATTCAGTTGACGACCTTGGCACAGTTAATTTGAATAGGATATTAGTTGATAGATTAACCTGTAACTATAATGATATAACAATTAATTTAACATCGGCTTCTGGTTCTGCATTTATAGTTTTAGGTGAAAGTTCAAATTCAATAACAAAACTAACCACTGGTAGTTATTTAGAGTTTTACATTCACAACGTTTTAACTGACACATTCGTTCGTTGTGACACTTTAAATTATTCAGTAACATCTCTTGGAAGCGGAAGAGAAAAAACATTTAACCTAGTTATGCAAAACATACCAGAACTTGGCGAAAATGAAAATTTAGTGCTTGGTGCAATGGTTGTAAACGGAAATGGTGAAAATCATTTTGCATATGTTAGCGTAAATATTCAAGCACAAGACCTGGTTTTCTCTAATGTTTCAGGTAACTCAGTAACATTAGATATTGGTTATGAATTAATTGAAGAGCAATATGTTACAGTTTATGACAGTTTAAACTTTGACGAAATAATCAGCGTCACAGCCGGTAGTTACGATGCTTGCGTGTTTGTAACTCCATACCGCGCAGACGGTAATTATGATGTTGAAGTGTTAAATGGGGTAACATTCATTGATAGAACAGGCAACTCATACGTTTTAGTTGGCACGTTTGAAGGTGGTAGTTATCACAATGTGGTGCATGCAAGGAACGGTTCAACTAATGTTGGCACAACCCTATATGTAATTCAACTTAGAAACGCATATCAACAAACAGCAGAAGAGTATATAAACGACGTGCTATTTGGTGAAGATGTTGTTGCACAATATGAATTTATCCTTGATTTAGGCGAAGGCGAGTCAACTTCTGAACTTGTGAATGTTGGTTATTCAATAGAAAATGAGCAAATTACACTTACTGCAAATTTAGTAAATAGTGTTGATGTAAATGTAACAAGCGCCACAATAACAAACGGAAATCTTGTAATAACCTTATCTAATGGTCAAACTTTAACAAACCCAGATTTAGTGAAGTTCTTTATAGATAATGGTGCGGGTGGTATAGACGTTTTATTATCAGATAAATCAGCAGAAGCAAGTGAAGGTGTTGCAGACGTTGTGGATGCATACATATTATCTTCACGTGCAATCACTGTTAACACTAGGTATTCAATAATTGCTGAAGAAATTGAATTTGCCTATAACGAGCAAAGCGAACTAGGTGGCGACTCATATATAACAAAAGATGAGCAAGGCAACATCCACATAGTTGAAGACACAACAAATCACACATTAACCATACATTCAGATGTTGAAGGTATGATTGAAAATATGTTTAATACGAACTTTAGTAGTTCTAATATTTCGGTGCGCTTATACAATGCAAGTGGTGAGTTATTAAACGACAATTTTGTTGGAAGCCTAGTTGTGAACAATGTTAATCTCAGTGAAAATAGGTCAGCACTTATTGTAAATTACGACATTGTAACTAGCTTAGTGGACCCAACTTATTATTTAAAGGTATGTTTAACATACAATGGAGTTGCGGTTGAAAGTGCACCAATTTATATCACAAGCACAGCACCAACCGATATTGAATTTGCTTATACCGAGGCAGAAGGTGAAGAACCTACAACAACTACATTTGATTTATATTTAAACATTGATAATGCTCAGTCTGGTTCAACCTACATTGAGATTGAAGTCGGTTATGACAGTGTAATTAATAATGATTACACTTTCACATATCAATTAGTTACATCTAATGGAAATTATCCTATTGGCACTTCATACTTTAACACAATTTCAGACTCTACAACAACTAATGGTTTTATTGTATCTCCTGTAATTGCAGGTAAAACGCAGTCTTTAACCTACACGAGTTTAAATAACGATATATTGTCATTTTCAACAGTAGAAGGACAAAATATAGTAACACCAAATTCAACAGGTTCGGTGGTAATAGCAATTCAATCTGGCGCTATAACAAGATATTTAAGAGTTCAGATTGTGGACAATGGTAATTTCTCTCTAACTAGAGTTAGTTCAGAAGTTAACTCAAGCAGTTTCAATTTAAGCGAAGTTGTATCATACACATATTTAGAAACCAGCATTTTAAATAATAGTAGGGTTAATATTCAAAATGTAACAGTACCTTATTTTGGTGGCGGAAGACAGGTTGAAGTTGTTGCCGTTACCGATGGGTTTGATGTTCAAACTGTGGCGTCAGATATGCAAGAAACAGAAACTGTTTTAGAAATTAGAAAAACCGACGCTGGTTGGACATTCACTCGTGTTAGATATCAAACGGTTAGTTTAAATGTTTCGTTTGATGTGGTAACGTTAACAGGTAGTGTAACATCAAACATAACATTCAATTCTTCAATTAGAATTAATCAAAACTCAAATTGGACAAATTATTATCAAGGCATTAGCGCTTTGTTATTTGAAACAAGTTCAACTGGAACCTTTACAAATAACTCAATTTTTAGAATTACAACACAAGAGCAGGGACTAACTGTTAGTGTCCTTGACCCAGATAATAGGACTGTTGAACTTGGAACATCTGGTGGCTATAATAATGTTATTGTTCTAGAAAAACTTGGCACTTACCGCGTAACTTTCAGCAATGGTGAAACACAAATTGAAGAGTTATCATTCACAGTTGAACCAAATTTAATTTTAGAAAGAAATTTAATTAGCGAAGACGACGAACCTTTGCGAGTTGTTAGTGATACTACATACGATTTAAGTCAATTTATAACAATTAGTGCATATGACACTGCTACAAGTGTGATATACGGAACTGGTACAAGCGAAATCTATTCGTCAGATAACTTAAATGTTGTGGAAGACTACTCAACAGTATTTAATGATGAAAACAACATTATCACAATGTCTTCAAATTTAACCACGAATTCACTATTTACACTAAATAGGACAGACTTTAAGATATCAACAGGCTGGATAGAACGAATTGGTTCAAGCGTAAGTGAAACGTTAACATTCCACTACAATTATAGGAGTGAAGATAATACTGTAAATCGTAATTACAGCCTTGGCTCAATAGAAGTCACGGCAGAAAATAAGTATTATTATGAGTTATTAGTTAAAGACTTTATGGCAGAAACGGCTATAGATTTTACAACTGATAGCGACACGAATAATACTAATATGTCAGGTTACGAACTAGTTTCAGTTGAGTACGTTCCACCAACAGCCACTCAAATTAGCGTTACTTACAACCCAGAAACAAAAATGTTCAGTTTTACAACAACAACTGGTCAAATTGAACCAATTTCTAATGCAATTTTAAGATTTACTTTCTCAGCAGGAGCATCTAGAACATTAGTTTATTATACAACTGAAGCAGACGGCATCACAATTTCACCATACGTTCCAAGTGAAAATAACGAGATAGCCACCGCATACTCAAACAATCAATATGATTTACTAAATGATATATATAATTTAGATAATGTGAATAGCATCATAACAAGTTTTCTAGTTACAAATGTTAGCGACCCAACTGCTTTTGTTGGTTCAAACACAAGTTTTGTTGGCAGCGGTTTTGTTAATGGTAGCGAAACTCAAACTGGTTTGAGTGTAAACTTTGCAGAGATTGAAGGGGCAAGTAAAGATGTTACTATAACCTATCAAATCACATATAGCGTAAATGGTCAAACGTACACTTACACATTTACCCGTGATTTAACAATAGTGAATAGACAGTCTATTCAAGTTAGTTATCCATTTGCTGGAATGATAGACGAAAATCAAAGTGGTACAACTATGTACTTTACCAATCAAACGGACGGTGAAAACAACGGTAATTATATTTCAACTGCGGGCAATTACTTCGTTTATTCGGTTCTTAACTTTGATTTTGAACCAGTAATGATAAATCAAACCATTGATTTAGATTACGACGAAATTATGAATGTTTCGCGTTTGGTTGTAACAGATGCAACACAAAATGATAGCGTTATTGACGACAATTTCACTATTGAGATAGCAGGCTGGCAAAATAGAACTAATATCACCAATTATGTTACTGGTGGAAATATATCAATAGACGATGTAAACAACACAATCACATTCAATCCAGCGTCTAACGCAGTGTTTGGCTCTGGTTCGTATGGTTATGTTGTGTTTAAAATCACATCAACATCGGGCTACGTTGCATATTACTTTGTTCAAATCTATAATCAAACAAGCGAATATCCAACAGCAACATCAGAAACAGTGCTAACATACGAAGCAGAGAGTGGTATTAACTTTATTGATAGAACTAACGGCGCCGTGCTCGGTGTTGATTTAACCACAAACACAACAACAAATCCACCAACAGATTACACATCAACCGACGTTGCTTTATTGCAGTTTACAGCAAATGATTTTGCAAATTTACACTTCTATATTTTATCAGCCGAAATGTTGGACGGTAGTGTATTCTTTGACGACAATATCACTCAATTTAGCGAATTAACCGACGCTTCAACACTCAGAGAATTAACAAATTATGCAAATATCAAAATAGGTGTGGTATTAAGAAATTCAGCAAGGTCAATTTTAAATTTAGGTGTTTTGAATTTCTATATTCAACCAATCTATGAAGAAGTGGTTAGCGACAATAATTTAGAGCATCAAATAGAAGGTGTTTCAAATGGTGAGTACACTCGCACAATCACAATCAATGAAAATGAAATAAATGTTCCATTTAGTGGTTTATTAAATAGAAATGACCAAAGTCCTATAACAGAAAACGTAACTTTATCTACAACAATTTTAACCGATGGTTTATCTTCTGGTTATGAAATTGGTGAAGACAATAAATCAATAACGTATAATGGCGACAACATTATTAGCATTGACGAAACCAATATTATCACGCTCGAAAAATATGTTAGAAATGAAAACTTGCAATTTAGTGTGATGTACACCTACACAATCGGTGAAGGGGAAACGGCTCAAACATTCGTTGTAATTGTTCATTACACATATAACGAGTTAGAAATTGATAATAGCACAGTAACAATCAACAACATTGGTGCATTCAATAATGAAATATTTAATAACCGCGTCAATTTAAACCAAATTGTTGGAGATTATAAGAAAACAATCACAATAAATGGAAAAATTATTGATTTATCAAATGGTGCAATAAATTCAATAGAGCCTAATGAAGAAGGCTATAGTGATGAAATCTTTGCTTCAACTCCAACTGAAAGTGAAGGCGCAGTAACCTATGTTTTCGACGAAACAACAGGCAATTCATACCTAGAATTTGGCTTGTCAACTCAAGCCTACACAAAATCATTTGAAGTAACATTCAATGATATGATGGGCGAAACCATGTCAAAAACTGTGTATACAAACGTTGTTAGCGGAATTTATGTATCCCTTCCTTCTGGTGACATAGGGTCAAGCAGTACAAATCCGTTACCTTCAACACCGATAGAAGGTTACACCGTGAATGGTAGTAGCATCACAATAGAAGGTAGTGATAAATTAAACGAAGATACTGCAACTCGTGATCTCCAATATCGTGAATACACTATTGGTGGTTTGTCTATTAAAACAAGTGCAGAAAGTTCACTTGAATTTGTGTTTGCACAAGGTGATAGAAATTATGTTAATGATTTAGATATAACAGGTATCTATACATTCAATGGTGTTGGCGAAACTAAAAATACAGTGAATTTTGTGCATACTGCACAAGATAGGGTGATAGCAATCACAATTCGCATTAAGTCAGGTGACACAAATTCTGAAACCTACTATATGAATGGCGACCAACAACAAACAATCACATTCTATGTTCAAATTTCAAAAACATATAATGGTTTGCAAGCAAGTTACCTAGTAAGCAATTCAAACGCAACATCATTATATGAAAATGTGGCTCGCGGTAGCACAATAAATGATTTAGTTAGTACACTTTTATTAGAAAATCCTAATGGTGCACCAGGTAACTCTGGTGATAGCAGTATTAGTTCATTAACAGATGTTGCGGGTGGCGAATTCTTAAACACAAAGAGAATATACCTTGAAAATCTAGATGGTGAATATATTGAGTTAACAGAAGACATGATTACAAATATAGGATTTAACACTTCTGGAAATCCAAATAGATTGACGTTTAATGCAGGAAATTATTCTAGTTTATCAACAAATGAAGAAGGTTCGATAATTACAAATAATTTGCAAATTTCTCAAAGTTTAACAAGTAATACACAAACAAACTTAGGCATAAGCAATGAAGCAGGCGTTAATATAAGTTACACTTATAGAATTATTGCATCAGATACGGTGGCGGGTATAAACGCTATGTCTGATACAGCAGGCCACGTTTCAAAAACGAACGAAGATGTAACAACACACACAGACTATGCAACAATTTTAGTAAATGACACTGCAGAAACTTCAAATGAAGAAATCACAATTTTAACTGAAACAGCGATTGGTTCAACCAAAGAAGGCATTAGTGCAGATATGTTTATATCTAATGTTTTGTTTACAAGAGATAATACTGTTATTTCCAACCAAAATGATGGTTCAACTGAATCATTTAGTTCTAGCAAAGAATATGATGTCACAGATGGCACAACTTACACGTTTACATATGTTGACGGCTCACAACGTCTAGTTGTAAAACTTCGTTTGGGCACTGATAACAGGTTCTATATTAGTGCAACAAGGCAAAATATGCAGGCATTTGACGTGCTAGATATGACGTTTACAATCTACGGAACAGGTGGTAAGATATCTTATGATACGTACAATGTAATTTTGTATAACTACACTATTTCGTCAGATTATCAAACATCACACAAACAAGTGTATGCAACAAGTGAAATATACCTATTAAATGACGTAAAAATTGACTCTAATACAGATGCAACCACAAAAAGTTTATCTGCTGAAAATGCAAGTATTAGAACAGATGGTTCATCTTATTACAACATTGGCGGAACTGATAGGCATGAAATTGTAAATCTTACTAATGATTTATTTGAATATGACGACACAACAAATATAATCAAAACCAATGCCGTTGGCGATATTGTGTATGTAACGCTAACCATTGAAGTTAGAGATAGAAATGGTTATGTTGTTGCTATTATGCAATATAACTTTGATATAAATGTTCATTTTGAATTTGTTATAAATGGCAATACTCTTCCAAGTGGAAATTCAGCATTTAACACAAATTACATTTTAACAAATGCAAATCTTACGTCAGGCGCTAGTGGAACTGGTTTCTACGAAATGTCGTATAATGCAGGAAATGATGATATTATAAATACAGTAGAATTTGGTGGTATCACATACAACACAGCATTGCAATTAAAGTTAAGAGATAGAACAACCGGCACAGATATTAGATTAAGCAACGTTTCAATAGAAAGAGAGTTATCTAATTTTGGTGTAACTTTTGATAATGAAAACTATAGTATAATATTACCAAAAGATATTACCGGAACTTTGATAGTTCCATTAACAGTGGACACAGACAACGGCACATACACCGTAAACTGGAACATCAATATTCGTGGTTTTATTAATCTAGAATATATTGCAACCGCAGGTTCTAATGCAATTATAAGAAACAACGGTGAAGGCTTCACATCAAACACAACTGTAAATTTAGCAGTTGATGCATCTGATTTGGCAACTCAAAGTGGGTTGTACATGTCTAACACCAATAGAGTAACTGGAACTAATAATGATATTGGTTCTATAACTCCAAGCACAGAATATTTAATTTTACCTTATGAAGAATATCAGTATAACTTTAATGCGGTTGAATTATTTGAAGGGGCGAGTGAAGATGACATACAAACTGCAACGGCAACAGTTGATATATCCAACAATAGAAATAACATCACTGTAACACTCCCACGTGTAACTCAATCGTTGAGTTCAACCCGCACATATTATTTGGTTGTTTATAGAGTAAATTTAACTTATTTAAATAATTCAACTGATAATTATTATGTAACTTATCTAGTGTACAACAATCAATCTGTAACAAGCGCAGAAGATAGCACAGTGAATGTAGACACAAATTTACATAATAATAATGGAGAACAGTATTTAGATTTATTCTATTATAAAACCACTTATACAACAACTTTATCAGCCGAATCTGCCGCTGGAACGACAGAAGAACAAGGAACATACATATTTGAAGTTTACTTGGAAAAAGATGAAGATAATAGTTACAACATTGTTATGGAAAAATACAAATACGGTGAAGATACAAACCGTGAAAAGTATATTGAGTCTGAAATAATTGGTGGAAATATTACTTTTGTTAGTGAAGATTCTAACAACACAACAAGATATGAACTAACAAGGGAAAATATTTATGGAATAAGGTTAGAAGGCGATAATGAAGAAACTTACATTTCTTATGAGTACGGTAACGATGATATAAATATATCAAGCAGATATACAAGTAATAATATTAATTCATTATTTACAAGTAGTTTCAATTCTATAGTAGATTTTAGAGATTTCATTGTAAATATTGATTCAATTCAATTTAGAATTATTTCTGGTTTAGATGATGATACACCTTCAACTAATGGTGTGGTTACATTAGGCTTAGACTATATTGAAAATGGTAGATTTGGTATAAAATTACTTGCAAATTCTGGAAATAATAGTACTCCACTTAAATTCAACAATAGTTTAGTTGCAGATTTAGACGTCGTAATGAATAGTGGCGAGCGTGAAATTGGTATTCCAGCGTACACAGACGGTGTAGGATTTAGATTGGTTGCTTCAACAGAAATAAGAGCAAACACAACCGATATAACATTAGGTGATATGTTCTTATCAAGTGAGATTAGTTCATTAAACGGCTTTAGTTCAATAGAAGATGCAATGGCTGTTCAAATTATAGGTGTAGGAACTCCAGTAAGCACTTGGGCTCACATTTATAATAACTCAACATCAACAGCATCTAATGGCTCATTCACAGTAACACCATCAACAACGGATTTGGCAACTCTTACTGTTAACACGGGCGATTCAACTAATTACACCTATCATTTGCGCACTGTAACATTCAGTTCAACTGGAACAACAAATTCATTATACAATTTGCAGTCAACCTACTATTATATAGAAGGAACTAGTCAAATAGTTAAAATGGATTATTCGTCAAGTATTCAAGCGGATTACTATCAAGTAAATCCAAGTTATAACTATGACAGCGATAACATAACAATAATTTCATTTAATGATTCAGTGTTTAGCACATCAGGTATTATAATGATTTATAGTATGGAAAATTACTCTCTTAATGGTACATCAGGATTAAATCATTTAGTTAAAGAAAATGTAACTCCTACTGGAATAAGAGAAGTAACAACTAGTCATACGGACACTACGAGTGTACAAAATTCTATAATTATGCGAAGAGAAACACTTAATGGGTTACAAGGACAGTCTTCAATTACTCTTGAATATGTGGCGACATATAGTTCTTATACACTCACATTTAGAGTTAGATTTAGAATTCCAACAGCAGGCTTTTATGAAGACACTGAAACTTCGCAAACTGATGAAACAACTTAATAGTTTATTATAAAAAGGCTGAAATTTTCAGCCTTTTTCTTTTTTATATCTTAAATGCAGATTGAAAACAATATATTTTTAGTGATTTAATATCATTCAAATTAATAATGTGCTATGTAAAATTTTTCTTCTAATTGAATTTGTTTATAAATATAATTAGATATGAAAAAATTTAAAACTTTTTATAATATTTATTCGCTTGAAAGGCGTTTTGTGGCAATCTTGCTGATTATTTTAACGTTGTTTACAGCGCTTGCAATTCGCGTTTTTTATTTGCAAATTATATCAAACAAGCACCTTCAAATGTTGGCGGCGGAAGAGTGGCTTAGAGATTTGCCATTATCCAGCCGTCGCGGTGAGATATTGGACTCAAACGGTGTGAGCCTAGCCACCACTATCACAACATACGACGTCTATGTCCGCGCGCGAAACGTTACCGAGCCAGCGAGTTTAGCACAAGCAATTAGCAATAAATTAAACATTGATTATGAAACCGCTTATAGCAAAGTTACAAACAAATCTTTTAGTGAAATTTTAATAAAAATGCAGGTTGAAGAAGCAACTGCAAAATCACTAACCGAATATAAAGGTGTTTATCTATCACAAAATGTGGCGCGAGTTTATCCATATTCAAGTTTACTCACACAGGTTTTAGGTTATTGCACAATAGATAATATCGGTCAAGCAGGGTTAGAGGCGTATTACGATAAATATTTAAAGGGAGTTGACGGGAAAAGCCTAACTCAAACCAACGCACAGGGCAAAGAAATAGAAAATAGCCTTAGTTATTACATTCCAAGTGTGCCGGGAGCGGATATTGTTACCACAATTGACGTGCAAATGCAAACTATATTAGAGAGCGAACTTCAAACTGCATACATTGAGAATAAAGCACTTGGAGTTAGTGGAATAATTATTGATGCAAAGTCTGGTGCAATTAAAGCCATGAGTTGTTTACCTAGTTTTGACCTTAATAATGTTCCGCGTGATGATATATCTACGCTTCAACAAATGACTAAAAATTCAACAGTGGTAGATGTTTACGAACCGGGTAGTACATTCAAACTTGTAACGCTTGCAGCAGCACTCAATGAAGGTTTAACAAATGTCGACGAGCATTTTTTCTGCTCAGGTAGGTGCACAGTGGACGGCGAAACAATAAAATGTTGGAAGAGCACAGGACATGGAAGCATCACACTCGCCGAAGCGTTTGAAAAGAGTTGTAACTGCGTGTTTGTAAACCTTGCACTTAGGCTTGGCATTGAAAATTATTATGATTATTTATCACTTTTTGGTTTGGGTGAAAAAACTGGGGTTGATATAGCAAGTGAGTCCAGCGGAATTATTATGCCCAAAGAACAGGTTAAAATTGTTGATTTAGCGCGTATTGGTTTTGGCCATGCAATCGCTGTAACCGAGTTGCAACTAGTGAATGTCTATGCAAAAATTTGTTCCGGTAAAGATTTAACACCTTACTTAGTTGAAGACATTTCATCGGAAGGAAACACTTTATATAAACACACAACCGCGTCAACAGATATTGATTTAAAGCAGTCAACAATAGAAACGGTAAATGCACTGCTTGCAAATAACATAAACAGCGAAGGAAATATGACGTTTATTCCAGGTTATGATATAGGCGGAAAAACTGGAACTGCACAAAAATACGACGAAAATGGGGCAATAGCAAGCGGAAAATACATATCTAGCTTTATTGGAACATATCCAGCGAGCGACCCAGAATATATTTTGATTGTTTGCGTTAATGAACCAAGTGCAGGTGCATATTATGGTGGAGTGGTGGCAAAACCAGTGGGACAAAAAATTTTTAGTAGAATATTTGAAATGAAAGCAATCGAGCCAAACGACGAAACACAACTAACAAACAAGCCATCTATTGAAATGCCCAACTTAGTTGGAATGATGCTCGCCGACGCTAGTGCCAAATTAAAGCAACTTGGGCTTGATGCAATTATTGAAAATGAAGGTGAGTATGTTTTAAGCCAACTACCTGTATCAGGAACACTGCTTTACTTGGGTGAAATAGCGTATTTAATCACAAATTGAGAAATTTTGTCTTATTTTATACCCTGCGTAAAAATTGAAAATATATTTGATATATTATGTTTAATTGAATTGGGGGAATTATGAAATTGTATGATATTATTTCAAACCTTAAATTTGTGGGAATTAAAAATTACCGCGATATAGATATTGACGCACTCACAATAAATAGCGAAGAAAGGGTAAGTTCTGGAATGTATTTCTGCATTAAGGGTATGAAACACGACGGTCACAACTTTGCTAAGCAGGCAATAAACAATGGGGCGGTATGTTTGGTGGTTGAGAGGTTTTTAGATGTTGACGTCACTCAGATACTTGTGGAAAATGTTAGAATTGCAATGTCGCAAATCAGTTCAACATTTTATGAAACCTATAAATCAAAAATGAAATTTATAGGAATAACTGGCACTAATGGCAAAACCACAACCACGCTCTTGCTTCATAACATTTTAACCGCTCTAAATCATAAAGCAGGGCTAATTGGCACAGAAGGCGTGTACATAGGAAGCCTTCTTCTTCCGCCAACTCTTACAACTCCCGACCCAATAGTTTTGCATAAACTAATTAGGGATATGGAAGATAATGCGTGTGAATACTGCATAATGGAAGTTAGTGCGCACGCCATTGCGCTAAATAAAATCGACAATATTTATTTTGACGCGGTAGGTTTAACAAACATAACAAAGGATCATTTAGATTTTTTCCTTACAATGGAAAATTATGTGAATTGTAAGGCAAGCCTTTTTGATTATAAACACGCGAAATTAGGTGTTATAAATGTGGACGCCAAGTACGCACCAACTATTGCCAAAAAATCTAACATAGAAATTTGTAAAATTGGGCATGACGCGGACGTTAAACTTATTTCAACAAGCGTAACCATGCAGGGCACAGAATTTGAGTTTTCAATAAATGATAAAACCTATCATGCTAAAACAAATTTAATAGGTGAATACAACATTTCAAATATGCTAATGGCAATTGCAATTCTATTTAAACTTGGAATAAATATTTATGATATTTTGCGCGTTATAAAACAAACCGAATTTGTAATACCTGGTAGGTTTAATGTTATAAATTGTGAAAATAAATTCAGCGCAGTTATAGATTATGCGCACACACCAGACGGCATAAAAAATGTTCTCACGGCAATAAAACAATTACCTGTAAACAATATAATAACAGTGTTTGGTTGCGGTGGCAATCGTGATAAAACAAAGCGCCGAGAGATGTGCGACGTTGCGCTCAGTTTGAGTGATTATGTGATTGTTACAACCGATAACCCTAGAAATGAAAATCCAGAACTAATAATTGACGATATAGTGCGTGGAGTAAGTAGTGATAAACTCATTCGCATCACAGATAGAAAATCTGCAATTGAATATGCATTATCCATTGCAAAGGAATATGATGTGGTTGCCATTCTTGGAAAGGGTGCAGAAAATTATCAAGAAATAAAAGGTGTGAAATTTCCGTATAGCGATTTTGAAGTTGTCAATAATTGCATTAAGTTTAGTTTAAAAGGCAAAATGAAAGCATGATAAAAATGTTGCTAGCGTTTTTAAGTTCGTTTGCACTTTCGCTTGTTTTAATGCCACTTATAATTCAATATTTTAAGCGAAAACATGCAAGTCAAACGATACTTGGTTACGTTGAAAATCATAAAGATAAAAACGGAACATTAACTATGGGTGGTGTGGTATTCATATTAACTACACTATTTTTAGCGTTAGTATTTTTAAAGTTTGACACTAATTGGTTTATGGTGTTAATGGTTAGTGTGTTTTTTGGAGTGCTTGGGCTGATGGACGACTACCTAAAAATTAAATACAAACAAAACCTAGGGCTAAGACCATATCAAAAGATTATTGGACAACTTGGTATATCAATCATATTTGCAATATTTATCTATTATTTTTCAAGTGTAAATGGAAATATGTTTATGCCATTCACGGAAACTACGTTTGACACCAAATTTTTTATTATTCCGATTGTAATTTTTATTTTGCTGGCAACAACTAACAGCGTAAATTTAACTGACGGTCTGGACGGACTTGCTGGAAACGTGACTTTATTTTACTTAATATTTTTCACAATAATCACAACTATTGTTTCAACTAATTTATATAACGGCGGTGAAACTGGTCAAATTCTAACAGATATTCAAAACATAAATGTTTTATCAATGCTGTTTGTTGGAGCAATACTAGGCTTTTTAATGTTTAACACAAGCAAGGCATCAATTTTTATGGGAGATGTTGGTTCACTTATGCTTGGCGGTTACGTTGGTGCGAGCGCGTGTTTGATTGGTATGGAACTCATTATTCCAATACTAGGTTTTTGTTTTGTGTTTAGTGCGATTTCTGTTATTTTGCAGGTGGTTGTATTTAAGTTAAAGAAAAAGCGAATTTTTAAAATGGCACCTTTTCATCACCACCTTCAAATGTCCAATTTAAGTGAGCCAAAAATTGTTGCAATCTATTCGTCTATCACTGCATGTATTGGCGTAATTTGTATTATTTTCTATTTGTTGTAATAAATTTTATTTTAAAAAAATAGGGTATATATGAAAGTTTACTAAAATAAAAATAAAAGTTTAAATATGGCATAATTTGGAAAAATTTATCAAGATTTCAAATAAAATATCAAAAAAACTAAAAAAATCGTGTAAAAAATGCAATTTTTATAAAATTTTTCAAAAAAAGGGATATATAATGAAATTTAGAAATTTAAATGTTTTGGTCTATGGGTTGTCTGTATCCGGTGAGTGGGCAAGCAAACTTTTAATAAAAAAACACGCAAACGTCTTTTTGTATGACGACAATATAGAAGTTTTAAAAAGTAAAACAATTAAAAATTGCTTCATGTTAAATTCATTAAATGAAAATTTAATAGAGCAATTTGATTTAATAATTGTTTCTCCGTCCATTCCGCTAGATAACGAGTTTTTACTTAAAGCAAGTGAAAAAAATATCACTATTATGAGTGAAGTTGAGTTTGCGTCCCTTTTTTGTAAAAACTATGTGGCAATCACAGGCACAAACGGAAAGACCACCACAACCGAACTTGTAACCGAAATATTAAAAATGAAAAAAAAGGCGGTGGCATGCGGAAACATTGGCTATCCTTTATCTCGCGCGGTAATGGAAAAGAAAAATTATATAAAAGTGGTTGAAGTTAGTTCATTTATGCTTGAACATGCAAACAAATTTTCGCCACATGTTGCAACAGTTTTAAACATTGAACCAGACCATTTAATTCGCCATAAAACCATGGAAAATTATTCGCGCCTTAAATTGAGCATATTCAAAAATCTAAAACCTAACGATTATGCGGTTATAAATTTAGACGATAACGTTCATGTTACAAGCGACACATTAAAAGTTACATATTCCCTAAAACACACGGCGGACGTTTATTTAAAAGAAGGCTACATATATTTACACGAACATAAAATTGTAGCAGTAAACGAATTAAATTTAACAGGAAAACATAACATTGCAAATGTGATGTGTGCAATTTGCTTTGGCTATATCTACAAAATAACTCCAGAACAAATTAGAAAAGCCTTGATTAATTATGTGCCTGAACATTTTAGGATTGAAGAAGTGGGAGTAATAAACAAAATTAGATTTATAAACGATAGCAAATCAACGAACATAGCGTCCACATTAGCGTCGGTTGAAGCGGTGAAGGGCGCAATAATACTAATACTTGGTGGTTCAAATAAAATGTTAGATTATACCGACCTTTTTATAAAACTTAATAAACGAGTGAAATATGTTGTGTTTTACGGCGAGATAAAAGATAAATTAGAAGAAGCAAATAATGATAGATTTGACTACTCAAAATGCGAAAATTTAACCGATGCGTTTAATACAGCAATATCACATGCTATTCCAAATGATAACATATTATTAAGCCCTGCAACGGCAAGTTACGACCAATATTCAAACTACATTGAGCGCGGAAAACATTTTAATGAATTGGTGAATGGTTATGAAACTGAATGCACGAAAAAATAGTATTATTTTAGTTGTTCTTACACTTATTTTAACCATATTTGGTTGCGTGATGGTGTATAGTGCAAGCAAATACTCTGCAACTGTTCAATATAACGACCAATTTTTCTACCTAAAAAAGCAAATAACAGGCGTAATTATTGGACTAGTTGGTATGGTTATTGTCCAATTCATAAACAATAAAGTTTACAAAAAATTTTATTGGGTTTTCTACATAGTTGGACTTGTATTTTTGGCACTCGTATTTATTCCTGGGCTTGGAAAATCAAGTTATGGCGCAACAAGGTGGATAGGAATAGGTAGTTTTACAATGCAACCGAGTGAAATTAGCAAATTTTGCTTAGTTTTCTTTTTGGCAGGTTACCTATCAGACGGCGACAAATTATCAAAATTCAAACACATTTTAATAACTTTATCATTAGGCGGTATTTATTGCATCTTAATAATGTTAGAGCCAAACATGTCAATCACAATGTGCGTTGCTTTCACACTCATTTTTATGATGTTTATAGGCGGAATGCGACTGAAAGTGTTTGGAATACTAGTAATTCCAGCAGCGCTTTTGGTGGTTGTACTAATTTTAATAGAACCATATAGGCTTAGTAGAATTGTGGCGTTTTTAAACCCGTGGGCGAACCCCTTAGACGAAGGTTATCAACTAATTCAATCACTTTACGCAATAGGCAGTGGTGGACTTTGGGGAGTGGGGCTATTTAATTCGCGCCAAGCAGAACTTTTTTTGCCATTTAGTGAGTCCGATTTTATTTTCTCAATCATAGCGGAAGAACTAGGATTTGTTGGTTGTTTGGTGTTGATGGCGCTATTTGTCGTTTTAATTGTTACAATTTTTAAAGTTGGTATGCGTGCTAACAACAAATTTTCCGCTTTTCTATGCTTTGGTATTGGTGCAATAATTAGCATACAGGTGATACTTAATATTGCAGTTGTAACAGGTTCAATTCCACCAACAGGACTTCCACTTCCATTCATTAGTGCAGGAAGCACATCACTTTTGGTGTTTATGTCCGCAATTGGGGTGGTTATAAACGTTGATAAACAAACAGCAAAAGAAAAGGCTAGCGGAATAAATATAATTGAAGAAAAAACAAAACCACTATTTAAATTTAAATTAAAAAAGAAAATTTAGTTGTATTCTTTAAAATTTTTCTTTAATTATGCTGTTTAAATTTCTTTTTGTTAAAATTTTTCTTATAAATATGCTTGTTTGACTATTTTAAAAATATGTATTTGATTTATTTATGTTTAACTATAAAAAACGTATTTAATTTATTAGCGCCTAAATAATAGTAAATTAAAATTGAGTTTTATTTGTTTGATTTATTTATTTCTATTTTATAAAATAATAATAAGGTGTTATATGTATAAAATAGAAAAGTTAGAAACAGATAGATTAATTTTAAGAAAATATAAGAAAAGTGATTTAAAAGATTATATCGAGTGGCAAAGTCAATCAGGATATCATGAATTTTTGCCAACCAAAGTAAAAACTAAAGAAGAGTATAAAACATCGTTTTATTCTAGCATTGAAAATTATGATAATATTAATAATCCAAATTTAACATGGGGTATAGAGTTAAAACAAGAAAAAAAGATTATTGGAAGTATTAACATATCCAAAATTTCGTCAACACATAAATGCGCTGAAATTGGTTGGGGGTTAAACCCTAAATATCAAAAAAAGGGTTATGCATATGAGAGTGTTCAGTGCTTTTTAGATTATTTGTGTAATAGTTTAGGAATAAATAAGGTTTCAGCATTGATTTGGGAAGGCAATGAACCAAGCATAAAACTTGCAACCAAACTAGGTTTTGTTTTAGAAGGAAGAGAAAGGCAAGCGCGAATAAAAAATGGCAAGTTTATTGATGTGCTTCATTTTGGAATTTTAAAAAAAGAGTATGAATTAAAAAATAATATCAAAGAAAAATAATAACCAACATATAATGATATATGAATTATAATTTTTTTGATAAATTAGAGATAGTTGGCGGAAATAAACTATTTGGCACATTCAAAAATCAAACGAGCAAAAACGCAGTGTTGCCAATTATGAGCGCAAGTATAATGTCTAGCGGAGTGGTGAAGATAAATCAGGTTCCAGACATTGTGGATGTAACCAACATGAAAAAGATTTTAAGAAAACTTGGTGTAAAAATAAAAAAACAAAAAAACGACCTTATATTAGACCCAAGAGAGATTAAAAATTTTAAGGTGGACGAAAATTTATCGAAGACCATGCGCTCGTCAATTTTCTTACTTGGTGCACTTTTATCAAAATTTAAAGTGGCAAACATCACACTTCCAGGTGGTTGCACTATTGGGGCAAGGCCAATAGATTTACATATTGAAGCATTAAAAAAATTAAACGTGTTAGTAACAGAGCATGAAAAAGGCTTTTCTTTTGATGCTACACATGCAAGAGCAGGAAAAGTAAAACTTAAAATTCCAAGCGTTGGTGCAACTGAAAATGTTGTGCAATTTGCGATAACACTCAGTGGCAAAACCACAATTTACAACCCGGCAAGAGAACCAGAAGTGGTGGATTTGTGCAATTTTCTAAACGCTATGGGAGCAAAAATTGTTGGTGCTGGCACGAAGAAAATAACTATTTATGGGGTAGATAGTTTAAATGGCGCACAATATAAACCTATAAAAGATAGAATTGTTGCAGGTACAATCATGGTTGCAACAGCGATAACAAAAGGCAGTGTTACAATAATTGATGGATGCGCAAAAGAAAATAAAAGTTTAATTAAAATTTTATCTTCAATGGGTTGTCAAATTGATATTAAAAATGATATAATAAATGTGTCAAGGGAAGGCGAACTTAAAAATACCAACATCGTTACAGGCTATTTCCCAAAATTTCCTACCGACTTACAATCTATTATGCTTCCGCTTTTATGTTTAGCAGAAGTTGAAAGTAAAGTTAAAGAAAAAGTGTTTGAAAATAGGTTTTTAATGGTGAAGGAATTAAACAGAATGGGCGCGAACATAACTTTATTTGACGCACAAACCGCACTGGTTCGCGGTTCAACGGCACTGCGTGGGCGAACGGTCAAAGCAACCGATTTGCGCGGTGGAGCAGGTTTAGTTGTGGCAGGTCTAGTTGCGAAAGGTAAAACCATTGTAAGCGACGTTCACTATATTGATAGGGGATACGACCACATTGAAAATATGTTGTTTTCGCTTGGTGCGGATATTAGGAGAGTATGTCAAAAACAAAAATAGCGATTATATCAACGGTTGTTGGAATTCTTGCAATCATTGCAATTCTTTTTGGCGTGGTGTTTTGTTTAAGGCGTGAAGAAGTTGTGGTGGTTGGTAACGAAGCAAATATAGAAATTTCATCTGATGCAATAATAAATTCAGCAGGTTTAAAACACGGTACATCAATTTTTATGCTAGATAAAGATACGGCAATAAACAATATTGAAAAGGAATTTCCTTATATAAAAGTTATTCAAATTAAAACGGTGAGCGTTATCAAAGTTGAAATTCACGTTCGCTCACGTGTTGAAACGTTCTACGTGCAAAATCAAAATAAATATTACATATTGGACGAAGAATTAAAAGTTTTAAGAATACTTGAAACTGGTATTGACGAAAACATTGAAGAAACTTTAAATAATTTGATTGTGTTAAATTTATCAGACCTTGGAATAACATCTAACACTGTGGCGGCAGACTTTTTATCAACCGAATATTACCGCCAAGTGATAAACGATTTATACGGCGCACTTTATTCAACTGCAATGCTTGATTTAGATAGTGATGGACAAACTGAATACCTATCTCGTGCAGACATCATAGACGTTATAGACAGTGTTGAATTTGATGTTGGCTATTCACTAGACGAAGCCTACACTCGCGTAATATTAAACCTAAACAATGGCTTCAAAATTGATATTGGAAAACCAGAAGAAAATTTAAGTTACAAAGTTAACGTTTGCTTTTCTGCATACAACAAATTAAGTGAAGAGCAAAAAGCAACCGGTTCTATCAAATATTACTACACAGCAGAAGGGGAAGCAAAGGCTGGTTATTTTGCCGAGTAATATCATAACCTGCTTTTAAAAATTCACTAACATTATAAAAATAAATTAAATAGTCAAATGAATACAATAGAAAACAAAAACTGCAAAATAACTTGCAGTTTTTTTACTAAAAACATTATTGTTTTTTCTTCAATATTCATTTTAAATTTTTACATATGTGGGGTGGATAGAAATTTAAGATATACTATTTTACATGTTGTTTTTATTAATTTTTAAAATTTTTGTTTCCGATTATAGTGTATTAACAATATATATCACACAATATTTTGTGGTATTTTAAAAATTTTGCACTATTTTATAATATTATATAATATTTTATTTGACTAATTTAGAAAGATTTTGTATAATCGCAGTAAAATTAACGGGGGATTAGTGTTAAATAGATTGAAGTTTATTCTTGATATTGGTTCGTCTAAAATCAGCCTTCTTGCGGTTTCACGCCTTGGCAAAACTGACCATATTGTGGCTGAGTCAACTGTTTTATTCGATGGGTTTATGGACGGCGAATTTTTGTCCCCAAACGAACTAGAAACGGCATTTTCAAATCTAATTGAAGATATGAGTGCAAAAACAAGGAAACCAATTACCGCTATAACAATCGGCGTGCCGAGCGAATTTTGCATTTGCGTTTGCAAGCGAATAACTAGAAAGTTTGTTTCACCACATAAGATAACTGAAAGTGAAATAGCAGAACTTTATGAAAGCAATTTAGGTTTTGGTGATAGCAATGAGTACTTGGTCATAAATTATAGCCCTATGCAATTTGTGTTGGACGACGATGTTAAAACAATGTCACCAGTTGGAAAAGTTACATCAAATCTAACGCTTGACGCGAGTTTTGTGTTAGCAAAAAAATCATTCATTGATTTAATGATGGAAAAGTTTAACAAAATTGGAATTTCAAATCTAGATTTCATTTCAACCGCACTTGCGCAAGCCACACTGTGCGCAAAAATTGAAAACACAACTTCACCAATAATTGTTGTGGACGTGGGGCATATATCAACTAGTGTGGCGGTACTTAAAGGTGAAGGGCTAGCGCTACTTAGTTCGTTCTCAATGGGTGGCGGTCATATATCAAGCGACATTATGCAAGTGTTAGGCATGAGTTTTAAAGACGCAGAAATGGTGAAAAGAAAGGTCATTTTAACCATTGAAAGCGAACACAATGACTATTACGAAGTTTGCTTTAAAGGAAATCTTATCAAAGCACCAATACATATAACAAATCAAATCGTTAAAAGCCGAATTGAAATGATAGCAAAAGTGTTGTCGGACATTTTGTCAATTGACCAAGTGTTCAACTCGCTTCCAATATATTTAACAGGTGATGGTGTTAGTTGGTTTAAAGGCGCAAGGACGATTGTTAGAGATGTAACAAATCATGAAGTTAAAGATTACAAACTTCCGTTTGATAACTCAAAAGAAAAATACCAAACTTCAAAATTAGGCTTGGCAATGCTTGCAGGCATAGTAAAATAAAATACAAATTTTAACTGTTTAAGGAGATTATTATGGATTTAAACAACAACAATATTTGTAACATTAAAGTTGTGGGCGTCGGCGGTGGCGGAAACAACGCAATCAATCGCATGGTAGCATCAGGAATAACCGGTGCATATTTCGTTGCAGTTAACACTGATAAGCAGGACTTAATGATGTCTAATGCAGACGAAATTATTCAAATCGGTAAACAACTTACCAAAGGTCTTGGCGCAGGTTCTAATCCAGACATTGGTAAAGCAGCAGCCGAAGAGAGTAAGGACGAACTAATTAAAATGCTTCAAGGCACAGACTTACTGTTTATCACAACAGGTCTTGGTGGCGGAACAGGTAATGGTGCAGCCCCTGTGATTGCAAAGTACGCAAAAGAAATGGGGATTTTAACAATCGGTGTGGTAACAAAACCATTCAAATTTGAAGGTCCAAAACGTGCACAAAACGCAGAGCGTGGTATAAACGAAATGCGTAAGTACGTTGATAGCCTAGTTGTCATTCCAAACGAAAAATTATACACCATTTTCAAAAAGGATGTTTCCTTTGTGGACGCATTTAGGTATGCCGATGATGTTTTGCATCAAGCAGTGCAAGGCGTGAGCGAAGTTATTTCAGTGAACGGTCTTATTAACCTAGACTTTGCCGACGTTTCAACAATCATGCGTGGCAAGGGCGTTGCTCACATGGGTATAGGTAAAGGCCGTGGCGCTAATAAAACAATTGAAGCTGTGCGTCAAGCAGTTACTAGCCAACTTCTCGAAACTAGCATTGAAGGTGCAACCGGCATTTTAATCAACATCACTGGTGGTAGAGATTTAACCTTGTCCGAAGTGTATGAAGCGGTTGATTTGGTGCGTGATGTTGCAGATAAAGATTGTAACGTCATATTTGGTGCAAAAATTAATAATGACACAAGCGGTGAAACTCAAGTAACCGTTATTGCAACCGGTTTTGAAGACCATAATAAATCTCAACAACCTTTAGAGAGCATTCCTGAGTTTAAAGATAATAGCGCAAACTTCTCAGCATTCACTAATCAACCACCAAAACAGGTAGAAAATGTAGAAGAAGAGAAGGCGGAAGAAAAAGAAGAACACGAACAAGACGAAGAACCAACTCACGAAGATAAAGTGGAAGATATAAGCGTTCAAGCGAAAAAACCTTTCCTTGACGACGACGATTTGCCACCATTCCTTCGAAAACTTAAAAAATAATCATTAAACAAATATAAAAAGTTTAACTGAGTAATTTATTCAAAATACCTTAAAAATCTAATAAAAAATCTCTATATAGCATTGGAAATTAAACTATTTTCCGCACTTTTATAGAGATTTTTGTTTATTTTAAACTCTTAAAAATTTTGTAAAATTATTGGTGTTATATAAAACCAAAAACTATTAAAATTTATTAAGAGTGATAGTGTTTGTTTACTATTTTTTCAAATATTGCCACTGCGAAATACATAACACTAGCAAGCACGCACAAGATTACAGTTGCAGTCATAACGAGATTTAAGTCGAACACTTGACCGCCGTATATTAGCAAATAACCAAGACCTGCTTTTGACACTAGATATTCGCCCATAATTGCACCTATCCAACTAAGTCCCACATTGATTTTTAGGGTGGATACAATGTCCTTCACGCTGGAAGGTAAAACTAATTTAAAGAATATTTGAAGTTTACTTGCACCTAACGATTTTGTTAGGGCAATTAATTGTTTATCACAACTTGTGAACGCATTTAGAATGTTCATAATAGTAACTATTATAACAATCAAAATGCACATAAAGATTATAGCCTTACTGCCCGCACCAAACCAAATTATTATGATTGGGCCTAGGGCAATTTTTGGTAGCGAGTTTAACACAACTAAATACGGTTCGCTAACACGTCGCAAAAAGTCGTAGTACCACAATATAAACGCCACCAAAAAGCCAACTCCCGTGGCAATTAAAAAGCCAATTAGCGTTTCTCTTAGCGTAATTGACGAGTGTAAAAACAACTCACCGCTTGAATATAAATCACCAATTTTCTTTATAATTTGCGACGGACTTGAAAAGAAGAAAGAACTAATGATTTCATACCTTGTAAGCAACTCCCAACCAATAATAAAGATTAGTAAAATCGAAATTTGTGTGATTAGAATAAGCGCTTTTTTCGTCCTATACTTCCTTAAATAGTCATAATGATTTTTGCTAAATTTGTTATTCAATCTTTTGTTTTTCATTTTGAATTTCCTGCCAAATTACATCGAATAGTTGTTTGGCTTTATCTGTTTGTCGTCTTTCAAAAGGGGTTAAGTTTTTGTCAAAATCTAATTGGTGTATGGCTTTAATTTTTCCAGGACGCGCACTTAAAACCACTATTTTATCCGACATACTAATCGCTTCAATAATATCATGAGTAACTAAAATTGCCGTTTTTTCTTCGCTTTTTATTATGTGTGAAATATGGTCGCATAATTCAAGCCTTGTTTGATAATCAAGCGCACTAAACGGCTCGTCTAGTAATAGCAACTCAGGTTTCAAACTAAGCGTTCGAATGAGTGCAACACGTTGTCGCATTCCGCCACTTAGTTCGTCTGGGTGCTTTTTTAAAAAGTCCCCAATGCCATACTTTGACGCTAAATCTAGCGCATACTGTTTTGTTTCTTTATTTAGTCTGTGCTTAATCTCTAAACCAAAATATATGTTTCTTTCAATGCTTCGCCAGGGGAGTAAATTGTCCTTTTGAAACATGTATCCACATAAATTGCTTTTTAAATTAGGTGCGTCACCATTTATTTTAATAGTGCCACCACTTGGCTTTATTAACCCTGCGATTAACGATAAAATAGTAGTTTTACCGCAACCAGAAGGTCCAACAATCGCCACAAATTCTTTTGGTTTAATTTCTAAATTAATATCGTCTAACGCGAGTGTTTCACTCTTTAAGTCCTGATAAATCAGACTTAAATTTTTAATTTCAACTAGGTTTTCCATTATCTAACGCTACTTGCAAAACTAGTGTTAACTGCTTCGTTCCAAGCAACTCTACTTTTTAATTCTCCCGCGTTATCAATAATATCTAGCAAGTTATTCCATGAACTTTCTTTAAGCGCGAAATCGCTAGCATAAGCACCAATTCGTATATAGTTTCTAACAGATGCAATGATTAAGTTGTTTTCTGTTGTTGAAAACGATGGTTTAAGAGCGTTCACAACCTGTTCGTCTGTTGCGCTAATTAAATAATCGTAACCTTTCTTTAAAGCAGTCATAAATTTATTTAATTTTTCACTATTATTTTCTAAATAATCGCTAGTTGCAACAAAGCAGGTGTATGGAACGTCGCTAACTTCATCACCAAGGGCAGCCACAATGTAACCAGTTCCGTCAACTTCACATTGGCTTGCAGTTGGGTCAAACATTGTAACATAATCACCAGTTCCAGCAACGAATGAAGATGCAGTTAAATTGAAAGCAATGGACGTATCAAATATTGTGTCCACATCTTCGCCAAGTTCAGCACCAGGCTTTAAACCATGCTGTTCAAGTATATATTGAAGGGTCATTGCAGGCATTCCGCCTTTTCTTCCCGCAATTATGTGTTTTCCGCGTAAGTTTTCCCATGAAAAGTTGTCACCTTCGTCCGTTCTACCAACTAGGAAAGAACCATCACATGCGGTAAGTTGAGCAAATATTATTGGCGCGTTTGTCATGCCGTTATTTCTCACATAAACAACCGATTCTGGGCCCATAAGTCCAATATCTGCGCTGTTTGATATGAGAGAAGACATAACAGTGTCGCTTCCGCCTGCGTTAGTCAGTTCAATTTCAAGCCCAACTTCATCAAAGTAGCCCATGTTATCAGCTACATAGAGTGGGGCATAGAAGATTGAATGAGTAACTTCACTTAGGCGTATGACGTTGTCGTCCTTTTTTCCGCAACCACAAAGTAGCACAGAAAAAACAGAAACAAACATCACAAGTAAAATAGAAACTTTTTTCATTCCTTCTCCTTTTTGGAAGTAATTTTAGTGGTCAAAATTCTTCCATAGTTCATTTTATGTGATAGCAAAATAATTGTTAAAAACTGAATTTAGAATAAAAAATGAAGAGTTTATTAAAATTGTTTGTCAAATTTTAAAATTTTTGCTAATATATATTGAGTTTTAAATTTTCCACATCAAAACAAGGTCTATTTCTTGAAATTTGGTGTGTGGATTGAATAAATAAAACAAATTTTTTATTACTAAAAGAGGTTTATATGGCTAGAAATGACACTTTCTTAAAAATCTTATTTGCAATCGAAGTTGCACTCGTTCCTATGGTAATTTTTGCTTACCTTTTCCTTCCTGAATGGTCAATTGGTATATTTGTTGCAGGCATACTTCTAACTAAAATTTGGGTGGAACTATTTAAAAATAAGTTAAATAAAACTCACGTGATAATGATAGCGGTTGGCAATATTTTTATTTTCACAACACTTCTTATCTTCTTTATGGTTGAAGGCTTAGTTAATATTCCTTTATCAATAGTTGTAATCGTGTTAATTTGGTTATTCAACATCTTAAATGTTTTAATGAGAAATAAAAGTATACCAGATTTCATTTTGGCGGTAGATTATTGCTATGTGCTATTTGAAATTTTAACTCTCGTTGCATTCACATTCTTAGTGTTCTCTTCACTTGTAACTTATATTGGCTTATACGCAATATTGCTAACAACCGCCGTTTCAGTTATATACAAAATCTACTATGCAATACGTTATTTAGGCATATTTAACAAATTTTCTAAAAGTAAAAAATAATTTAGTATTGACAAATAGTGATTTTCGTGTTACAATCACATTAAATTAAGATAGGAGAGAGATATGAGCACTATTTTATCATTTGTTAGTCCTTGGGAATTTTTATTAAGATACACTGTTATCACAGGTGTTATAATTGCAATAGTCGGCACGGCTATATTATTTATGGCAAAACGCATAACCATGGCAAAGAGAAAAACGGACGAAATAAATAAAAATGATAAGTTGTATATAACACTTTTGATTGTTGGTCTTATGTTCGTGCTAATTGGTATGATTATCATTGCATTGCCAATAGACGCAACTTTCTATAACGTCCAAGCATAACAAAAAATTTTAGGGTTTATGCGCTAAAATTAGGTTATAATCATAAAGAATTAGAATTTTATAAGTTACAAAACGTTGAAAAACAAAAAACTTTGCTTTATTGCAAAGTTTTTTGATGCTTTTTGCACAAATTTATTTAAACCAAACGTACTTTATTAGATTGCCTTTAAAATGTATGATTAAAAATAATTGCAAATAGTAAAAATAGTAACAAACTGAAAAGTAGCAAAAGGTTAAAATAGTTTTAAACAATTAAAAATAAGCAAATAAATTGTTTTAAACCGCTAAATACTAAATATAATTATAAACGACCAATTAAATATGGGGTATTGACAAATTTTTATTTTATGATATAATACTCCCGTTCAAGGAGAAATAAATGTTAAACGATAATAAAAAATTTATAACTTTAAAAGTTGATGGTTTTAAGCCAATTAAGGTGAAAGTGAAAGAAGATGGCACAATGGCATTTTATAATGAATATAAAATGTTACTTGCAGAAGATATAGTTGAATATAAAATACAAAATGATAATGGCACAATCGTGCTAATTAGCAATGATAACAGATATTTTGTTTTTGGTAGATATTCAGAGTTGATTTTGGAAGGTGAAATTTTTGATAAATGGCGTGATAGTATTCGTGCATTTTTGTTATCAGACAATATGTTTAATACATTCTTAAATTTAAAAGAAGAAGATTTTAAATGTACACCTTTCATTGACGATTGCTTAAAGATTTTACGCAGAAATATTGAAGATAAACTTGCAAACGACAAATCATTAACAGACGAAGAGCAACAAAAAGAAGAAAATGAATTATTCAACATGATTGTAAACAAAATTGCGTCTTCCGACCCTGACCTACTTAAACCAGCAATTGAATACTTAAATAGTGGTAGAGAATTAAATATCTAATCATTTTAAGTGGCTTTATGCCACTTTTTTTTATTTTTATTTGTTAAATTAGCCAAAAATATTAAAAAATTATGCATTTTTTACAAATTAACAAATAATTTTACAAATTCATATAAATTATGGTTGACACACGCCGTCAATTTTTGTTAAATTTTTTATAGCAGATAAAAATAAAAAAGGGGGGGGGGAAGTATATGAAAAAATTTTTATCTAAATTGCCTGTTATGATTGTTTTACTTGTGTTGGCAGTTGCTGTTCTTGGGCTATACATTGGAATGCTTGCGCGCCCAGTAAGTTATGGTATGACTTATGCATATTCAGAAACAATCTCAGAAGAAGATGCGACGTTAGACACACCAGCCGGTACAACAGTAAGCGTTGAATTCGAAATCGTGAGCGATGAACGCGCTTATATGACAATGGGCACTTACTCTGGCATTGAGATGCAAGAAATTAAAACCGGCGTATGGATTATACGAAATGGTGATAAGATTGCTTTCATTGTAGAAGGAATGACAGAAGAAGAATATCGCCAAGGTGTTGATGCTCTTAAAGCAAACGAAGAAGAATGGAATGCTTTCTGGGAAAACGGTGATAATTCTGCTATGATTGTAACAGATGTAAATGCTTTCAAGATGACTATGCCAGCAGAACCAGGTGAAGAACCGGTATCAATGACTTGCACGGGCGCTATTGTGTTCGCGGTTATTATGGGTGTTGTGGAAGTTGCTTTAATTGCATTTGCAGTTATTTCAACAATCTTCTTTGTTAAGGCAAAGAAACAACCACAAACAGAACAAGAAGTTGAAGCGCAAGCGTAAACTAAAAAAAACAAGCATTTTACAAACGATAAATTAAACGAGTGATTTGCTTGTTTTTTACTGCTTATTTTAATTTGGCATTGAATATATTTTACGAGTTAAAAATAATAATTAAAGTTGTGGCATGAGCAATTGCATGGGTTATATCTGCAACACGTACGTGCGCGAAGCGGAGTTGATAGATTAGAAACCCTAACGCAATCGCAACAACCAATTCTATAAAAGAAGTGATACATAATTTGTCCCCAATCTACTGTATGCAATTTATAGATAATTTTGTTATTAAAAAGATGCGTTAAAAAGAATGCGTTTAAAGGCCAAATTTTAATAATTTCCAACTAAAAAACATTTTAAAATATTAGTTATTTTTAAAAAATATAAACCAAATTGACCGATTTACAAAATATGACAAATTTTTAATGAGTAAAATATATTTTTATGCATATGATAAATTAGAGGTTTTATATGAGAGAGATAGCCCTTGCTACCAGGGTGAAAAATAAAGAAATAATAGAGTTTTTGCACGCAAATTTAACCGCTAAAATAGATTTTTGTAAGAATATAGTTACAACTTACGCGGATAATAATTTCGTTTATCTTTTAATTGCTTTTGACGAAACCAAACTAGAAGTTTGCGAAGCCATTTTAAGAGAAACGATTATTGATTACATAGAGAGCCAGTATAAAATTAACTACCTAAAACAAAAAATCAAAAATCCGCTTTCTGACACACTTGCTTTCAATGCCTACATTAAAGTGTTGGCGTTGTTCGATAAAGCAACAGACGAAAGCGCACTTAATAAAATTTTAATTTTTAACGACACATTTTTTGTTGATAGTTTCCTAGAATTTCGCCTTGTTCCTTTAAAACAGCATTGGGATAATTTGGCAACTCTTAGTAGCGACAATATCACGCTATTTAATTCTTCCACCTTTTTAGATGTAATCAAATTTTTAATAAACACCATGGATAATTTGGTGTATAAAATTAAAGTTGTGGTGAGCGGAGAAGATTATAGCATTTATAATATGAAAAATAAAAACGCACGCGTGAAAAAAATATGCGTTTGCCATAATTCTCTCGATTTAATCACAAATGTGTTAAATAATTGCCCAAGTTATATTGACGTATACTTAAACGAAAATTCGGATAGTGAAGCAGTTAGTTTTTTAAGTAACGTATTCTGCAACCGCTTAAAAATCTATATGAAAAATTAAAATTTTGTGATATTGACAATTTTATAATTCTATGTTAAACTCCAATAAGGAGTTGGTATGTTGAAACCTTATTTTGATAAAAAAACAAAAAAGTATGGATATGTTAGTGATAATAACAAGTTGGTTGTTGCCTGTCAATTTGAAGATGCAAAAGAATTTTCATGCGGTCGCGCATGTGTGAAGAAATATGGTCTGTGGGGCTATTTAAATGAAGAAGGCAAACTTGTTATTACGTACATGTATAAAAAAGCAGGTGATTTTGTAAATGGGGTTGCCCGCGTTTTTAGAAAGGACGACTGGGAGTATATCAACAAAGACGGTAAAACATTAAACGAATTGAAATATAACAATTTTAATTCATCATCAGATGGTCTTACTCGCGTTATGAGAAATGGCTTGTATGGCTACACTGATAGAATGGGTAAAGAAGTGATAGAATGCCAATTTGACGAAGCATCAAATTTCCACAAGGGCATTGCGCAAGTGGTTAAAAACGGAGAAAGGTTTTCCATTGATAAAAATGGTGATAATGTTGAAACTCAAACCGAAACGCTAGATTTAAACTAATAGAAAAATAGGGAGATTTATTAGCAAATAATAAATCTTTTTTTATGATAAAAATCAACAAAAACTTTTCATTAAAACAATAAAAACATAAAATTTTAGGCTAATTTTATTGACAATGTAATGAAATTTTGATAACATAACTATAGTTAAATAGGCTATTGATTGGACAAGTAGAATATAGTTCAATTTTTACAGAGAGTGCATGCCGGCTGAGATTTGCGCAAAACATCTATATTTGAAACCACCAATTAGGTCAACGCAAGTGAATTCTTGCAAATTAAGTGGATATGCAAATTACTTAATAAACCAAAATTATTCAGTGATTTACTATTTTAATTTAGCAAAACAGATAACCAATGCTTAAAAAAAGTTTATTAAAAGTAAAATAAAAAATTAAAATTTTTCGTTCAAAAGCATATCAATTAGGGTGGAACCGCGGTAATTATCGTCCCTTACGTTTGAGTATGGGATTTTTTTATTAAAAAATTGCACAACACTAATTTTTAAATAGAAAGAATAATTAAATTCAAATTTCATACAAAAAACAAAAACTAACTTAAATTAGTAACATAAAAAAGGAGAAGATTATGGAAAAAGATATTGAATTTAATGAAAAACAACATATGTACCGCCACAGTATGTCGCATGTGCTCGCAAAGGCTATTAAGGAGTTATATCCAGACGCAAAACTTGCTATTGGTCCTGCAATAGACAATGGTTTTTATTACGATTTTGATAATCTAACCGTTTCAGCGGAAGATTTTCCACGCATTGAAGAAAAAATGAAAGAAATCATTGCAAGAAATCAAGATTTTAAGTGTGTGGAAGTAAGCAAAGATAAAGCGCACGAATTGTTTAAGGCCGAACCATACAAATTGCAACTAATAGACCGCTTAGAAGACGGCGAAAAGATAACGGTGTACTACACAGGTGACGATTTTTATGATTTATGCCGTGGTCCGCACGTAGAAAACACCAAATTTTTGCGCGGTTTTTCGTTTAAAATGAATAGAGTGAACGGCGCTTATTGGCTTGGAAGCGAGAAAAACAAAATGTTAACTCGTATTTACGTTTACGGTTTTTTAAACAAGGACGATTTAAAAGAGTGCATCAGGCGTGAAGAAGAAGCGCGTGAGCGCGACCATAGAAAACTAGGAAAAGAACTTGGCATATTTATGTTCTCTGAACTTGTTGGTAAAGGTCTTCCTATGTGGCTTCCAAAAGGATATATAGTTCGCCGTGAACTATCTGATTACATTATAAATAAGGAAATTGCGCTTGGTTATCAACACGTTATGACACCATCGCTTGGAAACGTAAACCTATACAAAACATCAGGCCATTGGGAGCATTATAAGGACGATATGTTCCCAGCAATGGAACTAGACGACGAAGCATATGTTTTGCGACCTATGAATTGTCCACACCATATGATGATTTATAAAAACTTTATGCATTCATATCGCGATTTGCCTTTGCGCCTTGCTGAAATTGCAAACGATTTTAGGTATGAAGCAAGTGGCGCGCTTTGTGGAATTGAGCGTTCGCGCGCGTTCACTCAAAATGATAGCCACATTTTCTGCCGACCAGACCAAATCAAGGAAGAAGTTGAAGGTGTTATCAAATTGATTTTGGACGTTTACAAAGATTTTGGCTTTAGAAATTACAAATTCAGATTGTCACTAAGAGATAAAAACAACACTGAAAAATATTTTGGCAATGACGATTTATGGGTAAAAAGCGAGAATGCCTTACGTGAAATATTAAAAAATTCAGGCGCCGAATACTACGAAGCAGAAGGAGAAGCCGCGTTCTATGGCCCTAAAATTGACGTGCAAGTGGAAAGCGCAATCGGGCACGATATAACACTTTCAACTGTGCAACTAGACTACCAACTTCCAGAACGTTTTGAATTAGAGTATGTTGACGAAAAGGGTGAGCGTGTGCGTCCTGTGGTTATTCACCGCGCAATTTTAGGTTCACTTGATAGATTTGTTGCATTTATTTTGGAAGAAACAAAGGGCAATTTACCAGTTTGGTTAAGCCCAGTGCAGGCAAAAATTATCACAGTTAGCGAACACAATGACCTTTACGCAAAATCAGTTGAAACCGCTTTAAAAGAAAATGGAATTAGAGTTGAGTGCGACCTTGAAAACGAAAGTGTTGGAAAGAAAATTCGCTCAGCAGTGCTTGAAAAATCGCCATACATTTTAGTGCTAGGTGATAAAGAAATGGCAGACGGAACCGTGGCTGTTAGAAAGCGTGGCAGTAAAGATACAACAACTCATACTCTTCAAGATTTTATCACTGAATTAAAACTCGCCATTTCAAATAAAACTTTATAAAATTATTAAAATTTTGTATAGTTTTCAATTTTAAAACTTTTAAATTATAATTCGTTAATATTATAGTATCGATAAACAAATTTAGTGGTAAAAAATAAAAAATTAAACAAAAAGTTGACAAATGTTTATAATTTAGGTGCAAAAATATGCAATTTGCACCTTTTTTTTATAATTATTTGACTAAAATTTTTACGTTTATTAAAATCAAAAATGTACATTTGTCTATTATTGTATGATTTTTAATAGATATATGTAATTATTAAAACTATTTATTATTTTAATTTTAAACCTATTATAAATTTTATAAAACAAAAAAATATACCAAAGTTTTAATTTTAATTAAAAAGGAGATTATATGAATTTTTTTAAAAAATTATATTGCAGAACTTATCAAACAATTTTTAGAATTGCAATTCCAATTTTGCCATATCGTGAACCTAAAATTTTAGATAACAATGGCGAATTGGTTGGCGTTTTAAAAGAGCGGAATGTTAAATCTGTGTTGCTTGTAACAGATAAGGGCATAAACTCACTTGGTTTAACAAAAAGTTTAGAAGAAGAGATTAAAAAAGAAAATATTAAGTTAACAATCTATGACGGAACACATGCCAACCCAACAACCGACGATGTGGACGAAGCACTAAAATTGTATTACGACAATGATTGCACAGCAATAATTGCGTTTGGTGGCGGTTCTAGTATGGACTGCGCAAAAGCAGTAGGTGCACGTGTGGCACGCCCAAATAAACCGCTTGGTAAAATGAAAGGTGTGTTAAAAGTTATGAAGAAAACACCTTTGCTTATTGCCGTTCCAACCACGGCGGGAACAGGTAGTGAAACAACACTCGCCGCAGTTATCACAGATAGCAACACGCGCCACAAATATGCAATCAACGATTTTCCGCTAATACCAAGTTACGCAATGTTAGATGCAAACCTAACAGTGGGTTTACCAAAATCAATCACTGCTGCAACTGGTATGGACGCACTAACTCACGCAGTTGAAGCCTACATTGGAAGATCAACCACAAAGAAAACCAGGAAATGTGCACTTGATGCAACCAAACTAATTTTTGAAAATTTACTCACCGCTTACAATGACGGTAGCAATCTAGAAGCGCGTTCAAATATGTTAAAAGCAGCATACTTAGCAGGTGTTGCTTTCACAGTTTCGTACGTAGGTTACATTCACGCAATCGCGCACTCGCTTGGCGGAAAATATAACGTCGCGCACGGTAAAGCCAATGCAATAATAATGCCTTATATGTTAAAATTATATGGAAAATGTATTTATAAAAAGTTATGGGAAATGGGCATGTATGCCAATTTATTTGATAAGGACACACCAATTGAAGTGGGCGCAAAAATCTTTATTGAAAAAATTGAAGAATTAAATAACACCATGCAAATTGGGAGAACAATTGACGAAATTAAAGAAGAAGATATTCCGTCTCTTGCTAAAACTGCTGAAAAAGAAGCAAACCCATTATATCCTGTGCCAAAACTTTACACCGCAGAGCAACTAGAAAAAATTTATCATGAGGTGAAAAATGGAAGATAGTGTTAAAAAGAATATTTTAGATGTATTTAATAGTCAAAAAGAGTATTTTAATTCATACAAAATGCTAAACGTAAAAAATAGGATAGAAGCGCTTAAAAAATTAAAGAAAAACATAATGATTATGCTTCCTAAAATTTACGAAGCACTAAAAATCGACCTTAATAAAAGCGAAAATGAAGCGTATATGACCGAAGTGGGAATAGTGCTAACCGAAATAAATTATATGTTAAAAAACATTCGTTCGTTTGCTAGACCAAAGCGCGTTGCATCACCTATCACGCAATTTCACGCAAAAAGTTATATGATACCAAGTCCGTATGGAAGTGCACTAATAATTAGTCCTTGGAACTATCCATTTATGCTTTCAATCGACCCATTAGTTGACGCAATTAGTGCAGGAAACTCAGCGGTTATCAAACCGAGTGAAATATCTCCGCATGTAAGCGACGTTATAAAAGAACTAATTGATATGACTTTCGAGCGTGGTCATGTTGATGTCGTGCTTGGTGGAGTGGAAGAGTGCACCGAACTACTAAACCTTGATTTTGACTATATTTTTTACACAGGCTCCACTCGCGTTGGCGAAATTGTTATGAAACACGCCGCCGAACATTTCACACCTGTTACACTTGAAATGGGCGGAAAAAGCCCATGCATAGTGGACGAAACTACAAACATTGAACTCACCGCAAAGCGAATTGTGTTTGGTAAATTTTTAAACTGCGGTCAAACTTGTGTTGCGCCAGACTATTTGTATTGTCACTCTTCAATTAAGGATAAATTGGTTAAAGAAATTGAGCGCCAAATTGTGTTGCAATATACTGTTGACCCAATTCATAACCCAGATTATCCAAAAATGATAAATATAAAGCAGTTCAATGCAATGAATTCACTAATTAAAGAAGATAACGTTATATTTGGTGGAAAAAGTGACGAAAGTAGTTTAAAAATTGAACCAACTATTTTAGAGTCTAATTTCCAAGCAGACGATATGAAAAACGAAATTTTTGGACCAATTTTACCAGTTTTAACTTTTGAAAATTTAGACGAAGCAATTCAAAACGTTAAAAAATTAAACCCACCGCTTGCGCTTTACATTTTCTCATCAAGAAAGGAAAATCAAAACAAGGTTATCAATTCAATTCAGTTTGGTGGCGGTTGCATAAACGATACAATCATACATATTGCGTCTAACAGGCTTGGCTTTGGTGGGGTAAAACAAAGCGGTATTGGAACTTATCACGGAAAACTAGGTTTTGACACCTTCTCTCACTATAAAAGTATAGTAGATAAAAAGACGTGGTTAGACCTTCCAATGCGTTATCAACCATACAAAAAATTTAATATGAAAATAGTTAAATGGTTCTTAAAATAAAAAACATTAAATATTAAAAAATTAAATGTCAAAAAAATTATTAAAAAAATATCAAGATATTTAAAAACAAATTTATTTTTGTAATAAATATTTATTAAAAAATATAAAAAATTAAAATATATGTAAAAAATGCTTATTTTTAGCGCCTTTTCATGGTTGATTAAATTAAAAAAATTCGAAAAAAATATAAAAAATAAATTTTAAGGAGAAAAAATGCAGAAAATTAAAGATAATTTAAACCTTTTTATTGTAAATTTAATATTTTTAATTGGTATTATTATAAGTGATGTATTTTACATTATTTATGGTGGACTTGCCCTAAAGGGTTTCACAAGTGCGCTATTTGTGGTATTAGGTTTAATAAACTTGATTTGTGTTGCCATTAGAAAAACAAGTAAATTAAAATTTGCAATTTGGTTGTTTGCAGGTTTATTTTTCGCCATGCTTGGTGACATTGTTTTAAACATTCACTTTATCTCAGGTGCGGCTTTATTTGCAATAGGGCATATATTATTTGTGGTTGCATACTCAAATCTACACAAATTCACCTTAAAAGATTTGTTATTTGGTGCGTGCATATTTGTGCCATCATTATTAATTATCACACTTGTTCCAATTTTCAATTATGGTTCAGTTTTAATGGAAATAGTTTGCATTATTTACGCATTAATAATTTCGCTTATGGTTGGAAAGGCAATTGGAAATTTTGTTAAAGAAAAATCAACTTTAAATTTAATTATTTTAATTGGTAGTGTGTTATTCTTCTTATCCGACTTTATGCTTTTATTTAACGTTTTTAGTTCGATTAGCGCAGTGTTTGGAATTTTATGTTTAGCACTATACTATCCAGCAGAGTTTTTGCTCGCACACTCAATCTTACACACAATGGAGAAAACAAATGATAAAGAATAGAACAACTCAACTTGTTTTCCAAACGATTTACATAACCCTTGCTCTTATTGGCTTTATTGCGAGCCTAGGTTATTTTGATAAATCATTTAACAACGAATTTTATGTTTTTTACACAAACCTTTCAAACTACATATGTATGGGACTTATGGTTGCAGTGTGGATAAAAACAATCAAACAGGCTCACAGAAAAGAAGATGGCTTTGTTGACACAGCGCCAAAATTCACCTTTATGTGCAACATAATGATTTTAATAACCTTCTTAGTTTACAACATTTTGCTTGCAAAAGATAACAGTGTGTTTGACTATTTCACATCAATTTCAAATTTACTTATGCATGTAACGCTTCCTATTATATTTATTGTTCACTGGGCGCTATTCTATAAGCATGGAAAAACAAAATGGTACTATCCACTTTTATGCACAATAATGCCTTTAATTTACGTTGTGTTTATTCTAATTCGCGCAAGCATTCTTCCAACAAACACAACCGCCACGGTTTATCCATACTTCTTCTTAAACTTAAACGAACTAGGCTGGGGTGGCTTTATTGGTTGGATATTTGCGCTATTAGTTTTTTTCATCGCAATAGGTTACATATTTTACGCATGCGATAATATAGTGTGCTGGAAAAACAAAAAAAGAGCAAACACAAATAATTAAACTAATAAGATTATAACTATTTAAACTGCTTAATATTCAATTGTAAAATATGGTAAAGGTAAAAAATTATCAAAATTTTTCAAAAATTTACTAAAAAAGGTTTGACAAATCAAAACATATATGTTATTATAGCCACGTAAAAGTAGGAGTTACCACTTCTCACCTTGTGGCGAATATGTAGCAATGGTATAAAATTACAATCAATTTCAAAATCAAATTTTGAGTTTTAATAGTAATTTTTAGGTGGGAACTTTTACATAAAGATCCCATTTTTTATTTTAGGAGGAAAATTGAAAGAAGCACTTAAAAATGAACAAATTGTTTTGCCAGAAGTGAGATTAATTGGCTCACAAGGGGAGCAGTTAGGCATTGTGTCTAGCGAAGTTGCAAACGAAATGGCTAGCGAGCAAAATTTAGATTTGGTGTTAATTGCGCCAGATGCTAAACCGCCAGTTTGCAAGATTATGGACTATGGTAAGTATAGGTTTGACGAACTTAAAAAACTTAAAGACCAACGCAAAAACCAAAAGGTCGCAAAGTTAAAGGAAATGTCGCTCAGTATGGTTATTGATGACCACGACCTTGAAATTAAAGCAAAACAAGTATGCAAATTTTTATCAGAAGGTAGCAAAGTTAAAGTTAATATTCGTATGAGTGGTCGTTTGCAAGCGCGTCCACAAGTTGGAATTGACGTTATGAATAAGTTTGCAACCCTTGTTGAAAGTGTGGGCACAGTTGAAAAACCACCTATGGTAAATGGTAGAAATATCTTTATGTTTTTAGCGCCTATTTCGAACAAGAAATAACAATTTCTTAAATAAAATAACAAGAAGGAGAGAATTATTATGCCAAAAATGAAATCAAGAAGGGCTGTTGCTAAACGTTTCTCTGAAACAGGCACAGGCAAAATCAAACGTACAAGAGATGGCAAAGGTCACATCTTAACAAAGAAATCAAGACAAAGAAAAAGAAGATTACGTTCAGGTGCGTATGTTTCAAAAGCATACGAAAAGAACGTAAAGGCAATGATGTAGGAGGCAAGATATGAGAATTAAACGTGGTGTTAATGGTGTGAAAAAACGCCGTTCAATCTTAAAACAAGCAAAAGGCTACCGTGGTGCAAAATCTAAACTTTATAGAGTTGCTCGCCAAGCAGTTATGAAATCTGGTCAATACGCTTACGTTGGCAGAAAACTTAAAAAACGTGATATGCGTTCACTTTGGATAACTCGTATCAACGCAGGTTGCAGAGAAAACGGAATGAGTTACAGCGCATTTATCAACGGCTTAAAGAAAGCAAATGTTGAACTAAATAGAAAAGTGCTTGCAGACCTTGCAGCAACTGATAAAACCGCTTTTGCAAAACTTGTTGAAACTGCAAAAAAAGCCTAGTTAAACATTAATAATGTTAAAATAAAAATTAATAAGCAAAACAAAACGAACGACATTAATACCGTTCGTTTTTTGTATTCTAAAAACCTTTTAAAATATAGAAAGATTTGAGTATTATGATTAGAAATTCATAACGTTTATAAATTTTGCAATTTTTTAAATTTGACAATACGTTTTTAATTTGCTAACATAAATACATGGAACTAACTAAAAATCAGATTAAAGAATTGAAAGATAAAAAGTTTAGGAAAAATAATAACTTATTTTTTGTGGAAGGAGAGAAGTTTTGCCATGATTTGTTAAGTGCAGATGTTCAAATTTTATATACTATTACAACAAACAAAAATCTAAAAGGTTTTCCAAATGTTTATGTGGTGGATGAAAAAACTCTAAACTCACTTGCCACAACTGTAACGCCACAAAACGTGATTTGTGTGTGCGTTAAAAAGTTTGTTAAAAATAAACCAAACGGAAATTCACTCATATTAGATAGAATTCAAGACCCAGGCAATGTTGGCACACTTATTCGTAGCGCACTCGCTTTTGGTTTTAATGATGTTTATTTAATTGATAGTGCGGACGCGTACAATGAAAAAGTTATTCGCTCGTCTGTTGGAGCAGTGCTTAGCACCAATATTCATAAAATTTCGCTTGAAGATTTAATTAAAGAAAAGCGCGAAATTGCCGAAAACTTTATTGTTGCAGATATGGTTGGCGAAAAACTAAAAGATTTTAAAAAGAAAAAGGGCAGAATTGCGCTGATTGTTGGAAATGAAGGCGCAGGAGTATGCGACGAACTTATAAACATTTCAAATATAAAACTATCCATTCCAATGACAAACAAAATTGAAAGCCTAAATGCAGGCGTTGCAGGTAGCATAATAATGCAAAAAATCTTTGAAAATTAAAAGGCTTATTGTAAAAAGTTGCAAATGTTGCTCCACAATCAAGCCTTTTTTGTTTATTCTTTAATAGATTTTCCTTATTTTAGTCTAAAAAACTAAATATATTTTTTATTGATTTTTAATTATATATGTGTGATTTTAGATTATTTTTGCAAATTTTGCTTCATTTAATTAAAAATGCCAAACAAAGCCGAATTGTTTGACATGAAGGCGCGCGTTATTGTAGAATAAAGTGTAAATATTTTTAAATTACAGGAGATTATATGTCAGGACACAGTAAATGGAATAACATTAAAGGTAGAAAAGAAAAATCAGACGCAGAAAGAAGCAAGATTTTCACAAAAATTGGTAGAGAAATTATGGTGGCAGTGAAAGAAGGTGGCGCTAATATCGACTCTAATAGTAAACTCAAAATGGCTATTGCAAAGGCGCGTCAATACAATATGCCAAACGATAGAATTAACGGGATTATTAAGAAAAATAGTGAAGTGGACAATTCAAATTTCGTTGAACAAACCTATGAAGGTTATGGCGTTGGTGGGGTGGCGGTTGTCGTTAAATGCTTCACTGATAACAAAAACCGCACAAGCAGTGATGTAAAATACGCTTTTGATAAATACGGCGGTAGTTTAGGCTCAAGTGGTTGTGTTAGTTATTTATTCACTTCTCGCGGTGAAATCGTCATTGAAAAAGGTGAAAACTTTGATAGTGATAAAGCAATTGAACTAGCAATCAATCTTAATGCTGTTGATTGCATAGATGAAGAAGTTTTCACAGTTATAACTGAACCAAACGCAAGCAGTGTAAACGAAGTGGTAACAGCCTTTGAATCGGAAGGTTACACAATTTTATCTTCTGGTGTTGAAATGGTTGCGTCAAATTACATAAAATTAAGTGATAGTCAACGCGAAACATTCAACAAAATGTTAGATAAATTAAATGAAAGCGACGATGTAATTGATATTATTCACAATTTAGAGGAAGAAGATGACGAATAACGAAGCACTAAACGATATTATTATTAAACTTAACGACAATAGAAGTAAATTGTCCGCACTTTTTTCGCTTTACAATTCTTCACTATTGGACGCAGAAGAAGGTAGAGCAATTTTAAGCGAATATTATGAGCAAATGATTGATTTCAAAAACGATTTAAACACTCTTTCAACCCTAATTGGTAACACAAAAAAGAGTGAAAGGTCTGAGTTAATAAGTAAAAATAAATCAAAAATTAAAACAATGCATAATGAAATCGGAAGCGTAACGGACGGTTTTAATTCAACTTGCAAAAGATATAGATTGGCACTTTCCGATTGTGGTTCATTAAAAACTGAATATAAGCACGAAGTGAGTGAACTTTGCAAAAAATTTAAGTCTATGGTGGACGAAAACACCCCTGCAATAGTGATTAAAGGTTATAAACAGCAGGTGCGCATAATTAAGGCAATTTTTGAAAAAATTGAAGCGCTCATTTCAGATTATAACATTAAGAAAAATAAGGTTGAAGAAGATAGCGAGCGATTTAATTCGCTTGTTGAAACTGTCAACTCTATGATGGAACAATTATCAAAAATTGCGTGAGTGTAATATGAAAATTTTAGGTATAGACCCAGGTTATAATATTATAGGTTATGGTGTTATTGAAACTAATGGTTGTAAGTGTAAGGTTGTAGATTTTGGAGTTATAACCACTCCAAAAACTATGTCAATTAGTAAACGCTTATACACAATATATCAAGCATGCATTGAACTTATGGAAACTTTTAAGCCAGATGAAGTGGCGTTTGAGGAATTGTTTTTTAACACTAACAACACAACTGCTATTCCTGTTGCAGAAGCGCGTGGAGCATTGATTGTTGCGTGTAAGCAATATAATGACCGCTTGTTTGAATACACTCCACTTCAAATAAAGCAAGCGTTAACAGGTAACGGAAGGGCAGAAAAAAAGCAAGTGCAATTTATGGTTAAAAACGTGTTAGGGTTAACTCAAACCCCAAAGCCAGACGACGCAGCAGACGCACTTGCTGTGGCGCTTTGTCATATGCAAACAAACGGAGTTATGAGCGATAACTCAATATAGAGAATATAAAAAAACATTCAAACACTAAAAAAGATTTTGTTACTTAACTTAATCTTTTTAATGGAAAAAATAATCTTCAATCATATATAAATAAAAATGTAAAAAAAGAAGATATGTTAATAATTGAAAACAAAAAAATTCGCGATTTGCGTCAATAAACACAAATCACTGCTATCTCAGGTCCCAATGACCTGAATAGTCAGCCCCAGCGAATTCTTTACTAATATTATACTCAAAAAAAAGAAATTGTCAACTGATTTTAAGAAAAAGGAGAAAACATGAAAAAAAGAAGATGTACCATTTTACAATGACCCAACTGATAAGGTTGTTTATTAAAATTACAAATTCAAATAACAACAAACTAAAGTATTTAAAACACACAATAAGGGAAATATGATAGGTTTTATTAAAGGTATTTTAAGAGAAAAAGATTATGATAGAGTGACCGTTGAAGTGGGCGGAGTTGGTTTTTCAATATTTGTTACAAATAGTTGTATGGCGAACCTTCCAGCAGTGGACGAAGAAGTGAAAATTTACACTTATCTTCACGTGAAAGAAGACGAACTTAGTTTGTATGGTTTTGTTAGCCCAGAAGAAAAACGTTTGTTTTTGCAACTCATAACGGTTAGCGGAGTGGGCAGCAAAACTGCAATTCAAATTTTGTCCGCTGAGAGAATGAGCGCAATAATCAATAGCATTATCAACGAAGATGCGTCTGTTATTGCAAAATGCAAAGGAATAGGCAAAAAGATTGCTGAACGTATTATTGTTGAACTTAAAGATAAAATTCGTCCGTTTGATTACATTTTGCCAAACGAAAATGTGTTAACTGCAAACAACCAGTATATTGACGATGCAGTTGCAGTTATCACAAGCCTTGGCATTCCAAAAACGCAAGCAAATAAACTAGCGCGTGACGTTGCAAAAGATAGCGACACAGCAGAAGAAATAGTATCAAAAGTTTTGCACAATTTAGGCACAAAATAAAGTTATTAAAACGTCTATTTAGGTGTAAATTGACTTTAAGTTACAATAATTTAACGAACTAAAAATTAGCAAAATAAAACACTAATAACACAACAATAAAAAGAAGGTGAAAATTTGGATAAGGACATGTTTAGCCAGCAAAGTTTGTTTTCAAGTGTTAACCGAAGTGAAGAATTGGACACACGCAATGGAAACAGACTAATTTCAAGCACAAAGAATATGAGTGATGTCGAAGTTGAAAATAAACTTCGACCTATGTCTTTTGACGAGTACGTTGGTCAAGAAAAGATTAAAGCCAATCTTAAGGTGTATATAACTGCCGCAAAAAAGCGTCACGAAGCGCTTGACCACGTGCTACTATATGGTCCACCAGGGCTTGGCAAAACCACACTAAGCCACATTATTGCAAATGAAATTGGTAGTCAAATAAAAATTACATCTGGTCCAAGCATTGAAAACGCAGCCGACCTTGCAGCAATTTTAACAAATTTAAACACTAATGATGTGTTGTTTATAGACGAAATTCATAGATTAAGCAAATCAGTTGAAGAAATCTTATATCCAGCAATGGAAGATTACGCACTAGATTTTATTGTCGGTAAAGGTCCAAGCGCTAGGAGTATGCGACTTAAAATTCAACCTTTCACTTTAATCGGCGCAACCACAAAGGCTGGAAATTTATCTAGTCCGCTTAGAGATAGGTTTGGAGTTGTTTGTAGGCTAGAACTCTATTCCATTGAAGAAATTGCAAAGATCTTAACGCGTTCAGCGGACATTTTAGGCGTAAAAATCGAACCTAATGCAACAAATGAAATAGCGCGTAGAAGCCGTGGCACACCACGTATTGCAAATAGGCTACTTAAACGCGTTAGAGATTACGTGCAGGTTGAAGATAAAGACACTATCACATATGAAGATGCAAGAAGGGCGCTGTCTCTAATGGATATAGACGAATTGGGGCTTGATTTTGTTGATAAACGCGTGCTACTTGCTATGATTGAAAAGTTTGGTGGCGGTCCGGTTGGGTTAGACACATTGTCCGCCACAACCAACGAAGAAGTTTCAACCATTGAAGATGTGGTTGAACCATATTTGTTGCAACTTGGCTTTGTGGTTAGAACTAATCGCGGTAGAATGGTAACAAAATTAGCGTACGAGCACTTTAATCTTCCAATTCCAAAACATTTGCAAACGGAAGACGATAAAGGGGAAAACGATGAAAACTAATCAAAAAATTCCAATGAAACAGAGAAAACCAGATTTTTACACACGTCTATCTAGTTACGACTACTATCTACCAGAAAACTTAATCGCTCAAACTCCACTTGAAAAGCGTGATGAAAGTAGGCTTTTGGTGTTTGATAGAAAAACAAAAGAAGAATACCACAAACATTTTTATGATTTACCCGAATTTTTGCGTGCAGGTGACGTGCTAGTTATAAACAACACACGCGTTCTTCCAGCGCGTATTATTGCACACAAATTAACAGGTGCAAAGATTGAAATTTTGCTTCTTAAAAGGCGAAATTTAACCGATTGGGAAGTGCTTCTTAAACCTGCAAAAAGGTTAAAAATCGGTGATAAATTAGTTATAAACACTGAACTCAGTTGCGAATTATTGGAGATTTTAGCAGACGGAAATAGAGTTGTCCGCTTTGAGTTTGACGGCGTGTTTGAAGATATATTGTCGCGCGTTGGAAGTATGCCACTTCCGCCGTATATCCACGAAAAGTTAAAGGATAAAGAACGTTATCAAACGGTTTATAATAAAGTTGAAGGTAGTTCAGCAGCACCAACAGCAGGCTTGCATTTTACAAATGAACTCCTTGAAAAAATCAAAAAAATGGGTGTTGAAATTTTGGAAATCACACTAGATGTTGGGCTTGGCACTTTCCGCCCATGTAAAGAAGAAGATATAACAAAGCACGATATGCACACCGAACATTATAGACTATCCGAATATGTTGCCGAACGCATAAATAAGGCAAAAATTGAAGGTAGGCGCGTGATTGCAGTTGGCACAACCACTGTTCGAACACTTGAAACAGTGGGTCTTAATGGTTTGCCACTCACTGCAAGCGAAGGGGACACAAGTATATTCATTTATCCGCCATACGAATTTAAAGTGGTGGACGCATTGATTACAAATTTTCACCTTCCAAAAAGCACTCTTATTATGCTCGTTAGCGCATTTGCAGGTTATGATAACACAATGAATTTGTATGAAACCGCAGTTGAAAACAACTACCGCTTCTTTTCGTTTGGCGACGCAATGTTGATTTTATAAAAGGCTAGAAATAAAATATTATTTATTAGAAACAAGTGCGTCCAGAAATATAATAAAGGTAATTTAAAGAATTTCATACAAAAGAAGAAATTACTAATAAAAAATAAAATAAAAACTACAATAAAGGTTAATAAAACTTATGGAAAAATTTAGTTACGAAGTATTACACATAGATAAAAATAGCGGTGCGAGAACAGGGGTTTTGCACACTCCGCACGGTGATATTTACACGCCAATTTTTATGCCTGTTGGCACGCTCGCAACTGTAAAATCGCTAACAAGTGACGATTTATATGACGTAGGTGCACAAATCATTTTAGCAAACACTTATCACTTACATATTCGCCCGGGTGACGAACTGATTAAACGTGCAGGTGGACTACACAAATTTATGAATTTTAACCGCCCAATGCTTACAGATAGCGGTGGTTTTCAGGTGTTTTCACTAGCGGATATACGTAAAATTACAGACGACGGAGTTGAATTTAAAAATCACTTATCGGGCGCAAAAATGTTCTTTTCACCAGAAAAAGCGATTGAAATTGAAAACAATTTAGGCGCAGATATAATTATGGCGTTTGACGTTTGCAGTGAGTACGGCGCAACTTATGAAGACGCAAAGCGAGATATGGAACGCACCCTAAATTGGCTTGATAGGTGTTACAAAGCACAAAAAAATGAAAACCAAATGTTATTTCCAATAGTGCAAGGAAATTTTTATAAAGACCTTAGAGTTAAAAGCCTAGAAGAAACAAAAAAGTATTGCAAATGCGGTATTGCTATAGGCGGGCTAAGTGTTGGCGAACCAAAATCTCTAATGCTTGAAATGTTGGACGTAATGAAAGATAAATACCCTGAAAATATGCCAAGGTACCTTATGGGAGTTGGTACACCGGACTACATTTTCGAAGGGGTAGAGCGTGGAATAGATATGTTTGACTGTGTGCTTCAAACAAGGGTAGCACGAAACGGTCTTGCTATGACAAGTCATGGAAAAGTAACCTTAAAAAACGCTAAGTATAAGGAAGATTTTTCGACCCTTGACCCTGAATGCGATTGTTATTGTTGTACTCACCACACAAAGGCATATTTGCATCACCTTGTTAAGTGCAATGAAATATTAGGCGCACGTCTTCTATCTATCCACAATATTCGTTTTACTCTTAATATGATGTCAAAAATGCGGGAAGCAATAAATAATGACCGTTTCTTGGATTTCAAAAAAGAATTTTATTCTAAATATGGAATAACCGATTAACTAAAAACATATTTAATTATTAGTTAAAATATACTTAAAAAAGTTGATTTTGCTTTAAATAATAAAAAGATTTTTAAATTTGACAAAATATTTCAAAATACTTTAAAAAAATACATTAAATACATTAAAAAATAGTTTGACACCAGAATATAATTTTGATATAATTTGTTTTGTAAGATAAAAGGGGTTATGTATGACAGAAATCATTTTATTAGTAGTTTTAATAGTTTTAGTTGTGGCATTATTCTTAATGAGTTACTTCAAAAAGAAAAAATTTAACAACGAACTCAGTTTAATGCGCGACGAATTAAAAGTTGGCGATAAGGTTATGACCGACACAGGTGTGGTCGGTGAAGTTGTTGACTCTTACGTTGAAGACGAATATAAATACTTCGTTTTAAAAACAGGTAAAGATAAAAATATCGGTTACTTCACTGTTCATGCAAATGCAATTTACTATGTGTTTGGAAAAGAAGAAGCCAACGCGCAAGAAAAGGTAGCAATCAAGTTATCTGAGCCAGAAGTAAAAGAAGAAAAGGTTGACGCAAAAGTTGAAGAAACAAAGGCAGAAGAAAAAGTTGCCGACGCTGAAACAAAGCCTGAAAGCGAAGAGAAAAAAGAAACAAAACCTAAACAATCTAAAAAGAAATCAACAAAATAATAAACACCACCTTAAGGTGGTTTTTTATTTATAAAAAAACACCCCAAAAACACCCCAAAAACACCCCAAAAACACCCCAAAAACACCTAAAAACAAGCGTAAAACAATATAAAATGATTAAGATTGTATAATATTGATTTAATAATTATTTGTCATAATCTTATTAAAACTAAAACAAATTTGAAAAAACACTTGATTTTTTGTTTAACATATGGTAAGATAATCTAGTTTTGAAATAAAGATTTAACGGAGGAATATATGAAGGTTTGCGAAATTTGCGGAAAAGGCACTAGCGCTGGAAATAATGTAAGCCACAGCATGCGTCACACTAAAAGAACTTTTGAAGCCAATATTCAAAAGGTAGACGTTGAATTAAACGGCAAAAAAGGTAAAAAGAACGTTTGTGCTAGATGTCTAAAAACCATGAAAAAAGAAAGTAAATAATTTTTATTCGTGTATTATTTAGGGGGGTATTACACCCCTTTTTTGTTGCCTTTAAAATGGCTATATTGCTATAAACTTGCTATATAAATTAAATTTATATAATATATTTTAATGTTGGGCATAAAAAATATAAATTTAAAAAAGTCAAATGTTTTAACGCACTTTTTGCGTTAAATTACAAAATTTAAGCATATTTTGTGGTAAATTTAGGCCATTTTTAAAAATTTTAGCAAAAATTAATAAAAATAATTGCCAAAAACATAATATTAATGTATAATATCAAAGGAGATTGTATGAACTTAACCACATTTAACTCATTTGGTAAAATAAGTATTAGCAAAAAGGCAATCAGTAAGGTTGCTGCTGTTTCAGTGATGGAATGTGTGGGTGTGGTAGGTCTTGTTTCTCAGCGCAGTTTTTTTAAAGGCAATGTGCTAGCAACTTCACATAAAGGTGTGGTTGTAACATCTCTTGAAAATGATAATATGAATATAGACGTCTATGTAATCATGCGTCACTGTGGTGTTTCGGCACAAGCAGTGAGTGAATCGATTAGGCAAAGTGTTAAGTACTCAGTTGAACGATTTGCAGGCATGAGAGTTAACAATGTTATTGTACATATCGTGGACGTTAGAGTATAGGAGAATTTAATAAAATGGGAAAGACGATTAACGGTTCTACGTTAAGAAAAATGTTTTCTAGTGCTTTTTCTTTGGTGGAAGAAAACAAGAAAAATATTGACGCTTTAAATGTGTTCCCGGTCCCCGATGGTGACACTGGAACAAATATGAGTTTAACGCTAAAAAGTGCGGTTAGTGAAATGAATGCGTGTGAATCTAACACGATTGAGTCTATTTGTGTGGCTTATAACCGCGGTGCACTTAAAGGCGCTAGGGGTAATAGTGGTGTTATCACATCACAAATTATCAAAGGAATTTGTTCAGTTTTGATGACTGTTCAAAGTGAAATCACAATAAAAGATTTTGCAAAGGCCATTCAAGCAGGTGCTGAAAAGGCATATAAAGCGGTAACCGTTCCAAAAGAAGGCACAATTTTAACAATCATAAAAGCAATGGCTGAAAAAAGTAAACAAGCAAGCAGGTCAGCCAAAACTTTTGAAGACTTTTTTCACGAGATCATATCTCATGGTGAAGCCACTTTGCAAATGACGCCGGACATGCTTCCAGTGCTTAAAAAAGCAGGTGTTGTTGACGCTGGTGGTCGTGGTCTTGTCTATATAATGAGCGGTTTTTATAAGGCATTAACCGGTGAAATGACTGGTATTGAGTTCGTTGATAACGTTGAAAAGGACGTTACAAGCGAAGATATGCATGTAAACTACGAGTCCCTTGCCGATATTAAGTTTGCTTATTGCACCGAATTCTTCATAATCAACATCTATGAAAAGACAACTGATGCCGATATCAACACTTTGCGCTCACGTTTAATGGAAATAGGTGATTGTGTGCTTTGTATTGGTGATTTACAACTTGTTAAAGTGCACGTTCACACCAATGAACCTAACAGAGCATTAGGCTACGCTCTTCAATTAGGCGAATTAAATGGCGTTAAAATTGAAAATATGCTAGAACAAAATCGTCAACTTAGAAAGCAACAAGAAAAAGAACCAATGAAAGAGTATGGCATGATAGCAGTTGCTGCTGGTGAAGGTTTAAATAGCGTTTTCAAAGATATTGACGTAGATTACGTTATTAGCGGTGGTCAAACAATGAACCCAAGCGCTAATGATATAGCAACCGCAGCAGATAAAGTTAACGCTAAAAACATTTTCGTTTTCCCAAATAATAAAAATATAATAATGTCAGCCGAGCAGGCTAATGATATCACAGATAAAAACCTTATAGTTATTCCAACAAAGAGCGTTCCAGAAGGTGTTAGCGCAGTGCTTGCGTTTGATGGTACAGCGTCAATCGAAGAAAATAAAGAAAATATGCTAGACGCTATCTCAAATGTAAGGTCTGGTTCGGTAACATATGCAGTGCGTACCACTAATGTGGACGGTATTGATGTTAAAGTTGGCGACATTATGGGTCTAGACGAACATTCAGTGTTGACCACAGGTAATCAAGTGTGTGATACAACTATTGATTTAATTGACAAAATTTTAACACCAGATGCAAGCAATGTGACCGTTTTCTATGGCGAAGGCATAACCGAAGAAGACGCTTCAATTCTTCAATCTAAACTTGAAGAAGCACACCCAGATATTGATATTTCTATGGTGTTTGGTGGTCAACCAGTTTATTATTACATTATTTCAGTTGAATAATAAACACTATATTTTGTTAAATTTATATAAATAATCACAATATAATGTGGTTATTTTTTATTTAAAGAAAAATTTTTAAAAAAAAGATTTATAAATTCATATATAAAATATTTAAAATAAAAAATGAAATTTTAACTTAAAAAATTAAAATTGTATTATTTGTCGAATTTTGCACATAATACGAATGTAGAAAAACTACATAAAAGGAGATATTATGTTTGGTAGAAAGAAAAAAATAAGTTCAATGACTAACTCAAATAGTTCGAGCATGACAAATTCAAGTTCTAGTATGTCAAATTCTAGTATGACAAATTCAACTAGTTCAATGTCAAACTCAACAAGTTCAGTTGCTCCACACAATGAAAGAGCAACAGTAACAAAATCATGCACCACAAAATCCACTTCAAATTGCGGAACAAAAAGTGCTAAAAATTGTTCAACAAAATCATGTGGTACAAAAAGTTTGTCTAAAACAACAAAATTAGAAAAATAACAAAAAACAACACCAATGAGTGTTGTTTTTAATTGGAGCGGAAGACGAGATTCGAACTCGCGACATTTGCCTTGGCAAGGCAACGCTCTACCACTGAGCCACTCCCGCATAATGATTAATAATTTATTTTATTTTTTATTAATTATATTTGTGAATTCTTCTTTATAAAAAGATGGTGGGAGATATAGGACTCGAACCTATGACCCTCTGCTTGTAAGGCAGGTACTCTACCAACTGCGCTAATCTCCCATAAAATATTAAGTTGTACGTGCAGTTGTTAGAGTAACTCTTCCAATTCGAGTAAACTCTCATACTCATAACGCTAAAACATGCCAATTGTGGCATATTTTTAAACGCTATTCGCCAACTGCGCTAATCTCCATAAAATATTAAGTTACTTATAATTTTACAATCAACTAAACGCGATTGCAATCTTAATATAACATATTGTTAAATTTATGTCAACAAAAATTTATAAATTTTTTAAAAAAATTAATTAATATTGGAAATTTTTTTAATAACTTTAAATTGTTTAACAAAATGATATCAATTTGTTACAATAAAAATATGGAAAGTAATCTAATAATACGCTTTAGTGAAGCAAAAGATTTAAAAAATTTACCATGGTTGTTTAGGCAATATTATAATGGTGATAACGGAATTGAAACAGACTATAATAAAATGATAAATAAATTTCAAGAATTATCAGAAAATAAGGATTATAAATTTGTTTCAGCAATTTATTCTAATAAAGTTGTTGGATTTTGTTCTGTTGTGGTAAATCAAGATATTTTAGATAAACAACGACCGTTAGTTTTTTTGTGGCATTTAAGGGTAGCACCTAAATTTAGAAATAAGGGAATAGGTAAAGCGATAATGGATTTTGTTGAAGAATTTGCAAAATCGATAAATGCTGATTACACTTTATTAAGTTGCGACACAAATAATGAAAATGCTTGTAAGTTTTACGATAATTTAGGCTATAGTAGAGCCGTTTCTTTTTATAAGTATATGTAATTTATCAAATTTAATTTTGTTAGCTGTAATAATCTTTTCAGCTTCGAATGTGTGGATAAAAATAAATCAACGAAAAATATGAAAAAAGTTGAAAATTAATATATTTTATTGTATAATGACAACTATACTTACTTGTTTTAGATTTTCAACAGTAATTAAATTAAAAGGAAGTTTATGGAATTATTGGCGCCTGCAGGCGATAAAAATAAATTAATAATGGCGATTGAGTACGGCGCAGATGCGGTGTACCTTGCTTCCACGCGCTTTGGGCTTAGAACATACGCTGGTAATTTTGACCTTGACGGTTTAAAATGGGCGGTTGAGTATGCGCATAGTAAGGGAGTTAAAGTTCATGTAACTGTAAATATTATTCCGCATGAAAGCGATTTAGAAGATTTGCCTGAGTATTTGAAATTCCTTGATGAAATTAAAGTAGATGCAATAATTTGTGCTGACCTTGGCGTTATTAGTATGGCTAGAAGATTAGTGCCAAACCTTGCCGTTCATGTGAGCACGCAGGCAAATATAACTAACAGCGAGTCTGCAAAAGTCTTTATAGATATGGGTGTAAGACGCCTAATTTTAGCACGTGAAATGACACTTGAAGAAATTAAGTCACTTAGAGATAAAATTCCAGAAAATATTGAATTAGAAGCGTTTTGCCATGGAGCAATGTGCATTAGTTATTCAGGAAGATGTCTACTTTCAAATTTCTTCACTGGAAGAGATGCAAATCGTGGAGCATGCGTACAAGCATGCCGTTGGAACTACGCTATTCGTGAGATTAGCAAAGACCAAGAGTATCCAATCGAAGAAGATAGCCATGGCACGTACATATTAAATAGCCGTGACCTTTGTATGATTGAATATTTGGATAAATTAAAAGAAGCAGGCGTAAATTCTATTAAAATTGAAGGAAGAATGAAAACCGAATATTACGTTGCAAATATAGTGAATGCTTATAGAACGGCATTAGATTATTTAAACACGCACAAAGATTACAACCTACCAACTGAAATTACTAATGAAGTTTATAAATCAAGTCATAGGGATTATTCAACGGGTTTTTATTTTGGTGACCCTAAGGAAAATTTAGAAACAAGTTTGCCAGTTAGTGAATACGAATTTATAGCCGTTGTGCTTGAAGATAGTGCGAACGGCATGGCAAAAGTTGAAATGCGAAACAGATTTTCGGCTAATTCTTCGTACGAATTGTTGTCTAAATACAAAAATAATGATATAATAAACGTAGAGAAAATTATAGACTTAGACGGAAACGAACTAAGTGAATGTAAAATTCCAAAACAACAAGTTTTTATAAAAACCGATAAAAATCTAAAAAAATACGAGATATTGAGAAAGAAAAAGTGAAAAATTATTCTTCCGTTTTAATTATATGTAATCCAAACGCTATGCGTGGCAAAATTGACGAAGTTTTACCACATATAAAAAAGCGTTTGTCTTTGCGTTATAGTAAGGTTGACTCAATAACCAGTCAAAGTGACGATGGAGCAGAAGAACTTGCAAACAAAAACGCAGGCAAGTATGATATAATTTTGTCCTGCGGTGGGGATGGCACATTGCATCAAGTTGTAAACGGAGTTATGCAAACCGAGTTTAGACCATTAATTGGAATTCTTCCTTATGGTACGTGTAACGATGTTGCTCGCACTTTAAAAATACCTTTCAAACTAGATAAGGCAATTGACTGCGTGCTAAGATTAAATACAACAAATTATGATTTAATGACGGACGGAACAACCTTTATATCATATTCACTCGCAACAGGATATCTAACAAAAGTTTCATATTCCGCAAAATCAAATTTAAAGAAAAAAGTTGGAAGATTTGCTTATGTTCTTTCCGCGTTAAAATACATCTTTAAATTCAATTCCTTACCATTTACTATAACAGCAGACGGCGAGCGCATTCATGGAAAGTTTGCATACATAATGTTAATAAATAGTGAGTCGGTTGGTGGGTTCTTATTAAACAAAGGAGAGAACCTTCATAATGGGATGTTTAAGTTGGTTTTAATTAAACAAACAAAATTTAAAATTGGAAGTTTCTTTAACTTTTTAAAGATATTTATAAGGGGAATTAGAAGATTAAAAAATTCTAAAAATGTAATTGTTAAAGATGTTAAAAATGTAATAATTGAAAACCACTCAAACGAACCATTTGCTTTAGATGGTGAAAAAATAAAATTTTTAAGAAAAGAAATAAACACAAACACATCTCTAACATTTATAAAGAAATAAAGTGCGCGTTATTGCGCATTTTTTATTTTTCCTATTAATTTGCATTTTTATTTTTTTAAAAATTTATTATAAAATTATAAAAATTTAATAAAAAACATCAAAAAATGCTAAAAAATTGTGATTTTTTCATATTTTTTTAAATTTTTTGCAAAAAATAATTTAGGAATTAATTATTTTTATTTTTGATTTTTTTAACTTATTTTTTCATTGCGTATTTTCAAATTTCCATGAAAATTTTTCCCTAATAAAAATTATTTTGAAAAGTTAAAGAGATAAAGTAAAATGTTCGTAAATTTGCTTGGCTTTTATTGTCAAATAATGTAATATTATTACATAAGATATAAGCGCAAAATGCGTGGGGGGGGGTATTCGTGACTAAGAAAACAACCAAGAAAAGTACAATTCTAACATTAAGAATTGCAACAGCGGTTTTGTTAAGTTTAGTAATAGTGCTAACAGGTGTTGGCATATATTTTGCAATAAATAGAAAAAGTCCAAATGAACCAGAAGCAATAGTCAA
>DWVI01000008.1 GCA_019120295.1 Candidatus Onthoplasma faecipullorum | reverse complement strand
TTGACTTAGACTTAACTCCAAATCTTATAATTTTATTAGGTGACTAATATAAACCAAATTTTTATGTGTTAGATTTAAATTTATCAACACATTTAGCACTATAAAAATTATAAAAAATTTGTAATATTAAATAAAAGGAGAAAATATGAAAAATTTAATTGTATATTTTAGTTGGTCAAACAACACTAAAAATTTAGTTGAAGATTTAAACACTGAATTTAAATATGACGTTGTGCGAGTTGAACGAGAAAAACCATATTCACGTGATTACAACACATGCGCATACGTTGAAGCAAAAGAAGAAGTGGAAAAACACATTCACCCAGCAATTAAAAAACTTAATGTAGATTTTAATTCATATGATAATACTTTGCTATTCTTCCCAATTTGGTGGTACACCTTCCCAATGCCAATTGGAACATTTGTTGAAGAATTAAAAGATTACAAAGGCAATATTTACGTTTTTGCAAACAGTTACACCAACGACCCAAAATATATGGAAAATTCAATGCGTGATTTAAGAAGCATAAATAAAAACATTAATTTTGTTGAAGGACTTTTCAATAAAAGCACAAAAAATCACATTGATTTTATAAAAAAGATTTAATTTATTTGTATTTTTACTTACTTATAATAATTTTTGTAAAAATCACATTTTCTGATTTGTTTATAAGAATGTTCTTATTCAAGATTGCAAAATATAAAAAATTATAAATTTTATAAATTTATTTGACAAATTTTTAAGAAATTCTTATTATAATAGCATAGGAGGTAGGTATGGCAAATTCTTCTAAAAGTTCAAAGTCATCAAGTTCTAGTTCTAAACACAACGTTTGGGGTTTAAACAAAATCTCGTTTTGGACAATCGTTGCAGTAACAATTTTGTATGCAGTTGCACTCATACTTTCAGCATGTGGTGTAAGCCTAAGCATCGTTGCTATTTTGCAAGGAGTTGCAACAGCTGTTATGATTGTTATTGTTGCCATTTTAGCGTGGAGATATGTTCGCCCAAAACCAACAATTTGGAAAGTGTTATATTTTGTTTGCTTACTAATTGTTATTGCCGGAATAATTGTTCCACTTATCAAGGGCTAATTAGTTAAAAAAGTGATGTTTTTAAAACATTACTTTTTTATTGGCACTTAACATATACTATAATAACAACAAAAAGTGTAAATTACAAAATAGTAAACTAGTTTTAATTGACTTTTAATAAGGTTTGAATGTTTCAGCATAAGAAAAAGTTTTAAATAGAGATAGGGTAGATATCTCTTGTATTAATATTATTGTTTTTAACCCTTACTTTAAAATTGCATAGCGCAGAAGCGTTTAAGAACAGTTTAAAATTAAAAAAAATAATATAAGAACTTGGTTTATTGATAGAATAATATTTTATTTGTTAGTAAAATTTATCTAGTTACAAATAATTTGGTATCAGTTGTTAAAATAGCTGAATTTTATATATTCACATATTTTTGTTTGACAAAGTAATAAAAAAATTTTTACTCTCTTTTTAGGGGTGTAAAAAATGAAATTTTTTAAAGCATTAAAATCCCTTTTTAGTCCAAAATGCAGTACTTTTCAATTTTGGGTCTAGACGAAGAGAAAAAATCAAAAAGTGTTAGGTTAGGCGTGCAATCTTTGATTTCTTCACTCGTTGGAATTGTGTTACTTGCGGTTTTATTATATTTTGGTACAGTTATAGCGATAAATTTTAACCATGCATTATCAGGCAATGCAGACTTCCCAATATTATCATTGTTTGGAACTATCTTATTTTATGCATTGGCATCAATACCATTATTTTTAGGAGTGTTGGAAGGTGTTACTTTTGCAGTCTACCAGTGCAAAGTGAACAATCACAAAATTGGCCTTGCTTCTAAAATTATTAGTTTAATTTGTTTAGCATTGGCGGTTGCTGGCATTATAGCAATTATAATAATTTTAGCAAGGACTTAAGTGGGCAGATCTTACATAAAATATGTATAATGCTGTGTTTTATTATGATGTAAGTTTTTGATGCACATTTTTAATATGAATTTATAAAAAATATAAGAAACTATAGTAATATGTTGAAAAATAAAGACGTATTTAAAACGTCTTTTTTTTGTTGTTTTAATAAAAATTGACAAATTTTTAAAAAATTATGAAAAAACATTGACAAATAATTTAAAACTTGTTATCATATACTTGCATGTTTGTTTATGGGGGATTAGCTCAGTTGGCTAGAGCACTTGCCTTGCAAGCAAGGGGTCATCGGTTCGAATCCGATATTCTCCACCAACCAAAGGCAAAACACACAGTGTTGATTTTAAAATTTATAATAAGATAAAGAAAATTTTTAGATTATTAGAAATTTTATAAATCATACTGCATTGCAGTTGCCTTTGAGCAGTACAGTGTGGTTGTAATATATTTTATTTATTCTCCACCAACGGTGGAAATGGATTTATTCTCCACCACAAAGAGATGTAGCTCAGCAGGTTAGAGCACCACCCTGATAAGGTGGGGGTCGGTGGTTCGAGTCCACTCATCTCTACCATAAAAATGAGAGCATATGTGGCTCTCTTTTTTAGTATTAAATTAAATAATATATGAATATCTTAACCGTTTATTGTAAACTATTTTTAGCATGGCAAAATTAAAAAATCGGTATTGTAAGTTTTAAATATTAATATTACAAACATTTAATCGCTGTACCAACCAAACAAACTCCTTCCTTCGTCTAGGTTTTTGAGTTTATTCATATCATTGTTATCAATTGTAAAATCTAAATTTAAGTTTTCTTGTAAGCGCTTTGGGTTTCTGCTCTTTGGAATTATATAGATGTCACGCTCAAGCAAAAATTTTAAGGCAATTTGTGCTGGTGTTTTGTTATATTTTTGAGCAATTTCTCTTATTGTTTGGTTGTTTGTAATTTTATTTATGTCTGCGCAAAGCGGACTCCAGGCAACTACCTTTGTTCCCTTACTTTGTAAGTGTTTTACATATTTTTCCCGCTGGTAAAAGATGCGATTTTCAATTTGGTTTACATATGGCGTAGTGCTGCAATTATTAAGCAAATTGTCAATTTGTTTTCTATTAAAATTTGAAACTCCAATATGTTTAATGAGTCCGTTCGTCTGTAAATCTTCAAGAGCCTTATACATCTCTATCGAACTAGCATAAGGTTCATGAATTAAAACTAAATCTAAATAATCTAATTGCAAATTATGTAAACTATTTTTCACTCCACTGATAACTAAATCATATGTGGTGTTAGGGAAGCAGAGTTTGGTTGTAATAAATAACTTGTTTCTATCAATTTCAGAATTTTTTATTCCAATACCAACTTCTTTTTCGTTTCCATACATTTGAGCTGTGTCAATATGCCTATATCCAATCTTTATAGCATTTTCGACTACACTTACACATTCATTTCCCCCTAAATTCCAAGTTCCAAGTCCGATTTTTGGTATTTCCATTTTTTCTCCTTATTTTAAATTTTGTATGTTATGATAATATCAATTTAGGTTGTTCTATTTTTTCTTTAAAATGTTCTTGATTGTCTTAAAAGTTTTTTAGCGTTTGTGGAATAAATTTGTTTGAATATTCTTTATGTTTTTCATTTTTTATAAATTTTGTTTAATTTTATGCTTATTTTAAACTTTTTCCAAGTTCGTATGCTTTTTTCATATAAATTGAACGTGCGGTCATGCTTGGAGTGCCACAGCCACAACCTAGCACCATTCCTTGGTCGGAAAAATTTAGATAACGAACGAGTGTTTTGTAGTGAGTTGCAAGGGCTTCAAAAGTCCAATCGTCATTATTCCAAGCAACTGATAAGAGCGCCGATTTCATATGCTTTCTTTGAATTGAACCATTAAACGCACAAAAGCGGTCAATCACAGTTTTAAGTTGTGCGCTCATTCCGTAATAATAGAGCGGAGTGGCAAATACCAGCATATCAGCAGATAGAATTTCATTTTTAATATTTTCCATGTCGTCTTTTTGAACGCATGGTCCATCATATCCGCATGCAATACAACCAAAACAAGGTCTAACTGAGATGTGTGCCGTGTCAATTATCTTCACTTGATTTCCAGACTCAATAGCGTCTTTTTCAAATTCCTTTGTTAGCATATTGGTTGAACCGTTTTTGTTTGGGCTTCCTGTTAAAACAACTATTTTCATAATTTCTCCTTTTGTTTAATATTACAAATTTTTTATAATTTTTATAGTGCTAAATGTGTTGATAAATTTAAATCTAACACATAAAAATTTGGTTTATATTAGTCACCTAATAAAATTATAAGATTTGGAGTTAAGTCTAAGTCAA
>DWVI01000007.1 GCA_019120295.1 Candidatus Onthoplasma faecipullorum | reverse complement strand
ACAAATTTTTTATAATTTTTATAGTGCTAAATGTGTTGATAAATTTAAATCTAACACATAAAAATTTGGTTTATATTAGTCACCTAATAAAATTATAAGATTTGGAGTTAAGTCTAAGTCAAGCAAATTTTTATACCTTTTAAAATTTTTTTAAATTAATTTTCAAATAAAAAAATTGCCTTATGGCAACTTTGTGTATATATAAGTCTTTAAAAGTTTTATTCCACTAAATTAAATGTATTTACATGAATATATAATGTTTACAATACTATATTTAATGGTTGTTTATAAAATTACACCAATAAATATTACATCTCTCTACGAGATTGAATTGCACGTGACAGTGTTACAGGGTCGGTAAATTCAAGTTCACTTCCCATTGCAACGCCTTGTGCTAGGCGAGTTACTTTCACACCTAATGGTTTTAGAAGATTTGCAATGTAGATTGCAGTTGCTTCGCCTTCCACATCTGGGTTGGTGGCGACAATCACTTCTTTTATGTTTTCTTTATTCACCCTATCTAATAACGACATAAGGTTTATATCATTAGGGCCTTTTCCTTCAAGTGGGTTTATAACGCCATGCAAAACGTGATAGCTACCATTAAATTCACGCACTTTTTCAAGGGCTGACACATCTTTTGGCTCTTTCACCACGCAAATAATAGGTTCTTTATTTGGCTTTGAGCAAATATCACAAATTTCTTTATCTGTAAAATTTGCGCACACCTTACAATAATGAATGTTTTTCTTTGCTTGAAGCATGGCGTCCGCAAAATTTTGGACATCCGCATCAGGCATGGTAAGCAAAAAATAGGCATATCTCTGTGCCGTTTTTTTGCCAACTGATGGAAGGCGCGAAAATTCGCCTACTAGCCTATCAAACGAGTCAATATTCATTACATCAACCCACCCATAGGACCCATTTTATCTTTTGCGATTGCGTCTGCTTTTTCGCTTGCGTCCTTAATTGCCACGATAATTAGGTCTTCTAACATTTCAACGTCGTCTGGGTCAACTGCGGACTTATCTAATTTTATAGACTTAATTTCCTTTTTGCCGTTCATAACGACTGTTACCATTTCACCGCCTGCTTTACCAACAATTTCAGCATTTTCCAATTCTTCCTGTGCCTTCATCATTTGCTCTTGCATTTTTTTTGCTTGTTGCATTAGCGCGTTCATATTCATTCCGCCACCAAAACCACCATGTCCGTATGCCATATTAATTTCTCCTTTTTCTATTATATTCCTTAATTTTCTAGTTTAATAGGTTTTTTAATTGAATTTTAACAACTAACATGAAATAGATAAATTATCAAATTTATTCTTTAAACTTAATTTTGTTTTTAAAAACTTGTTTTAAGTTATCTCGTATATCTTGTTTGGACGCATTCAAATTATCATATTCAACAATCACTTCTTCAATGCTATCGTCAAACAATTTAACTAGGTTTAATATTACACTAATTCGCTCTGGATTGTCAATCAAATCAAAACTGGTTGAGTCGTTAGTTTTTATTATGAGTTTGTTAGATAATTGCTCCACTTTATTTACCGTTGTTAATGCGTTTGATAGCGCAAACATATTTCTTTCTTTAACTTTAAGTAAAACGTTTCCCCAAACTTTTTCAATTTTCGTTTGATTTTCATTTTTTTGAGAATTTGTTAAAATATTTTCATTTTTTTCAATTTTTCCACCTAATTCAACATTTTTTTCACTAGTTTTTGTTAAATTTTCATTATTTTTTATGTTTTCCTGTGTGTTTACCTGTTTAGTTGCTTGATTGTTGGTCTCGCCTTCACTCTTTAAGTCAAATAGACTAAGGCAAGCAGACTCAAACAAATTTTCAGGATTGATTGAATATTTTAAATCTAATTCAATTTCTGCAAATTTTGAAAATGCCGATTTTAAAAAGTTTAAACTAAATTTTTCGCCAATTTCAACATATGTTGCAAATTCTTCTGGTAACACATCTAAAATAGTGCAGTCATTTATACCTGATTTAACCATAATTATGTTTTTAATAAAATCGGACAATTCTTTACATAACACTTGAATATTTTTTCCGCTTTCCAGTGCCGACTTAATGCTTACAAATAAACTTTTTATATCTTGATTTGCAATTGAGATTAAAATGTTTTTTATAGCGTCTTGATTAGATAAGCCTATCACACTTTCTGCGTCTTTGTAATTTATATTGTAATCACAAAACGATGCCACACTATCTGCAATGGACAACATATCTCTCACACTACCTTCGCCTGCTTTTGCTATAAGATATAAACTTTTTTCGTCGTATTTAATGTTCTTTTTATCAAACACATATTTTAAATGCTCCACAAGCGTTTGAAGCGGAAGAAGTTTAAAATCAAAACGTGTGCATCTTGACATTATTGTTGCAGGAAGTTTGTGAATTTCGGTTGTTGCAAGTATGAAAATTACGTGTTTTGGTGGCTCTTCAAGGGTTTTTAGAAGAGCATTAAACGCGCTATCTGTCAGCATGTGAACTTCGTCCACAATGTACACTTTATATTTTCCAATAAGTGGTGGAAATTGAACTTTTTCACGCAAATCACGAATTTCTTCCACTCTGTTGTTACTTGCCGCGTCTATTTCAATGATGTCTGTGTTTGGTTCGCTTAATGCCACACATTCAGCACACATTTCGCATGGGTTTCCGTCAACAGAATGGGTACAGTTAACTGCTTTTGCAAAGATTTTTGCTGTGCTTGTTTTACCTGTTCCGCGTGGACCACAAAATAAATACGCGTGCGTAAGTCTATCAGTTTTTATCTGATTTTTTAAAGTCTTCACAATGTAATCTTGGCCGATAATTTCGTCAAAATTACGTGGTCTAAACTCGCGATATAAAGCGTAATTCATTATAACTCTCCTTTTATAGTCCTTAATTTTTTCTTTATTGATTGAAGCATGTTGTCCACTTGTTTTGTGGAAACATTTAGTGATTTTGCCATGTTTATGTATGATTCACCATTTAAAAACATTTTAAGCAGATTAAATTGCACATCGGTCAATATACCTTTAACCTTACTTATCATTATAGCATTCATTTCGTTGTCTATAAACTGTTTTTCAAAATCGCTATTGTCGTCAACAATGATTAGTTTTGAAAATTTGTCGTCCGTCTCAGTTTTAACACCGCCATAATATTCAATAGGTAAATAACTATTGAGCGGTGAATTTTTCTTTCGGTTTGCGTTTTTTACTGCGTTTTGGAGTTGCCTATGAATGCAAAGCGACGCAAATGCACTAAAATTGTGGTTTTTATTTGGGTCGTAAACGTTGATTGCCCTATATAAACCTATCATACCTTCTTGAATAAGGTCGTCAAAATCGGCGCCTATCAAAAAATACTCACGCGAAATAGCAATAACTTTTGATTTAAACCTTTGCAAAAGTTGGTCCATCGCGTTTTGGTCGTGATTTTTTGCTTTTAAAATCAATTCGTCTAAATTTTCCAATTCTTATTTCCTTTTTCTTTGGCGTACAACTTCATAAATTGCAATAGCGCTTGCGTTTGATGCGTTTAGGCTATTAACTAAGCCATACATATCCAGTGATAACACTTCGTCTGCACTTTCTTTAACAAGCCTACTAACCCCTTTCCCTTCTCCACCGACAATTAGCGCGGTTGGATAGGTAAAATCTGCTTGATAAATACTTTTTTCGCCGGCTTCTAATGCATAAGTCCAAACTCCGCGCTTTTTTAATTCTTCAATTGTGCGCGTTAGGTTTGTTACCATTGCAATACGTATATGGAAAAGCGCTCCCGCGCTCGTTTTATAAACTGTGCTTGTTATCTCACAAGCGCGATTTTTTGGAATTATCACTCCGTGCACGCCTGCACATTCGCACGTTCTAATGATTGCGCCTAGGTTGTGCGGGTCTAAAATGCCGTCTAATATAACAATAAACGGTTGCTCGTCCTTCTCCTTTGCATAATTTAAAATATCTTCAACTTCTGCGTATTTATAATTACCAATAAACGCAATTATACCCTGTGTTTGCGTTTTAGCAATGCGCTCTAAGGTCAATTTATCAACAAGTTCCACCTTAATTCTTCTAGCACGCGCCCTATCAATTAAAATTTGCACATCACTGCTTGGTTTATCTTCCGCTATAATTTTATCAATCTGTTCGTTAGATCTTAACAATTCACGAATTACATTTATTCCTTCAACAATCATAATTTACTCCACACATATTCATTCATAACACTATCTAATCTTTCTTGATTTTTAGTTAAGTACCAATAACCAATTAGTGCTTCAAATTGGGTTGCTAAACTATATTCTTCTATTGTGCTATGCTTTGCCTTTCTATTTTGAAGGTGGCTATTTCTAGCGCGCATGGCTATATCTAATTCGTCTTCACTTAAATCATTCTGAATTGAACGCATAATTTCAGCCTGATTTCTAGCGCAAACTATTGCATTAGCGCGTTTATTTAAGGCATTTGGCTTGTTTTCGTTGGTTTTAATAAGTTTTTCACGAACAATTAGCGTGAAAACAGCATCACCAAGATAAGCAAGTGTTAGCGCATTTTTATAGTAGTATTCACTCTTTCCTTCCATGTTATAGAATATAGCATAAAATCAAAAAAATGTAAAGAAACTATTTTAATTTCTTTGACTTTTCAAGATTTGTGTGTTAACATTGATTAAACGGAGTTGTGTATGGATTTCATAAAGCGAATGAAAAAACGCGAATTTATAGAGATGACGCTTAAAACAATTTGTGCATTGCTTGCGTCTTTCCTTGCTATAATTTTAATGGAAGGTATGATTTATAGCATTCAACTAAATGCTTTGGTTAAGAATGGTAGCAATGCTATTTACATGATAAACTCTGATAGAACAGAAGGTACTATCGCATATTGCATTGAGCGCGGTGAAAATGAAGACGGCGAAACTTTGTATGTTGTTGTGGCGTACAATGAAGGAATGGATAACGAATGGTCAGCCGCCAGCAAAGATTTAAAAACAAGAGAAGAGTGTGAAGAATTAAATGTTTTGGACGTTGTGTTCCACGCACCTAACGCATTTATCTTCTCTATAACACCAGTGCACTATGTGGTTATGGTGGTGTTTGTGTTGCTAGTTGCCGGCTTCTTTGTGTATAGGTTTATTGTTTTAAATAAATCTTACAAAGCAATTGAAGATAATTTTAAAAAGACAGGTGTTATTGAATTATAATTGTTATTTAGATTAAATTTTTACTTTTTATCGTTTATAATATTAAAATTCCGCGTTATGCGGAATTTTTTATATGTAAATTAAATTTAGTTTAATATAGTTGATTTTTAACTTATCCGAATAAAATTAAATATAAATTTTTGTTATTTAATCAATAATCGCAATTTGTTATTTAAAATAAAATATCACTTTTTGCAAATACTATATTTATGCCATACTATAACTATCATGCGATTGCAAAAAGATTGATAAACGACAATCACTTAATTGCCGTTACCGTGTTCCCAGAATACAAAAACATTCGCCCAGCGCTTGTTTTATACTTTGATAACCACAGACCAATTCCAATTAGAGATTATATGTGGGACGAATATCTAGATAAAATACGTGATAAAAAAATTGAAATTATAAACGAAGATAATATTCCGTTAAAATAGACTACGTGATGTTAAAATTTTAGTAATATAAATTTTATTTTTATAATTTTTTTTAAAAACATTATATATATATTTTTTACATTTTTTAAAAATTTTTTATTATTTTACTAATTTTATAACAATTCGCCTGTGTTGATTGAATAAATGTACATATGTTCAACTGGTAATTTGTATGCTTTTTCAACCGCCATTTTATAAAGTGATAATTGTTCGCCATATTTCTTTTTTAATACTTTTATTGGAAGGCGTGAAAATTTATAATCAACGATATCAATTGATTTTTCATTGAATATAATTAAATCAACCACCCCCTGCACTAACACTTTGTCATTAACGTCACTTTCAACCAAAGTGGAATATGGCACATACATCATAAACTCGGCTTCTTTCTTTATCTCTTTTGCATTTTTTGTTAACTTACTAATTACATCATGCGCCATTTTTATTTTTTCGTAATCAACACCTTCAAAATTTGTTGTTTGAATGTAATCAGCCATAAAATCCAGTTGTTCAAGCGCTTCATGATAGTGTGTTCCAGCAAGTGCTCTATCTTCTTCTTGATTGTATTGTATATCTGGCTTTAACCATGCACGCGTTGAAAATTTTTCATTTTCACTCTTTTGTGAATTTATACCTGTAACTGTGTTTTTAAGTGGTACATCTGAAATGGCGTTTGGATACCTAAAATCTTTATATTTGTTTTCAGTATATGTAACCTTGTTATCCGCGCTGTTTGTTGCTGTTATTTCTTCGTCAAATAGTGTAATTTCACAGTTTTCAAAAATGTTTTCGCCAATGTTTAACCTGTTTTCAAAACATGATAAAATCATATTAACAAAATTAGTTTTATTTATTTCGCCAGTTAACATTTTATCACTATACTTTCCTAAAATATAGAGTTTATTTTTTGCGCGCGTCATTGCAACGTATAGTAGGCGCATTTCTTCTTTATAACCTTTTTCTGCGTTTAATATTTTAATAGCGAATTTTGTTAAACTATCCATTTTTGTTCGCTCACTAACATTAAAATAATCAACACCAAAGCCAACGGAAGAATTGAACACAATTTCGTCTTTCTCACCTAAATAAGAAAAGACTTTGCTTGAATTGTATAAAATCACAACGGGATATTCTAACCCTTTACTTTTATGTATGGTTTGAATGGTTACACTGTTTGGTTTGTCCATCGACTCAAAATCAGCACTCTTATTAACATTACTTTCAACCACCAAAATAAATTCGGCTAGGTTTAAACTATTTTCAATGCTGGTTAAGCGCGTTATAAATTCGTCTATCAACTTTAATTCACGTTCGCCATTTTTCTTTTGAAGTATGTAATATTTCAATTTTTGTTCATTTAAAATATAATAAATTAGTTCGCTATTTGTTAAAACATATGAATTATTTTTTATTTCTTCAACTTTGCTAAAAAATTCAATAATATTTTTATTTTCTTTAAATTTTAATAAATTTTCATAAAAACTCGTGTTTTTTTCGCGAATTTCAATAATTTCGTCAATTGTAATGTTTGTTAGCGCTAGTATTGATGCTAAAAAGTCCACATCGTCACCAGTGTTATTAACGCATTTTAAAATTGACAGAATGAGTTTTACACCTTCGCTTGCTTCCACATCTAATTTATTATTTATGTTAATAGGAATTGCATTTTCTTTCAATAAATTTATAAGCGCTTGTGAACTTAAATCTTTTTCTGAATGAGTTAATATTGCGATGTCGCTATAATCAAGTTTACGTGTGATCTTTGTGTTTGCATCATAAAATTCTGTACCTATAAGTTCTGTAATTGTTTTTAAAACAAGTAGTGCTTCACTAGATGTTTTTATCTTTGTGTTTTTGTCATTTTTAACACTATAAATACCAGTTGCAACCGAATTTTCACTTTCTTCTTTTGTGAGTAAAATTTTCACTTTGTCGTCAACAATATCTTCACGTTTTGCATCAATCATAGCATCGTGAATGTAGTCTATATCCGCTGTATCCGGCGTCATAATTTTAGAAAAAATTTCATTGATAAAATTTAGTATTTTAGGATTAGACCTAAAATTGACATTCATATCAAACACACTATCATTTTTTAATTTTTTTAGTGCGTTATACTTATCTAAAAACCATTCAGGGCTAGATCCCCTAAAACCATAAATTGACTGCTTCACGTCGCCCACCGTAAACACTTTTGTGTCCTTTCCAACAAGGCGCGTCATAAGCATATCTTGCAGTGGATTAACATCTTGATATTCGTCAATGAAAATGTATTTATATTGTGAGTGAAGTTCATTTAATATGCGCGGATTTTCTGTTAATTTTAACATTAGTCTATTAAGGTCAGAAAAATCTAATAAATTATTTTTTTCTTTGAGTTTGTTGTAATTATCTATGAAATTTTTAAGTAATTCAATAAAAATTTTAAAATAAACTAAAATTTGATTATTTTTTTCGTTAAAATGGTCGTCAATTTGATTTTCTTTTAATTTATTTATCAAACCAAATAATTTTTTTATTTTTACACTCAATTCTTTTAGCCCAGCATTTTCTTTATATTCTTTTGGTGTGAAACTAATTTCATTTATTGATTGCAACGAGCGCAAATTTGCTTTTAATGTTAGTTTACTGCTAAAAACATTCAAACTTTCCACAAAATTATTTAATTTTTCTTGAATTTTTTTGTCAAACTCAGAATAATTTTCAATTATTTCTTTTTTTATTCGAGTTACGTTTGTGTTTATATAATCATTTACTATTTTTTCACTTTTGATTGGGTCAACATATTCCGCAACCGAATTTGATAAAAATTCGTCAATATTATATAAATTAGAAACATTATAAAAACTATCTAGTATTAGTTCTTGTAACCTTTCAAAATTGCGCCTGTTTCCGCCATATAAATCTAGCATGATGTTAACTTTTTCTTCGTCACGTGAAAGAGTATCCATCGTCTTTTTCATGGCGCGCGTTATAAAATAATCACGCGTTGCATCAGATATAATTTCAATGTTTGGTGATAGGTTTAATTCGTAAAAATACTTGCGAATTGTTTTAGAATTAAAACCGTCAATTGTGTCAATCGATGCTGTTTTTAACTCTTCCATCATATCTAAAATTTGTGTGCGTTTAGTTTCGTCTTGGGTGTGTTGCAATTCATCCTTTAATCTTGAAATCAAACGTGACTTCATTTCGTTTGCCGCAAGCACTGTGAATGTTACAACTAAAAGTTCGCTAACTTTAACTTCACCACTAAGTAGCAAATTTCCAATTTTTTCAATCATAACGGTGGTTTTTCCACTTCCCGCTCCCGCGCTTACTAACTGATTGGTTGCATTGGAGATTAGAATTGCTTGTTGCACTTTTTCAAAATTTTTCATTCTTCTCCCCCTTTAAAACTATCCAAATTTACTTTGTTTGCCACTCTATATTCAATGCCTGAACATGATTTCATGCAAATATGCACATATGGGCAATATCGGCACGGACTTGAAATATCACTTGGAGATGGCGCAATGTAGCCTGATTTAATTTCGTTAACCGCTTGTACAGTTACATCTTTTGCATAATTTTTTAAACCATTCATTTCATTGAAACTTAGTTCTTTATAACCTATCGTTTTACTTGCAATTCCGTCTTTATTCATTCTAATATTCACAATATCACTCTTCATGCCTGGAGTAAGGCGTTTATCCATGTAGGAAATTATTTCATTGTCATTTACAAAGAAACCTTTTAACGAATAACTGCTTGCTTCGCGCGAATACGCATTGTGAAGCGGAAGGTAAAATTCACCAACCACTTTGTTTTTTGTGATGTTTTCCATTGCAAGTGCGTACAAAAACAACTGCAATTTATTGCCGTAAAACAGTTCTTTTAAACTTGCGTCCGCTTTTCCTGATTTATAATCAATAATACGCATGTAATCTTTATACGCGTCCACCCTATCCACTTTTCCGATTATGTTTATATTGTCTAATTTTAAAGCGCGTTCACCTTTAAACTCAAACTCAAAATATTTTGGAGTAAACAGTGAATTTTCGTCTATATAATTTAGCCCATTTATAACGCGATACGCTTCGTCTATTAACATTGTTAAAATTGGGCTTTTTGCATTCAATTTTAATCTGTTATCTTTATTCACAAAATCAAAAACTTCCTTGACAACAAATTGATAAATGTCGTCAACTTTTTTATTTAATTTGTAATACTTAAACATTATTTCATGCAAAATATTACCAATATCAAGTGAGAGTATTTCACTCTCAAGCCTTGGGCGTATTTTTAAAATGTTTGATAAAAATGCACTAAACGGACATTTAAAATAATTTTCTAGTTGAGATGCCGAAATTGTTGTCATTTCGTTAAAAATTTTTAAATTTTCAGTTGAAATTTGTGAAAAATCTTTATTTTTTATTAAATTTTCATCATTTTGCAAATTTTCATAGCGATTTGCTTTTACTAGTTCTGTTATTTCGTCCCATTTACTCAACGCACTATGTGGTCCGTATTCAAAACTAATTATAGGCGGTAAATTGAAAAATTTATCACTAAATTTAATTTTTAATCTTGTTCTTAATTCATTTATTAAATCACTTTCATTTTTTGAATACGTTATGGTTAGGGTTTTATCAAAAAGCGTTGCAGTGTTAAACAATCTTAACTTACTTAACCTATTTATATGTGATATAGTGGGGCCTAATTTGTATGAAAAATTTAATTCTTCAATTTCGCTATCTAAAATTATACCACAATCATTTTTAAGCATTGGAGCATATTCGCTTGAACAATTTACTATGTAAAAATTATCAAATTTTTCCATGCAATTATTTGCGTCAACAATCTTAACTGCGTCCAAACCAAGTGGCAAATTGTTAAATTTTAAACTCGTTGAAATTGCTTCAAATATTTCAAACACGGTGGTAATGCTAGCGTCCGAATAAAATTTTGAGATGTCGTCAAACAAATTATAAGTTAGTTCGAGCGACTTATTTATTGTCATTCTCTCATTTAATGGAACATTTTGAGATAATGAATTTAGAGTATCTTCAATTTTATATTCTTCACTCGCTTTTTTAATTTTTTCAACAAATTTATTTATGCTAATATCTGCATTAAAAGTAAATGCGTCAAAAAACTTTATAAGTTCTAATAAACTTTCGTTTAAATCTTCACCAAGAGAAAGTTTAATATCAACTTTTCCGCGATAATTTCGCTCTATTAGCCTATCTATAATCACTCTTTTGCTTTCGTTGTTGAGTTTGCAAAATGGTGAATTTATTATATCAATTATGCTATGTAATGGATAGCCTTCCAAGTTATATTTAAAAACTGAACATAAAAATTTATAAAATATGCTTTTATTTAGCGTCAATTCGCTATCAACGTAATAATTTATTTCATATTTTGAAAAAATTTCTTTAATTTTTTTGTAGTGCGAATTTAAATCAAACACAGCCACGCCAAAATCTTTGTAACTTGCGCCTGATAAAATTTTTTCTCTAATATTACGTGCAACAAACTCAATTTCATTGTTTACATGGTTAGAAGAATATAATCTAATTTCGTCATTTTTTATTATAAAACAATCATTGTTTAAGCCAAAAAGATTATCAGTTAAAAATGTTTTTACACTGCTCTCTTCCTTTTTATAATCTTCAACTTCAAAGTTTAATTCATTGATGTATGCAATCTTTTTTAGCGAATAATAAACATCGTCGCAATAGATATTTTTATTGGATTTATTTGAATAATAATTGATAACGTTTACTTCTGCTACAACTGCAAGACGCTCAATAATTGTGTATTCAATGGCGGTGAAATCGTCAAAACCAACGAACATTATTTTTGAATTTTCTCTTTTGTTTGCAACGTTAAATGCACTTAATAAAAACATATCAGACGCATCTAACATTCCTGCCTTACTGTTTTCATACAATTCATAAACCTTTGCAAGGTCGTGAATTTTATTTTCTAGTTGAACATTTTTAGAAGAAAATAATTTCATTTCTTCAAAACTAATTTTTGATGCTTTTAATTGTGATATTGTTTTGCTAATTTCTTCTGCGTAACTAAACGAATACGCCCTACTTTTTAACACAGTGAAATCTTGCAAATTATCATTTAAAATTTTATGAATTAAAAGGATACTACCAGCGCTAGTTAAAATTTTTGACTTATCCACATCTAAATTACGCTTTGCAAAACGGTTTAGAGTTGAAACTGATATATTGAAACTACACTCCAAATTGAGTTTTTCAAACAAATATTTTTCCATAAATAAACTCAATTTATCTGGAACAACAATCTCAATTTTTTCACTAATGTTAGATGCACAAAAATCTACCGTGCATTCTAGCGCGTTTGAAAGCGAATTAACATTAATTAGTTTTATCATACGTTTATACTATCATATTTCGCTATTTTTTGCAATACAATTTTTTATGACACATTACAAAATTGAATATTATATATGATTAAACTTTTTAATAACTTAAATAGTTTACTTTTTTGATTTTTGACACGTTTACAAACATATATCATAGTTATTTTTTGATTTTAGAATAAAAAATTTGTTTTTACACATGATAACAGTGGAGGTGCTAGATGGCTAATAGTAAACAATGGCGTCCTGGTGAAACCGTTCCAGAATCAGCAACTTACGTTGCATTCGACGCTAACGGAAAGAACGGCGGAAGTTTATACCTTGAAAAAGGTAAAAGATTCCCTGCCACTCAACATTCAGGAAGTTATTATAAATTAGGTGAATAGTATCTAAGCAAAAAACAGGTCGTAAAATCATTTATGGTTTATCAAATGACCTGTTTTTTACATTTAAATCAATATACTAAAATAGTTTTTCGCAATAATTCGAACAATTTTATATAAGCATATTAATGATTTAAAATTTATTAAGTTCATATAAAACACATATTTAATATTTCAAATTAAAATAAAAAAGAGAGAATGTTTCTCTCTTTTTTTAGATAGAAGATAATAGGTTTAGATAGTTGTAAATTTTATTTTTTTTATTAAACTAGAACAATTTAATTAATTAGAGTTCATCTTATCTACCTTACTAGTCAATAGAATGATTTAGTTTGTGTTTAACAACCTATCTTTGTAATACTGTTTTTTAACATAAGTTACATTTTCCTATGCCGTTATTGTGTAGTAGTATCTTCCATTATCTTCTGTGTAGTTACCTGAACCGAAGACTGCATTTAATACATCAGTTATATTTGCTCCTTCTGCTAGGTCTACATTTATCTCCCATATTCCTACGTATAATGAATACGTGCTTGTACTTCTATCTAATTGCCTTGTAAAGCCGTCTTCACTCGTTAGAGATAAACTGTTGTAACCTGCTACATTTGTGTTTAATACCACGCTTTGTGCTTGTCGTATTATTACATCTATACTTGTTATTCCATCTGTTCCTGTAATTGTGTATGTATATTCATTATCTGTGTTCCCTGCTGGACGGACTATTCCATCTCCTGTATTGTATGAACTATGTGTCTCTCCATCTATTACATATGTAAAGCCGATGTAATTATCTGTTGCACTTCCTGCTATTGAAGATGTGTCTATTGTGATTGTTATTGTGTTATCTGCATCTGTTGCATACACATCACCATCACTTGTTCCAGTTATCTCTATCTCGCTTGTTACACCTTGGTCGGTGTTTACTACTATTCGCTTTCCTTCCTTATACTCTAACCTTAT
>DWVI01000006.1 GCA_019120295.1 Candidatus Onthoplasma faecipullorum | reverse complement strand
TTAAAAAATAGTTATTTAAAGTTATTTTAATTATTTTAGGAGTTAAAATGCGTTTTGATTTAACTGGCTATAATATTGACAACTTACTTAGAACTTTGTATAGCAAAAAGATTACAATATTTAACGTTGTTGTGAGCGATCACACAAAGGTTAGTTTTTCTTGTTTGGACAAAGACGTAAAAAAAGTAAAACGTTATATACACAATTTTAAAGTTAAAGAGACAATGTCGCGGTTTAAACGCATTCCTAAATTTTTAGCAATAAATGTTGGTGTTATTTTAGGAGTATTTTTTGGAATAATTGCAGGCATTTTTCTTAGCAATTACACCTGGCAAATTCAGGTTTACGGCACAGTAAATTTAGATAAAGACAACATCATAAAATTGCTTGAAGAAAACAATATTAAAGTTGGTAAAATAAATAGGCAAACAAGTGAAGAAATTGAATACATTTTATTAAATAATTACGATGTTTTAGCGCAAGTTTCAGTGATAAAACGGGGGACGGCAATAGTTATAAATCTAAGTAAAAAATTGGTGTATGTTGAAGAAGAATTTTCACCAATTGTTGCTAAATTTTCAGGGATAATAACAAGTATAAATTTAGTTACTGGCACAACTAATGTAAAGGTTGGCGATTACGTAAACGTTGGTGATATATTGGTGCTACCATTTAATGTAAACACTTATGGTGAGCAGGTGAGTGTGCGCCCAATCGCTGAGATTAAAGCGAATATTTACTTAACAAATGTTGAAAAAATTGATAGAGAAGAGAATATTCTAACTCGGTCTGGTAACAGCACTACGGTTTACAACTATAAATTTGGGAGATTTAATCTTTTTTCTGGTAAAAACAAAAATTCATTTGCGCTTTTTGAAACGGTTAGTTATAATGAATATATAAGTGGACTAATTCCACTTAATCGTGACGTGGTTACCTATTATGAACTTGTGCAAGGTGTTAAATATCATGATTTTTCGCTAGAAAGGGACGATTTAATCGAAAAAAGTAGATTGAATGCGCTTGAAAAATTGCCGTCTACTTGCGAACAAATTGATATAAACACCGAAGTTATTGTACTTGAAGATAGTATGTATGCAATCACGACCGTCACAGCAACAGGAATTATAAATGATTGAATTTAACGAAAAATTTGACAAAATTATTGAAAAAAATTGTGAAAAAGTGTTAAATTTTATAGCACAAGAACTTCTTTTGCCAAAAAACATTAAAATAAACTTAAATTTTGTTGATAATGATAGAATTCAAGAGTTAAACAAAAATACGCGCGGAATTGATAAAGTTACCGATGTTTTAACCTATCCATACGTCAATTTAAAACCAAATGAAAAGTTGAATATTAGTGATTATAAGTTTGATATTGATCCAACCGACAACACTCTTACAATTGGCGATATTTATATATGTGTGCCACGCGCACGTGAGCAAGCAAAAGAGTATAATCACAGTTTAAACCGCGAAATTTGCTTTTTATTTTGCCATGGAGTGCTTCACATTCTAGGTTACGACCATATTGAAGAACGCGACCGCGTAATTATGGAAAAAATGCAAGATAAAGTTATGGACGCATTAAAGATCACGCGTGATATTGTTTTCAAATCTGGCTTTGTAACAGTGATTGGAGAGACGAATGTAGGTAAAAGCACACTTATCAACAATCTAGTGGGGGAGCATGTTTCAATTGTAAGCCCAAAATCACAAACCACACGCGAAAACATAAAAGGAATTTATAACGACTCTGAAAGTCAAATCGTGTTTGTGGACACTCCTGGTTATCACAAGCGAAAAACCGTTGTGGACGACGAAATGGATAAACAAATAGAAAATGCTCTAACCGACACAGAGATTGTATTGATGTTAATTGACGCAAAAAAACCACTGGTTAGCCAATATAACGAAATTATTAAAAAGGTTAATGAAAACGCTAAAAAAATTCTGCTTATAAATAAAGTTGACGAGCGAACATACGAAAAATTATATCCACAACTTGCAGACCTTAATATAATTGCAAAAGTGGACGAAATTTTGCCAATTTCTGCGCTAAAAGGCAAAAATTTAGACGTTTTAATTGATATGATAAAAAAATATCTTCCAACCTATAATTACGAAATGAGATATTATCCGATTGACGAGTATACTGACAAAAACGTGCGCCATATGGTGGCTGAAATTATTCGAGAAAAAGCATTACTTATGTTAGACGACGAAATACCACACGGCGTTCAAGTGGTAGTAACAGCGTATGACGAAAGCAAAGACCCTATTGAAATTTACGCCGACCTATATTGCGAGCGTGAAAACCATAAGGCAATTATTTTAGGAAAAAATGGTGAAATGATTAAAAAGATTTCAACTGCTTCAAGGCGAGAAATTGAAAAGTTGATTGACGCACACATCAATCTTCAGATATATGTTAAAGTTAAACCAAATTGGAGAAACGATGCGCGCGCTATTAACGAATTCGGACTATCAATCAGTGAATAATTTAACATTTTCAACATAGAATAATAAAAACAGGCAATTAAAATTTTTCAAAATTTGCTTCAATGTATGAAATAAATTTGCAACAATTTAACTTTAAAAGGTGGTGTGTTATGAAAAATTTAAAACCAATAATTTCAGGATATAAAGACCTTTTTTACAAAACAGGAAAGGTAGATTTTTTCATGATGTATCGTAGCCTTGAAAAATTAGATAGTAACATTTCTAAATTAGACGCACAAATAAATCATGAAGAAAATTTAACAATTTAATAAAATTTGCTAAAAATTTTAAAAAATTTAATAAAAAACAGTGAATTTCTTAACTTTTTTAAATTTTTTTATAAAATTACAATAAAATTATAAAAATTTAATAATTATTAAGTTAGAAAAAAATTGTAACTTATCAACTTATTAAAAATAAAAACACAAATAATATTGATTATGGACACAAAAGTTAAAGGCATAATAATTAAATTGATAGATTATAAAGACGCGGACAAACTCGCGCAAATTTTTTCATTGGAACAAGGTATTATCACTGCAAAATTTGTTGGTGTTAAAAGAGAAAAAGCAAAGTTTAAAGCAGTGGCACAACCATTCGTGTTTGCCGAGTTTGTTTTAAGTGTTAAGGGTGAACATAAAACAGTAACGAGTGTTGAAATAATAGACCCATTTGATAAACTCTTACTTGATTATTCGCGCACAATGGCGGGATATGTTATTCTTGATATGATAAGGCGTCTTATTCCAGAAGGTAAACCAGAACAGGACATTTTTATATTAACTTTATCAACTCTAAAAAAACTTGAAACGGAAGACGTAAATTCTACATTGATTGACTATATAATAAAATTTATTGATATGCAGGGTATGGCAATCGAATTTCCAAATTCAAAGTATGTTTATTTAGACAATCTCACAGGAAATTTTTCCACTACGCGCACAATAAATTCAACCGAAATAGATAAAAAAGTTTATTCATATTTGTTTAATATTTTTAATAGTCAACTTAAATCAAGTGAGAATGAAATAAACAATCTCACACAAAACAATGATAACATAATAAAAAAAGAAACAAATAGATTACAAAATGAAATTTCACCTTTAACCATTAAACAGGCGCTCCGTTTAATTAAAAACATAATTTATCTAAAATTCAACGTAGAAATTAAATCTTTCGACTATTTATTTTAATTCATAACCTATTTTAATTTTATGTTAGAATAATGTAATTTGTCTATAAAAAATTTTTTACAATACAGGCAAAATTGTTTGCCTTTTTTTATTTTTATGGTGTATTATAGTTGAGTATTTAAAGGGAAACACCCATTAAAAGGAGAAAATTTATTTGATGAAAAAGTATGTTTATTTATTTAGCGAAGGTAACGCAAATATGCGTGAACTACTTGGCGGTAAAGGTGCAAACCTTGCTGAAATGACACGTATTGGTTTACCAGTGCCACAAGGTTTCACAATCACAACCGAAGCCTGCACTCAGTACTACGAAGATGGAAGAAAAATCAATCCAGACATTCAAAAGGAAATTTTAGAGTACATTGAAAAAATGGAAAAAATCACAGGCAAAAAGTTTGGTGATAAAGAAAACCCACTTCTTGTTTCTGTGCGTTCAGGGGCACGCGCTTCTATGCCTGGTATGATGGACACAATCTTAAACCTTGGTTTAAACGAAGAAGTTGTTGAAACACTTGCTAAAAAGAGTGGCAATCCACGTTGGGCTTGGGACTGTTACCGCAGATTTATTCAAATGTTTAGTGACGTCGTAATGGAAGTTGGTAAAAAGTATTTTGAAAAACTAATCGACGTTATGAAAGAGAAAAAGGGCGTTGTTTACGATGTTGATTTAACAGCGGACGATTTAAAAGAACTTGCTCGCGAGTTTAAAGCTGAATACAAAAAACAACTTGGAAAAGATTTCCCAACCGACCCAAAAGAGCAATTGTTTGAAGCAATTAAAGCCGTTTTCCGTTCATGGGATAACCCACGTGCAAACATATATCGTATGGACCACGATATTCCTTATTCATGGGGTACAGCGGTTAACGTTCAAATGATGGCGTTCGGTAATATGGGCGAAACATCTGGTACAGGTGTTGCTTTCACACGTAACCCAGCAACTGGTGAAAAAGGTTTGATGGGCGAATTCCTAATCAACGCGCAAGGTGAAGACGTGGTTGCAGGTGTTAGAACTCCAATGCCTATTGAAAAAATGGCAGAAGTTATGCCTGATGTTTACAATCAATTTAAAGAAATTTGCAATATCCTAGAAAAACATTATAGAGATATGCAAGATATGGAATTTACTATTGAAGATAAGAAGTTATATATGCTTCAAACTCGTAATGGTAAACGTACAGCAGCCGCCGCTATTAAAATCGCTTGTGATTTGATAGACGAAGGTATGATTACAGAAAAAGAAGCTTTAATGCAAATTGATGCTAAAACACTTGATATGTTGTTGCACCCAACCTTTGACCAACAAGCATTAAAAGATGCAGATAAAAATAACGTTGTAGGTAAAGGTATTGCAGCATCTCCTGGTGCAGCCGCAGGTCATATAGTTTTCACAGCAGAAGACGCTGTTGAACGCGGTAAGAAGGGTGAAAAAGTGGTTTTAGTCCGCCTTGAAACTAGCCCAGAAGACATTGAAGGTATGAAATACGCGCAAGGTATTTTAACCGTTCGTGGTGGTCAAACTTCGCACGCAGCAGTTGTTGCTCGTGGTATGGGTACTTGCTGTGTTTCTGGTTGTGGCGATATTAAAATGGACGAAGAAAATAAACGCTTCACACTCGCTGGTAAAGTGTTTAAAGAAGGTGATGTGTTGAGTTTGGACGGTTCAACAGGTAACATTTACGATTGCCGAATCAAAACTGTTCCAGCAGACCCTAACAGCGGTTATTTTGGACGTATTATGCGCCTATCTGATAAATATAGGGCACTTGGAATTAGAACTAATGCGGATACTCCAACAGATGCTAAAAAAGCAGCAGAATTAGGTGCGCAAGGTATTGGTTTGTGCCGTACTGAGCATATGTTCTTCGACCCAGAAAGAATTGGTGCATTTAGAGAAATGATTTGTTCAGACACTTTGGAAGATAGAGTAAAAGCACTAGATAAAATCGAACCTATGCAACAAAAAGACTTTGAAGGTTTAATGGAAGCCTTAAAAGGTCAACCTGTAACTATTCGTTTCTTAGACCCACCACTTCACGAGTTTGTTCCAACCGCAGAAGAAGATATTAAGGCTTTAGCAAAAGCACAAAATAAAACTGTTGCACAAATCAAACAAATTATTGCAGACCTTCACGAATTTAACCCAATGATGGGTCACCGTGGTTGCCGTTTGTCTGTAACTTATCCTGAAATCGCAGTTATGCAAACTAGGGCAATCATTAAGGCTGCAATTAATGTTCAAGCAAAACACAGTGATTGGAAAGTTGTTCCAGAAATTATGATACCACTTGTTGGTGATGTGAAAGAATTTGTGTTTGTTAAAAAGATTGTTGTTGAAACAGCAGATAAACTAATCAAAGAATTAAAATCGAACCTTAAATATGAAGTTGGCACAATGATTGAAATTCCACGTGCAGCACTTCTTGCCGACGAAATCGCAAAAGAAGCAGATTTCTTCTGTTTCGGCACTAACGACTTAACTCAAATGACCTTTGGTTTCAGCCGTGACGACGCTGGAAAGTTCCTTCCAAGTTATTATGCTAATAAAATTTATGAGTCAGACCCATTTGCACGTTTGGACACCCATGGAGTGGGTAAACTTATGGAAATGGCTGTTCGTCTTGGAAAAGGTGCTAATAAGAAATTGCACGCAGGCATTTGTGGTGAACATGGTGGCGACCCTTCAAGTATTGAATTCTGCCACAACATTGGTTTAGACTATGTTTCGTGTTCTCCATACCGCGTTCCAATCGCTCGTTTAGCCGCCGCTCAAGCCAATATCAAGAACCCAAGAAAATAATAAAGATAAATTTATTTATAAAATAACAGCAAATAACGGCTAAACGTAAATGGGGTCCCCACAAAACGCATGTTTTGAAGGGGAAAGGAACAACACACCCGCAAAACACTAGCGACGTTTTGCGAATGCAAAACAAGTAAGTTAAGGGTGCAGTTGTGACGTGCCGCAGCCCAAGCCAACATTAAAAATCCAAGAAAATAATAAAAATAAATTATATAATAAACAAAAATTCTTAAATTAAGTTTAGGAGTTTTTGTTTTTTAGTTGTATTTAGTTATGGAGAGAGAAAGTTATTTTAAGATAATTTATGTAAATTTTTTAAATATATATAGGAATTTTAGTTTTACGTTGTATTATGTAATGAAGAGGGGAAAATAAATTGCATTTAAACAGTTGATGTAAAATGCAATTATTTTATTTATTTTAAGGAATTTTTATCATTTAGTTGTATTTTTGTTGTGAGTGGAGATTTTAATGGCGCGTGGTGGATTTAGTTCCGAATTTCTAGATAGAGTTAGAGCAAAAAATGATATTGTTGACGTTGTTAGCAAATATTTAACTCTTACCCGCAGGGGAATGAATTATTGGGCATGTTGTCCGTTCCATAATGAAAAAACACCATCTTTTTCAGTTAAACAAGATGGTCAGTTTTTTAAGTGTTTTGGTTGTGGTGAGAGTGGAAACATATTTAATTTTGTTATGAAAATGGAAAATGTAGATTTCCCAACAGCAGTAGAAATTTTAGCAAAAAATGCTGGGTTAGAACTTCCAACTGACACAGAAAATGAAGAAATGAAAAAGCGCAAACACGAGCGTGATAGAGTTTATGCAGTTCTTAAAGCCACCACTGAGTTTTATCACAAAAATTTAATAGAAAACCCTAATAGTGAACAGGCTAAATATTTAAAACAGCGCGGTTTAAATCAAGAAATGATTAAAAAATTCCAAATTGGCGCGTCACTTAATTTCGATAGCCTTCCTGAACATCTTAGAAAACTTGGTTTTACGCCAAAGGAAATGATGTCTGCGGGTGTGGTTGGAGTTGGTGAAGATAATCGCATTTACGATTTTTATGGTAAAAGATTAGTATTTCCTATATTCAACGGCTTTGGAGATGTGGTAGCATATTCTGGTAGAAGTGTAACACCAAGCCCTGAACACACAAAATACAAAAACACACCACAAACAATCGTATTTAATAAAAGTGAAATTTTGTTTGGATATAACTTTGCTCGTGAATTAAAACGCGAACGTATGCTGGACACTCTCGTTATAGTGGAAGGTCATATTGATGTTATTGCTTGCCACCAAGTTGGAATTACAAACACAATAGGTTGTATGGGTACGGCATTAACTACACTCCATGCAAAGAAAATCAAACAATTAGTTGACAATGTTATATTATGCTTAGACGGTGATAACGCTGGCAATATGGCAACATACAAAGCGATTGATGTGTTAAAGCAAGTTGGTTTAAATGTTCGCGTTGTGAGATTGTCTGGTGCAAAAGACCCTGACGAATTTATAAAAAAATATGGAAAAAATAACTTTTTAGAAGTGTTAACTAATTCAATAGACTGTGTTGATTTTGTGCTAACAGATAGTGCTAAAAAATACAATTTAGAAAATAACGCAGAAAAAAATCAGTACATTCAAGAAGCATTAAATTACATATCCAACTTTTCAACACCAGCTGAACAAGAAATATATTTGAGTGTTGTGCAAAAATTAGTAAAAATTCCTATTGATGCGCTTAGAAAAAGCATGCAAAAAACTGAAACTAAACCAGCAGAAGAAATAGAAGAAAATTTAACCGACACTCCAAGCAATAATTACATATTAGAGAGTAAAATAATGGTACTTGCGTCAATATTGTATAAAAAGTTGGAAAATTTTGAAGATATTTCAGGACTTTTCAATTCAAACGACGAATTAAGTGAATTGTACAAGTTTTTAGTTCAAAAGAAGAATGAAAATGAAGATGTAACGGTTTCTTCGCTGTTTGATAACTTTGAAATTTCAAAAAATTCGCTTATTGATAGGGTGATAAATTATGTTTTTCCAGAAACTGATGTCTATAAACAACTTTTATCGGACACAATTAAACGTGTAAAACTATTGAATTTGAATAATGAATTAAAAGAGTTAAAATCTAAACTCTCAAAGGTACAATCAAGTGAAGAATTGACGGAAACATTAAAACGTATGCAAGAATTAACGATGCTAATAAATAAGGAGAAAGCGTGATTACAATAGATAAATCGGACAAACTATATAAATACCTAACAGATTTAGGCGTTGATAATGTAGACGAATTATATATAGATTTGGCAAAAAATGGAAGATATAGTAGAAAAGATGTTTTAAATTATTTTCATTCTACCTTTAACCCAAGTATGACAAAAGAATTTGACGATAAAGAATTAGAGCAAGTTGTTGATTATTACGCAGATATTAAAAAATGCCACCCAATTCGTGGCGCAGGCTTAAATAAATTATTAAAACAATACAAAGAAAATTCTAGTGCTGAATTAAAGTCACTAATAATCAACTCGCAATTAAAAGATTTGTTACACTTATGTATAAATTATAAATCCACACACGAAGATGTTGATTTGCAAGATTTGGTCCAAATATCAAGTTTAGGTTTGTTAGACGCACTTGACAAATACAAACCTGATGCTAAAATAAATTTTCAAGATTACATTATTTATTATGTACGAAATAGAGTGATAAAAGAATTTGAGGAGAAAAAAGATGCTTAATTTAGATGAAATAAAGCAAAAAACATTGCAACAATTAAAAGATAATCATAGAAAATCAATTTCAGACGATAGGTTATGTGAAATGCTTGTTAAAAAGTATGAAGACATTGACCTAAATGAAATTGAAACAGTAAAGACTTTTTTAAAGGATAATGGAATTCAAATTATAGACTCTCAACCAGATATGGTTGTTGACGACAAAGAATTTGAAAATTTTATCAGTCAAATTAACGCAAACGATGCGGTTAAAATGTATTTAAGAGAGATTGGTAAAATTCCGCTTTTAACATTAGACGAAGAAAGGGAACTTAGTAGACGTTACAAAGAAGAAGGCGATTTAAGAGCGCGAGATAAATTCATTGAAGCCAATTTAAGGTTGGTTGTAAGTGTTGCAAAGCGTTATCAAAACGTGCATAATATGTCGTTTTTGGACCTTATTCAAGAAGGTAACGAAGGTTTAATGAAAGCGGTTGAAAAATTCGACTATAACAAAGGTTTTAAATTTTCAACTTATGGCACATGGTGGATAAGGCAAAGCATCACGCGTGCTATTTCAGACCAGGCAAGGCAAATTCGTCTTCCTGTTCACATGGTTGAAACAATCATGCATCACAGCAAAGCGGCAAAAGAATTGTTGCAAGAGTTGGGGCGCGACCCAACTGTTGAAGAAATTGCTGAAAGATTAGGCACAACCGTTGAAAAGGTTATTGAAGTTCAACGTATTTCTCAAGACCCTATTTCGTTAGAGAGTAAAATGGGCAATGAAGAAGATAGCAAAATTGGCGACCTAATTCCAGACGAAAACGCGCTTTCTCCACAAGATATTGCACAACAAAACATGTTAAAAGAGCAATTAATGAGCGTGTTGGAATCTCTCACACCACGTGAACAAAAGGTTATTCGTTTACGTTATGGTTTGGACGACGCACACCCTAGAACACTTGAAGAAGTTGGACGAGAATTTTCGGTTACACGTGAACGTATTCGTCAAATTGAAGCAAAGGCATTAAGAAAACTCCGTCACCCTTCAAAATTAAAACGCCTACGCGACGATTTAAGCGATGACGACGACAATAAAAATTCAGGAAGGAGATAACATGAAAACAATTTTAGAAATTCAAAAACTAGATAGGCAAATTAGAGTGTTAGAGCGCGAAGTTGATAAGTGCCCAGCAAGCATTGATTTTAAAAACTACAAAAAGTTATTGCAAGAAGGTAAACATCGCTTCGAACAATTAGAAGCACAGGCAAGTGAAGTTATTAAAAGTTACAATACCGCTTTAAATAGACTTTCAAAATACAAAGGTAATAGCGAAATAGTTAAAAAGCGCAATGTTGATGGAATTAGTTTAGATAATATTTCAGGTTTGATTTCAGACACAAATAGTTTGGCAAGCGAACTTATTGAAGAGAATAGACGAGTTGAAGATTTGGTTAGAAAATCGGAAGAGATTGTTCGTCGCAGTGCCGATTTGTCTAACAAACTAACAGAAGCAAAACTTAGGGCAAACACAATCAAGGCTCGCATTGAAGCAAAGAAACAAGAAGTTGCACCAAAGATTGCCGAACTAGAAGCAAAGATAAAAGCATTAGAGCCAAAGGTTGAAGACAAGGAAAAATATGAAAAATATAAGCAAATGAAGCAAAATGGTATTTTCCCTGTTTATGTTAATTTGGAAGGCGACTTCTGTGGTGGTTGTAAGGTTGAATTGCCACTTAACTTTATCGAAAAATTAAAGACTAAAAAGATGCTTTCTTGCGAACATTGCGGAAGAATTATAATGTACGACGGAAAATAAAAATATAAAAATTTGCAAGAAAATGCGAAAAAGTTGCAAAAAATCTCATAAAAATGCAAAAAAATGCGTAAAAATTCGATATTTTTGCGCATTTTTTATTTTTTTATAAAAAATGAACTTTTATTAAGAGATAAAAGTTCTAATATTTTAATTCAAATAATGGTCAGTTAAATTTGCTTTCTAACGGATATTGTTCGTCATTAAAAGACTAATGAAATCATATTATAAATTATGAAGAAAACAAATAATGCGTTTAGTGTTATAGTTGATTATTTTTTAATACTAAGCGCGATAATAGGTGTAGGTTTTGCGTCTGGGAAGGAAATATGCGTTTTCTTTTTTGATTTTGGTTCAAAGAGTTTTATTGGTTTAATCGGTTTTGGACTACTTTACATATACCTATTTTTTGTTGTTGAATATGTTAAAAATAAATTAAAATTAAACACTTATGACGAATTTAATCAAAAAATGTTTGGTAAATTGTGCAAATTTTCAAACATAGTGCTAGTAATAAATTTTTCTATCACATCGGCTGGAATGCTTGCTGGTGCAGATTATTTATTTAAAACATTTTTTGGTGTAGGGTATAGAATACCATCTATAATATTAACAGTACTAACCTTTTTGTTGCTACTAGGTGGCATAAATAAAATTAAGATAGTTGCAAATATCATAATACCACTAATGATTGCAGTGATTGTTATAAATTCAATAGGAAATATTAACCCGCAAAATGTTAATTTTGAAATAACAAAACAAAATTCACTTATGGCACTATACTTTGGTTTACTTTTTGGCGTTAATAATTTTGTAGCTGCTTTACCTGTATTATTTGAAACAAAATTAAAAAATAAAGGTAAATTTTTAGTAATTTTAACAATTTGTGTAATAATTTTATTAAATATTTTAGTTTTTGCAAGCAATAATTTTTCAACTGATATGCCAATGTTTGAACTGAGCGCTAACGTTTCAGTCTGGTTTTATTACATATATTTTGCAACTATTGTGCTTGCCTTGTTTTCAACTTTAATGATTTGTAGTTACAATATGCAAAGCATTTTTTGCAAGGGTAAACGGTCTGTATTTGTTTCAATAATAATTGTTTTAGTTAATTTAATATTATCAAATTTAGGCTACGCATTTATTGTTAAATACCTATACGTTGTGTCTGGAATATTTAGCGGTATATACGTAATAACGCTTATTGTTATGATGATTATTCGATTGATTAAGCACAATAAATTAAAAAATAAAACTAATAAAAACAGTTTTGAAAACCAAATAAACAACGAAAAATTAGATAAAAATGATAGTGTTAATGATAATAAATAAAAAACATAAAATTTTAAATTTTTAAAAAATTTGCAAGAAAACGCGAAAAAGTTGCAAAAAAATGCATAAAAAATGCAAAAATCAATAAATTTTTTGATAAAATCTCACATTTTTATTAACTCTCGTGACATAGTTTTTTGTTTCATTATATGGAATATTGTATAAAGTTTCATTATCTAATGAATAGTTTTTATCACTTAACCAAACTCTCACACGTGTTTCACCAGCATTGTAAGATGCTAATGCTGTGTTTATATTTTGAAATTTATTTAACAGATATTTAAAATACATGCAGCCGAATCGTATATTTATATTTGGAATAAATAAATCTGTTTCAGAAATTGTTTCATTCAAGTTGTAATAATCAATAAGATATTCCGCGGTTGATAGTTTTACCTGCATTAAACCTATAGCATCTTTATTTGACTTTGCGTTTGGGTTGAAAGAACTTTCCACATTAATCATGCTGGCTACCAACTCTGCAGGCAAATCAAAACTCCTTGCCTGTTCAATTATTTCTTCTTTATATTTAACTGGGTGAGTGTAAACCATTAAAAGTTGATATCCTGAGAGTGCTAATGCAAAAACGGAAAATATTAAAATAAGGTAGGCACCGATTTTCATATCTATATTATATGAAATATTTGATAATAAAAACTATGTTATAAAAAATTTATTTTTTAACTATTGATAATTTGGTGTTATAAAAATCTTAACATTTTTTTATAATTATAAGTTTTAAGATAAAAAAGCCTATTAAAATGCAAAAAAGTCTTTACCTAAGGTTATTATATTCTCACCATATTTTTCTTTTAACTTATCTATCGTGGAACAAACATTTTCATTTTTATTGTTTGCAAAAAGGTTAGATTGAATTAAGGTTTCGTTTGTTATTAAATTTGTGGTACAAATTCTAATTGCTCGAATAGGTGGGAATTTTTCGCCAGCAAGGTGTGTAAAAATTTCTAGCGAATAATTATAAATATCTTGTTCGTTGCTAAAATAGGTCGGGTAGGTGTTTTGAGCGGAGAGATATGTAAAATCGGCAAACTTAATTGTTACGTGAATAGTTTTCGCTTGAAATTTGTGTGCTCGCAGGCGTTTGGAAACTCTAACAGATAAATCGTGTAAAAAATCTTTTATTTCATACATCTCACGCATATCTTTCACGGCTGTTGCACCATTGCCAACGCTTTTAGTGTCTTCGTCTTTTGGAACAATCAATTTGTCGTCGTCAATTCCGCAAACGGCATTATGCAAGTAAACTCCAACCACACCAAAATGTTGCCTTAAAAATTCAGGTTCAAGCAAATATAAATCGTACAATGTGTTAACATTCATTTTGTGAAGTTTTTGTGCTGTGTGCTTACCAATCATAATCATATCTTCTATTTTGAGTTTTTTTATAATGCTTAAATGATTAGTTTCGTCTATAACAGTTAGTCCTTTTGGCTTTTTCATGTCGCTACCAAGTTTGGCGAGAGTTTTTCCCCAAGATATGCCAATAGACACGGTTAAACCAAGTTCGTCAAATATTTGGTTTTGAATTTTCTTTGCAATCTCAACAGGTGTTAAATTAAATAGTTTTAAACTATCTGTAATGTCAAGCCAACACTCGTCAATTCCAAATGGCTCAATTAAATCAGTGTATTGGTAATAAATTTTGTGCGCCTTTTCACTATATTCATTATATTTATCAAAATGTGGTGCAACTGTTATAAGGGTGGGGCACTTTTGCTTTGCTTCCCAAATTGCTTCACCAGTTTTTACGCCATATACCTTTGCTAAATAGTTTTTGGCAAGGATAATACCTGTGCGTTTATTTGGATCCCCTGCAACGGCAACCGCGTAGTTTTTAATGCTGGGGTTTAAAAGACATTCAACAGATGCATAAAAATTATTCATATCAACATGTAAAATAACCCTTTTATCCATATCAACTCCCTAAAATTTAACCTTATCTCATTAAAATTAATTTTATATATATTAGCACATATGTTCGATAAAGTCAATGTTTTTTACTAAATCTAATCAATTGGATAAAATTAATTAAGTATAGATACATTAATAACATATAAAATAAAAAAGCAGTGATAAACTGCTTTTATTAGTATAAGGATTATTAGGTTTTATTATTGACATCTGATTTATCTAACTCAATAGTTTGTTCATTGGTGGTTATTTCACTAGTCTCTTGGCTGATTAGCAAATCAGAATTTTTATTTTTTCTTTTTGCTTTTTCCTTCTTTTCCTTTTTAGGTTTTTTAGTGCGTGGCTTTTGAACAAGTATGTTCCAAAGAATTATTGCTATTTGAAGTGGTATACCTAATAGATATATTGGCCAAATATTTTCACCGACGGTTATTAAAACTTGAACGTGAATAGATGTTAGGAGTGACCAATTAAGTAAGCTTAATATAGCAAATGTTAGATAAGTGCGTCCCCAAATTGCGTTAAACACAAGAAGTACCACACAAGAAATAGGAAGAGCCCACAAGAATATCATGCCGTAGTTGATAGAGTAGGTCAGTTTAACGGACACGAATATAATTGTTGCAAGAAGCCACACCACACTGGTTGCAAGAAGGGTGATAACAAGGTGCGCAGGAAGCAACTTATCCCGAACCTTTTTTTCTTCCATTTTTTCAATTTTAAAGTCTTCTCGCGTTAAACTATCAAGGGTAGTGCCATAAAATTTAGCAAGTTGATACAATACTTCAATGCTTGGAAGTGACTCTCCAGTTTCCCATTTAGATATAGATTTATCAGAATAATTAAAAATTTCGGCAAGTTCAACCTGCGTTAATTTTTTATCTTTTCTAAGCGTCATTAAATTTTTTCCAATAACTTTATTAATATTTTTATCAATATTTTCCATTTTTTACCTTTATTTTAACTGAAAAAATATAAATTTTAGCAGTATTTACATCATTATATTAACAAATTCTAAAAATAATAGCAACTATTTTTAACAAGTCTAATCTAAATAGATATAAAATTTTAGGTCTAATCAAATTAGAATAGGTCTAATTTTAAGGTTTTTAACATTATAGAAAGAAATTAAAAATTCTATTGATAAAATTTGAAATTTGGTGATATGATAAGGGTGACAAAAGAAAATTTTGTCGAAAAATAAAAAGGAGATTAATAAAATAATGAAAGATTTAATTTCGGTTATAATACCATGCTATAATGCAAGTGAAACATTGCCAAGAGCCTTAAATAGTGTTCGTGAGCAAGATTATAAAAATTTAGAAATAATAATTGTGAATGATGGAAGCGTTGACGATAGTTTAAAGGTTGCAACAGAGTTTGCAAAAATAGACCCAAGAATTACAGTTATCAATCAAGAAAATTCGGGGGTTTCTGTTGCTAGAAACAACGGACTTTTAAATGCGCATGGAGAATATATCATATTTTTAGATGCAGACGATAACTACACAACTCCGTACGCATATAGCGAGATGTTGAAAAAATTGAAAGAAGAAGATGCGGATATGTGTGTATGCAATTTTACACACCCATGTTTCGAGCAACATCTTAAAAGTGGAGTATATGACTTAACTGATGAAAAACAATTTATAACTTATTACCAGGACTTTTTCGCATCAAGCATGCCATGGAATAAGATTACTAAGAGAGAATGTTTAACTGAGAAATTTATACAAGGTGTTCACTTTAATGAAGACGAGTTATTTAATCTAGCAAATCTTCATAATATCAAAAAGGTGGTAGTTATTGATGAAGTTTATCATAATTACTATTGCGCACCATATGTTCCTATGACAAATGCAAGTGCTATTAATAGTGCTTTTAGAGATAGCACTGACTCAGTGTGGCATATGGCTATGAAAAACTATGAGTATAGATTGGATATTATAGAAAAATTCTTCCCTGAAAAGAAGGCTGATATGCAATATATACGTTGTTTTGACTATTTCTTTTGGGTGTTCTTCTTAATGGCTAAAAATAGAGTTACCGAAGGTATTTTAATTAATACATATAGGTCAATTATGAATGAAAAATTATTCAAGGAATCGCTTAAAGATAAGGAAAAATATGGCGTTCACTGCAATGCTTTTGATGTTTCTGACATTGAAAAATTTGTTAAACTTGCCTATTATGCTTATCGCGATATTAAGTCATATAATAAAAAAATGTCAATGTATAGCGTATTTTTAGGGATATTTGGAAAAATTTTCTGCACTTTTGATAAAAATGTCAACGAAATTGATATGTTAGCAAAAGTAAGCAAAGATTTAAAATATAATAGAACGGCTGAAGCGTTATATGTAAACTCACTTTTCGATATGATGAACGCTTACAACGAACAAAAGAATGATAATATTATCTTAATTGATAATTCTTTAACAAATTGGTTAGATTCGTCTGTATTAGTGGGTCAGCCAATTAAAGCGTAAAATAAGAAAAAACTGATTAAATATCAGTTTTTTTCATATTCTTTGTCAAGCACTAGGTTTAATTTTAAAATTTCCAACGCTTTACTTTCAATTCGTGAAACATAACTCCTGCTTATTCCAAGTTTTACAGCCACTTCGCGCTGTGTTAATTCCACACCGTTTGACATGCCGTAGCGCAAATCAATAATTTCATATTCTCGAGCGTTTAATTCGCTTTTCATAATTTTTTTAATGTTTTCCATAGTCATAATCTTTTCAACTATAACGTCTGGGTCCTGCTCTTTATCCTGCGGTATAACATCTTTTATAGATAATTCACTACCATCTTTATCAACACCAATAGCTTCTTCAATGGAACGCACAGACGTGTGTTTTTTATTTGCTCTAAGAAGCATTAACATCTCATTTTCAATGCACCTACTAGCATACGTTGAAAGTTGCGAACCTTTACCGAGTTGAAATGAGTCTATCGCTTTAATTAGACCAATTGATCCCACTGAAATAAGGTCGTCTGCTTCAATAGCTCCACTAAATTTTTTGGCAACATGCGCAACAAGGCGCAAATTGTGGTTGATTAGTTTTTCGCGCGCTTTTTTATCACCTTGTTGCATTAATTCTATGTATTTTGTTTCTTCTTCCTTGCTAAGTGGCTTTGGAAAACCGTTATATTCGTTCACAATGCCATGAAAAAACATGAGTTTAGACATAAATCGTCCAAGTGTTTCATAAATCATAAATTCACTCCACAAATATATATGTCGAACTTTGCCGAATTTTGCTTGGACGCATTAAATTTATAGTTATGATTTTTACTTAAAAGCCTTGACAAATTTTTTAGGGGGGGGGGGGATTATGGTCGATTTAGAAATGTTTTATAAAAAAATAGACAAAACAATTCAAAAAGCAAAAATAAAGGATTCTAACCCAGAAGTTGTTTTTGCATTAAAGCATGCAAAAGAAGAAACGGACATGGCAACAAAAAAGAAAAAAATTAAGTAGATCTATCAAATAAACAAAAAATATATAAAATTATTATTAAGAGAAAGTTGTTTCTCTTTTTTATGATTGCTTTCACGCTTTTTATTGACATATAAAACAAAAAATGCTACACTCAAACCAAATAAGGACAAAAGGAGAGTTTTATGAATAAAACTATAGATGAAATTTTCAAAGAAGATCCACGTAGAGAAGCTCAATATTGTTCACTTTTAGCGTGGTATGGCAAAACCCCTGAAGAAGCAACTGAAATAATCAAACAATCTTATGAAGATGTTGATAAGCAAGTGTATACTAACGATTCAGTTAACACAGCGATTGCTAAAATTCAAGAAAAATCTAGTGAATTAATAGGTAAAAATAAGTTTAAGGCTATTATTGAAATAATTGTGTCTATTCACGATAAATGGGTGGAAACAAATGCTAAAAAATATGATAGAGGAGATGTGGCAAAAAGTAAAAAACAAATTTTTCAACATCTTCCAACTGCCTTAATTGGTATTGATGAAGTTGCAAAAGATTTAATGTTTTTAGCACCATTTTTGAAATATCAATATGGTATCAATGTTGGCTCAATGCAAAATCAACCATGGGGCGCATTTATACCAAGCAGTGAATTTATTGAGGCGTATAATGAATACGTTGAAGATTTTAAAATTCAAAATAATTTAAATTCAGATGAAAATTTATTAAAATATCTTTCAAATGTAACTAATGAGTATAAGGCTTTGCAAGGAAATGATGAAGTGTCAGAAAAAAGAAGAATATATATGCAACAATATGAAAATGTTGAAGTGATGTTAAATTCTGTTAAGGCAAAAAATTCAACTTTTGATTATGGTTTAGGAGTGTAAATAAAAGAGCTAATAAAGATCTCATATCAATATGAGATTTTTTTAATTGCATATTTCAATCTTTTAGTTTTATATTCTAAATGATTAATATTTTTGTAAAATAACTAATAATAAATTAAGGTAAACTATTTTAAATTTTGACAACAGTCTTTTTTTATGCTAAAATGAACATTATGGATAGACTTAGTAAAATTAGGAATTTTTGCATTGTGGCGCATATTGACCACGGAAAAAGTACGCTTGCGGATAGGTTGATGGAATATACAGGCGCGGTTGAAAAGCGTGATATGGAAGACCAGTTGCTAGATAGTATGGATATTGAACGCGAGCGTGGAATAACTATAAAACTAACCCCCGCCACCATGAAATACACATATAATGGCGAAGAATATACACTAAATTTGATAGACACACCAGGGCACGTCGATTTTTCATACGAAGTGAGTAGGTCTTTGCTTGCGTGTGAAGGGGCATTGCTTGTTGTAGACGCGAGCCAAGGCGTTCAAGCGCAGACGCTTGCCAATGTTTATCTAGCGCTTGACGCAAATTTAGAGATTGTGCCTGTTATAAATAAAATTGACCTTCCAAGCGCGCGAGTGGACGAAACTAAGAAAGAAATTGAAGATATTATTGGTATTCCTTGCGACGAAGCCTGCGAAATAAGTGCAAAAACAGGTTTAAACATTGAAAGTGTGCTTGACGCGGTTGTAAAACACGTACCTGCACCAAAGGGAGACGAAAATAGCCCACTCAAAGCACTAATTTTTGATAGTTATTATGATAGTTACAAAGGCGCGGTTAGTATGGTGCGCGTGTTTGACGGACGCGTTAAAATTGGCGACGAAATTCTTTTTATGCAAACAAATAAGAGTTTTATTGTAACCGAAGTTGGTATTTTTAAGCCAGTTCCTATGGCAGTTGACGAACTAAAAGCGGGTGATGTTGGATACATTGCTGCATCCATTAAAAATGTGTCCGACACCAAGGTGGGAGATACAATCACATTAAAAAATAGTCCAACCTTAGAGCCACTCCCTGGATATAAAGAAGCCACAAGCGTTGTGTTCTGCGGAATTTTCCCGCTAGACGGAAACAAATATCAAGAATTGAACGACGCGCTTGAAAAGTTAAAATTAAATGACGCAAGTTTGCATTTCCAAAAGGAAACATCGCTTGCACTTGGTCATGGTTTTAGATGTGGTTTTTTAGGCTTGCTTCATATGGAAATCATAACAGAAAGGCTAGAGCGTGAATTTAATTTGGAAATTATAACCACAGCGCCAAGTGTTGAATATAAGATTTACGACCAAAAGGGAAAAGAGTATGACGTAACCAATCCAAGCGAAATGCCACCAATGGCGAGCATATCAAGAATGGAAGAGCCAGTTGTTAAAATGGAAATTATCACTCCAAAGGACTATTTAGGCGGAATTATGGATTTATGCGCTGATAGGCGCGGAACCTTCCACGATATGCAGTATATTGACGCAAATCGCACAAAACTTATCTACACTATGCCATTAAACGAAATTGTGTACGATTTCTTTGATAAAATTAAATCACTATCAAAAGGTTACGCTAGTATGGACTACGAACTCTCAGGCTTCGTTGAAAGCGACCTTGTTAAACTAGATATTTTGCTAAATGGCGAAATTTGTGATGCGCTTTCTCTTATTGTTCATAGAGATAAGGCCTACGCGCGCGGTAGGGCACTTTGCGAAAAATTAAAGGCTGTTATTCCGCGCCATATGTTTGAAATTCCTATACAAGCGGTAATTGGCGGAAAAGTAATCGCTAGAGAAACAATCTCAGCCATGCGAAAGGACGTGCTTGCAAAATGCTATGGCGGAGATGTAACGCGCAAACGTAAACTCCTTGAAAAGCAAAAAGAAGGCAAAAAACGTATGCGCAAATTAGGAAGCGTGGAACTTCCAAGCGAAGCCTTCGTTTCCATCTTAAAACTAGATGATTAAAACTTTTTAAGTCAAAGTATACTTTACTTTGACTTTTTTATTTTTTGTGTTAAACTAAAATTAATGAAAAACTTGGGTTTATATGTTCATATTCCGTTTTGCAAAACAAAATGAGTTAACTCCCATTTTAAGAAAATGTGAGGAAAGAACATTTTGACACTTTTAATATTTTTTGTTACAATATATCTATGAAAAATTTAGGGTTATATATTCATATTCCGTTTTGCAAAACAAAATGAGTTAACTCCCATTTTAAGAAAATGTGAGGAAAGAACATTTTGACATATTTATTATTTTTTTGTTATAATATATCCATGAAAAACTTGGGTTTATATATTCATATTCCGTTTTGTGCGTCAAAATGTGCTTATTGCGATTTTGTGTCTTTTTGCTATGGGGAAGATAAGCAAAAAGAGTATTTAGACGCACTTCTTTTAGAGATTGAGTTTTATAAAAATAAGTTTAAAGATAAGGTTTTTGATAGCCTTTATATTGGTGGCGGAACACCGAGTGCCGTGTTTAATGGTTTTATTGAAAAATTGTCCAAAAAGGTGTTTGACAGTTTCAATTTTACGTCCGACACTGAATTTACAATCGAAGTTAATCCCAACAGTTTTAACGAAGAAAAATTGACCGAGTACTTACGCGCGCGCGTTAATAGGATAAGTATAGGGGTGCAGTGCTTAAACGATAAGATTACAAATTTTATTGGAAGAGTGCAAACGCGGAGTGCGGTTGAAAATGCCTTTAATATTTTAAATAAACATAATTTTGTAAACATTTCAGCTGATATTATGCTTGCTATGCCAAATGAAAGTGACCAAGACATTATTGATACAATCAACTTTTTTAAGCAAAATAATGTTAAGCACGTTTCCGCATATTCACTGCAAGTGGAAGAAAATACTCCGCTTTTTGATAGAGTTCAAGCAGGGGAGAGCGTGCCAAACGACGATGAAAGTAGAAGGCAATATGATTTAGCCGTAGAGTTACTTAAAAAAGCAGGCTATAATAGATATGAAGTTTCAAATTTTGCTATTCCAGGTTATGAAAGTAGGCACAATCAAAAATATTGGAACAACACCGAATATTTGGGGCTTGGTGTTAGCGCACATAGTTTTTATAATAATATGAGAATTTTTAACGCGTCAAACCTAAATGATTACATAAAAAAGTGCAAAAAGTTATCAAGTTTGGTTAAAAAACCATTCAAAAACACTTTAAAAACACTAAATAATTGCGAGATTAAAAAATCGACCGAAGAAAATAAAAAAACCACAAAACATATAAAAACGGATAAACCTAACTCAAATTTTATAAAAAGAATAAAAGAATTTAGCAAAATTTTACCGATTGGTGGTTATGAGTTTTTAGACGAAAACACTCAAAAAACCGAACGCATAATGCTTTCACTTAGAACAAGTAAAGGGCTAGATATTGACGCTTTCAATAAAGAATTTTCTTCAAATTTTTTATCAGAACACAAACAAACAATCGAAAATCTTAAAAAAATCAATGCGGTAACTTTAGAAGATAATCACTTAAAAATAACCGACGAATTTTTCTTTTTATCCAATGCTATCATAGAAGAATTTATATAAAATAAAAATTTTTTAACAAATTTTCAAAAAGGGTTTGACAAATAAAAACAAAGTGATACAATATTTCTACTTTTGTTATAAATTCTAAATTTTATAAATACATTACAGAAGAAATTAAGGAGAAAAAATGAACATAACCGAAAAATGCAGAGCGCGCAATATTTTAAATAAATTAAGTGGTAAGAATTTAATAAAGGACCCAATGATTGACGAATTGTCAAAGTCAAAAACCATAGAAGATTTTATGGTTAGCCTTGTTGTAAAGAATAATATAAGTTACAAAGATGTACCTTTTGAATTTTGTGAAAACATTATATTCTTAATCAATCTTGTTGCTAAAAAACCAAAAATGTTAGACGAAATAAGAGAAACGAATAGTTTAGTTTTTGTTAGAATTGTTTATACTTATCCAGATGTTCAACAATTGCTTTCGTCTAGCGCAATAAAGAAGAGTACTAAACGTGACATTATGAGATTATTAACCAACAAATCTACAAATGCAAAATTGTTTGAAAACGCTGAGCCACAACCAAAAAACGTTTAATTAAATGAAAAACACTAAACAAATTTCAAGATTTGTTTTTTGTTTGCCTATTTATAAATTTATAAACTATCAAACTAAAACTAAAAGATTAAGAGTACAAAGATAAAAATTAAAAAAAACTAAAAAATTTTAAAAAAATTTAAAAAAAGTTGGCAAATTTAGTTGACAATCGTTAGCAATATGAATAAAATAATGTTAGCAATCATAAAATAAGAGTGCTAAACAGAAGCAGAAAGAGGTAGAATGTGGTAGACGATAAAAACAAACGAAAGCATGACATTCTCATAGTTGCGGTGGACGAATATATTAGAACGGCACAACCAATCACAAGTGGTGGGTTAAACCAGCATTTTAAGGATATTAGTTCGGCAACTATAAGAAATGAATTAAATGCGCTTGAAAGTATGGGGTATTTTAGGCAGGTGCACACGTCTGGTGGTCGCATTCCAACAAGTTTGGCATATAAGGAGTACGTCAACAGCGTAGTGCTTAGTGGCAAACTTAAAGAGAATAACATCAAACAGGTGGTTTCAGATTATGAAGAACGTTCAGTTAGCCTTGTATCTACACTTTCAACGCTTGCAAAAAGGCTTAGCAGGGCAACAAATTGTCCGGCTGTGCTAGTTCAGCATGGGCTTAAAAATTTAACGATTGAAAACATACAAATTATACCGCTTATCAATAAGGACGCATTGCTACTTGTTGAAACCAACGCAGGAGTGATTGACGAAAGCATGACGCTCGACCCAAACATTGAACGTTCTGCTTGCATTGAAGCGGGGGACTACTTAACAAAACATTTTAAGTCAAAAACTATTGAGTACATGATTGACAATATTAGTGATGTTTGTTTAAAAGCAGGCGCACAGATGTTGCAGTTTAGGGAACTCATTAAAAATGTTGCGGATAGTTTGATTAGCGTTATAAAAACAAGATACGACGTTTCAAACGAAAACCCAACTAAGTTACTTGACGGCTTAAATCAATCTGAAATCGACGAAACAAAAGAGATGTTCGAGTTTTTACAGGACGAAGATAAAGTTATCGACGTAATAAACAAAGACGGTGAAGACATCAACTTTGTTATCGGCGACGATGATAACGAAAAGTTAAAAGGCGGAATGATGTTAAGCGCACCAATCGTTATAAACGGCGTTCCTATCGCTAGCCTTGCACTTGTTGGGCCAAGACGTATTGACTATCAGCAGGTGGCAAGCGCGTTAAAATTCATTGTTGGTCAGATAGACAACTTAAAAGGAGACAATAGTGGCACATAAAAACAAAAATAATCACGAAGATTGTGAAAAAGAAAATGGCACATGCGCACATAATCTAGATAGAGAAGACGAAAGAATTGATAATGACTGCAAGTGTTCAGATAATTGCACATGTGGCGACGATTGTGATTGTAAAGACGGTGATAGATGCAACGAAAACTGCAATTGTAACCACGAAAAGTATGACGAACACAAATGTAAACACAAAGACCACGATTGTGAATGCAAACATAAAAAATGTGATTGCGACGACGATTGTGATTGTGAAGATTGCGATTGCGAAGACGACGAAGACGAAGATAAAGAGCATAAGGAAAATAATTATTTTAACGACCTACTTCGTTTGCAAGCAGAGTTTGATAATTATAGAAAACGAATGCAATCGGCGTTATCGGGCGCTCGTCAAGACGGATTTATTGATGCAATAGAAAACTTCCTACCAGCCCTTGATAGTTTCAAAATGGCAACGGATATGATAACAGACCAAAACATTTTAACAGGTATAAAATTCATTGAAAAAGGCATTTTGGACACACTTAGTAAAATGGGAGTTAATGAAATAGATTGCTCAGGCGAGTTTGACCCAAATTTCCACCAAGCAATAGACGTGGATACAACAAGCAATGCGCCACCTGGTAGCATAGTTAAAGTTGCATATAAGGGTTTTACCTATAAAGGTAAAGTTATCCGTTATGCGCAAGTTATAGTTAAAAAGTAAAATTAACGAGAAATTATAGGTAAATTATATGCCACTCGCAAGCTCGTTGGCATATAAAATTCTCATTAAATTATATGCCACTCGCAGGCTCGCAGACATATAAAATTCTCATTAAATTATATGTCGCTCGCAGGCTCGCAGACATATAAAATTCTCCAAATTTTATACTCAAATAAAATTTTACTTATACTTATTCGTAAACTCATAAGTTTTCGCACATTTCTTATTTGTTTATGCAAATAAATTTGCAAAACCAACAAAAAATGTGCTATCACTCACGTACGTTCGTGAAAAATTTTATATAAGGAGCAAAAAATTATGTCAAAGATTATATGCCACTCGCAAGGCTCGTAGGCATATAATTAAATCGCAAAATTTACACCAAATTTATTATTTTGTTTAAATTCGCGATGCTCATTTATTTAACCTTTTCCTATTCAATTATTGAAATGAATTTCATAATTGATAGTAAAAGTTTATCCACGAATTCTTCGTGGAAACAAAATAATTTTAATATAAGGAGATAAATTATGGGAAAAATTATTGGTATAGACTTAGGAACAACAAATAGTTGTGTGGCAGTTATGGAAGGTGGTCAACCAACCGTAATACCTAATAGTGAAGGTGGAAGAACAACACCTAGTGTGGTAGGTTTTAAAGACGGCGAACGTTTGGTAGGTCAAGTGGCTAAACGTCAAGCCATTGCCAATCCAGAAAAAACAGTTATTTCAATCAAACGTGAAATGGGAACAGATTACAAAGTTAAAATTGACGATAAATCATACAGCCCAGAAGAAATTAGCGCTATGATTTTAACTAAACTTAAACAAGACGCAGAAGCATATCTTGGCTCACCTGTAACACAGGCAGTTATCACAGTGCCAGCATATTTCAACGACTCTCAACGTCAAGCAACTAAAAACGCAGGTAAAATTGCAGGGCTAGAAGTTTTGCGTATAATCAACGAACCAACAGCCGCAGCACTTGCATATGGTCTTGATAAACAAGATAGAAAAAATCAAAAAATATTGGTGTACGACCTAGGTGGCGGTACATTTGATGTTTCAATCCTTGAAATTGGTGATGGCGTGTTCGAAGTTTTGTCAACCAATGGTAACACTCGCCTTGGCGGTGACGACTTTGATAACCGTATTATGGACTTACTAATCGAAGAATTTAAAAAGGAAACAGGTATTGATTTAACTAACGATAAGTTAGCAAAACAACGTTTGAAAGACGCAGCAGAAAAGGCAAAAATTGAACTTAGCACTTTAACACAAACCACAATCAGTTTGCCATTCATTACAGCAGACGCAACAGGTCCAAAACACCTTGAATACACTTTAACTCGTGCAAAATTCGAGAGTATGATTAGCGACCTTGTTGACGAAACTTTGGTTTGCACAAGAAATGCATTAAAAGACGCAGGTCTACAAAAATCTGATATTTCAAACGTGGTATTAGTTGGTGGTTCAACTCGTGTTCCTTGTGTTGTTGAAGCACTTTCAAAAGAAATTCCTGTAACACCATTTAAGGGTATTAACCCAGATGAATGTGTTGCAATCGGCGCAGCAATTCAAGCAGGTGTGTTAGGCGGAGAAGTTAAAGACGTGTTATTGCTTGATGTAACACCACTTTCACTTGGTATTGAAACATTAGGTGGAGTGTGCACAAAACTTATTCCAAGAAACACAACAATTCCTACAAAGAAATCTCAAATCTTTAGTACTGCACAAGATAATCAACCAGGCGTTGAAATCAACGTTTTGCAGGGTGAACGTGAATTTGCCGCTCAAAATAAATCACTTGGTCGTTTCCAATTAACAGGTATTCCACCAGCACCAAGGGGAGTTCCACAAATAGAAGTTACTTTTGATATTGATGCAAATGGTATTGTAAACGTAAGTGCAAAAGACCTTGGCACAAATAAAGAACAAAAAATCACAATCACCGCTTCAACAAACCTTAGTGAAGACGAAATCAATAAGGCTGTTAAAGAAGCAGAGCAATACGCAGAAGTTGATAAGAAGAAACGTGAAGTTGTTGATAGTCGAAACAATTTAGATGCCATGATTTTAAACATTGAAAAAACTGTTAAAGATAATGGCGACAAGATTGAAGAAGCAGATAAAACCGCTTTAAATAATGCAGTTGAAGAAGCCAAAAAGTACTTAGCTAGTGAAAGCCTTGACGAAATCAAGAAAGCGCAAGAAGATTTAACAAAAGTTTCTAATGACGTATTTACAAAGATGTACCAAAAAATGGCACAACAACAACCACAAGGCGAAAACCCAAACGACAACAACGCAAATAATGGTAACAATGGTAACGGCAACAAAGACGGCGATCCAGAAGTTATTGTCGAAGATAAATAATAATTTGCTCTAAATATTTGCTCCCATTAAAAATAAATGTTAAAATAAGTTAATTAGGGAGACAAAATGAAAAAGAGCAAAACAAAAATATTATTAGTCGTAGATATGCAGGTAGGTTTTTTAACCGAAAAAAATAAGCATATCTACGATAATATTTATAACATAGTCAACTTTAAAGATTATGAATATATTTTTGCAACTAAATTTATAAATAATAAAAAAGAAAATTCTAATTATTTAGATATTTTAAATTATGATTTTATGACAAATGACAATGAAACTAAAATTTTATTAGAAAATGTAAACTTTATTGAAGTAAAAAAATATGGTTACGCATTGCCTTTAAAATATTTAAATAAAATAAAATCTATTTATAAAGATTATAAAAATAAAGAAATTCATATAGTTGGAACAGATTATGATAGTTGTGTGTTAGCAATTGGTTTTCAGTTATTTGATATTGGTTTAATTCCAAGATTTTATTATGATTTAATAGGCACACACTCATCGAATAGTATTGATTTAGAGAATTTTCAAAAAGTTTATAAAAAGAATTTTGGTCAAAATTGTTTTATATATAAAAAATAACTTGGCAAGATTATATGCTACTCGTAAACTCGTAAGCATATAATCAAGAGGAAGCGTATAATGCAACATTAAATTTTGCAATTCGCTTCGCTCATTTTATTGCATTTCACATTATTAAATGTTATTAAATAAATTTAAACATTTAAATGTGAAACGCAAGCACGTTAACGCGTGCGCAAAATTTAAAGGAAGATTATGGCAAGTAAAGATTATTACGAAACGCTTGGTGTGAGCAGGTCTGCTAGTGACGACGAAATTAAGTCGGCATACAGGCAACTAGCAAAAAAATATCACCCAGACCTAAACAAAGCACCAGAGGCGGCAGAAAAGTTTAAAGAGATAAACGAAGCGTATTCAGTTTTAAGTGATAAACAAAAACGCGCAAATTACGACCAATTTGGTTCAGCAGATGGTCCACAAGGTTTTGGTGGCGGTCAAGGTGGTTCTTGGCAAGGTTTTTCGGACTATGAAGACGGCGGATTTGGCAGTTTTGAAGATATTTTTAATATTTTCTCTAATTTTGGTGGACGTGGTAGCACGCGTGCAACGAGAGAAAAGGGCGAAGATATAAATCTTAACCTTGTGATAACCTTCTTGGAGTCCGCTTTTGGCACTGAAAAAGAAATAACAGTAACTAGAAAGGAGCGTTGCCCTGATTGTCACGGAACTGGGGCAAAAACTGATAGCGATTATGTTACTTGCCCTGAATGCAATGGAAGCGGTAGGGTGCAATACACACAACAAACTTTGTTTGGCGTAACGCGTACAGTTGGCGTGTGCCGAAATTGTGGTGGAAAGGGTAAAGTTGTTAAAAATAAGTGCTTGTCTTGCCATGGAAGTGGTTTAAAGACTGTGCAACGCAAAATCAAAGTTAAAATTCAAGCGGGTATTGATAACGACCAAGTAATAAGAATTGTTGGTGAAGGTAACCAAACAGCAAGTGCGGACGGCGTTCCAGGCGACCTTAGAATTGCAATAACCGTTCAACCACATGCACTACTGGTTAGAAAAGACTACAATTTGTATGTTGACGTCTACGTTCCAATCACAACACTAATGCTTGGTGGTAAAGTGGAAGTGCCAACCCTTAAAGGCACAACCATGATAGATGTTGCACCGCTCACTCAATCTAACACTCGTTACACACTTAAAGGTAAGGGTATAAAATACTTAAAAGGTTTAGGTTCAGGCGACTTATATGTAACACTTAAAGGCGAAATGCCAAAAGACGTTGATAAAAACACCGTTAAACTAATAAAAGAATTGCAATCGTCAATTAGTGATAAAGCCTACCCAAAAACTCAAAACTACAAAAAGAAACTCGGCAACTAATTTGTATAAAAATTTAATTACACCCCCAAAAAAATAGATAGATTTTTAACAAATTAAAATAATTTTTAAAAAATAAAAACAAACTCGCGCTGAGTTTGTTTTTTTTTGATATGAAAAATATATTTACTTATATAATAAATAAGTTCACCATTTTAACATTAAACAAAACATTATTTATCTAAATAATAGATACTTTTTTTGAATATTAGTTTAAATAATGGACGTAAGAATTTTGGTGCTTTAAAACAATATATTTTCATACTCTATTATATGTTTTAATTTTTTAATTGTTTAATTAAAATGGCAATTTAAAAAATTTTAGAATATTATAAAATTATTATTATTTGAATGATTAAACATAATTAGATATCTTTTATAATTAATTTTAAAAAGATAATTGTTTAAACGATTAAGGATAATTAGATATTTCTTATAATTGATTTTTAAAAATATATTTTCGTAAAATTTAAACAAAAAACTGCAAAATCTATTTAATTATTTTATATATTTCAAAGTTCGATTGTTCTAACGAAAGAATAATAAAATAGACTAATGTAGGAGGCGTTATGCAGAAATTGAAATCTATAAATTGGTCGGGATTTTTGTCCATTTTAAAATGTTGTTTAATAGGTATAGTTGTAACACTTATTGGAATTGTGTTCTTTGCAATAGTACTTAAATTTGCTGACTTAAATTCAACAGTTATAACTGCCGTAAACAACATAATCAAAGCGCTCGCAATCTTTTTCATGGTTTTCTTCTTAAAGAAAAGTGGCAATGGAAAATTGATTGTCAAAGCACTTGTTGCAGGGTTAATATACGCCGTTTTAAGTTTCTTAATCTTTTCGATAATGAATGGCGGTTTTGTGTTTAATTTATCAATTCTTTACGACTTATTGTTTGCTTTGATTGTGTCTGTTATAGCAGCGGTGATTTTAAATTTAACAAGCAAAAAAGCATAAAAAAATTAAATTATTAAATTAAATAAAATTATTAGATTAAATAAAATTATTAGATTAAATAAAAAAATTGAAAAATTATTAAAAATAATTAAAAAAATCGACTTTTTAGCCGATTTTTTCATATTTTTTCACTTTTTTTAAAAAAAACTTTAAAATTATAAAATTATTTATTTTTTTAAAAGTTCAAACAATTCTTGTTTAAAATTATATTTTTCTTCCAATTTTTCTATATCATAAATTTTTTGTTTTGAATTATTTTTAATGGCTCGTATCATTATATTTTTTGGCGAATGGGCAAAATCAATAAATTCAATCATATCAACAGAATATCCATTTTCTCTTAAAACTTGCGCACGTATCGCATCGGTGAGAAGAGCAGAAAATCTTTCCTTAATAATTCCGTCTTTAAACAATAACTCATAATCACCAAAACCCTTAATTGACGAATTTATTTGATGTTGGCAACAAGGCACGGAGAAAATATATTTAACGTTATATTTAATAGCGTAGAATAGGGCATAGTCTGTTGCGGTGTCACACGCGTGAAGCGAAATAATCATATCAACATTGTTAAATTGTTCACGCTCCTTTTTAACGTCGCCAATTTCAAATTTTAGATTTGTGTAACCATATTTTTCAGCGATTTTGTTGCAATTTTCAACCACGTCTGTTTTAAGGTCGTAACCAATAATTGTTGCGTCTATTCCGCGGATATAGACACAATAATAGTACAAAATAAACGTCAAATATGATTTACCACAACCAAAATCTAAAATTTTAATTTGTTTTTTATTGTAGTTTTTAAGTTCGTCGTCCACAATCTCAATAAATTTATTGATTTGCTTAAATTTATCATACTTTGATTTTACAATTTTGTAATCTTTTGTAAAAACGCCTAGGTCAACAAGGGCAGGTATTTCAAGCCCTTCACGGAGAATGTAACTTTTTTCTCTGTTATTGCCACCAATTTCAACATTTTTAACGTCATTTGCACCAGTTTTACGCTTTATTTTGCCATTAGGGTTTAAAAAGAAAGAAACATCTTCACCTTCTTTTTTTATTAACACCTGTTTGTAATTCTCTGCGATGTTTGAATTAAAAAAATTATCAAAATCACCTAAATCATAGTTTTTTTGAAACGCCTTATTATTTGCCACATATTCAACTTGCAAAACAGTGTTATTTTTGACAAATATAGGGCGAATTTCTAGTTTTTTGATGTCTGTTTTCTTATTTAACACGTCACTTACAATGATTTTTTTGATTTTACCTAAATTTTGTTTAATCTCTTCTAAAATTTTACTCATAACTAGATTTTAACATAAAATAATGAAATTATCAACACTAATATAAAAATAAATCACCAAAAGTGATGAATATTTGTACATATTCAATTTAGAGTGAATGATATGAAATTTAAAAACTACATCATTGTTACAAATTTGTAATCAAACTATTTTAAAAATCTGTTTTTTGGAAAGAATTTAAAGGAATGTGTTTTAACTTTTATAAAGTAAATAAATTTGCTCTATTTAATTGACAAGTTTTACCTAATTAGATATAATAAATCTTGAATTGTGATATTTTAATTAACATGATAGAAATATTGTGCAAATTGACTATTCAATCAATTACTATTAAGGAGAAGTATGACCAAAAGACGTTCAATTAACTTATTTGTTGTTTTTTCAATACTGCTAGCCATTTTGTTGGTTGCATGTTTTGTAAATTTCACATATCCTTTTCCTATGTATGGAACATACTATTCATATTCTAACTTTGTTTCAAACATTAGGCTAGGGGAAGATATAGGAAGTTCAATGCGGGTGGTGTATAGGGCAACTTTACCGGAAGGTGAAGCGCAGTCTAACTACAATGCGCTAAAAACTTCCACAATAAACCAATTAAAAGATATTATTCAATCGGAAGGTTATAAAGATGTAACCGTTTCTAGTTACGACGATAAAATCGTTATGCAAATTGGTAACATCTTAAATGAAACTGACGAAAACACCATTCAAAGTTTGCTTGAAAACCCACAGGCAATAAGTTTTTACATTGGCGAGATGTCGGATACTAACACACCTTTTGCAACAGCAGAAGATATTAGCATAGTTGACGTTGTAACAAGTTACGACCAAACAACTGCAGAAAATGCTATTGTTGTGCGCGTTCAATTCAACGAAGATAAAATAGACGAAATCGCAGAAGCAACCGCAGATGGTGGTACTTTATATATTTATTTGGGCGACACTGTTTACTCACAAATCGACTTAGGAACAAGTGCTATTGACCAAGGTGTTATTTACATTCAAAACACCGCGTTTGTGGACACTGCAACCGCGCAAACCTATGCAAACGGACTTAGAACTGGTATTTTATCACTCGAACTAACCACACTTGAAATCAATCCAATCACACCAAGTTACGGCATTGGTTCTGACATTATGATACCTGTTGCAATGGGAATATTTGCATTATGTTTGTTCATTTATATGATTGTGAAATACAAACAGATGGGACTACTTGCTTGCTTTAATTTGTTGTTCTTTATAACTCTTGGACTATTTATTTTGCAATCTATTCCAATTGCACACTACAATTTTGCTAGTATGATAGGAATACTTTTATGTTTAATCATTTCAGCAGACTGCTTAATGAGCATATTTGAACGTGCAAAAATTCATTATCAAACAGGGCTTCAACTGCACATAGCCTTTAAACTTGGTCAAAAAGAAACATTGTTTAAAAACCTAATTTTAAACACTTTAACTTTTGTAGTTGGTTTTGTATGCGTGTTTATGCCAAATATGGCAATCCAATCATTTGGTTGGGTGGCATTAGTGCTTCCAATTATCAACCTATTTACAAGCCTAGTTTTAATGAGATTGTTTATTAATATGTACCTTCCTTTAAATAATACCGACGGCAAAAAATTAAACTTCCACAAAGGAGGAGAAAATGCTTAATAGAGATTTTACAAAGTCAAACAAAGATTATTTTAAGAAAAATTGGATAGTGCTTATCTGTGTTGCGGTCTTCCTTGTAATTGGAATTTTAGTTTTTAGTTTTGCTGGAATGAAAGGCAATTTTGAGTTTACAGGCTACAACGAATTTACTGTAACAGTTGCGGAAACTGATAGTGAAAACTTTTCCGAATATATGGGCGAAATTGAAAGTGTTGTAAATTTATACGGCGGAGAATGTGACAATATTTCAATCGTTTATAATGGTGACAATTCAAAACTTGTTGTTCGTTATATGAACAACTTAACAGCCGAACAAGAAGAAGAAATCAACCTTGCAATTGTTGATAAAGTTGCAACAACAGGCGAAATTAGTGAGCATGTTAGGGTAGATAAAGTTGTAAGTACTTCTGATTATCTATTCACAGCCGTAACAATCGCAATAATTTGGCTTGTGTGCACAATATTTGCTTACGTTAGATATAACGGCGCAAGTGCAATGGCAAACTTGATTGCAAACGTTATTTCGTTGCTTGCCTTTATGTCAATAGGCGCAATTTTAAGGCTAGAAATAGGGTTAAGTTACTTTGCAATGCTTGTGATGTTAACTCTTCTTACAACTTACTTTGCTTTCTCAATATTTGAAAACATCAGATTAAACAAGTATTTGGATAGCAACAACTATGAAATGGCAATCGGCACAGCCATGAAACAAAATAGAACACGTTTTGCAGTGCTTGCATGTGCGATTGCTTTAATAGGTCTATTATTTATATTATTTGCTCCAAATCCTATTAGATTTATCTCTGTAAACATTATGTTTATGGCAGTTGCTCTTCTCGCTGTAAGTTATTACGTTGTTCCATTCGTTTGGAGCGCACTAATCACTCACATGAGAAAGAAAAAAGTGGTTGTAAAATCAACCGAAAAATAAGAATAATTTGACTCCATGAAAATGGAGTCTTTTTATAAATTTTACTTTATCACTTAACAAACCAAATAAAATATGTTATAATTAAATAAATTTAATTTAACACTATAAATTTTATATATAATTTTAAGTTAATTTGATAATTACAACAACTATTTAATGTTACAAAATTTAAAGTAAGTTAACTGAAATTATAACTAAAAAAAATTATAAAAAATACAACGAAATTTTATAAAAGAGATTATGAAATACATTTGCACATTAGATAACAATTACGATTTTGATAAAATAGAAGAAATGAGCAAGATGTTTAACTTAAATAAACACCTTGTGCATCTTTTATTTTCTCGTGGGGTTGACACGCAGGACAAACTCAAAAAATTCTTAAACCCAAGCATTAGCGATTTATACGACCCATTTTTATTTGAAGACATGGAAAAGGTGGTTGAAAAAATTCAATCACACTTAGAAAAAAACAACAAAATTTTAATATTTGGCGATTATGATGTTGACGGTATCAGTGCCACAGCAATACTTTTAAAATATTTTAATTCAATTGGTGCAAACGTTTCACATTTTATGCCAAATAGGTATGAAGACGGCTATGGTTTAACAATCAAAACACTTGATAAGATATTTGAGCATAATAAACCAGATTTAATTATAACAGTGGACTGCGGTATAACGGCGGTTGAAGAAACAGATTACATTCATTCGCAAGGCGTTGAAATAATTGTAACCGACCACCATGAGCGTGGTGAAAAACTTCCAAATTGCTTAATAATTAACCCAAAAGTGAGTGAAAGTTACCCATTTAAAGCGCTTTGTGGTGCAGGTGTTGCTCTAAAACTTGTTCAAGCCTTAGCGGGTATTGGAGAAGCAAAAAAATATTTACCAATTGCAAGCATTGCAACCATTGCCGATATTGTTGACTTATTTGACGAAAACCGCGCAATTGTAACTCTCGGTTTAAAAGACCTTAAAAAAGCACCTATTGGCATTATCACACTAATGAATGAGTGTGGGCTTAACCTTGATTGTAAAGCGAGTGATATTGCGTTTAAACTAGCGCCCAAAATTAACGCAAGTGGAAGAATGGGTTCAGCAGACACTAGCCTAGACCTATACATGGAAGAAAATGTAACCAATATCAAAAAAATTTGCAAACAAATAATTGATTTCAACACCACACGCCAACAATTATGCGAAAAGGTGTATGTCGATGTTAAAAACGAACTAAAAGAGCAGGATATTTTCAGAATAAGTGCCATTATAATGTCTAGTCCAGAGTGGGATAGTGGCATTCTGGGGATTGTTTCAGCGCGTATTGCAGAAGAGTTTCACAGACCAACATTCTTATTTTGCCAAGTTGGAGACGAGTTAACAGGTTCATGCAGAAGCGTAAACGGTGTGAATGTTCACACACTGCTTAGCAGTATGTCACACATTTTAACTAAATTTGGCGGTCACCCAATGGCAGCAGGTCTAACATTAAAGGTTGAAAATTACGACCAATTTATGCGCTTAACTAACGAATATGTTGCTGAAAACTTGAATAAAACCGACTTTTTGCCAACTAAAACTTACGATTTTGCGCTTGACCCAGACGAAATAACCTTGCAATTTGTTGAAGATATTGATAGGTTAGAACCTTGTGGGCATATGAACCCACGTCCAGTGTTTGCGTTCAAACTTAATAATGCAAGTATTAGTTCATTGCCGCGCCACCCACAACACTTAGTTTTAAACTATCCAAATTTTAATTTGCTTGCTTTTAATTCAAGCGATAAATATTTTGTTTTGTCCAACAACACATCATGCAACCTGCTTGCCGACCTTAATATTGACACATTCAGGGGTAGCAAAAAAATTTCAGGTATTGTAAAATCAATTGATTACGAAGATATTTACCGCCCACAGGACGAAGAAATATTGCAAGCCGGATATATCAAACAAATCATTTATCCAATGCAGGGTAGTTACACATTCAATAATTACAATCGCGACCAACTTATTAGATTGCTCCTTGATATGGAAAATAACGTTTATGGCACACTAATCGTTGCTAATGACTATAACACCTATATTAACTTTAAATCAATATATGATAGCAACAACATATTTAAAAATAGGATATTTGAAATAAATGACGAAACAGGGCTAAACACAATAATTTTAGCACCAAAAAACTTTGATTCGTTTAACACGTTTAGCCGAATTATTTTCCTAGACCCAATTTTAAATATGGGCTATATCTCAGCACTTCATAAGCAAACTAAGTCTACTGTATATCTTCCACATTCAGTGCCAACACCAATCACTATGCTAAATAAAATTGATTTATCAAGGCAAACATTTGGAAAATATTTTAGGCTAATGCAATTTGCTAACGAAAACAAAATAACAGGGTATTATTGCTATCATATGTTTAAAAACATTTTAAGTAAACTAAAAGAAAAAAATTATTCATATCTTCAATTTTATGTTTGCTTGCAAGTGTTTATAGAACTTGGAATAATAATTGTTAACGACAATGAAAGCGAGATAACAAAAATCACAGACGTGAAACAGCCACTAAATTCAAGTGCATTTTATAACCGCCTTTCCACCATGAAAATCAACCTAAATAAATAAAAATACATACCAAATAAATGGTATGTATTTATTTTTATACACACTATTTTGTATCATTCATTTCAATCTAAGATTTCAAAAAATAAGTAATTTTTTAATAATAAAAGTCAATAATTAATCATATTGTAAATAAATTAAAACATGTATGTTATGCTAAAATTTAGCTATAATTTAATTGCAAACTAAGATAAAATTTGATATACTAATAAAGGACTATGTTGTATTATATTTTATTTAGCAGTGAATTAACAGCGCAGGAAGCGGTAGTAATTTTTTTGATTACAATAGTAGCTTTCTTTGTTTCGCTTTCAGTTCATGAATTTGCACATGGTTTCACAGCAGTTAAAATGGGTGACCCAACACCAAAATTAGCAGGTAGGGTAACACTTAATCCTTTCAAGCATATTAGTTTATCTGGTTTAATTTGTTTTGCTTTGCTTGGAGTTGGTTGGGCTAAACCTATGCCAATAAATCCGCTTAATTTTAAAAAGTATAGGAAAGGTATAAGGTTAACGTCCATTGCTGGAATTTTAGCAAACTTTATTTTAGGCTTGATTTGTGCAATAATTTTTGCCTTAATTATAGCATTTGCACCTGTATCTAATGTCTATATTGAATATATTTTGCTTACGCTTCAATATTTTATGCTTGTTAATAGTTTCCTTGCATTGTTTAATATTCTTCCAATTTATCCATTAGACGGCTTTAATTTTGTTACATCTTTTATGAAGGCGGACAACAAGTTTATTCAATATAATGTTAGAAATGGTTTTAAAATTTTGCTTGGGATACTTCTTGCAACTGTTTTAATTGACCTATTATTTGGTTTTGATATTTTAGATTTTTACTTGTCTTTAATATACAACTATATTTATATGCCAATTGGGCTTTTAGGGGTTTAATAAATGGAAAATGAAGAAATCGTAGAAAGCGAAGTTTCCACTCATTTAACATTTAAATTAGAAGGGTTTGAAGGACCCTTAGACCTTTTATTGCACTTAATTCATGAAAAAAACATGACGATTGAAGAAGTAAAAATTTCAGAGATAACTGACCAATATTTAAAATACATGGAAGGCATTGATAAATTAGACATGGAAGAAGCAACGGCTTTTTTAGATATGACTAGTAGGCTTTTAGAGATAAAATCACGTTCACTTCTTCCAGTTGAGCAGGTTGAAGAAGACGAAGAAGAAATCGACCCAGAAACACAATTAAAAATGCAACTTCAAGAGTATCAACTATTTAAAGAAGCAGGCATGAATTTGCACGAAATTGAAAATGTAAATAGATTGTATAAACAACCAGATAAGTCGGCAGGGGACACACGTATAGTGTTTAACCAATTTAATTTGGATAAACTTTTGGACGCATTTGCATTCATTCTTATGCGCACCAAGGATAGAGAAAATCCACAAGAGAAAAAAATCAATCGTGACCGCTGGACTGTTGCCGAAAAAATACAATTTTTAACCAATATTTTAAAAGACAATAAAGAAATAAACTTTTTTAGTTTGTTCGACGAAACCTATTCAAAACTAGAAGTTATAACCGTTTTTATGGCAATTTTGGAGTTACTTAAATTCCAAAAAATTGAAGTTGTACAAACTGAAAGATACGCAGATATTCTAATTAAACGAAAGGAGGAAGAACCAAATGAGTCTGAATGAGATAGCAGAAATTATTGAAGGCGTTTTATTCGTTGCTGGCGAAGGTGTGGAAATAGACGAATTTAAAACCAAATTCGATATGAACGACCGCGAATTTAATAAGTGTTTAGACATTTTAAAAGCAAAATACAACGAAAATAGTGGTATAAACATCATTCAATATAAAAATAAAGTGCAACTCTGTTCTAATCCAAAAATCGTTGATAATATAAGTGAAATTTTAAATCCAATAAGAGAGAGAAGTTTAACCAAAGCGGCGCTTGAAACGGTTGCGATTATTGCATATAAGCAGCCAATTACTCGTTTAGAGATTGAAAATATACGTGGTGCAAATAGTGATTACGCTATCCAACTTTTGCAATCAAATAACCTTATTGAAGTTGTAGGGCGTAAAGATAGTGTTGGTAAACCACTTTTGTTCGGAACAACAGATAACTTCTTAAAACGTTTTGAACTTCAAAGTATTGAAGCCCTTCCAAATTATAATGAATTGTTAGACCGTATCCGCGTTATACATAGCGAAGGCGACTCTCTATACCGCGAATTCACAATTCCAGAAGACGACGAAGATAAAAAACCAACCGAACAAACTCAAAATGAAATTACTGAACCTGCAACAAACCAAAATGATAATACTGCTGATAACAATTTGACAAACGAACAGCAAAATAATGAAGAAACAAGCGAATAATTTATTAAAAGTTTTTACAATCATTTATTTTTATTAAAAAGTGATAAAATATATTATTTCAATTAAAGTTATCATTAAAATATTGTCAAATAAAAATAATAAGTATATAATAATAACACATTGCAACATGCCTTGCAATGGTTTATGCTGATGTAGCACAGTCGGTAGTGCAATTGATTCGTAATCAATAGGTCGGCGGTTCGAGTCCGCCCATCAGCTCCATTAATTTAAACAAACTATTTTGTTAATCATTTCATTGTTTTATTAGAAATTATAAATATGAAAACACCTTTGAGATATCAGATAACTGAATTTGATTGTGGTAGTGTGAGTTTATTAAATTGCATCACGTACCTTTTTGATAGGGAAGAAATACCTGCTGAACTTGTTAAAGCCATTTCAACCTACACACTTGACTGTTACGACGCACACGGAAATCTAGGTCAAAAAGGAACTAGTAGGGAAGCGGTTAAATATATATCTAGGTGGATATCCGACTTTTCAAATAAAAAAGATTTTGGAATAAAGTGTAAATATTTAGCAGGTGAAGAAGTAACGATTGATAAAATAAAAAAATGCTTAAAATCAGGCGGTTGTGTCAATCTAAGGACCTATCAAACTATTGAACATTACGTAATGGTAACAGGTATTGACGATAATTATGTTTATATTTGGGACCCATATTTTAGAGAAATTAGCGATTATAAATCAAATAAAAATATAAGTGCAACGCTTGATTTTCCAACGAAATACAATCGCATTGTTAAAATTGACCATTTTTTATCGAATAAAAAAACGGAGTTTTCACTAGGTCCCGTAAATAAAAGAGAAGTTGTTTTATTTAATAAAGTTTGTAAAAAATAGAAAAGAGTATTTTAGTTTTGATATAAATTATAACCGAAAAGCCTAAAAAATAGTATTTTTTCGGTTTTTTATTTAAAATTTTATTGTTTTTTAAATATTGTTTTACTTTTTTATTTTATTTTAGTAGAATATTTCTGTATTAAAATTACACTAAATTTAAGTGATACTATAATTTAATAATTTAGTGTTTTAAACTTAAAACAAATTGAGATATAATTAAAGGAGTTTTTATGAAAATAGTAGTTGATGCTTTTGGTGGAGATTTTGCACCACTTGAAATTGTTAGCGGTGCGGTTAAAGCCTTGCAAGAAAATGAAAAATTGAATGTAGTTTTGGTTGGAGATAAGGATAAAATAACCGAAATTTTGCAATCTTTGGTATTTTTATCAGACCGACTTGAAATTGTTCATGCACCAGATGTTGTAACTATGGACGACGTCCCAACCGTTGCAATTAGAACAAAGAAAACGTCTAGCATAGTTGTGGCATACGATTATTTAAAACAAAATGAAGATGCTGTGGCACTAGTTAGTGCGGGTAGCACGGGTGCAACTTTAACAGGTGCGGTTTTAAAATTAGGTAGAATTAAAAATATTAGCCGTCCAGCACTTGCACCTATTATGCCAACATTGAATGATAAAAACGTGATGTTGCTAGATTGTGGCGCAAACGCAGACTGTAAAGCAGAAAACCTTCTCCATTTTGGCATTATGGGAAACGAATATATGAAAGCAATGGGTGTTAAAAAACCACGCATTGCACTTTTAAATATTGGCACAGAAGAAGAAAAGGGCAGTGAAATGATTAAAGAAGCACACCAACTTTTGAAAAATTCACGCCTAAATTTTGTTGGCAATATTGAAGCACGTGATGTTTTGCGCGGAAATGTTGATGTGGTTGTAAGCGACGGATTTTCAGGAAACGTTTGTTTAAAAACAATTGAAGGAACAGCGGAAATTTTGTTTGGCGAATTAAGAGATATAACTCATTCGTCGTTTAAAGCAAAAATGGGAGCACTACTTTTAAAGAAAAAACTATATGGTTTAAAGAAAAAATATGACTACAGAAAAGTTGGCGGTGCACCACTGCTTGGTATTAATAAAATAGTTATCAAGTGCCACGGAAACAGCAAAGCAGAGAGTGTTGCATGCGCAATTAACCAAGCATGGAAACTTGCAAACAATAAATTAGTTGAAAAGGTGGCGAAAGCAGTTGAAAAAGACGAAGAATAATTTTATAGAATTATTTAATAAGTGTAGCGACGAGTTGAAAGACCTTGCATTCACTCATTCTTCTTTTGCGCACGAAAAAAAGTGTGAAAGTAACGAAAGAGTGGAGTTTTTAGGTGATAGTGTGCTTTCTACAATAGTTAGCGATTACCTATATAAACATTACCACTCAAATGAAGGCAAAATGAGCAAGATTCGTTCAAGTTTTGTCTGCACTGAAAGTTTAAGTAAACTTGCAAAATCACTAAACATTGGCGAAAAAATTAAGTTTGGCAAAAGTTTTCAAGGCAATATTTCAGATGCAATTTTAGCAGATACTATTGAAAGCATGATTGGAGTTATATATTTATCATTTGGGCTTCATTCAATTTCAACCGCAGTGCTTGATGCATTGAACGTTGCAGAAACTTTAAAAAAAGGCGTTAAACCAACTGATTTTAAATCAATTCTTCAAGAGTACACTCAATCTAAAAAACAAAAACTTGAATATAAAATTGAAAAATATATTACTCCTGGTGGTCAAGAAAATTTCAGAGCGTCTGTGTTTGTAAATGGTGAATTTATCTCATATGGCAATGGTTCAACCAAACGCGAAGCAGAGCAAAATTCTGCACATTTAGCCCTTGAAAAATTGAATAAAACTACTAAATAGTTATTGTTAAAATTTAAAAATTCTATTGCTATAAAGTTATAGCAATAATTACAAATAATTTAAAATAATATATAATTATTTGACATAATTTCATATTATAGTTAAAATAATTGTATAATAAATAGTAAAAGGAGAAAATATGAACGATAATGATTTATTTTCACTAGTGCTAGATAAGGATGAAACTATTATAAAAACCTTCCGACCAAATAAATCGCGAGCATGGTTTGGAACAATCATAACAATAATTTTATTAGCAATTATTTTTATTCCTATGACGATTGTTGCTTTTATAAGCGTTCCAGAAGAAGGAGCGTTGGAATCAGGAATATTTTGCTTGGCGTTTTTGATTATTTATGCTGTTGTGGTTTGTATTTTAATAGCATTATGGTGCAATAAAACGGTTTATGCTGTAACGAATAAACGTGTTTTAATTAGAACTGGTTACATCGGCGTTGATTACAAGAGTTTGGACTATTCAATGGTTGGTGCTTTTACCGTAAACGTTAATTGGATTGATAAACTCCTTAGAAAAAATACCGGTTCACTTGCTTTTGGTAGTATGGCAAGCCCTATGACAAATGGTACCGTTGCAAAATTTAATTTTTCGTATATTGACAATCCTTACGAAGTTTATAAAGAAATCAAAGAGTTGATTGACGATTCAAAAGCAAAAAAAGAAGCCATAGAGAATAAATAAAACACTATAAAAAATTATTTTAAATTAAATAAATAACAAATTTTAAAATTCATATTTGACAAATTAAAAAACTTGTTGTATAATAACATAGTTTTAAAGGAGAATATTATGTTATTTGAGCCACCTATTGATTTATTAACTAATCTTATTGGAAATCGTTATGCAGTTGCAGTTGTTGTTGGAGCAAGGGCAAAAGACCTTATCAACAAAATTCCAACTATGTTAAACGGAAGTTCAAACATGGCTATTGAATACGCTGCAAACGAAGTTGCAAGGGGAGAAGTTATCGGAGTAAGTTCAAAATAATGTACGCAAAAGTTGTTGTTGATATCTCAAACGATGCGGTAGACAGAGTGTTCACTTATCTCGCTCAGGACGACACTAAAATTGGTATGCGCGTACGTGTTCCATTTGGTGGTCGTAATGTGCTAGGATATGTTATAGGTTTGAGTAAAACAACAGATTACGATACATCAAAAATTAAACCAATTATAAAAAATTTAGAAAGTGTTCCAAAAATTAAGCGAGAAATGATTGATTTATGCGGATTTTTGTGTGAACACTTTTTTTTGCGTATGGCGGACTGCATTAAACTTGTTTTGCCGTCATGCGTGCGACTTGATAGCGAACACGAACAAATAAAATACACATTGTCCTTAATTTATGACCTTGACACAGCAATTTCTAAGATAGGAACGCGCGCTAAATCTCAACTTGGTGCGGTTGCATTTTTAAATGAAAATGGTGAGTGTGATTACACTAAAATGGTTGAACTATTTTCACGCAGTGCAATAAATGCGCTTATTGATAGGGGAATAGTAAGCAAAACCCCTGTTAGACGTATGCGCGCGCCAAGCGTAGATAAGCAAAACGAAGAAAAAAAAGTTTTAACCGCTTATCAACAACGCGCTGTAGACACTATCACAAATCAAGATAAAACTTTTTTATTAAAAGGTGTAACAGGAAGCGGTAAAACAGAAGTTTACATGCAAATCATAGAAAACGCGCTAAAAGAAGGCAAAAGTGCTATAATGCTAGTGCCGGAAATTTCACTAACACCACAAATGATGCAGAGATTTACATCGCGTTTTGGTGATAATGTTGCAGTTTTACATAGCGGTTTAAGTGAAGGCGAACGTTTTGACGAGTGGGACAAGATATTTCAAAAAAAAGCACAGGTTGTGTTGGGGGCTAGAAGTGCAATATTTGCACCGGTTGAAAATGTTGGCGCAATTATAATTGACGAAGAGCATGACGGTTCATATGTGAGCGTAACAAATCCACGTTTTAACACGCACGACGTGGCTGAGTTTAGGGCGCGCTACAATCATTGCCCACTAGTTTTAGGTAGTGCAACACCAAGTATTGAAAGTTTTAAGCGAGCAAAAGAAGGGAGATATACTCTCGTTGAACTCCCAGAGCGAATAAATAATCACGAAATGCCAAAAATTGAAATTATAGATATGCTTGGCGAAGTTTTAGACGGAAACACAACACCATATAGCAAAAAACTAATCTCTAAATTAAATGAGTGCATTGAAAATAAAAAACAAGCAATATTGTTTATAAATAGGCGTGGTTTTGCTTCATTTGTTATGTGTCGCGAGTGCGGATACCGCGCGAAATGCGATGATTGTGAAGTTAGCCTTGTGTACCACAAAGAAGACAATCAATTAAAATGCCATTTTTGCGGTAAAAGGTATAGAATGCTCACAAATTGCCCAAACTGCAACAGCACAAACATTAAATATGGTGCGTTGGGCACAGAGCGAGTGTGTAATGACTTAGCCGAGATGTTTAAAGATGTTCCAATTTTTAGAATGGATAACGACACAACACGCGGTAAAAACGGACACAAAAATATTCTTTCAAAATTCGCGTCCACCACGCCAAGTATACTTGTTGGCACTCAAATGATAGCAAAAGGGCACGATTATCCAAATGTTGCCTTTGTTGGAATATTAGATGCAGACGTAAGTTTATATAATAGCGACTATAAAAGTAACGAGCGCACTTTCCAACTTGTAACGCAGGTTGCAGGGCGTGCAGGTAGAGCAGATAGCGAAGGTTATGTTGTGCTTCAAACGTATGCGCCAAAGCACTATGTTTACCGCTTTGCATCAAACTATGATTATGACGGATTTTATGAAAAAGAAATAAATTTACGTCAAACCACAGGGTTTCCGCCATTCAGTGAAATACTTAGAATTTTAGTGTCCAGCGAAAGTGATAACAGAGCAAAAGAAGTAACAAAGAAAATATATGACGAAGCGGTTAAATTAAAAGAAAAATATGGAAATAATATTATATTTTTGCAGGCAATGGCGTCTCCAATCAAGCGCATACAAACTAAATACCGCTATCAAATCTTGACAAGATACATTCCAAATGATAAAATAACAAAGGATTTTTATTCAATAGCAGATATAGTTGAAAAGGACGTTTCAATATTTGTAGAATTAAATCCAGATAATTTGAGGTGATTTATGGCAATTAGACCTATTGTTCAACATACAGATAATTTTATTCGCAAGGTTAGCAAACCTGTGAAGGTTTTTGACGAAAAACTTTGGGAACTACTTGACGATATGTGGGAAACGTTAGACGACCGCATTGGTTCAGGGTTAAGTGCAGTTCAAGTTGGCGTGTTAAAGCGTGTGTTTATTTTAAATATCAACAATATGAAAATTGAATTTGTAAACCCAGTGATAACCAAAAAGTCAGGCGAACAATACCACAAAGAAGGTTGTTTAAGTGTTAACCTTCCATTTGATTACGTTAAAAGACCAAAACAAGTGACCGTTGTGGCATATGATAGATTTGGAAACAAATTTACACTTACTTGTGAAGAGTGGACGGCTGTTTGCGTTTGCCACGAAACAGACCATTTAGATGGTAAATTGTATATTGACCAAATTTGCGTTCCACCAAAAGGAATGGCGGAGGACGATTAGTGAATATTATATTTTTTGGCACAAATAAATTTAGCGAAACCATACTGCGTGGGCTTATAGATATGGGGCAAAACGTGGTGACAGTCGTTAGTCAACCAGATAAGGTGAATGGAAGAAACGGAAAAGTTAATTTTAGCGAAGTTAAAACCGCTTGCCTAGAACTTGGCATTCCACTTTATCAATTTAATAGTGTTAGTAAGGAAGGGGAAGAAGTTTTAAAACAGTATTCTCCCGACCTTTTTGTAACAGCAAGTTACGGCCAAATAATCAAACAAAACATTCTAGATATTCCAAAATTCACAACAATAAACGTACATGCTAGTTTGCTACCAAAGTATAGGGGTTCGTCTCCTATTCAGTGGGCAATTATGAATGGCGAAAAGAAAACAGGCATTACCATTATGCAAACAGTTTTAGCAGTTGACGCAGGTGATATCTATCTTCAACGTGAAATTGATATAGAAGACGTAGATACTAGTTCTAGTGTATTTAATAAACTTGCCATACTAGGTGTTGAATGTTTAAAAGAATTCTTTAACCGTTTTGATTATTATATCAACAACCCAATTAAGCAAGACGAAAACAAAATGACCTACTATCCAATGATTAAAAAAGAAGATTATTTGATAGATTTTTCACTAACATCAAAACAACTATTCAATAAAATTCGCGCGCTTGAAAATTGCTATTTTATTTATCATGGTGTGAGATATAAGGTGTTAAGTTCGGAAATAGTTTTAGAAAAAGGCACAGCAGGCGAGATAATTAAAGCGGATAGCAAAAATGGCTTAGTTATTGCAACACTTGATAATGCTATAAAAGTTTTAACTATTCAACCAGAAGGTAAATCTAAAATGGACGCAAAATCATATATGAATTCTAATAAATTTAAGGTTGGAGATATTATTGAAAATTCTTAGCGATTATAGTTTTGAAGAGTTAGAAGGTGAGTTGTCGGCTTATCCGCGTTTTAGGGTTAAGCAAATTTTTGACGCTATTTTGCAAGCAAAAGATTATTTAGACACCAATTTACCTAAAACAATGATTGAAGAATTAAAACAAAACTACATTTTAAAGCCACTTTCTATTGAAAAAGTGTTGGTTAGTAAGGACGGCACAAAAAAATACCTATTAAAATTACATGATAACAATCTTTTTGAATGCGTGTTTTTAACGCAAGATTATGGAAACACAATTTGTATGTCCACGCAAGTTGGTTGCAGAATGGGGTGTAAGTTTTGTGCGTCAACAATAGGTGGACTTATTAGAAATTTAACACCAGGTGAAATGCTCTCCGCTATTGCAGTGGTTAATGCGGACAATGGAAAATGCAACGCAAGAAATTTCACAAACATCGTCCTTATGGGAAGCGGTGAACCTTTTGATAATTATGATAATGTTATTAAATGGTTAAGTCTAATTACAGACGAGCATGGTTTTAATGTTAGTGAGCGTAACATTTCAATTTCAACGTGCGGACTTGTTGATAAAATTTATGAATTTACAAAACTTCACAGTGCAATAACACTTTGCGTTTCGCTTCATGCAACAACCGACGAAATAAGAAAAACCATTATGCCAATCGCTTTTAAATATAAAATTGAAGATATTATAAAGGCACTCAAAGATTATCAAAAAGAAAATTCAAGGCGTGTTGTGTTTGAATATTGCTTAATTAAGGTCGTAAACGATAGCGAGCGAGATATAAAAAATTTAAAACATTTAACGCACGGACTTCTTTGCCACGTAAATGTAATTTGCCTAAACCCAAACGGCGGTAGTTTGCGTGCCACCACAAAAAGTGAAGCACAAAGTTTTGTTAAAAAATTAAATGACAATGGAATTTCGGCAACCTTGCGTCGTAGCCAAGGGGACGACATCGCAGGTGCATGTGGAATGCTCCGCGCCAAAACCCTAAACGAAAAATAAGATAAATTTTTTTGACGATAGTTTATATATTTGTTATAATTAAGCATAATTCAGAAGTTTATGAAATTTGTGACGATAAAATAACAAAAGTTAAATACAACGAAACTAAACAATTTGAATTTTATAAAGATTTTTTAAATTCACCAGAAAGGTTTTTAAAATATTTATCATAAATACTTGAATATAATTTTATTTAAAATATAAAAACTAATAAAAATTCAATTTTAAATTTTGAGTTTTTATGATATAATAACATTATAGAATATAATTTATTTTAATTGATATAAATTAAAATATTGCATCTTTTTATTTATCAGGAGATTGTATGAAAAAAATAGTTGTTTCCGCTTCTAGTTTACCTGCTGGGAGAAATATGTCTAGCCAAATTGAATATATTCAACGAGTTGGAAATTTTGGCGCGGATATGTACCACCTAGATGTTATGGACGGAAAATTTGTTAAAAATAAGTCGATTGACCAGACTTACGTTGAGCAGTTAAGAGAAAAATCTGCTTTGCTTTTTGACGTCCATTTAATGATTGAAAATGCAGACAAAGTGGTTAAAAAATACATAAATGCGGGTGCAAATATAATTTCAGTGCAATTTGAAGCGTTTTCGGACGAAAAGGTGTTAATTAAAACATTGAAAACAATCAAAAATTCAGGTGTTATGGCTGGAATTGCCATTGATATTGATACAGACGTAAATAAAATTGAACCAATCATTAAATATGTTGATATGGTTTTAGTCCTTTGCGTAAAAGTTGGAAAGGGTGGTCAAGATTTTAACAAAAATGCTATTAAAAAGATAAAAACTTTGCGTAGCCAATATCCTGATTTACTCATTGAAGCGGACGGCGGTATAAATGATAAAAGTGCACCTTCTGTTGTACGTGCGGGAGCGGATATTTTGGTTAGTGGCCATTATATTTACACTAACGACGCATATGAAGCAATTCAAACATTAAAGGGTAAAAATGGACAATAGGTATTATTTTACAAAAGTTGAAAACAATTTAGTTTACATTGAAAACCAAGAGTTTTCACACCTTACACGCGTTCGCCGTGCAAAACAGGGTGACGAAATTGTTGCATTTAATGGTGATGGTTTTGATTACAACCTTAAAATAAACAAACTAAATAAAAACGATGCAGAGTGTGAAATTATAAATAGGACCCCAAACAAAGCGGTTGAAGAAAATATAACAGTGTTTTTAGCAATGCTTAAAAATGAAGCGTTAAGCGAAGCAATAGACAATGTATGCGAATTAAACGTTACAAAATGCTACTTATTTGAAGCGGATAGAAGCGTTGCAAAAATTGATAATAAAAAACTAGATAAATTAAACCAAATAGCCATTCAAGCGTGCAAGCAGAGTGAACGTGCGCGAATTATGGATATAGAAATAATAAATAAGGCTCAAATGATTGACCTAATAAGCAAAATGGAAAACGTGTTTTTTGCTTACGAAGACGCTAACACAAAACCTAATAAATTTAAAGGTGGTTTTGCAGTGATTATTGGGCCAGAAGGCGGTTTTTCCTTAGGTGAAGTTGAACTCTTTTCAAAATACGCTAAAACAATTAGCCTAGGAAACACAATTTTACGTGCCCAAGTTGCGTGTGTGGCAAGTGTTAGTATGTTAAAGGCGGTGAGGGTATGATTGCAAGTGTTATAACTCTCGGTTGCAAGGTGAACGAGTACGAAAGTCAATCAATTTTGGCGCAACTAAAAGAAAATGGTTATGAAATTAAAGAAGGGCTAACCTATGCAGATGTTTATGTTATAAACACTTGCGCGGTAACAAATATTGCAGAGAGAAAATCTCGCCAAGTTTTTAGCAAAATTGAAAAGATAAATCCTAATGCAAAAATAGTGGCGGTTGGTTGTGCAGTGCAAAACAACCCGGCAAGTTTTTTAAAACCTAACACACTTGCAATAGTTGGCAATTTTGGTAAACATGACATAATGAAATTTATAAACAGCCAAAATAAAACCTTGCCACCACTTGAAAATAAAGTTTATGAGCCTTTTTCTCGACCTATTGAAACGCGTTCTCGCCAATACATAAAAATTCAGGACGGTTGCGATTATTTTTGCACGTATTGTTTAATTCCATATGTGCGCGGACGAAGTAGGAGTAGAGACCTAAACGACATTATAGATGAAATTAAAAACACCAATGCAAATGAAGTGGTGCTAACTGGAATAAATATGTCCGACTATAAAATAGACGGAAAGCCGGCACTTATCGAACTTATAAAGGCGGTTGATAAATTGAATGTCCGGTTTAGGTTATCGTCAATCGAGTGCAATGTATTGACGGACAAAATGATTGATGTGCTAAAAAATTCTAAGAATTTTTGCCCACATTTCCATTTGAGTTTGCAGTCGGCGTGCAATGCAACATTAAAGCGAATGAATAGGCGTTACACTATTGAAGAATTTAAAGAGATTGTAAAAAAAATAAAAGAAAATTTTGTTTTACCTTGCATATCAACCGATATTATTGTAGGTTTTAAAGGTGAAACAGACGAAGAATTTAACGACACATTAAAAAATTTAAAAGAAATAGAGTTTAGTTTCATGCATATTTTCCCATATAGTGAAAGAAGTGGCACGGTTGCAAGTAAAATGAGTGATGCCGTTGATAAATGCGTGGTTAAGGCACGCGAAAAACAGTTGCAAGAGTTAAATCGCGAGTTTAAATCTAAATTTTTTGCTAAAAATATGAATACAGTTCATAAAGTGTTAATAGAAGAAATTAAGGACAGTATGTCGCTTGGTTACACCGAAAATTATATCTACACATATATTGAAAAACCGCTAAACGTTGGCGATATTGTTGACATAAAATTAAAAAGCACTTATAATCAAGGTATGAAAGGAGAGTTGTTATGATGGAAGATTGCGTATTTTGTAAGATTAGAAAAGGTGAGTTGACTAGCAGCAAACTATATGAAGACGATGATTTTATGATTATAAAGGATATAAACCCACAAGCAAAAATTCATTTAATTGCCATTCCACACATGCACGTTCCATACATTGATATGATGACGGAAGAAGGCGCGTTGCTTTTAGGTAAAATAATGTCTAAAATATCACACATGCAAGAAGAATTGGGAATAACCGAAGGTTACCGCCTTATAATAAATCAAGGTGAAAATGCGGGGCAAACAGTTGGGCATGTTCATATTCATATCTTAGGTGGAGAAAAGTTAGACGAAATTTAATCTAACATTTTTCATTTATTTTCATTAATAGAAAATTAAAGATTTTATGTTTTTTAGAGTAAAATAACAGTAGTAAGCATAAAAAATATTTTTTAAAAATTTGTCAAAAAATATTGACAGATTTTTTTATTTTTAATATAATAAACAAGTATTGTTAATTGGGAAAGGATAAACCTAACCAAAATCTATAACTAAAAGTGGGTGAAAGTATGACGACTGTTCGTTGCGGTGAAAACGAATCATTAGAAAGCGCATTAAAACGTTTCAAGCGTAAATGCCAAAAGGACGGCATTATTGGTGACTTAAAAAAGAAAACAGAATATAAAAAACCAAGCGTTGCTAAAAAGGAAAAGCAAAAAGCAGCAAGAAAGCGCGCTATGAAGAAAAATCGTTATTAAAATATGAAAAACTAATAATTATTTATTAGTTTTTTTATTTTTTTAATTTTTATGTAATATAAGTTTACAAAAATCTACATATTATGCTATATTTTTCCTATGACAAATGAAAATAAATTATACAAAGCATCATATATAACACTTGCAGTTATAACTGCGCTTATTTTAATTTTATCTATTCCTAAAATCACGGTCAATCTTAACGAACAGATTGGTTCAATGATAGCGTACTTTATATTAGTTTTAATACCATTAGTATCAATAGGTGTTGTGGCAACAATTAAAACTAATAAAAAAGAAATTAGTAAAAAAGATAGGGCAATTTCACTGGCTGTAATCTGGTCGTGTTTAGTGATTATTTTTGCTTTTATTCTTATATCGGTTAACCATAAAAGTCAAGACTATGAGTGGTTTTTAAATGGTTGGACAAATTATTATAGAGACCATTCAATTAAAGATTCACTTTATGCAATTATTGAGATAACTAATTATGCTCCTGCCTATAATTATATTTTGATGATTATAAGTAGAATTCCAATGTATAATTTGCACTTGATTAAATATGTTTCATTTTTATTTTCAATATTGCTTGCATTTATGATGTGCAAAATCATAGCAAAAATTAGAAAAACTGAATTTAATTATGTTTTGTTTGTTGCATTTTTATTATTGCCATACCTATCAATCGAATACGCTGCATGGCTCAATGTGACGCGATATACACAAGCCTTGCAATCACCGCGTTTTATTTTGCACTTTGCAAAAAGAGTAAATTATCATTTTTATTTTTAGGTTTAAGTTTTATATTCAAACTTCAATTCCTATTCATTGTTCCAATAATGTTTATATTACTTATTATCAAGGACGAAGAAGGTAATCATTACTTAAAATGGAAAGACATATGGATACCTTTTGCGGTTTATCTAATAAATTGCATTCCTGTTTTTGCTGGTAGAAGTCTTTGGGAAATGTTAATGGTCTATGTTAACCAATCTGTTAACGACCTTAGAATTTGCGGTGAATGTGCAAATATCTGTTTGATTTATTATAAATTCTTAGGTATTATGCCAGACACCTTGGCTCATAATATTTTATTGTGGGTGCACGTTGCTATCACTTTTGCATTCTTAATTTTCTATTTAGTTTTAGTTTTCAAAAACAACAAAAAGAAAACGTTTACATTCTATGACATAGTCTTCTGGGGTTTTGCGTTCTCATTTACAATGGTGTTCTTAATGCCAAAAATGTTGGATAGGTTCTATTTTATCACGGCGTGCTTATCAACAATATTTATGTTTGCATTTAGAGATAAACATGCCTGCATAATAGGCATTTTAACCAATCTTTTCTTCTCAATATCAATGTTGAGTGCGGTATATCTATGGCCAAATTGGACGGCGATTTCTATGCTAATAGTTGCATTTGTTGATTTTGGTTATATTTTGTATGTGATTTTTTCAAAATATGGAAAAGTGCTAAAAAAAGATAAACCAAATGTTGACACAACGCCAAAAACTATAACACCAAATCAATAAAAATATAAAAAACTCAAATTTTGTTTGAAAAATAAATTTTATATGTTATAATAATTGTAGAAAAAAATGTTTATGAGAAAAATCTTTTCATATTCCATTTTTTTAATTAAAATATATATAGTGAAGATAAATTTTTAATAAAATTTATGTTTGTTTGTTAAATACAAAAAAATGGTCATTACAATTAAACTACTTTAATTAAAATTAGATTTTAAAAGGGTGTTATGGATTATAGTAAATTGTTAAATAGTGAACAATATGAAGCAATGCTTGCAACGGACGGACCAGTGCTAGTGAGTGCAGGTGCAGGTAGCGGTAAAACTAGGTTACTCACTTACCGCATTGCATATTTAATCACAGAAAAACATGTTCCACCGCAAAATATACTTGCAATAACATTCACAAATAAAGCAGCAAACGAAATGAAAGAGCGTATTCATGACGTTGCGCCTGGGGGAGAGTTAGTAACGGTTTGCACATTCCACAGTTTTTGCGCTAGAATGCTTAGAATGTATGCAAGTTTTATTCCAGGTTACAAGGAAAATTTCACTATTTTTAGCGAAACAGACACAGCAAAAATTTATAAAGACATCTTTAAACAATTAAACATTACAGACGAAACCACAAAATGTAATTTTAAACATAATGTTTCAACTATAAAAAATGAAAATATGACAATTGAAGAATACAAAAAAATATTTTCATACGATAGAGATTTGCCTGAATTTGAACGCTTTTATTTAATGTACCAAGACGAATTAAAGAAAAACAATGCAATGGACTTTGACGATTTACTAGTTAATTTTTATAAACTTATTTCAACAAATCAAAATGTGCTTGCTAGCATTCAAAATAAATACACTTATTTTAGTGTGGACGAATTTCAGGACACTAACAAACTTCAATACGACATTATAAAATTGCTCGCAAGTAAAACTCGTAACCTACTAATCGTTGGTGACGAAGACCAGTCAATATATGGTTGGCGTGGCGCAAATATAGATAATATTTTTAATTTCACACGCGAATTTAAAGATGTTAAAATTTTTAAATTAGAGCAAAATTATAGAAGCACAAAAAAGATATTAGAGCGTGCAAACAAGATAATAAAAAACAATAAAAACCGCTTAGATAAAAATTTATACACTGAAAACGAAGAAGGCACGGACGTCTACTATTATCCAGCAATGACGGAAACAGACGAAGCCGACTTTGTGGTTAGAACAATTTTGAGTAAACACAATGAAGGCGTTCCATATCACGAAATGGCAATACTTATGCGATTAAATGCTTTATCTCGCGCTTTCGAAGAAAAATTGCTTGCATACAATGTTCCGCATATAATGTACAATGGCTTTAAATTTTTTGAGCGTGCGGAAATTAAAAATGTGCTTGCATATCTCACTCAAATAGTCAACCCAGACGACAATGTTAGTTTTACGCGTATAATCAATTTTCCAAAGCGTGGAATAGGGGACACAAGCATTGAAAAACTCAACCAAATTGCAATCTCAACAAGGTCATCATTAAAGCAAGTTGTTATGAATTACGAACTTTATGATTTGCCGTCAAGTTTGCGCTCAAAACTAAAAGATTTTAAGGCGTTGCTAACAGATTTAGACGAAAAAATAAACGAGTATGGCATGTATGATTTCTTTACCTATTTGTTAGACGAAGCAGGCATCATGAAATCGTTTGACCTTGAAAACGAACAAGACTTAGAACGTTCGCTAAACGTCAACTCGCTTGCCAATTCAGTTAAGGAGTTTGAAGAGAATAACGAAGGCGCAACTATAATTGACTATCTTCAAAGTGTTACATTATCAGCCGCTATGGACGACGACGATGGAAATGGCGTTGTTATAGCCACTGTGCATGGTGCAAAAGGCCTTGAATTTGACACTGTGTTTGTGGTTGGCTGTGAAGAAAAAATTTTTCCTATCTCGCGTGATAATAATGACGACATTGAAGAAGAAAGGCGACTAATGTATGTTGCTATCACACGCGCAAAAAAAGATTTATATCTAACAAGTTCGGACTCACGCTTTATGTACGGCAAACGTGAATACAGCGTTAAATCAAGGTTTTTAAGAGAACTAGATTTAGTTGTTGATAGGCAAATAAAACACAATAATTTTTCATATAATAATCAAAACAGGTTTAATAGTTACAACCAAAATAACTATTCATACAATCAAAATTATTCAAATTTTTCAAATCAAAATTCAAATTCTAACGTTAATAAATTTAATTATGGAGGAAATATGACCACTACATTACATTCAAACAACAATCAATCTTTCAATTACACATTTAGTAAATCAACAATCGAAAAGAAGGATATTGATTTTTCTAAAATTAAGGTTGGGGCAAAAGTTACTCACCCTAAATTTGGCGACGGAGTGATAAGTGAAGTTGTTCCTAATTCAAGCAATCACACCGTTAAAATAAAGTTTGATGTTGTTGGTGAAAAGATGTTGTCGCTCGACTACGCGCCAATTGAATTTAAGGATTAAAATGGATAAATTAGAACGTTTAAAATGGCTAACGGAAGAAGTTAATAAACATAACAAAAACTATTATGTTTATGATAACCCAACGATCTCAGACGCTGAGTATGACGCACTATATTATGAATTAGTTGACCTTGAAAAGTCACTTGATTTTTCGCTTCCTAATTCGCCAACAAAACGCGTTGGTGACGTTGTGCTTGAAGGTTTTAAAAAGCGAAAACATGAAATTCCATTGTATAGTTTAAACAAGGTTAAAGATTACTCAGACCTTGATAAATGGATAAATGATATGCGCGTTGCAACTAAAAACCCAACTCTAAAATTTTCGCTTGAATATAAGTATGACGGATTAAAAGTTGTTATTATATATGAAAATGGGAAGTATAAGTCTGCCACAACGCGCGGAAACGGCACGATTGGTGAAGATGTTACATTGCAAGTTAAAACCATAAAAAGCGTTCCTATGACAATTCCTTATAAACAAAAACTAATTGTTCAAGGCGAGTGTATGATGACTAATTCGTCTTTTGAAGAATACAATAAAACCGCAGAAATTCCACTTAAAAATCCGCGTAATGGCGTGGCTGGTGCAGTAAGAAACTTAGACCCAAGGGAAACAGAAAAACGCAAACTTGACTTTTTCTGTTATGATATTTCCAATCCACAAGATATTGGTATTAAAACACAAACTGAAATGCACGAATTTATTAAATCTAACGGCTTTTTAACAGGTGATTATTTTAAAATTTTAAGCAGTATTGACGAAGCAAAAGCCGAGATTGATAAAATTGATAAGGTTAAAGATAAACTAGACGTTATGATTGACGGAATGGTTATAAAGGTTGACGATTTGTCCGTTCGAGAAGATATTGGTTACACTATTAAATTTCCCAAATGGGCAATGGCATATAAATTTAAACCGGTTGAATTATCAACAAAATTACTTGATGTTGTTTGGCAAGTCGGCAGAACTGGTAAAATTACACCTATTGCAATTTTAGACCCAATCGAACTATCTGGCGCAACAGTTAGTAGGGCAACATTAAATAATACACAAGATATAGAAAGAAAGCAAATTAGCATAAATAGCACAGTTTTTGTTAGACGCAGTAACGAAGTTATACCAGAAGTCATGGGCGTGGCTGAAGTTGCAAGCAACAAAATTGAAATTGTTCCACCAAAAATTTGCCCAAGTTGTGGTCATGAATTAACCACAATCGGCGCAAACTTATTTTGCTTAAATCATAAAGGTTGTTTTGAACAAATCGTTGATAGGCTAACACATTTTGTCTCTCGCGATGCGTTCAATATTGAAGGTTTAAGTGAAAAAACTTTAAAATTATTGTATGAAAAATTTAACATTGCATATCCATATGAATTGTTTAGTTTAACAGCGGATATGTTGGTTGGGCTTGAAGGGTTTAAAGATAAGAAGATAAATAACCTAATTTCAAGCATAAAAAAGAGCAAAAACATCGATTGGTCAAACTTTATTTTTGCGCTTGGAATAATGAATATTGGAAAGAAAACAGCATTTGTTTTAAGCAAAAAGTATAACACTATTGAAGAGTTAAAATCTGCAAAAGTTGAAGATTTAATTAATATTGACGACGTTGGTGAAATCGTGGCAACTAGCATTGTTGAGTACTTTTTAGACCCAGATAATATTGAAAATATCAACAAATTATTTGAGTTAGGTGTTAAAATTAATAAACCAGCAGAAGAGAGTATAGCATCACCTTTTACAAATAAAACAATAGTTTTAACCGGTGCGCTTGATAATTACACTCGTCCAGAACTTACCAAAATTTTGCAATCACATGGCGCTAATGTAACAAGCAGTGTCTCTAAAAAGACTGATATTGTAATTGCAGGTGCAGATGCAGGTAGTAAACTAGATAAAGCACGCGAACTAAACATTCAAGTAATGAACGAAAATGAACTTATGCAAATATTAAACAATCAACAATAATTTTGTTTTACTAATCTTTCATTAAAATAAAGGCAACAATAATTTTGATGTTTAGTCAAATATAAAAACTATAACAATTATTGATGTCAATCTTATATTAAAAAACAAAACAATAATAATTTTGGTTATAATCGCATTTTTCTAAACAAATGAACGTTTGCATATTATTTACATCAATCTAACCAAAAATATAAATTTACAAAAAATGTTAAAGTAAAGAAGAAAAAACACGTTAAATTATTTTGAGTTTGACGTTTTTTTTTGGTATAATATACTTGGTTTATTGTATTAGTTTAATACTATTCATTGTAATATTTTGTTTAATTTTATATGATGCATTTAAAATTGTATCTTACTAACAATTAAAAAAGTATTATTAGAACACAAGAACATATATAAGTTAAAACTTAGTTCGTTATCTTAAAGGGGAAGAACGTATGATAACATTTAAAGAAATTGAAATGGCGGGGTTTAAATCGTTTGCGGACGAAACACACATCAACTTTGATGGTGGTATCACTGCTATTGTTGGTCCTAACGGTTGTGGAAAATCTAATGTAAGTGATGCTATTCGTTGGGTGCTCGGTGAACAATCTAGTAAGGCATTGCGTGGTAAGTCTATGCAAGACGTCATTTTTGCAGGCACTGAAAAACGTAAAAAATTATCATACTGCGAAGTTTCCCTTGTATTTGATAACACTAATAAGTGGTTCAATATTGAGTACGACGAAGTGGTTATCACTCGTAAACTTTACCGTAGTGGCGAAAGCGATTATCAAATAAACAAAAAACCTTGCAGGCTTAAAGATATCCGCGATTTGTTGTATGATAGCGGTATTGGTAAGGACGGTTATTCTATTATAGGTCAAGGTAGGGTTGAAGAGATTATTCAATCAAAACCAGAAGAGCGCCGTGCAATTTTTGAAGAAGCAGCAGGTATTGCAAAGTATAAAGCGCGCAAGGTTGAAACAGAAAATAGGTTAGCACGTGTTAGAGATAATTTGTCGCGCGCAGGAGATATTATTGGCGAAGTTGAACGTCGCCTTGGACCATTGCGCCGTCAAAGTGAAGACGCTAAAAAGTTCCTAGAATTTCGTGACCAACTTAAAAATTTGGAAATAAATGCGTATGTTTATCAGTACGACAACGCATCAAAAACTAAACAAGACATAAACGAAAAGTTGCAAGGGTATAAGGACAACTTATCTATTTTAAATTCCAGCATGGAAACCGAGCAAGCGAAGTACGACAAATCATTAAACGAAATCAATTCAATAGATAGGCGAGCAAGCGAGTTGCACGAAAAGGTGTTATCTAACACTGTTGCTCTTGAAAAACGCCAAAGTGATAGCAGGTTACTTAGCGAACAAACCAAACACTTAAAAGAGCAAATCGATAGGTTAAATGCCGAACTCAATTCATACAATTTAGATGTTTCACAGCGTACTGCACTTGTAAATAACGCGTTGGCACTAAAAGAAGAAGAGCAACAAAATTTAACTGTTTACACAAAAGAGTCACAAAGGGTGGCGGACGAGTATTTAACACTGCTCGACGAACTTACAAAGAGCGAAGGTGAAAAAGAAGAAAACCAACGCACAATCATTGATAACCTTGCAAAACTTACTGATATCAAGGCAAATCTATCAGGCTACATTGCAAAGCGAGATACTATGCAAGAAAACATCAAGCAAGATAAAGAAAAATTGTCCAATGAGCAAAGCGAACAAAGCGCTGTTGAAAAAAGCCTAAAAGAGATTGAAAGCGCGGTTAATTCACTTAAAAACACTCGTGAAACAAAAGAGAAAAATATTGCTAGTCTTCGTGAAAAAATTGAGAGTTTAACGAAGATTATTGAAGAGTTAAATTCCAAAGCGTTTGCCTTAAAATCTAGCATTTCAAACGACACTAATAGGAAAACAATTTTATCAAACTTGCAAGCAGATTTTGAAGGTTATCAGTATGCAGTTAAACGCTTACTCCAAGAAGGTAAAACCAATTCAAAATTAAATTCTGCAATAAAAGGCGTGGTTGGCAACATTATCACAGTTGACGAAAAATTCCAAACAGCCATTGAAATTGCGCTTGGCGGTAGCATTCAAAACATCGTAACAAAGGACGAGAACGACGCAAAAATTTTAATAAACTACCTAAAAGAGAGCAAACTTGGCCGTGCTACATTCCTTCCAATCAGCGCAGTAAAACCAAGAAGTTTGTCCGCATCTGATAGGGCGTATTTATCTAGCACAGGTTGTTTAGGTGTGGCAAGCGACCTTGCTAAAACGGACGCAGTGTACAAACCTGTAATTCAAAGTTTGCTTGGTTCAACTGTTGTGTGCGATAATCTTGATAATGCCGTGGCTCTTTCAAAAAAGAGCGGTTACGCGTTTAGAATTGTTACCCTTGAAGGCGATGTAATTTCACCACAAGGTAGTATGTCCGGTGGTAGCAAAAAGTCAAACGATAGTTCGCTTCTTGGCAAAGAAAACGAAATTAAAGCGCTCACTAAAAACATAGAAGAAAAATCAAATGAATTAAAGCACGTAACGGACGAATTAAATGCAAACACCACAACATTAAATGAATTGCGTGAAACGTTAAATAAAGAAAACTCAGAATTTCAAGCCATTTCTAATGAATATTTTGCTGAAAATTCAAGGTTAGATGCAATTAAACAAAACCTATCCGACTTAAACGAAGATATTTTCAGTTTGCAAAGCCAAATTAAACTTGCAGAAAACATTGTTGCAGACTTAAACTCAAAAATCAACTCTATTGACGAAGTTGAGCAAAATTACACCAACACACAAGCAAAAGTGGGCGAGTTTAATGAAACAAATAAAACCGCTTATGAAGAATTGAAGCAAAAACGTGATAGTTACCAAGAAATTATGACAACAACAAAGGTAAAAATCGCGTCCACCGAAGAAAAAATTAGGTCTTTAAACAAAGATATTACAACTTATAACCAAGAGATTGAAAATATCAAAACAAACATTGCTCGCGTTCAAAACGAATTAGATAGCCAACTCAAAGTGTACGACGAAGTCATGAAAATGTCAAAAACGGAAGACGAAGACACAGAAACTATCCAAATCAAGTCTGAACTAGAAGATTTAAACACAAAACTTCAACAATTTGAAGATTTTAAATCAAGTTTAATGAAAGAATTAAAAACATTAGACGATAAAAAGACCGAATTATCTGCTGAAATATCCCGCTTAAACAACAAGATTTATCAAGAAGAAGCACGCCTTCAAAAGGTTGATATTGATATTGAAAACATGCAAGAACGTATTTATCAAGAGTATGAACTTACATACAACGATTGTAAGCCATTATCAAATATCACAGACGAATTTGATATTAAGGACACGTTAATTCAAATCAACCGCATTAAAAACCAAATCACAGGGCTTGGCTATGTAAATGTAAATGCAATAGAAGAGTATAAAACAGAAGGTGCGAGATATGAAGAAATGAGCACCCAGATTGAAGACTTAAAAAATGCAGAAGCCGACGCCGTTAAGATTATTCAAGACTTATCAAACGAAATGCTTGAAAAATTTAACACTGAATTTGTTAAAATTCAAGAAAATTTCACAAAGGTATTTAAAGAATTATTTGGCGGTGGTAACGCAAGATTGGAACTTCTTCCAAGTGAAGACCCACTCACCGCAGGTGTTGAAATAATCGCACAGCCACCAGGAAAGGTATTGCAACAAATATCTCTAATGAGTGGTGGAGAAAAGACAATGACTGCAATCGCAATTCTATTTGCAATCTTAAAATTAAAACCTATGCCATTCTGTTTCCTAGACGAAATTGAAGCCGCATTGGACGATGCAAATATTGAGCGTTATGCACGTTACTTAAAACGTTTCAGTGACGAAACACAATTCATTGTTATCACACACAGAAAACCAACAATGGAACTTGCCGACTCATTATACGGCGTAACAATGGAAGAAAAGGGTGTTAGTAAAATAGTTTCTGTTAAACTTTCAGACGCAGTTAAAGTGGCAGACACAAATAACTAAAACTAAACCAATATAACTAATTAAACCGAATAAGGTGGTTTAAAATCATATAAAATTCTAATTTATTTATAAAAAAACATTTCATATAAAATGTACGTTTATTATTATATTTAAAACAAGTATTTAAAATTTTAATCACTTTACTATAATAAATTATAACAATATTTATTGTATTTTATGTAATCAACACACATTATATTGTATTGGAGCAGTATGGGAATTTTTAAAAAATTTTTTGAAAAAATTAAATATGCATTCACAAAAACCGAACTCAACGACGATTTTTACGACGAATTAGAGTCCGTTCTTATTTCTAGTGATATGGGGGTGGACACAGCCCTTGATATTATGGACGAACTTAAATCAGTATGCAAATCAAAACTCATTAAAGACGTTGAACGCGCGCAGATTGAACTCAAAAATATTCTAATTGAAAAGTTGCAATCTGTTGAACCAAATTTTGAGTATCCGCTAGTTATCACTGTGGTTGGAGTAAACGGAGTTGGAAAAACCACAACTATTGCTAAAATGACAAAATTTTTTCAAGATAAGAAAAAGTCTGTTATGCTTGTTGCGGGGGACACATTCCGCGCAGCGGCCACTGAGCAACTTTCAAATTGGGCGGATAAGTTAAAGGTTAAAGTTGTGAAACAAGGCGAAGGTGCAGACCCGGCATCTGTCGTTTTTGACGCCATCTCAAGCGCTAAAGCAAAAAAGACGGACGTTTTAATAGTTGACACGGCAGGGCGTCTTCACACAAAAGTAAACCTTATGAAAGAGCTTGAAAAAATCAATAACATTGTAACGCGCGAATATCCAGAAGCACACAGAATGAATTTAATTGTTTTAGATGCGTCAATTGGTCAAAATTCGATAGCGCAAGTTAAAGCATTTAAAGATAGCGTGCAAATTGACGGAATTGTGCTAACAAAACTAGACGGAACAGCAAAAGGCGGAGTGGTTTATCCAATTATAAATGAGTTAAAAGTTCCAATCGTCTTCACAGGTTTTGGCGAAGGTGTTAACGATTTAGAAGTGTTTAATCCAACAAGTTTTGTTGAAAAAATATTGATGTAATTAGTTTGCAAAAAGGGTAAAGTATGGATATTGATAGACGTATAGAAATTGATATTTTATTTAAATATTATGGTAACCTTTTAACTGAAAAACAACAAAAAATTATAGATATGTATGTAGATAATAATTTATCCTTGCAAGAAGTGAGTGTTGAATTAAACATATCTCGCCAGGCAGTGAAGGACGCACTTGATAAAGCAGTAATGACCATGGAAAATTATGAAAAAAAGTTAAAATTTATCTCGCGCGATAATAAAATAAAAGGCGCATTAAATAAAATTGACGAAAAAACAAAAACAAAGATACTTGCAATTTTGGAGGGCAACTAATGGCACTATTTTCTAGTTTAAGCGAAAGATTAAACCACATTTTCAGTAAAATGACCAAACACGGAAAACTCACCGCGCTTGAAATTAAAGAGGCAATGCGTGAAATTCGTGTTGCTCTTTTGGAAGCCGATGTCAATTACAAGGTTGCAAAAGATTTCATTGCAAAAGTGAGCGAACTAGCGGTTGGTGAAGAGATTTTGAAAAGTTTAACACCAACTCAACAGGTTATCAAAATTGTGCGTGATAATTTAATAGAACTAATGGGCGGAGAAAATCAAAAACTCAACGTTTCACCAAAACCGCCAACAATTATAATGATGTGTGGTTTGCAAGGTAGTGGTAAAACAACTATGGCTGGAAAACTCGCGCTTAAACTTAAAAAAGAAGGCAAAAAACCATTGCTCGTTGCGTGCGATATTTATAGACCAGCAGCCATTGACCAATTAAAAGTGCTTGGAAAATCAATCCAAATTGATGTTTTTGAACGTGGCACACAAAACCCAGTGAAAACTTGCAAACAGGCAATAGAGTATGCAGAAAAATTTGCGCTAGACACTGTTATAATCGACACGGCAGGTCGCTTACAAATCGACGAAAAACTAATGGAAGAATTAAAAGAAATCAAAAAAGCAATCAACCCAACCGAAATTTTGCTAGTAATAGACGCAATGATTGGTCAAGAAGCTGTTTCAGTTTCAACTACTTTTAATGACGCACTTGATGTTACAGGTGTAGTGCTTACCAAAATTGATGGCGACACTCGTGGTGGTGCAGCGCTTTCAATTCGTTCAGTGATTGGAAAACCTATCAAATTTGTTGGGGTTGGCGAAAAATTAACCGACTTAGAACCTTTCTATCCAGATAGAATGGCGTCAAGAATTCTAGGAATGGGTGACGTGCTCACGTTGATAGACAAAGCACAAGAAGCAGTAGACGAAAAAACCGCCAAAGAAATGGAGCGTAAATTTAGGGAAAATAGTTTCGACCTAAATGACTATATAGAGCAAGTTAACAGCCTTAAAAAAATGGGCGGACTTAAATCTGTGCTTTCAATGATGCCTGGAATAGGTGGAAAATTAAAACAATTAGAAGACCAAATAGACGATAAAATGTTAGAAAAAAATAAAGCAATCATTCAATCAATGACCGCAAAAGAGCGCTTAGACCCAAGCATTATAAACGGAAGCAGACGCGCACGCATAGCAAAAGGCGCCGGTGTGCAAGTAAGCGACGTCAACCAACTAATTAAACAATTCAACCAATCAAAAGAAATGATGAAAATGATGAAAAACCCTAAGGCGTACGGGGGTAAAATGGCAATGATGCGTAAACTCATGGGACAATAATTTTTGTTTTGATTGAATAATCTAAATTAACAAAATATACAATATTTTGTGTAATAATAAATAAAAAACCGCAAGCGACTTGCTTGTGGTTCGATTTTCCAGCGTAATGATAGCACAAATTTTTATATTGTCAATACCTATTTAAAAAAATTTTTTGATAATTTTTATTTTTGTTCTTGAAAGGTTCGCAAATTTAAATATTTATTTTGTTTCACATTTATTACAGACATTTGAAAAATTTTTGAAAATTCTTCTTGATTAGTTGGCATTATATTATTTATTTTGGCGTAATTTAGCGCATAAGATGCTGAAATCGTTGCTTGTTCATTGAAACAATTTCCGTATTGAGAGAGAATAGTGTCTGGTATATTTGTTTGATATGATGAAATTGTTTTTGCTTGTTTGTCATTAGTTATTAAAACGTCTTCAACAGTTTGGAAAGTTAATTGTGCTGAATATTCTTTGAAGCGTTGAATAAAATTTGAAAAATCTAATAAAATGCTTTCGTTATTTTGTTTGGTGTTCTTTATGATCTTAAATACATCATAGGCAATTAGCGCTTGTGATGATAAATTACTTAACCTATTTAATGCTTCATTCTTGTGTTCTTTAAAAGAAATGTCCGATGCTATAAATTGAGTAAATATAGAGTGTTGCCTAATAAATTCTTCTAATTCTGGGTTATAATTTTGTAGGGTGGAAGATAGGTCCACTCTATCAATCAATTGTTCTAACTGATTAAGGATAAATTCTAATTCATCTGAAATATTTTTATCAACGTCATCATTTTGAGTATACTCAGAAGTTTCAATTGGAAATTTTTGCATTTCTTGTTCGTAGGCATTTAGAAGTGATAATATAGCAGTTTGCAAATTAGAAAAATTAGGGTTTGGATTTTTTAAAATTTCTAAATTTTTTAATCTAGCGAGATTTTTTGTTGCAACTCTATCATCTACTTTACCGTCTTGATATTTTTCTTCGATTAAAGTAACTTTGTTAATTACATCTGAATATGATTTTAATTGTTCGCAATATTGAATTTCAGACTTAATTGTTTCTAATGATTTTCCAATTTCTGATAATGATATTTGCGGATTAGAAGTATTATTATATTCTTTTAATTCATTTGCGAAAATGGTTGTTCCTTCACATATATTTTCTATTCCACGAAAAAATCCCGTTACTTCAGTCACCAATTCATCAGAAAATAAATCAGATTGATTAACATATCTAATTATTTTTCTCGCATATTCGTGTAACTCATTGTTATTTATTACCAGTGTATCAATATCACTATTATAATCACGTTGTTGTGTAGATTGCGAAGTTTTTTCTGCTATTTTTGCAAGTATTTGGTCAATTTTTTCAGATACTTCTGTGTAAGTCATTGTAATACTCCTATTTATTGATTATATCATATGAGTTATGTTTTGTCAAAAACTCAAAAAAAAATTTATATAAAATTAGAAATAAATTATCAAAATTTTTATAAAAAACCCTTTACAAATGTTTTTAAGTGTGTTACAATGTAAAGCGAAAGTACTTTACAGATGTTTTTATTTTAGTTTGGCATTTTGAATTGATTTATGTTATTTGTTGTGTAATGAATGTTAAATCTAGATTGAAAGCAATGTAATGAAAAAATTTATAAAAGGAGAGAGATATGGCAGTTAAAATTAGGCTTACACGTTTAGGCGATAAGAAATCACCATTTTATCGTGTTGTTGTTGCTGATAGCAGAGTTGCAAGAGATGGTAAGTATATCGAACAAATCGGCACTTACAATCCTTTAACTAATCCTGCTGAAATTAAAATCAACAACGAACTTGCTAAAAAATGGTTAGGTCAAGGCGCTCAACCAACTGAAACCGCTAGAACTTTGTTACAACGTGCTGGTGTTATTGAAGTTAAGGGTAATAGCGTTCCTAAAACAAACAATAAAAAGAAGAAAGCGTAAGGAGTGAGATATGCAAGAAATGTTGGAGTACATTGTTAAAAATCTCATATCTAAACCAGAAGAAATGGAAATCGAAGTTATTCAGCAAGGAAAAACCAAGGTTTTCAAAGTAAAACTAAATAAAAAAGATTTAGGCAATGTTATAGGTAGAAACGGAAGTATTGCAAACGCAATTCGCACAGTTGTGCGTTCAACTTCTAATAATAAAGAAAAATTGGTTATAAAGTTTGAAGAAAAATAATTTAAAGGCTTTGTGCCTTTTTTCTTTTTCCCAACCACTTTTTAATGTACTTTTTGGTTTCGTTGTGTTATAATACCAAAAAGGAGAATTATGCAAAATTTACTTGAAATTGGAAAAATTGTTCGCACACACGGAATTAAGGGCGGAGTGAAAGTTATAAGTTTTTTAGATGATGATTTATCTAAATTTAAACACGTCTACATCGGTGAAAATAAACTTAGTGCAAATATAAAATCTATAAGTCCATTAAATGGTGGTGCGTACCTTATAACATTTGATGTTATTAAAGACATTGATAGCGCAGAAAAATTAAAAAATAAATCTATTTATATTGACCGTGAAGAGTATTCCGATTATAAGGATAAAGTATATTTAAGCGACCTAATAAATGCGCCGGTACTAAATGAAAACGGAGAAAAGTTAGGTGTTTTAGTTGACTTTGACGATTACGGCGCAAGTGTTATTTTAACCATACGCACTGGTGCTGTTAGTTATTCTGTGCCGTACGTTGATGATATTATTAAATATGACGCATCAAAAAATGCCTTTATAATAAACGAGCAGACTTTTAAAGATATTAGAGTTTAATTTAAAATTTTAAGTTTTTTAAATATAGATATTAAAATAAATTAAAACATAAAAAATTATAATTATTTTAAAAAAATGAATAAAAAATTAAAAAAATCGCAATTTTTTGCAAAAATTTATGCATTTTAAGGAAAAATTTTATGAAAATAGATATTTTAACATTATTTCCAGAGATGTTTGCGCCACTTAAAGAAAGCATAATGAAAAGAGCAGTTGAGGATGGAAAAGTTGAGATAAACGTAATAAATATTCGCGATTTTGCTCTTCCACCACATTATAAATGTGATGACGAACCTTTTGGCGGTGGTGCAGGTATGGTTATGATGTGTGAACCAATATATAAGTCAATCGAGAGTGTTAAAACTGACGATGTTAAAATTTTTTATATGTCGCCAAGGGGTAAAACTTTTAATCAAAGTGTAGCGCGCGAAATGGCTAATTTTAATCATATTATACTATTATGTGGCCATTATGAAGGGGTTGACCAGCGCGTTATTGATATGTACAATATGGAAGAACTCTCAATCGGTGATTACGTTTTAACCGGTGGAGAATTACCAGCAATGGTGGTTACAGACACAATTGTGCGTCTTCTTCCAAATGTTATCACACCTGATAGTATTGTTGAAGAAAGTTTTTCTGAAAACTTACTCGAATATAATCAATACACACGTCCAGCAACCTTTTTAGGCGTTTCTGTTCCGGAAGTGTTGCTCAGCGGAAACCATAAAAAAATTGCTGAGTTTAGGCAAAAAGAAGCAATAGAAATAACAAAGAAAAATCGCCCAGATTTATTAGAAAAAAATAAAGAATAATAAAAAATAATTAAAATTTTCAAAAAAAATAAGTTTTTTATTAATTTTTTTAAGATTTATTTAAATTTTTTTAATTAGATATGGACTAAAAAATTATTTTATAGATTAGATAAAAATTAATAATAATTATTTATAAAATTTGTTTAATATTTTAATTTAAAAATTTTATTTCAAGTAATAAATATTAATTTTAAAAAAATAATTTCTAAAATTGCAAAATAAACTTTGAGTTTATTTTGTTTTTTGTTATAATTAAATTATATGATTAATTGGTTTCCGGGGCACATGAATAAAACAATTAAGCAAATGCAACAAGATAGCAAAATTTGCGATTGTTTTTTGTATGTGCTTGATGCACGTTGCCCAGATAGTTCAATCAACCCAGAGTTTATAAAGGTTGTAAAAGATAAACCTATCATTTATATTTTAAATAAGTCTGATTTGGTAGAAACAAAAAAGATAAAAGAATTGCTTGAAAAATATTCGAGCCTTGGAGCAGGTGCAATATCATTAAATGCAACTATTAGTGGTAGTGCTAAAATTATAATAAATGAAATTAAAAAAGTCTTTTCACTAAGGCTTAAAGAAAATCAAAATAGGGGAGTAACCTTTATAACTCGCGCCATGGTTTTAGGTGTGCCAAACTCAGGTAAGTCAACAATTGTCAACAATCTATGCGGAAAAGCGCGCGCCGTAACAGGAAATAAAGCGGGAGTGACAAGAAGTAAACAATGGATAAAAGTAGATAGCAGTATTGAGATTATGGACACGCCTGGTGTGCTTCTACCAAATTTTGACGACGAAAATAAGGCATATAACCTAGCATTTGTTGGTTCTGTTAAAGACGAAGTTTTAAATTTAGTTGACGTTGCTTGCAAATTGATTGATAAATTAAACTCAATAAACAATGCCATTCTATCAACTAAATATTGCGTGAATTATGATGCCAACACACTATCAATTGATGTTTTAAAAGAAATAGGTAAAAAACGTGGTTGCTTAATTAAAGGCGGAGAAATTGATTTGGAGCGTGCGAGTAAAATACTGTTAACCGATTTTAGGTCTGGTAAACTTGGCAAAATATTTTTAGAATAAAACAACAAATATGTTAAAAGTTGTTTAAATAAATTATTCTATAAAAAATTCTAATTTAATATTAAACAAAACTAAAAAAATAAGTTATTGAATTTAAAACGAAAAAACATAAGAAGGACATATGATTAACACAAAACCTTTATTCGAATATGATTTATCGCTGTTAGATGCAACAACTCAAAGCATAGCAGGGATAGACGAAGTTGGGCGTGGCCCACTTGCAGGGCCTGTTGTTACGGCGTGCGTCATTATGCCATATGCCGAAATGATAGATGGTGTTTATGATAGCAAAAAAGTAAGTAAGAAAAATCGCGAAAAATTATATGATATTATTTTATCAAAAGCAAAAGCGGTTTCAATATCTATTAGAAATCAGGATAGAATAGACGAAATTAACATTTTAAATGCCACTATTGAATGCATGAAAGAAAGTGTTTCTAAACTTACAATTAAACCGGATATTTTACTAATTGATGCAGTAAAATTGGGTATCTGTCCACGTGAAATGTCTATAATTAAGGGCGACGCAACAAGTTATGCAATAGCGTGCGCTTCGATTGTTGCCAAGGTTTATAGAGATAGAATGATGGAAGATTATGCAAAAGTTTTTCCGTATTACGATTTTGAAAATAATGTTGGTTACGGCACTAAAAAGCACATAGAAGCGATTAAAACTTATGGAATTACTCCAATTCATAGATTGTCCTTTCTAAAAAATATAATAGGAGAAGAAGAGTGCAAAAGAATACATACGGAACGCGTGGCGAAATAATTGCTTCAAATTATTTAATAAATAAGGGTTATACTATTGTTGAAAGGAATTACAAAAATAAAATAGGTGAAATTGATATCATTGCAAAGCAGGGTAATACAATTGTCTTTGTTGAAGTGAAAACTCGTATGTCACGCGGATTTGGTGACCCACTTGAAGCGGTAAATTATAAGAAACAACAAAAAATTAGAAATGTTGCAACCACCTATTTAATGAAAATAAAAAAATTAAATTCACCATGTAGATTTGATGTTGTTTCCATTTTAGGGGATACAGACGAAGACATAATTCATATAGAAAATGCCTTCTAAATTTTGTAGAGTTATAAAAAATGTTAGTAAATTTGTCTTTATATAAAAAATTTTTATTGTCCACTTTTTATTTATTAAGATTAAAAAATTATAAAATTAACTAATCAAATCACCTATAAATTAGCAAATTCTAATTTTATTAGAGTTTAAATTTTCGTTTTTTAATATGATAAAGTAATACTCAATAAAGCCACCCATTTACGTGTAAGGTTGACATTTTCACTGCTTTATGCTAATATAATCGTAACTTAATAGGAGCGTGTTATGGAAGAAATATATGATTTAGCATACCTTCAAAGCAGAGTTAAGTTCATGGTTAACCTAAACAAAGTTAAGGACGCGGAAGAAATGGTAGAGAGAGAAGTTGCTTATGTTGTAAAACGTTGCAAAGAAGGTAGGGCGGATATTGGCTATTATTTCTACAAAACATTTGTCAAATATATGAGCGAAAAATCGTGTTATGCGTTGTCTAATGCAATTAATGCTCATGGTGACGAAAAAACTGTTAGTGCTTTTAATAGATTACTTAGCGATGGTTTAAGTGTTTAACAAAGATGTAAGAATTAGGTAGAATAAGTCTATTAAAACTTAAATCGATATTCTATGTTTTCCAACTTATATTATAAAGCCTTTAAAAGGTGTAAGTCTTTTAACCAATACTAAATTTTTAGACAATTTGCATAATTTTATAAAAAAGGGTTGCAAATTGTTTTTTTATATGTTAAAATACAAAAGTTGTTAACGGTCCGCTGCTATCCAATATGCAAGAACGTTAAATTTAGGAGGTAAAAATGGCAAATATTATCGACCAAATCGAGAAAGAGCAATTAAGAGCCGACATCACCCCATTCAATATTGGAGATACCGTCCGTGTTATGGTTAAGGTTAAAGAGGGTGATAAAGAACGTATCCAAGCATACGAAGGCATCGTTATTGCTAAAAAAGGTTCAGGCATTAAAGAAACCTTTACCGTTCGCCGTATTTCTTTCGGTATCGGTGTTGAGAGAACTTTCCCACTTCATAGCCCAAGAATTGATAAGGTTATCGTTGTAAGAAAGGGTAAGGTTAGACGTGCTAAAATCTATTACATTCGTAATCTTTCTGGTAAAGCAGCCAAAGTTAAAGAAGATAAATAGATTAAAATTTAAACGATTGGTTAAAAGAGCATTTTCTGCTCTTTTTTTGTTGCTATTTTATTTTTTTTCAAAACTATTTATCCTTATAAATTCCAACTAATTTCCCTTATAAATAGTTTATAAATAGTTTTAATTTTTTGTATAAATTATTTGTAGAAAAATGTAAAAAGTGTTATACTACTTATAAGTTCATATTTTTATTAGGAGATATATGACTAATATTAAAAATAAAAAGTTAATCACCACTTTAATTATAGTTTTAGCAACTTTAGCATGCGTTATTGTTTCAGCGTCCGTTTTTGCTCGAACTAATGCCGCTAATAAGTTGATTACTAATCCATTCGAAAACGGCACAACTAGTTCAATGTCATCTAACTTTAATCAAGTAGGTCAAAACAGTTATAATATTTATAACTTGGATGGTTTAAAAGAATTTAGAGATAACGTCAATAATGGTACAGATTACGCAGGAGCCACAATCACGTTGATGAGTGATATATATTTAACAACTGAAAATTGGGTTTCTATTGGTCAGGGGCGTTATAGCAATGGAAATTTTGCTTATAATTATTTTAGAGGCACTTTTGATGGTAATGGTTACGTAATTTACGACTTAACTATTGATAACACAATTGATAGTGGTAATAATATTGGATATTGGGAATATCATGACAATTCTAATTATTATAGCATTTGCGAAAGACCAGTCGGATTATTTGGTGGGGTAGATAGTGCAGTTATAAAAAATTTAATGTTGAGCGGTGTTACTATAACATTAAGAACACGTCAAGTTCAGTGGGGAGATAGTGAACTATATAGTAGTTATGCTGTTTCAAATAGTGTTGGCTCTTTGGTTGGTTTAACAAGAGGAAATACAACTATTGAAAATTGCCAAGTAGTTGATATGGATATCAGTGCAACTGAGAGCGGTTATCAAGATTTACAAGCAGTGGGTGGCTTAGTAGGTTATCACAGTTGGTGTAATGGTTCATCTGGTTATCAAACATATTTGGATTGGTCATTAAATAATAAACTCACGATTAGAAATTGCTCAGTTCAAGGTAGAGCAGATGCTACGGCAACTGAGGGATACGTGGTTTTTGGTGGAATAGTCGGTGTTAGCGAAATGGCAGTTGAAATTGGTAATTCATACTTTATAGGCGGTAGAATAATTTTAACCTACAATTATATTGGAGATTATTGGAATGGAACGACCTTAAATGGAATATATTTGGGAGGCATTCTTGGGGCTTCAATTGATACACCACAGGTTGTTTCATTACATAATAATTTTGTTTCAATGTCGGGATTTGTATATAACTATACAACTCCGAATGGAATTTCACCGGGCTTTTCAAGACACACTTCTGGAAATTTTTATGTTTCTTCGCACCCAATTTTTGCAGGGTTTATCGCCGGTACATATGCTTATTTTAATGGACCTTTTGGTCTAGGTTTAGTAAATCGTTCTGCTACTGTTTATAGTTCATTTCCAACCAATGGTGGACAGAAAATCACAGTTTTATTGTACAATAACACTGGGAATAATTATGTGGTAAATTTAAATAGATCTCGCAATTTATACACTAGAATTTTATACGATTACGGAATAGATTTTGTTTCTTCATCTGACTCCTATGAGAATTTGTGGTACCAAACCTTATATTACGATTACAAATGTTCGAGAGATTTAATTAGTAACAACATTCAATTTAACGGTTCAAAATTATCATTATCTTATCCATATAGTGATGCTGTTGTAGAGAATTTCATTAGTGGCTTAAATATAAATAACTCGATTAATTACAACATGATTGATGTTGATGAGATAGAGATTCAAGATGGCGGAGAAAGTAAACCGCAAATAGGCTATGGCACAACGTATGACGATTATAGCAATACTTTAAAATATTTAGGTTATAATGATTCAAATTTAACTGATTATAACATACCTACTGCTCCTTCCTTCTATACGTCAAATTTATCAAATACATCTGGTTGGTCTGCATCTCTTTCAAATTCAAATATCCAGATTACGACATCTACTACATCAAACAACTGGAGCAGTATTGATAGCAAACTTAATAAGGATAGCGATTCAATATGGTATTTGCCTACCATTTCTGATTATTCTTATCCTATTTTACGTATATTTTGTGAAGATTTAATAATAAGAAATTGCAACATTCCGATAAGTGCTGATCTTATAGATAATACAGCTTATAATAATTCTAACCATAATGTAGAATTAGGTGTAGATTACGGAGCATTAGTATGGGATTCTACATCTTCAAATTTATATTGTTATTTAGCATTTTGTTTACCAAGAGCTTTTTCACCTGACGAAACCATCGAAATTGATGTTTATACAAATAGTGATTATGTTTGGCAATCTAGTAACTTAGCCTTGGCTGGTGAAACATATATAAGCAAAAATAATACTTCTACTATACCAATTTTAACAATTGAATATATTGAAACTGATGACCCTTTGAATCTTTTATTGTTTTCAACTGGTATGTATGATTTAGGAAACTTAACTCAATCATCTAATGGTATTTATGAATACACTTTAACGTGGTGGTATGACAGTACTTATATAACAGGCAAGGCATACTCTAAGTATAACTTAGGAGATGAATATGTGCGTATTATGTATAGTTTAATAAAAAATGTAGTGTATTCTTCATACGGCAATAAACTATATGTATATACTGATGGTCCTGAAGAATATAATATGAGCGAATATAATAATGCTACCATATATGCAGAGATTGTTGATGTGCCTGGTATGTTAAGTTGTGTTTGGAATGTTGGTAATTTAATATTCACAAATTATGGTTATTATTATAATAATATGCGACCAGTTGGTGAATATCTTCAATTTAATTTTGATGCTTTTGCAACACCTATGTTTGTTGACAAAGAAATTACAGTTAAATTAAATTTTAATGGTATTAACGATGACGATGTTGCATGTGGCGAATCATCAAGAGATTCAGTTTCATTTACAGTAACTGAAGAATATGTTTACATAAAACCTAACACAAACGATTTATGGGAACTTAGCGGTTTTACAGTTGAACATGGTGATTTAAACACTATATTACCTGCTAACATATATCAACAGTGGGTGGATTCATATGTAAAGTGGGCTTATGTTATAGACGGAAATATTGATAATGTTATTTATCTCAATCATGATCAAAGCGTCGATATTCCAATAATTCTAGTTAATTCGATTATAGACGTATATGTATTGCCCGAGTTAGAATTATATACAATGCCATTATTTGGTGGATACAATGGACAAGACTTAGGTAATAATTCAAATGTGGAATTTACATATTTATCAGAAGATATAGATTTAATGAATAATGAATATGTCCCTTCAGATATAATGATTGACGGAGATGTAAAATCATTTGGAGCATGGATGATTGGCTACGTTAAGCAAAATTTTACTATCGCAAATCAATACTATACATATGTATTTGATGGATATATTCTGCAATATGACGGTAATAGATTGGGAGATAATTACAATTCATCTACGGCGACAGGTGAGTTCTATGGTTATACATGTGTAGATAATATTCTAACAATTAGAAAAATTAGTTGTTCGTCACATGATGTTTTCAATATTTATTCAGTTATGGAACGATCAGTATGGATATTTGACGTTACGGGACAAATTACAGCATTGAATGGCAGAACCTTTTATACAATTTCGAACCTTGCAACAGGAAGTTGGGGAGACGTTGACACACCATTTGTTATTGCACGGTGGTCTAACACATATCAGGTAAATATAGATGCCACAGACACTAATAGTAATTCTAATATTTGGAATAATTTATCTAATCCAACCAACTATTATGGAGTAGGAGGAGTTAGTAGAGGAACAGACAGTCCGTCAGTTAGAGTAGACAGCGATACGTCATTAACTTTATACATAAAATATGGCAATCCATACTATAATTTCCCATTCATGACAAGTGAAAATGGAGCTACTGGATTTTCGATGTCAGATAGGGCATATTTCAAAACCTTATTAACTAATAGCTCACAGATATTGCCAAGTAATGCAAATGGTGCATACTATATATTTAAATATGGTTATAGAATAACAGGATATTCTATACAGTTTAGGTACAACGGTATTACATATTATTTAACATATAACTCAGCAACAGATACATGGGGATATACAGGCAGTTCAGTAATAATAAATATAGCAGATTT
>DWVI01000005.1 GCA_019120295.1 Candidatus Onthoplasma faecipullorum | reverse complement strand
GGTTAAGTCCCGCAACGAGCGCAACCCCTGTCGTTAGTTACTAACATTTAGTTGAGCACTCTAACGAGACTGCCGTAGATAATACGGAGGAAGGTGGGGATGATGTCAAATCATCATGCCTCTTACGCCTTGGGCCACACCCGTGCTACAATGCCCACCACAAAGAGACGCAATACCGTAAGGTGGAGCAAACCTCAAAAAAGTGGGCCCAGTTCAGACTGAGGGCTGCAACCCGCCCTCACGAAGACGGAGTTGCTAGTAATCCCGAATCAGCATGTCGGGGTGAATGCGTTCCCGGGTCTTGTACACACTGCCCGTCACGCCATGGGAGCCGGGGGTACCCGAAGTCAGTGGGCTAACCCGCAAGGGAGGCAGCTGCCGAAGGTAAAACTGGTGACTGGGGTGAAGTCGTAACAAGGTAGCCGTATCGGAAGGTGCGGCTGGATCACCTCCTTTTAAAGAGTTATTCTTTAAAGTCGACTGACCAAAACATACAGTTTCGGTCTGAATTAGTGTAAGTGAGTAAACACGTTAAAATCAGTGGTAACACTTAAAATTAAAAAACTTAGTACTTATTGGATATAGATATTAAAAATCTCGGTCTAACCCACCGAGATTTTTTTATTTTATTTAAATGTTTTGTACAATAAAAAATGCACAATACTATTTATCATACTTTAAGTTTTGTTTGATATACAATTATATTAAATATTAAAATTAATTTTATGTTGATTATTGACATTTTTTATATTTATGTTATAATCGACTTGTTGTTAAATTAAAATAAAGTTAAATTAAAATATATTTAAAGAAGGTATAAAATGAGAGTTACATTAGAAATGATAGATATGATAATGCGTTATGATGAAGAGATTAGCAAATTGTATGAAAAGCAATTAGCAGTGTTAGATGTTTATCCAAAAGTTATATGTTCAAATAAAAAATCTATTAAACTTGAAGATAAAAAAATTTATTTGGTTGCTTTTTGTAGTAAGAATGATAATGAATTATATTTGAAAAATAAGAAATTAGATAGCGACACAACCTTAAAATTTTTTAAAATCACCAAAAAAACTAGCGCGGAAATGTTGCAAAAGGGTATACCAGTAATCGTTGGTCAACTTCGTACAACGGTGGGTGATAGGCATTATTATCATACCATTTCAATAGAAAAAAATGGTTATGAATATAAGTTGTTAGTTTTATCTCAGGTTTATAGCGTTGAAGTTCCAAACCAAACTTATCGTGATAGTGTTGTAAAAGAATATATAATGTATAACGACGATGTGGAACTTATGTTAAACGGCATTTCATTAAAAAATTTAAATCTATAGAAACTGACAAAATATAAAAAATAAATAAGTAAAATTTATTTGTAATGAAAGTTTATATTTTTTAGTAACGATTTGAATGTAATGTTAGGTGGCTAATATTATTAAGTAAATTATAACTATAATATTTAAAAAATAAAAAGCGCAAAAGGCTTTTATTTTTTACATATTGTTTTGCATTTGTTTTTTTAATTTGTGTAAAATTTTCTTTTCTAGGCGGGAAATGTAACTTTGAGAAATGTTCATACTATCCGCCACTTCTTTTTGCGTTAGTTCGTCATAACCGCATAAACCATAACGCATACACATTATCCTCTTTTCACGTTCGTTAAGCTCTGAAATGCACTCCATAAGGTAGTTTTTCTGGTCTTTTAATTCGATTTGGTCATACGCAATGCGTTCGTCTGGAATAATCTCTGCGAGAGTTAAATTGTTGCCGTCGTCGTCGCTTGAAAGTGAGTCGTCTAGGCTTAAATCGTTTATGCTTTTATTCACTTTTCTTAAATACATTAAAATTTCATTTTCAATGCAACGGCTAGCATAGGTCGCAAGTTTTATATTTTTGTCCAATTTATAACTATCCACCGCTTTAATTAAGCCAATAGAACCAACACTAACCAAATCTTGCATGTCCAATTTATTGCTTTCAAAACGCTTAGCAATGTACATAACAAGTCGTAAATTGTGTTCAATTAACTCAGATTTGGCTGATAAATCGTGGTCGTCTTGAAAAGCGCGAACAAGTGAACTTTCTTTGTCTGCAGGCAATGGTTCTGGTAAACTTTCTGCTGAGAATATGTAGTTTACAATGCTTTCAGGTGATAAAAAATCTCGTTTAAATAACTTTTTAAAAAATGTTTTTATTTTATTTATAAATTTTTTAAACATATTTGCTCCTTTTAATATGTAAAAATATGAAAAGTAATAAACGCTTAAATTTATTTAGAATAAAGTGTGCTTTTGCTTTTAATTGTGTTTCAATAAAATTTTTCCAAAGTAAAACTAGATGTTTTACTATCATAATAGTAGTGGTGAAAGTAGTGCCTTATAATTAGTGTTTTTAAACGTGTTGGATAGATTTACGGCAACTAATTGTTCTTTATAATTTTTTATAACTTTTCCTATTTTAATTTGCATACTATCAATTTTAAATATCTTTAAATTGTTGTTACCACACACTGTTTTAGTTGCGACATTTTCAGAATTTGATAAATAAAGGTCAATTAAATTTATTTGTTTAAGTTTTAAAATTTCGTTAACGTCCACAACTATCACTGGTTCACCTGCCACGTTTAGTAAATTGCCAGTATCCAAATAGGCGTCTATTTTAATTTTTTTGCCATTATCTATTAGTGTGATAGGGTAAATAAGGTTGTTAGATTTAATTTTAAATTTAATGTGTTTAAACGCTATTTCAAATATGTAAGTTAAGATTATAACGAATATTGATACAGCAAATAGACTAATTTTACTAGAAGTTACAATTCCAAAACTTGTTACGTAACTGCTTCCAGATAGATTTGTGATAGCGCCCATAAGGGCGTAAGTGTAGGCAAAAAGCAGTATAAAATTAAATAAAAACGTTTTAAATTTGCAGTTAAATGCAATAATAATCATAATCACTGCTGTTAATAATTTTAATATATTTAAAATGATGTTGGAAGTTAAAAAATAAACACATAACACACTTGAAATCGCACCTATTATGGATGCAAGTATCAATCTAAAAGTGTTAGTTTTAGATTTAGTGGTTATGTACACTAACCGCATCAAACAAAAATTTATAACTACATTTTCTATTAAAAAACTTTCTATGTAAATTGTCATGCCTTGATTATACAATTAAAAAACCGTGATTTGCTATGCTAAAAATTGAAGTCTATATGTAATTATGTAATTTTTTGTATTATTTTGGGTATTTTAACTTTTTTCGCATAAAAATTTTAAACTAAGGCACAATATGTTTATCTGCAAACGCCATGAAAGTTTCAATTTTTATAAATATGACAATTATGACGTTTATAAAAGGGGTAAATATGTCTAGACGAGTATATATTTGCGGAGTTGACACAAGTAGCCTTCCAAAATTGTCGTCTCAAGAGAGTGCGGAATACTTAAAGAGAATAAAAGCAGGCGACGAACAGGCGAAAGACTATTATATATATTGCAACATGCGCCTTGTTTTAAGTTTGGCACAACGTTTTGTTAGTTCAAAAGAAAATATGGACGACATTTTCCAAGTTGGCTGTGTTGGGCTTATGAAGGCGATTGATAATTTTGATAGTAGCCTAAACGTTCAATTTTCAACCTATGCTGTGCCAATGATAGTAGGAGAGATTAAGCGATTTTTGCGAGATTCTTCCGCACTTAGAGTTTCTAGAAGCCTTAGAGATACAGCATACCTGGTTTTAAAAAGTAGAGAAAAGTTGCAAGAGAATAGAAGCGACGAAGTGAAACTTGAAGAAGTTGCAACCGACCTTAATTTAACAATTCGTGAAGTGTATGATGCTATTGACGCGATTTCAACACCGCTATCCCTTGACGATTCAATTCGCACAGACGGCGACGACGAAATGCGCCTTGACGAACACATTGCCGACACCGAACACTCATTAGAAAAATGGATAAATCATACCGATTTATTGGACGCAATAGACAAGTTAGACGAACGCGAAAAACAAATTTTAAATCTACGTTATTTTATTGGCAAAACACAAATGGAAGTTAGTGATTCAGTTGGTATTTCACAAGCACAAGTAAGTCGCCTTGAAAAAAACGCTTTAGAACATATTAAAAGATGTTTATAAATATTTATCTTAAATAAATAAAAAATAAATTAGGATTAATTTCCTAATTTTTTTATTTTTTATATTTTTAATTAAATTTGTCAGTTTATAGTAAAAATAGTATTTTTTTAATAATTTTAAATATTTTATTTATTATTTTTCATTAATTTATTTATAAAACATAAATTTCGACATTTTGATATTTATTTCGATTAATTATTATTTATTTTGCATTAATTTTTAGTGATATTTATTTTTAATTTTTCATTGATAATGATAGTATAAGGTGGTAGATATCTATGAAGGTGCTTTTTGTTAAAAAAACACTTCTACTTGTTATAGTTGCATGTGTGCTTGTTGCTATAGCAACTGGTTTAAACTTGGCTGGTGTACCTGTAAGCGCAACCTATTTAAACGTTAAAACAAAATTATTGCCGATTTATGCGGTTGAAACAAGTGAAAATAAACTTGCTATATCTTTTGATGCAGCATGGGGCGCGGATAAAACGCGTGAGATTATGGCAATATGTGATTCGTACAATGTTAAAGCAACGTTTTTCCTAGTTGGGTTTTGGATAGAAAAGTATCCGGACATGGTTAAAGAAATTTATAACAATGGCTTTGAAATTGGAATTCATTCTATGACACATCCCGATATGCGCACATTGTCACGCTCTGAAATCAAACAAGAATTAAGCGAAAATATGAAAATGATTGAAGAGTTAACAAATTACACGCCAAAACTATTTCGTCCCCCGTATGGTTATTACAATAACGATTTAATTGAAGTGTGCGACGAATTAGGTTTAAGTTGTATTGAATGGAGCGTAGATAGCCTTGATTGGAAAGGCTTAAGTGCTGGTGAACTTTCAGGCAGAGTGATTGAACGCGCAACAAACGGTAGTATAGTTTTATTTCACAATAATTCAGATAATATAATTGAAGGTCTTAAAATGACCTTAGAACATTTTAAAACACAAAATATGTCGGTTGTGCCTATTGGTGAACTGATATATTATGAAAATTTTACAATAAACACACAAGGAATTCAAATAAAAAATTAAGGAGACACAAATGAATTACGATTTAATAAATAATAACAAAGTTTATTTGCAAGGCATTGTAGATGGCGAGCCAGTGCATGACCATGATGTAATGGACGAACAGTTTTATTCTTTTACTTTACGCGTTGCTAGGCTTAGCGGACAAGATGATTTAATACCTGTTACCATATCGAGCAAGATGCTAGATAACAGCAATATAAAAAAGGGTGAAAAGCTCGCTCTTCGTGGTCAATTTAGAAGCCATAATAAGTTAGAAGACGGAAAAAGTAAGCTTATTTTATCGGTTTTTTGTAAAGAACTATGCGATTGGGATAATGTGGCAAATCCAAACGTGGTTGAATTGTCAGGGTATATTTGTAAAGAACCTATTTATAGAACAACACCATTTATGCGTGAAATATGCGACGTTTTATTAGCGGTTAATAGAAATTTTGATAAATCAGATTATATTCCATGTATCGCATGGGGTAAAAATGCTCAGTTTGTTAGAAAAATTCCAGTTGGCTCACGCCTTCAAATTAGCGGAAGAATACAAAGCAGGGAATATTCAAAACAAAGTGCTGAACTTAGCATTCCGATAAAGAAAATAGCATATGAAGTTTCAGTTTCAACAGTGGCATTAATTGAAAACGAAAATGTGTTATAGTTAAACACTTAAATTCGTTTGTTTTTATAAGTATAAAAGGATAAAAAGTATTAAAATAAAATCCTTTTATTTTTTTAAAATTTTTTAATTAATTTATAATTTTTTTATATTTTAAGCAATAAGGTTTTAAAATTATAAATAATAATTTTTTTGACTTTTATATTTTAAATTTGTATAATTAAATTGTAAGTAAATGTTGGAGAAATACTATGAATAATAAAATAATCACACATTTTTTAAAAACGGGAATGTATACAGATGCCGGACCTTATAAAGATTTATACAATTCATTACCAGATGATATATACAAACTAAGAGAGATTGTAAATAAGCAACATATTCATAAAATGTCGTTATATCGCTCATTTCTAAATAAAAATAAAAACAACAATAATTTAAAATATAAATGGCAAAATTATCGCTGTTTAGATGACGTGTTATTAACTGCAACCGCAATGACATCTGAACTAATTAGAATAAATAACAATAAAAACCCTTTTATAAAAATAAGTCAAGATCCCAATAAAAAACTCATTATCACATGTAGATATGTTTCTGTTTTATACGCTTCAATACTAAAAGCAAAAGGTATTCCTTGTCGTTGTCGTAGTGGTTTTGCGCCTTATTTGTATGATGATAAAATAGTAGACCATTGGATAGTTCAGTATTACGATAAAAATTTCAAGAAATGGATAAATGTTGATTCGCAAGCTAACGTTAAAAGTAAGAATTTTAATATTTGTAATTTTCCTGATGAGGCTTTTATTTGGGCGGCAGATGCATGGCTACTTATGCGTCAAAACAAACTAAAAAATAAAGAAAACTATCTGAATGGAACAAAGCATTGGGGAGATGACACTTTTGCGTGGAGTTTATTAATGGATTTTCATGCGCTATTTCATGATGAGATAAACTATGTAACTTTACCTGTTTTTTTGTATGGCAAAAATGGAGAAGAAAAATTACCAAAATTAAAACAAAGCACCTTAAAAGAGCTTGATCACCTTGCTTCTCTTATGAAAGATGTGGATAAAAATTTTGATCAATTAAAGAAAATTTGGGAAAACAATAAAAAATTTAGATGCGTGTCAAGTGCATTAAATAACCCTTTTTTACATTTAGAGCTAGACGCAAAAGATTTAAGATAAAAATTGAAGTTAGCCTTATGCTTTTAACATATAAAAGAATATTACTTTAATTAAGTTTTATTTAATAAAAATTAGTTTAGTTTAAAATATTCGTTAAATATTAAAAGTTTTATATAATATTTTTATTTATGAAAAAGATTAAAAATTCACCAGTTTCTTACGCTGATTTTTTTACAAAATAAAACAAATGTTCGAAAATTTGACATAAAACAAACGAAAATGTGCCGTTTTTGGCAATATTTTTGTAAAAAAATGACATATATACTTGACTTTTCGACAAATCATAGAATATACTTTTTTTTGATTTTAGGGGTGAATATGATTGATATTTTTGATAGTGAAGCGATAGTTAAAGTGTATAGATTATTAAATAAAAAATGTAATGCTATTGATATTTTTATTAAAAATCACGCATATTGTTTTAGCACTAATACATACGAATATTCGGCAGTAGATGTATGTAATAATATTATTGATTTAATGGCGAGAAAAAATCAACTAATTAACTTTAAAATTATAGTTGACAATGCGATTAGTAGATTAAATGAAGAAGATAAAAAGATTTTATATGTAAAAATGAATTATTCAATAAGTATGGAAGAGTTTTGTGCGGTACTGCATTTTAAAGAACGCACGGCTTTTAGAAAAATAGAGCGAGCGTTTAAAAATTTAGCAGACACTTTAAATAATTCTAAATATATTGATAAATTAACGCAAATTTTAACAAACGAAGAGTGGATAGCAAATGTTAAGCAGGAAGTTAAAGAACGAAGAATGGCTTTTAAAAATGGAGTGATTTCTATTTAATCTAAAAAAGTTAAAGGTTTAAAAATCTTTAACTTCTTTTTGACCACTTTTTTTATCACTAATAAGTTTGGAACTTTTTAATATCATAAACACAAATATAAGTGCAGGCACACATAAAATTGCGATAACAAGCGTGGTTGTTTTGCTTTCGGTTGGAAGGGCAATATCCTTGTTCTCTTCAACCTTTCCAAACTCTGGATATGGAATGTAGGTTACTTCTTCTGTGTTTTCAGGAATTTCAGCGTAGTTGAATTCGTCACAATAATCACTATAAACGTAGCCGTAGTATTCCTGGTCGGCTGTGTATTTGCAATAATACCAAACGTTGGTGCGACCTTCAATCTTAGTTTCGCCATAAATTATTCCATAAAATGTTAAATCTCTGCATAGTAATGGTATGTACGCGATTTGAGTATCCGAACCATTTATTGTGGTGGGTTCACTTCTAAGGTCACGGCTTAAATCGTTGTACACTCTAAAACTTTCGTCAGTTAAATATGGGTTTTGTGGGCGTCCTTCAATGGTTTGCACCTGGTCTTTTTTTACATATCCAGTAAAGTTAAGATAGTTTGCTTTAAAAAAATCTGTGTTTGCATCTTCTGTTAATTCCACAAAATAAGTTTTAGGAATTACAAACATTACATTGTCATAAGTGGTTATATCAACAGGCGTTTTATATAAATAAACATCTTCGTACATCACGCGCGCGAAGTATGTGTCATACGTGCTAGCGTATGAAATCGTAAATGGATTTTGAATTGAAAATAATATTAATATCAAAATTAACATATTAAAATTTTATCACAAATTTTTTTCAATATTTTGGCAAGTTTTAGCCATTTTTAACTTTTTATGGTGTAAATATAATGCAAAATGAACATAGTTGAAGAGATTTTAAAAATTGAACGTATTGAAATCGAACGCAAAACCAAAAATCACTTAAAGCAATATAATTCAGGTGAAGTGAAACATCTAAAACAGTTGCAGTTTCACAAATGCTTAAAAAAGAATAGATGGGTATTTGGCGGAAATAGAAGCGGTAAAACTGAATGTGGGGCGGTGGAAGTGGTATATATGGCACGCGGAAATCACCCATATAGAAAGATGACAGGCGCAACAACTGGTTGGGTGGTTAGCCTTTCCCAACAAGTGCAACGCGACGTGGCGCAAAGCAAAATCCTATACTACCTAAACCCTGATTGGATAGTCGACGTTGTTATGATAAGCGGACGAAAAGATAATTACACAAACGGCGTGATTGACTATATTTTAGTAAAAAACGTGTTTGGCACAGTTAGTAAAATTGGTTTTAAGAGTTGCGACCAAGGGCGAGAAAAGTTTCAAGGTACAAGCCTAGATTATGTTTGGTTTGACGAAGAACCCCCGCATGATATTTATATGGAATGCAGAATGCGCGTGCTGGATAAAAATGGCGACATTTTTGCAACTATGACACCACTAAAAGGAATGACTTTTGTGTATGATGAAATTTACCTAAACAAATTTGACGACGAAAACATCTGGTGCATATTTATGACGTGGGATGATAACCCATATATAAGTAACGAAGCAAAGCAGTCTATGAAAGCGAGTATGTCGGCTGATGAACTTCGTTCGCGCGAGTATGGTGAATTTATGGACGTTGGCGGACGAGTTTATCCAGAATTTGACGAGCGAATTCATGTGATAGAACCTTTTGATGTGCCATTTGATTGGCAAGATAAACTCTCAATCGACCCAGGGTTTAAAAACCCACTTTCGTGCCACTGGTACGCAGTTGATTATGACGGAAATGTGTATGTTGTTGCAGAGCATTACGATAGAGATAAAGATATTGCGTATCATAGCGCGAAAATTAGTGAGATAAGTGAGAGATTAAATTGGCATAGAGCGTCTAACGGAATGATAAACGCGCTTATTGATAGTGCGGCAAATCAAACCACGCTTGCCAGCAGTAGAAGTGTTGCCGATTTGTTTTATGATTATGGCATTTTGGTGAACACTAATGTAAATAAAGACGTGTTCACAGGCATTCAACGTGTGAAATCATATCTAAAAAGCGCGGACGGTAGCACAAAATTATACATATTTAACACTTGTACGAATTTAATTCGTGAAATTAAAGCCTATCGCTGGGGGAAAGGTGAAAGTCCTATCAAGGAAGACGACCATAGTATGGACGAACTTAGGTATTACATAATGTCGCGCCCCGAAAATAAACGTCCACCAGAAGAAAAGAGCATAATTCAACTTGAAAAGGAGCGGTTAATTCGTGCGCATAGATTAAGGAGGCGAAATGAATAATTGTGTTTGACGAAGAAACATTGAACGCATTAAAACGTTGCCTAACAGGGTCAACATGTAAAGAAACCACTAGCGAATATGTGTTAGACGAAGAAACAAACTCAATGGTAATGGTTAAACAGAAAGTTACCGAAAAAACAATACCACCAAATCCAGACCTAATGAAACTCATATTTCAAAAACTAAGTGGTGAAGAAACAGATTATAACGCACTGACAGATGAAGAATTACATCGTGAAAAGTTGCGTTTATTAAAAGAATTAAAGGAAATGGAAGAAAATAAGGAGAAAGAGAATGATAGTTGAGAAAGCAAAAACGCGCGTTAAGTGCGACGCAAGCGGTTGCAATAATTTATGCGACTATGTGATTGTAAATAAACGTTTCATATTTGACGGAAATGTTTATTTATGTTCAAATTGTTTAAATGAATTATATGGAGAAATTGGAAAGTTTGTTAAACCAAAAAGTATAAAACCAATTTATAAAAAAGGGGGAAAAGATGAAATCGAATAATAAAATTGTCGACTTTGTGCGTGCCGACTACATATCTCGACGTGAAGCGCGCCGAAGTTTAGAAGCGCAATGGCAATTAAACATCAACTTTATGATGGGAAACCAGTATAGTTATTTAGCAAGCAATGGAACAGTGAGAGAAGACGAAAAACAATATTTTTGGCAAGAAAAAGAAGTTTTTAATCACATAGCACCAATTGTAGAAACACGTATATCTAAAATTATAGGAAACACACCGCGTGTTACAGTTGTTCCAGCAAGCAGTGAAGAAAGCGATATTGAAAGCGCAAAACTTAGCAAGGAAATTTTAAATTCCGTTTCAAATAGGCTAAATTTAACCGATATAGAAAAGAAAGCCACCACTTGGAGCGAAATTTGTGGCACAGCATTTTATAAGGTGGTGTGGAACACAAACACAGGCAAAATGGTTGCGGTTGACGAAGAAGGTAACAGCGTAAAAGAAGGCGACGTTGAAATTGAAGTTATATCACCATTTGAAATTTTTCCAGATAACCTTGCATGCGAACAAATCGAAGATATGAAAAGTATAATTCATGCGCGTGCAGTTGATGTGGACGAGATTAAGAGCGAATGGAATGTTGTTATTGAACCTGAAGCAGTTAACTCATTTTCACTTGATAGTTTTGCAAACAACTTGGGTGGACTTGGCTATAACGCACACATAAATAAGGTTGCAAACATTGAACTATCTAACCACGCAATCGTGATAGAACGTTATGAAAGACCAAGCAAAAAACACCCAAATGGAAGGCTAACAATTGTTGCGAGCGACAAATTATTATTTGACGGCGATTTGCCTTACATCAACAATGAACTTGGCACACGCACTTTTCCGTTTGTAAAGCAAGTTTCAAACTATATGCCGGGCAATTTCTTTGGTGTTAGTGTGGTTGATAGGCTTATTCCGCTTCAACGCGCCTACAACGCAGTAAGAAACAGAAAGCACGAATATTTTAACCGTGCGGTTATGAATGTGCTTGCTGTGGAAGACGGTAGTGTGGACACTGAGTCTCTTGAACTCGATGGTTTATCACCTGGTAAAGTGCTTGTTTATAGGCAGGGTAGTAAAGTGCCGGAAATAATGCAAAACCCAGAAATGACCATTGATTTTAACACAGAAGAAGAGCGATTACTTTCTGAATTTAAAACAGTTGCAGGTGTTAGTGATATGATGACGGATAGTTACGCGCAATACACAACTCTATCCGGTGTTGCACTCGAACTCCTTGCCGAGCAGGATAACACACGTTTATCAACCGCCATAGACTCAACAAAGTTGGCTGTAAAAACAGTTGCAAAATTTATTCTAAGATTATATAAGCAATTTGCAGTTATTCCACGCCTACTTAAAATTAGTGGTGATAGTGGAGACGTGCAGATGTATTATTGGGACCAAAACGAAATTTGCAGTGACGATGTTGTGTTCGACACATCAACTGACACACTTGAAAGTTTGGGTCAGCGTCGCACCATGTTAATGGACCTTATAAAAGAAGGGCTAATGTATGACCAAAACGGGACCTTTAGCCCAAGCATGCGAAAAAAATGTTTGGACTTGCTCGGTTTTGGAATGTGGGAAAACACGGTCGATTTAACAAGTTTAAATATAAATCGTGCGCAAGAAGAAAATATTCAAGCAAGCGCAAGCAACTCTCAACTTGAAATTCTTCCAATCGACGACCACCAAATTCACATAGACGAACATTCCGCCTATATTTTAGGTGGGGCAATAAAAAAGAAAATTAACTATAAAGAAATTCGAGATAAATTGCTAAGCCACATTGAAGAACATAAAAAATTTTTAAATAGTGAAAAAATAGAAGAAAATATTAAAGAAAATGAAAAAATTTAGTTAAATTTTTAAAAAAATTAAAAAATTCTTATTAAAAATTTAAAGTATAAAAATTAAAAAACAAAAAGGAGAAAAATATGGAAGATTTGGAACAACCTAACTATTTAGGCTCCAACAAAGAAAATTTAGGTAAATTTAAGGACGCTGAAAGTCTGCTTCAAGCGTACAACAATTTAGAAAGTGAATTTACCAAAAAGAGCCAAAGGCTCGCACAACTTGAAGATGAAAAAGATTTGCGCGAAATCGAAATCATCAAAAAAGCAGACATTGAACAAAGAGTGGAAGATTATGCCAACAAATTTGAATTAGTTAGACCTTTCAAAGAAAACTTGAAAACAATTCTAACAGAAAATGAAAATGCAAATTTGGAAGACGAAATTCTGCGCCTTATATCAAACAATTATAACAACGCAGAAGGCTTTATGCATGATGAAGATTTTTTGAACAATTATATTTACTCTAACCAAGAGATAAAAGATAAAATCATAAAAGAATACATATCTAAAATAACTCAAAATTCTCCAATTAAGGTAGAAAGCGGAATGTCTAATATTCCACTCACACCGCCAAGAGTTCCTACAACCATACGTGAGGCAGGAAATCTAGCAAAAACAATTATTAAACAAAAGTAAACTAATAAAGGAGAAAAAATGATAGATTTAAATTCAGCACAAAACGCGCTTAAAGATGCATACTTAATGGCTGCATGCAATCAATTAAACACAAACACAAACCCATTGTTTGCAAAAATTAAACAATCATCTAGCGACGTTTACGGAAAACAAATTATTAAAGTTGCGCCTGTTGGTTTAAATGGTGGTGTGGGCGCAGGAACAGAAACTGGAAGTTTGCCAACAGCAAATGAAAATAGTTATGTTCAATTTAAAACCACACTTAAAAACCTTTATGGCACGATAGAAATCAGCGATAAAGCAGTAAGGGCTAGCGCTAACTCAAATGGTGCATTTATTGATTTACTTAACGCAGAAATGGAAGGGCTTTTGCAATCAAGTAAATTCAACCTTGGTAGAATGCTTTATGGTGACGGCACAGGAGCAGTTGGAAAAGTTAGTTCTTACGCATCAGGTGTTGCCACAATGGATAGCGTTAAAAATCTTATCGAAGGAATGGTGGTTGACGTTTATTCTTCAACTGGAACAATCACTGCAAATAAAGGGCTTAGAATATCTTACGTTGATAGAACTAAAAAACAAGTAACATTTACAACCACACCTTCAACAATGACATCTGGTGACGTTTTCTATGTTCAAGGAAGTAAGGATAACGAAATCACAGGTTTAGGTGCAATTTTTGGCACTAGCGAAACATTATATGGGCTAAATCGTGCAAACAACAAATGGTTAACTCCATACACTAGCGACACAGAGCAAGAAATTAGCGACGATGTGTTGCAAACCGCTGTTGACTTCTTAGAAGAAAACACTGGTTCAAACATTGACTTTATCACATGTGGTGCAGGCACAAAACGTGCTTACCAACAATACCTTGCTTGTTATAGAAGAAACATTGATGTAACAGTTTTGGAAGGCGGATATAAAGCAATCACTTTCAATGGTATTCCAGTTGTTTCAGATAGGTTTATTGAAGACGGCACACTTTATATGCTCGACACTTCAAAATTCACTCTTCATCAACTTTGTGATTGGGAATGGATAGAAGGTGAAGGAGGAAAGATACTTCGCCAAAAAGCAGGATATCCAGCATACACTGCAACGCTTGTTAAATACGCAGATTTAATTTGCGACCAACCAAACGGACAAGCAAAATTCACAAAAATTAAATCAACCGTAACTAACCCATTTGTTCACACAACTGTTTCAGGTTCAGAAGGTTAAAATAAGGAGTTAAAGTGATAGTAATTGAAAATGATGTGTACAACATCGCAAAACGAATTAAATATATAGACAGAGATTATTTTATAGTGTATAACACATCAAAAGAAAATTACGAAATACACAATAGTAGCCAACAAGGCTCAACATATTGTGTAACTATTCCTTATAACACACTTGATGAGCGTACATTAGATTTTGTTTATAAAACTCAATCTAAAAACATTGAAGAAATTTTATGTGAAATTGAAAATGAAAATAAACTGCATGAGAACGCGGAAAAATCCCGCGTTTTCTTGCAATTAAATGAAAGTGTGAAGGACGTTTTAAAACAATAACACTTGATAAAAAAAGGAGAAATATGAAACTGATAGATATTATAATGAGTAGTTGTGCGCTTTTAGGGCTAAACGATGATATAAACACGCTTAAAGATTTAACTGCAGAAACCGTTTCAAGCATAGAAGGCAATAAAAATATTGAAGAACTTATTTATCTAAGCAAATATTCAATTCGTGAATTGTGTTCAAATTATATTCCTATGATAAACTCAACTGAAATCACCACAACTAATAAAAAGTACCCAGTTAAAAACTTAACAAATTACATTCGCGTGCAAAATGTCTTCAAAGGTGAAATGCCAGTAAATTATAAAATCATAAACCGCAACATAGAGTTTAAAGAAGACGGAACATACACTGTTAAATATTTAACCTATCCAGAGATAGAAGGGCTTTTTGACGATTTAGATTTTATGTCAAATTTTAGCCCTGACGCAATGGTTTTAGGGCTTTGCGCTTACTTCTCGCTTTCAAAAGGAATGTTTGACGAATTTAATGATTTCCACGACAAATATATTGAGCGCGCGGAAAGTTTAAAAACACTGAAACTATTTGAAATGCCATGCAGGAGATGGGTATGAGAGATAAAAAACAGTTTGTTATAGAAGATTTTGGAAATATTGATAGGGATAAGGGTGTAACAGTTGAAAGGTTTTATAATCTCAACCCAAGTTCTGGGCTTAAACAATCGCTTGGTGTGGAACTAGCAAAATTCCCAAAACGCGACGACCCAAGTTATGGCGATTATTCACTTGATATGACCATGACAACCATAAATCAAATCGAAAGCATTTCAATATTTAAACAATTTTTCCCCGTTTCAGGCAACACAAATTTTAGGATATTACTTTATGGCGATGATGAAAAATTGTATATAAATGAAATGTTTATGTTAAACGACAATTTATTGTGGCTTTACGATTTAACTTTTGAAAGCGCACCAATCACGCTTGCGTTTAAAAAGGACGACATGGACGCAATTATCCTTGCAAGTCAAGATAAAATGGTTATTTGGACAACCGATTATTTGCCATACACTGTAACCGATGCGCCGATTATAACAAGTATGTGTATGAATGACGGAGTGTTATTTTGCACACTTGTCGAACCAGCATTTAAACTTTGGTATGCAACCGACCTAAGAGCAGAAAACATTGGTAAATTATCTTCAAATTCAGGCTACATCACACTTGCCGACGAATTAGGCTATGCAAAAAAAGTGGTTGCGTTTAATGAAAGTGTTTACGTATTTAGAGAGTATGGAATTTCAAAAATTAGCGTGGTTAAAAACGAATTTTCAATAAGCCAAGTATACATTTCACGCACGCAAATTTTAACAAACACAGTTAGTGCGTGTGGTGATGTAATAATGTTTTGCACAAAAGAAGGTTTATACACATTTAATGGTGTGAAGGTAACAAAAACTAACGTCAACATTTTCGACATTTTAAATAACTTTAACGGAAACGCTGTTGCTGAGTCTTTTAAAAATAAATACTACCTTGCGTTGAAACTTGATTTTAATGACGGAAAAACAATTGCATGTGAGTCTGGAACGTATAAAAACAACGCACTGCTTGTGGTGGACACACTAGATTATTCATACCAATTGGTGCGCGGAGTGGATATAAAACAGTTACTACCAGTGTTTGCTCGCGATTATGAGCGTATGCTTGTGATTTTTAATTCAGGCAATGTTGGAGTGGTAGGTCAAGTTATTGATAGTTCTTCTTCATTTGATGTCAGCCTTCCAAAATATTGGTTAAGCGGAGAGTTGACGGACAACTATAACGTTAAACTTTTCACAAAACTTGTGGTTGAAGCGGACGAAAATGTAAAATTTAATTTTATTTATGATAACGGTCAAATCACATTTACCACTTACAAGGAAGGTATAAACGAATTTTGCTTTAAGATTTGTTCAAAACAAGCCAAACTTGAAATAACATCAGATAGCGCGGATATGAATGTAAAAAAAGCGGTGTTTGATTATTATGAATATTGATATAAATCTTCTAAAAAAATTAAATATCTATCACCAATATTTGTCCTTTATTTTTAATAAAGTTATGTTGAACTCAATCGACACACAACAAAATTAAATAAAGGAGATAAAATGAAGAATAGGTTAACAAACTATAATTTTTGGATTTCAATGGTGAGTGCTGTTTTACTTATATTCCAAGCGTTTGACTTGCAGTTTGACATTGAATACATAAACGAAATAGTAACCGCTGTGCTTGGTCTACTCGTTGTTATAGGTATAATTTCAGACCCAACTAAATCGTCAACATCTTCATCAAGTAATTCATCCTTAGCAAATCAGTCCACCCAAACAGGTAACACAGCAAGTGAAAAAACAAAAGGTGAAGAAGTGAAAGCAACAAAAGAAACAAATGCCGAAACAATAAATGAAGAAGGTGTGAATGAAAATGAAGAGATAATAAAAGACACAAGCACCACAAATGAAAATACTGAAAATCTGGCAAGAGAAAGTTTAGACAACGCTCAGCCAAATGAAAACCCGGGAGAGATAACTGCCGAAACAATACCCACTATCAAAGAAACTTCGTCTTCTAATGACCTTGTTTCGAATAATTTTGAAGTTCTTATAAAACAAATTTCAACCGACTTAAATAAGAGTATGAGTGAGTTGTATAAAGTGCAAGAAAGTTTAAACAAACAAACTATGTCAGCCATTTCAAAAGACGATTTAGTCGCTTCAAATTCAACGTCAAACGTTGTAGAAAACACAACGTCAAATGTTTCAAATGAATTAAATCAAGAAAATTCTTCAAGCGAACCCGCTACAAAAACATCGTCATTAAATGAAAATCGTGAAGAAAAGAATACAAGCGAAGTGGTAACTTGTCATAATATAAACTATGTGATGTAAAAATTTTACTGACGTAAAATTTTATGTTTATTTGCATAAACACCACAACAACTTGTGGCATCACGTTAGAATTAACATCGGATTTGCTTGTAAACACTCGCGCTTTGCTCGAGCGCTTCCAGACAAATCCTTCCGATAATATCGTAAACTAACAAATCAAATTAAAATTAAACGCGTTTAAATAGTTTAAAATAAAAAAAATCAAGTGTTAAAAAATCACCCATAGGGCAATATACACTTGATTTTTTTCTAATCTTTATTGTCTAATATATTCAAAATAAAAGGGGGTGTATTCATTGAAATTAACAAAATTAAACAATAAAAAATGAATTACAATTTGTCATTCCGACCTTGCTTTAAAATATAAAGCAATGTAATTCTGTTATTAGAATATCACATTTTTAGCGTATTGTCAACAAAAATAACACATTTATTAAAAAATATTTTTACCTATAAATGATTTAATTGACAAAATCATCAATTTAACCTAATATAACTATATAAAAGATAATTTAAGGGGGTTATATGCCGTCAGGTTCGCATTCTAGCGGTGGTGGTAGCCATTTTGGTGGCGGATTTTCAGATGGTGGTTCGCATTTTGGTGGGTCTTCAAGTGGTGGTAGAACAATAATCGCTGGTCCTAGAATTTATTATTTTGGTGGTCGCAGTTACAGGTTTAGCTCCAAACGACAATCAACTTTTAGTTTATTAATTTTTCTTTTGATGTTTATGATTATTTTAAGCATTGTCGGCGGTATTATGATGAATAGTGCGTCAAACGAAATGGAAGTGATTAGGGCAGATTATAACCGTTACCAAACCATGATTGAATATGCAGAAGCAAACCCAGATTATGTTGTTGAAGGTAGAATAACAGGCATATATTTAGACATTGGTTACACCAAATATTATTACACTTATCAAATTGAAACGCAATATGGCTCAATGTTAAATGGACATACGTATTATATTTACACTATGGAAGATTTAAGAGAACTAAATTTATCCGTTGGTTCAACTGTAATGGTGGCAGTTGATAGTTATCCTGTAACTCTATCTACCGACTCAATACCAATCGAGTATAAAAATTTTGCATTGGAAGATGATGAAGAGTATACCATGCGCCTATCAACACACAGAAATGGTAAAATAATGCTTTCAGTTTGCGCGTCTGTTGCAGGTGTAGCATTGATTGTTGTCATTGTTGTTTTCTTCACTGCAAAAAAAGAAGAAAAATCAGCAACCGCCACAACACCAGCAAATCAAACAACAACATCAACAAACACAACTATGCAAAATCAAAATCGTTGCCCTTATTGTGGAACACGTTTAAGCAACACTGCCACAAAATGCCCAAACTGTGGCGCTCCACGGCAATATAAATAAAGGTGCAAACAAATTTAATTAATTTAATTGATTTAAAACTATCATTTTGTAAAATATGTCAACGTGTTTCACAATTTGGTAGTTTTTTATTATATTTTATTGCTTTTTTTCAATTTTTTGTTATAATAGATATTGTTTTACTTATATGTCAAACACTAGCACTCAGTAAAATTTATTTCAGGTAAAAAAACCAAATTGCATTAATTCTACTTTGACGTTCGTCTCGCAGAAAACTTAAATGAAGTTTTGCGAATGCAAAGCGATTACAAAGGGCAAATCAACTTTAAATAAGGTTCCCACAAAACAGGATTTTGTGGGATAAAGGAGCAACCGACCATAAGACTTATGGTCACGTTAGTAAGTGTAAATAAATAAGGGGACCCCACAAGTGCCGAATGGTACGCAGTGGGGAGATGTGCGCAATCGCGCATTAACTGAGTTTTACGTCAGTAAAACGATAAAAGAGCGCGAATTGCGCACATGGTGGGGTATCGCCAAGCGGTAAGGCTCTGGTCTCTGAATCCAGCATGCGTTGGTTCGAATCCAACTACCCCAGCCAAAACAAACTAGGTTAAGCCTAGTTTTTTCTTTTTTTAAACATAAAAACTTCAGAACCATATTTTTCGAGCGTTTAATGGTGAAATTATTGACAAATTTGTCGATTTTGTATAAAATTTTGTTATTAGAAATAATTTTGCTTTTGAAACGATTAATTTTAGTAAAAGTCTTAATGTTTTAACCTAATCATTTAGTTTCAAATGTAATTAATAAAAATTTTTCTTATATAAAAGGGAAGGTTATGAAAAGGAATATTTTAGTAAACATCAACAAGGGGTATGTTAAATACTTTTTAGTTATGATGAATTCACTTGCAACGAGCAACCCAGAAAGTGAGTTTGACGTGTACATTATGCACACAGATTTGGACGACGAAGCAAAGGCACATATTTTAACAAAGATAAAACCTAACATCAACCCAATATATATTTATATGGACAAATCATTATTCAAAGGTGCACCAAAGGTTAAGCGTTATCCGTATGAAATTTACTACCGTATATTCGCACCTATCATGCTACCAGAGAGTGTGGAGAGAATATTATATTTGGATAGTGACCTTGTTGTTCATAATAAAATTGACGAGTTATACAATATGAACTTTGAAGGTAACTTGTTTATTGCTTGCACGCAGATAAGAAAGTTTATGCAGTGGTTCAATCGCGTTCGATTAACAGTGAATAAACACCACCAATACATTAACACAGGCGTTATGCTAATGAATGTTAAAGAATTAAGGTCTTTAATTGACACGGATAAAATTTTCAAATTTATTCGAAGAAACGGTTGGCGTATGTGTTTATATGACCAAGACGTTATATTCAAATTCTTTGGTGATAGAATAAAACTTGTTGATGCAACTATTTATAATTGTGCCGACCGAACAATCACATTTTATAACTTACATAGACCAAAACACAAAATCGACCACGATTGGATGGAAAACAACAACGTCATAATTCACTACCTTGGCACAAACAAACCATGGAAGGATAATTATAAAGGAATATTAAAAGATTTTTACGATAGATATAAAATATAATGTTTTAATATCCTTAAAGATAAAAACTCTATAAATTACGTAAGAAATTTAGAAAATCAACAAAACAAATAAAAAAGAATAGAAACTCACAATATAAAAGAAAAAACAGTATGCGCAAATTTTTTAAGATTATTTTTAATAGGTCAACATTAGTTATAATTGCAATATTGTTGCAGTTAGGTCTTTCATTTATTTTGCCTTACGTTATAGCACATTATTATGAAATATCATTTAGTAGAGTTTTCGTACCGGTTGATGTTGTGTTTACTATTATTGCTATAATTGTCCTTATTAGGCTAATAAACTCAGATATGACGATTGAAGGACAATTAACGTGGTCTATTGTGCTACTAATTTTCCCAGTTTTTGGTGTTATTATTTATTTTATATTTGTTCGCAAACGTCCACCAAGAAGGCACAAAAAATATTATAAAAAAGTTAAAAAAGAAATAGAACAATATCAAGTTAAATACAAGGAAGAAGATAATTATTTAAAATCACAACTTGGCGAGTATTATGGTCAATTTGAATATATTTATAGCGCCACAGGTTTAAAGACATACGAAAACACAGAAGTTAAATATTTAAAATTAGGCGAAATATTTTTTGAAGAATTATTAAACGAATTAAACAAAGCAGAAAGATACATATTCATGGAGTATTTTGTCATTGAACGTGGCGAAATGTGGAATAAAATTTTGGCTGTTCTTAGAAAAAAAGTAAAAGCAGGTGTTGAAGTACGCGTTATGTATGACGACCTTGGAACGATTTATAAACTTCCAAACAATTATGCAAAACAACTCAATAAAATGGGTATAAAATGCGTAAAATTCAACTCTTTTGTGCCAATCATGAGCGCTGTGCACAATAATCGTGACCACAGGAAAATGACGATTATTGACGGCAAAATTGGTTTTATTAGCGGGCTAAATATTGCCGACGAATATATAAATCTCGTTTCACCTTATGGTCATTGGAAAGATACAGGTGTAAAAATTGTTGGCGACGCAGTTAAAAATATGATACTTATGTTTTTGCAATTATACGAAGTGCAAAACCAAAAATTTGAAGATTTTTCGCTCTATTTTCCAAAAGAAGTTACCACAATAAAACACAGCGGATTTGTTTGTCCGTATGGCGATGGCCCGAAATATGTATATAATGATAATGTGGCGGAAAATGTTTATCTAAATATGATAAATCAAGCGAAAAACTATATCTGGATAACCACTCCATATCTCATTATAGATAACAAATTAAGGAATGCCCTTTGCAGAGCAAGTAGGCGTGGGGTTGATGTTAGAATTATAACTCCACATATTCCAGACAAAAAATTTATCTTTGCTTTAACGCGTTCAAATTATAAACCGCTAAAAGAAGCAGGAGTAAAAATTTACGAATATGTTAAAGGTTTTATCCATGCAAAGCAGGTGTTGTGTGACGACAATATTGCCGTTGTAGGCACAATCAATTTTGATTATAGAAGTTTATTGCACCACTTTGAATGTGGCGTGTTAATGTATAAAACCGATTGTTTAAAAAGCATGAAAGCAGATTTTGAGCATTTATTTACTCTCACAATTGATATGAAAAATTATTCACAAAATCCATTCATGCGTTTAATGTGCGCAATCATTAAATTATTCACACCGTTATTGTAAAAAATATTTATTGATTAAAAATATATTTTAAGGAAGCAGATTGTTTCCTTATTTTTTTAGTAAAAGATTGTTTTTATTATAGTTCAACTTGGCAGTTTTAAGAAGAATATAAAAGTTCAAATGATATAATAATGCCAAGGAGAAAACATGGAAAAAATAAAGTTTAAAGATAGAATTTCAAAGTATCCAAATAGAAAAAAACTCAAAATTATATCTCAAAATGAAAATGAAATTTTAGCAGACGTCGTTCCAGCCGACGATGCCCAAGTTGAAGGCACAGAACTGAACGCTAAAATTTTAAATAAATGGCAAGATGTAATATCAACAAGTGAAGGCAATGCAATGCTAGCAAAAAACAAAGTGCACATTGCAGAAGAAAATGCAAAACTTGCAGTTAAATATTCAAAAGAAGCAATTGCGAAAGCAGAGCAGGCGGAAATGGTGGCGGACTATGTTTCAAAGTCAGTGAATAACACTTTTATTCCAATTAAAACTAGCGAATTATTTAACGATAATCAATTTGTTTCGGCAAAACCACAAACACTTACGGACGAAGAAAAAAGTCAAGCACGTGAAAATATCGGAGCAGGAACATCGAATTTTAGCGGAAATTATGAAGATTTAACAAATAAACCAAACATTCCAAGTTATGATAATGTTCCAACTAAGGACTACATTGACGAAAAAATATCTAACCTAGTAAATTCAGCCCCAGAAACGTTGGACACACTAGGTGAAATAGCATCTGCATTGCAGGAAAATGATAGTTTAATCACCACATTAAATACAGCAATAACAAATAAAGTTGATAAAGTTGCAGGAAAAGGTTTATCAACCAATGACTTCACAGACGAAGAGAAAGCAAAACTTCTAAGTGTTGAGGATGGGGCAGAAAAAAATGTGCAGTCGAATTGGAGTGAAGAAGATATAACAAGTGCTGAGTATATAAAAAATAAACCTTCAATACCAACAAAACTAAGTGATTTAACGCAAGATGTGGACTATTTAATAACAGAAAGCGACCCAACCGTTCCGTCGTGGGCAAAACAATCGTCCAAGCCAACTTACACCTATTCTGAAATACAAAACACGCCTTCAACCTTGCCAAACCCAAATAATTTAACCATCAAAGACGGCACAACCACACTTGCAACTTACAATGGTTCAAACGCCGTTGAAATAGATTTGAGTTCAAAAGCAGATGTAAGTGACATACCAACCGCAACAAGCGATTTGTCAAACGATAGTAATTTTGTGAATTTGACTACACTAAATTCGTTTTCAGTGCTACCAGCAGAAAATTACATTTTGTTTTCACCTTCAAATGGTATGACTTTAACAGCACCAGCCAATGGGTGGTACACTATTTATTGCAACACTTCAAGCGATGGTTGCGCGGTTGGTTTCGTTAATCAAACAAATAATTTAGTGAGTGTAACAAGAAGAATATCCAATGAAATTGGAACAAGTATCCCTGTAAAACAAGGGGACCAAGTTTTAGTTAGATGCGAACAGGTAAATAACGTTTGGGACGCAAGATTTGTCTACGCCGATAAAATTGAAAGTATACTTGGTGGCGGAACTGTTGTGCCGTTATAAACTTAATAGAAGTAGGAGAGAAAAATGTATTATACTTTAAAAGATAACAAAATTGAAATGTGCGCAAAATTTAAGTTTAGTGATGATTGTTTGTACACTGATAAAAACATTGTTCGCGGTTACGACGGCGTTCTCGTTTTTGAAGACACTTTAAACACATCAGAATACCAAACCGGACTATCTCAACATAACCAAGAAGTTGAAAAAACTCAGAAAATCAATGAAAACAAAGAAAAATTGGAAGAGTTAAATAAAGATTTGTTGCAAGTTCAAGCAGGGTTGGTAATTCCAAATATTGAAGAGAAAAAACAAGAGTTTAGAACGCTTTTAAATGAAATTCGTGTTTTAGAAGGCAAAGCAGAAAGGGAAGAAGCAGACTAAATTTTTAAAACAACATTCATTCTAAAAAAAATTATTGCTCATTAAAAAAGAGTAAAACATATAAAAATAATCAAAAAACTATAATAGTAATCAAAACTTATAAAGACAAGCAAAAAATTATAAAAATAATTATATTTTGCAAAAATAATCAAATCAAAAAAATGAAAAAATATAAAAACAAGTAAATATAAAAACAACGTTTATGTTTTATCTAAACAAAAAAGGCTGATTAAATTCAGCCTTTTTTTATAAACATCTATTTCTAATTCTTTTTTGTTGCAATATAATCGTAAACTAACACACCACCTACAAGTATTCCAAATATTAAGTTAACAATATTTCCAAAACCTATACTTGTGTTTAGGCCTGTTAGTAAATTCGCGATAATGTATTCAGCAGTTGCGTTTGGCATCATTGCCTGCAAGGTAGGTAACGCATTATTTGCAATGCTCATATCTAAACCATTTGCAAGATAACTTGCTGTGCATGAAATCACAACAATTCCTAACACTGCAATAACAACTGCTACAATCATATTTATAAGTTTAATAATTTTGTTAGCACCAACTGTTTCTTTGATTACGCCTGTGTTAACAAGTAGATTATAAATTGATAGGGCAATCATAACACCGGCAAGTATTGCCATAATAAATAGTGAAAATACCATAATCATTGATGCAATATTTCCTTCTCCGCCAACGAATAAATCATTGATTAGTTGATAACCAGTTTTTGTTCCAGATATAGGACTAGTTGCCACATTGGCACTATATGAAAAATAAGGTTGACCTAAAAATATGTAAATTAAAATACCAAATATAATAGAAATAGAATTTGTAATAATAGATTTTTTGTTTTTCATTTTTTCTCCTAGTTAAAATATATGTTTTAGTAATTTGCCTAAATAGGCTTATTGGAGTTTAATCATAAATTTTTAAAGAAAATATACTATAATTTTTAAACTACATGAATTTCTAAAATTTCACACACAACAATAATTAAACTCCCAAATTTATCATTCTATAAAATCACCCCCTTCAAACGACAATTTTAGACTAGCATTTATAAGCACATAAGTCAAACAAAATCACAAAAAACACTCAACAAATGTTCATTATTCAACACAATAATAAATTTATGTTGATTATATTAAAAAAAACTAATAATAAATTACAGTAATAAAACATAAAAACTTAACACAAAAGATATAATTTAAATGAATTTTAATGAAATTATTGACATTATAAAAATAATTTGCTAAAATAAACGAGTTGTAAGAACATACATGTAAGTTTGTAAAGTCCGTTTTAACAACTGACAACAATCTTAATATTTGTACGGACGATTAGCTCAGTTGGTAGAGCAACTGACTCTTAATCGAAGGGTCCGAAAAGACATAAAACTATAAATATGGACCAGTAGCTCAGTTGGTAGAGCAATTGACTCTTAATCAATGGGTCCAGGGTTCGAGTCCCTGCTGGTCCACCATTTAAATCCCTTATTTTATTAGGGATTTTATTATTTTTACATAACTAATTTTTACTTAAAAGTGTCTAAAAATTTTGTAAAAAGTGTCTAAAAAATGTCATTTTTGCAAGTAAAATTTTAATATTTCACATTGCATAAAAACATCGAATTTTACTTAAAAATTGCCACTGTCTAAAAAATTGTCTAAAAATTTTTGAAAAAATTGCATAAAAAAGACTGAGAATTATCACTAATTCCCAGTCATTTTTTACATCTCAAAATCTTTTTGTCTTTTCTTTTTACGCATTTCTTTTTCTTTTAACCATTCTTGATATTCTTCATCTTCTTGTTGAGATTTCAGTTGTTTTTCTAACTTTGCAATTTCATAAATTCTCATTCTATAATCTTCTTTTTTTATCAGTAATGTTGTCTATAGCAATAACGAGAGCAATTAAGAAAGGCATGTCTTGTTCATTCGCTTCAAGTTCAAAGGCGTCATTGATAAAAGTAATTTGTCTCCTTATTGTACCAATAACTTCACCATTTTTTAGAATTTGAGTTGTTAAACCAAAAAATTTTCCTTGAATTTTAATTTCATCTTTATAGCCCATTACAAAATATTCTTGATTTACATTAAACCATTTGTCTTTCACTGTGGCAATCTTATGTTTATTTGCGTCATAAATATATGCTTTATGAATAAACCAATTAAACCATTTATTTCTAATCTTAAAAAGTCTGTTCCCTTCTAAGTCGCAAACATATTTTACACGAGTTATGCTAAATGCACGACCTTTTACCTTAAAAACATCTTCTTTGTTTTCATTTACAACCGATGAACCTCCACCAATAGACCAAAATTTGTTCTTTATATATACTTTCATAAATCCCTCCCTAACCAATTTGATTTGCAATTAGCCAACCTAATAAAATAGCAATTCCTATCCAAGCCAAAATTCTGGCTATGAGCAGTATTATCCATCTTCTTTTAGCTATTTTATCAACTGTATATTCATTTTTTATTTCTTCAAAACTTGTTTCCGTTTCTACTTCAACAGCTCTGCCACTTGAAGATAAGGAATTAAATTTTATATTAATATTATTTACATCTTTTAATTTAACTATAAAAGAACAATCCATTGAAATACATTTTCTATCATAAGGTGGGTTAAAAATTCCGAAAACACTTACTATAAATGATAATATTGCATATAACCACCAGAGTTTAGATTTCAACTCTAACTCTCTTGAAAAAGCTATTTTAATTTCATCTTTTTCTGTTTGAAAATCTGTTTCGTAAGAGCCAAATTCATTTTTCTTACATTTTACATATTGGTCATCAATAAAAATATTAGGAATAAGTTTTGAATTGATTCCAACCAATTTTAATTTCACCGAATTCATTATATCACCCCCGTTGCAACAACGATAATAGTAATAATTACAACTGCAATTACAACCGAAGAAATCACTATTCGAGCGATATGTTTATTTCTCTTATCTAAAAGTAACAGAATCAAAGAAAGAACTGATCCTACAATGGCAATTGAAGCAAATATATAAAAATTTTCTAAAAAGAAAGCAGAAATCTTTGCAGATACTTCAGATGTTGCCATTAATATATCAAAATAATTAGGAACAATGACAAATATGGTCCCAATAGATAAAATAATGATAACAAAACCAATAAGTAAAATAAAAGCAGTCGCAACAAAAGATAAAATTCCGCTAAAACATAATAAAAGAGCTAATATTGAAATGTTAGAAAAAATCTTGCCTAACCTAATTAAAAATTCTTTTAAGTCATTTCTAAGAAGTGGGGTAGTATGTGAATTTTGCATATCTTCCTCCAAATGTTAATTTTATTTTATAATAATATATCAAAAAAGTCAAACAAATAAGAGTATAAAACACTATTAATAAATTGTTTTTATAACTGTCTAAAAGAAAACTGCAAAAACTGAAATGATTTTAGACAAATTTATAGGTTAAGAGATAAACTTGAATAACACGATTTTGGTAGAGAAAATAAGGGATTTAAGGGTATTAGTTGGTATAAAAAGGCATTAAGAAAGAAGTCCCAAAGGCACCTCTTAATCAGTGGGTCCAGGGTTCGAGTCCCTGATCGTCCACCAAAAAATAGGCATTTAGCCTGTTTTTTTTGTTAGTAAATATACTATTTATTTTTTGTAATTTATGGTATAATGAAATTATGAAATTTAATAGTATTGAAGAATATTATAATAAGTTTAATGAAAATAGAAGGTTGAAGTCGCGCCATGGGCAGGTCGAATTTAATATTTCTATGAGATATTTGTTGAAATATTTAAATCAATATGAAAAGCCTAGAATTATAGATATAGGTGCAGGAACTGGTAAATATTCGATTGAATTAGAAAAAATGGGTTTTGATGTAGTGGCTGTTGAACTTGTTAAACATAATTTAGAAGTGCTGCATGCGAGCAATCCTAAAATTAAAGCGGTTCAAGCGAATGCGTTGAATTTATCTATGTTTGAAAGTGAGACTTTTGATATTGCAATTTTGTTTGGACCTATGTATCACTTATTTGAGTTTAAGGATAAATTAAAAGCGCTTCAAGAAGCAAAACGTATAACAAAAAAGGGTGGTTTAATTTTTGTGGCTTACTGCTTGAATGATTATTCAATTATTACTTATGCGTTCATAGAAAATCACATAAAAGAAGTTATAAGTGAAGGTAAATTGACTACTAATTTTATAACAAACACAAACATTGAAGATTTATATTCATATGACACATTAGATACAATAAACAAATTAAAAGATATAGTGAAGTTAAAAAGAGAGATAATATTTTCACCAGACGGACCGACTGATTACATCAGAAGAACTGTAAATAATATGGACGGAGAAACTTTTAAAATTTATCTTAATTACATTGAAACAATAAGTGCAAAACCAGAATTAATTGGCGCAGGCTCTCATATTGTGGACGTATTAAAAAAGGAATAAAATAATAAATAAGTTTAAAAATATATTAAAAAAATAAAAAAATTGCAAAAAAATACATAAAATTTTGCAATTTTTTATAAATTTTCTTTATTTTTTATTTAAAATCTAATTTTTTAAAATATTTATATTTAAAATTTTAATTTATGTATTATTTAATAAAACTTATAATTCTTAACATTTTTGCATAAAATAGACATATGAAAAAGAAGATTGTATTTACGGGTGGTGGAACTCTCGGACATGTTATGCCAAACATTTATTTAATCAAAGAATTTCTGAACGATTATGATTGTTTCTACATAGGTAGCGATGGAATTGAAAATGAAAGAATTAAAGAGTTAAATAGTGAATTAAAAAATGAAATTAATTTAGATAAAAGAAGTGACGCTGTAACGTTTTATTCAATTCCGGTTGTTAAATTTAATCGTGATAAAATTTTGGGTAACATTAAGATTCCTTTTCTTTTAATAAAGTCAATTTACAAAGCGAAAAAGTTATTAAAAGAGATTAAGCCGGACGTTATATTTAGCAAGGGTGGTTACGTTGCTTTGCCGGTTTGTTTGGCAGGTAGGATGCTTAAAATTCCAATAGTTGCACATGAGAGTGATTTTTCTTTTGGGCTTGCAAATAAAATCATATTAAAGTTGTGTAAAACTATGTGCGTAAATTTTAAAAATTTAGAAGGGAAAAATAAGAAAATTGTATACACTGGTCCTATTTTTAGTGCGGAATTTCAAAGCACACGCAAAAATAAATCTAAATTTAATTTAAAAGAAAAATTACCAACGTTGCTGATAGTTGGTGGTTCACTCGGAAGCAAAAAAATTAATGAAATGTTGATGCCTATTATTAAAGATTTAATCAAAGAATTTAATGTTATACATATTACAGGTAAAAGCAATCTCACTTTAAAATCTTTTGATAATTATAATTCACTTGAAACAACTAATGATATGGTTAATTTATATAACATTGCAGATTTTGTTTTGGGAAGAAGTGGGGCAGGAGTAACAGCAGAATGTTTTTATAAAAAATTACCTATGATACTAATACCGCTAGAAAATAAAGCGTCGCGTGGTGACCAATTAATGAATGCAAGATATTATGAAAATCAAGGCGTTGCAAAAATTCTTAGAGAACCTGACTTAACGCCAACAAAATTGTTGGAAACTATAGAAGAATTTAGTAAAGGCCTGAATTCATATAAACAAGTTTATACTAAAATTGACACAAAAAATGGTAAAGATAAAATTGTTGAATTAATAAAAAATATAAAATAATAAATAAAATTTATAAAAAATTAATAAAAAATAGTAAAAATTCAATAAAAAACAATATTTTATCTTAAAAAATAAAAAGATTTTAATAAAATTTTAAAAATAGATATAAAAAATAAAACTACAGAATAGTTTTATTTTTATTTTTTGTTATTTTGTCAGTGGCAATTCACTGCTAAAACCTGTGGTTGGTTCGTTTGATGAAGAAACGTTAAATTTTTGATTTTTTGCAATCATCCGTGCAATTAAAGGTAGAGCATTTCCGAAACCATCACAAATCGTTTGTTCGCCGTTTTCAGTTGTTATAACAACATATGTTTCGTCGGCATTTTTACTTTTTAAAAGATTGCGCGTGTGTTCCAATAAACGTATATCGTTTGATGCCTCATTGATTGTCGTGTCAATTTTACTTTCAGTTTGTGATATTTCATAGTTTATTTTATCACTATTAAAATTTATGCTTCTTTCATAAGTAAAAAGACATTCTTTTACTTTGTCAATTTTGCCTTTATTCTTTAATAGCCTATAATAAAAATTATTTATTATTGAAGTTCTATTTTGTCTTAATGAAATGAATGCTAAGTATGCATTTGGTAAAAGGGTAAATGGAAGGGCTAGTAGCCACCATAATGACATTGTGCTAAGCAGTGCAAAAGCGATAATTGAAATTCCTGTTACCGCAAAATACTTACCGCTTTCTTTTAAATCTGCTTTTCGTTCTTCATTGCTTGATATAATTTCTTTAAACTTTACATGATTTTCATAATTTAAATTGGATAATGTGCTATCCAAGTTATAACCAATTATTTCACACATTGCGTCGTAATCTTCCAACTCATTTTTCTTTAATCTTTTTCTAAATTTGTTCATTTTATTGAATTCGATAAGTTTTGTTTTCTTCATGTAAACTCCTTGTGCGGAGAGTATATCATAAAAATGTTAATTTGTAAATAAGATAATTTAAAATAATTGCTTTATATTAAAAATTATAAATTTTTCAAAAAAAATTATAAAAAATAAAGATTTTACTTTAAAATTTATAATTTTTCTAAATTTTTATAAATATTTTCAGCAGTTTCAAAAATTTTTGCGCTTTCTTCTTTACTGCAAGTTTTTAATTTTTTCTTTTTTGGGTATCCCCAGATGTTTGATGCGCTTGGTCCAATCCATTCCATATAATCAGTTTTATCAAACACGCCTTTAATTATATTTAAACTTGCTTTTTTGTTTGATATAAAAATCATTTTCATAGGGTACTTTATAATTGCATAAATAAACTTAGGGTAGTGGTTAGTTATCTTTGTAAAGGTTATCCCGGGGTGAACGATTGAAAGTGATATGTCCTTGTTTTGCTCAAATAATTCCATAAGTGAAAAAGTTATAAAACGTTTAGAATTGCCATAAATTAAATTTGATTTTTTACGTGTTCTAAAATCAATATCCCGTTCATCGATTTTTGAATAGTTGTGTGCAATGCTAGATGTTAAAACGACTTTAGGATTGTTTGATTTCCTTAAAATTGGTAGCAACGATTTAACCAAGAAATATGGGGACACAAAATTTATTTGGAAAACGTTATCATATCCAATATTAGTGATTTTTCTTGGAATAGCATACGCTCCTGCGTTTAAAATAAGTACGTCAATTTTATTAAAATTGCTTAATTGCTTAACGCATTCTTGCATAGACTGAAAATCTTCCATGTCCACATGTACAAAGTTAACGCTTATATTAGGATTGATTTGCAATAGTTCGTTTTTTAACGCAACATCTAAATCTTCATTTCTATCAATTAAAATAAGGTTGGCATTAAGACTTGAAAGTATTTTACATACTTGAATGCCAATTCCGCCAGTTGCTCCTGTGATTGCAACAGTTTGTCCACTCAAATCGTGAGTATTAAGTTTTATCCATTTATCTATCGTCATACCTAAATTTTATCACCAGCAAAATCTTTTAGCAAGTAAATGTGCAAAACTTCCACATTTTTATTGACAAAACCTAAAACAAGTGTTAATATTAAAAAGTCGTCAACGAAAAGTATATAAAATTTAACAATTGAAGTAAAATTTAAATAATATTATGCGTCAATAGCTCAGTTGGATAGAGCATCGCCCTTCTAAGGCGGGGGTCGGGGGTTCGAATCCCTCTTGACGCACCATAAAAAATGACACGCCTTATGGACACTGCGATTATAACTATAATCGCAAAAGTGTCACTTGCAGGCGGTCATTTTTTATTCCCACTGCGTATATGTGACACTTGTGGGAACCCATTGTTATTTTGCGGGATTCGAACTCCCTTGGGGTTTGGCTTACGCTAAAAACCATTCACTGAAAGGTTATTTAACGCGACGCCCCCTCTTGACGCACCACATGGCGAAATATCGCCATTTTTTTATCGTTTTGCTATTCGCAAAACTCAATTTTTAGGCGTATTTCGCCTTTTCCCACTTCGTACCATTCGGTATTTGAGGGACCCCTGATTGTTTTTTTAGACACGCCTTATAGACACTGCGATTATAGTAATAATTGCAGTGTCCAAAAGACGTGTCAAAATTAATATAGTAAAGGGTCCCTACAAGACATAAGTCGCAGTGGGGGTAAAAAAAACAAGCGTCCGAAAATCTTACTTATGCAGTTTAATTTCTTAAACTGCCGTAAGAAAAGGACGTGGTGAAAAAATAAACAGGGCTCCCACAAGTGATGGATATCACGCAGTGGGAATAAAAAATGACCGTCTGTAAGCGACATATTCGCGATTATATCTATAATCGCAGTGTCCAAAAGACGTGTCATTTTTTATATGGAGCGGGTGAAGGGAATCGAACCCTCGTAACTAGCTTGGAAGGCTAGCGCTCTACCATTGAGCTACACCCGCGCGTCGCAACACAACCTTTAACTAGGTCACTTGTTCTACTGCGTGACCATAGTTTTATAGTTGGTTACTCCTTATCTCGTAAAACTTTGTTTTGCGAGAACTCTAACAATTTGCCCTTTGTAATTGTTTTGCTTTGCAAAACTTCATTTATGAACACACAACACAAATAGGTTTTTAAAAGTGTCTAGATTAACCCACAAAAAAGTAGGTTTCTATAACAGTTACATTCTAATTTAACAAATGCTAAATTAATTGTCAAGCGAAATTTTATAATTTTTTATATAACTTGTTTTTTATTTATATATAAATATAAAATAAATATGTATTTATTTCTTTTATTTATATGAGAATAAAGTTGTAGTTTAATAGATTTAATTCTGTATACTTACATTATCATACGTTTTATTTGCAAACTCTTTTTCTCTAATATATGAAGAGTTAATAATTTTTGCGTAATCATTAGAAAGTTCGTCTGTTTGATTTGTTAGGGATAAATATTCTGTTGCTATTTTAACAAGTGTAGATTGCGCTTGTTCGTTAAGTGTAAGGGTAAAGGTTTCAAAATTATGTCCATTCGTTTTTTCTAACGCTTCATCAAAATTGAGTGTTTTATTTTTTGAAAGTCCAACAATTATTCTTGCATAGAATTTAAATGTAGATATGTCCATGTCTGGTTCATATAATTTTTCACGCACTATTTTATTATATGCGAGTTCATAATCTTTGATGTTGTTATTGTGCGCAACATTGCACATTTTCGTTAAGGCTAAATTAAGCATTTTAGGGTCTAGGTTACCACAAACAGACAAAAGTTTGCTAGTTTTAGGCAAGGTTTGTTCACTATGTGCAATTAATTTTGCAATTTCATATGGGTCATGTTTGTCTGTAATAAATTTAGTCATAATTTTGTTTTTATGAATTTTTAATATACGCATTAAATTTGTAACGAAAACTTTTTTGTCTATTCTGGGATTTGAATTTGTAACTTTGTTATAACAAAAATCAAAACATTGCCATAAGTCGTCTGGATTAATAAAGTAAAGATATTCATACACACCAAGTTTTTCAACAAAATAAACAACGTGATGGAGTGTACCAACTTTTTGTAACATTTCATATTCACGTTGCTTGTTAACGTCAGTGACATACCCAATTTTCCTATATTTTAATTTATCAAACAAACCCATTTATTTCTCCTTAATGCTGAAAGTATTTTATCATATGGCAGTAATCTTGTCAATACTCATAAAATTTACACATCACAAAAAAATTATACTATTTAAAGAAAAACAAAATTTTTGTAAGAAATTTTTAAAAAACACTTGTCTTTTTTTTTGTAATGATATATAATGAAAAAGTTTTTAACGCGTTAAGCACGAAAAAACGACTTTAGTTGGTTCATATAAAACGTTAAACAACTGATAATCATCTTAATATATATGGTTCATTAGCTCAGTTGGTAGAGCACATGACTTTTAATCATGGGTGAGCGCGTTAAAAAAACCTTTCAGTGAAAGGTTTTTAGCAAGCGAACGGGAGCAACTTTGTTGCGGTCCGGCTCCGACAGGAAGTCCCGGGTTTCCGGGGCACAATACATCTTAATATCAATATTATATATGGTTCATTAGCTCAGTTGGTAGAGCACATGACTTTTAATCATGGTGTCCCGGGTTCAAGTCCCGGATGAGCCACCAATTAGTCCGTTTGTGTTAAGACTTTAAACTAAACACTTTTTAGATGCTAATTTTATAAAAATGAAAAAATTTGAATATTTCCTTATCAAAAAGATGTAATGAAGGAAAACGTTTTGTTGTCCTTCATAAAAGGAGCGACCGAGCAAACAAGATATAATTGCAAAGCGAAGCGGAGCAATTTATCAATAGCGAAAGTTGCGACGTGCGGATGTGGCGAAATGGCAGACGCGCTAGACTTAGGATCTAGTGGGAGACCGTGGGGGTTCAAGTCCCTTCATCCGCACCAATTTGTTTTAATAATTGGTTAAAAACTTAAGACTTGCCCATAAATGAAGTTTTACGTTAGTAAAACGATTACAAAGGGAACTTTATAAAAGAAAATAAATGGGGTCCCCATAAGCACTAGTGCGCAATGGGGCAAAAGGAGCAACCGACCATAGGACTTTTGGTCACGATAGTGACCTAGTTAAAGGTCGGGTTGCTCCGCGGTGGGGTATCGCCAAGCGGTAAGGCACAAGACTTTGACTCTTGCATGCGGTAGTTCGAATCTACCTACCCCAGCCAGACGAAATTCGTCATAAAAACGGAGTTGCAATATGTATAAGACGGAAATTATACCTTACACTTCATCTGCAAAGAAACGCGCCAAATTGATTGAAGATAAAATCAATGAAATGGTGACACTCGGTTATGAATTTGTTAGCGTTTGTTCCACTCCAAACTGCGGTGCAATTTTGGTGTTTAAAAAAGAAAAGTAAATTTTTAAATATCGTGTTTTGAATATTATTTTGGATAATTTGGCAATACAATGTGGGCGACCACGTCACAATGCGCCCCTTTGCTAGTTTGCTAAACGCAAACATAAGCCTAAAGGTCGATTGCTCCTTAATTCTACTGCGACGTTGTCTCGTAGAAAACTTGTATGAAGTTTTACGTTAGTAAAACGATTACAAAGGGCAAATTAATTTTAACTATGGTTCCCACAAGTGTTGCATAACACGAAGTGGGATAATGTGCGCAATCGCGCATAAACTGAGTTTTGTATTTAGCAAAACGATAAAAGAGCGCATACTCTAAAAATTTATATGGGGACCCCACGAGACGTATGTCGCAGTGGGGAAATGTGGGCGATTGCCCATAAATGAAGTTTTACGTTAGTAAAACGATTACAAAGGGCAAATCGCCCACATATGGTGGATATAGTTCAGTTGGTAGAGCGCCAGATTGTGGATCTGGTTGTCGTGGGTTCGAGTCCCTCTATCCACCCCACATGAAAACACCACTTTATATTGTGGTGTTTTTTATTTTTAAATACTGTATTATGTATTACAAATTTTTTAGGCACAATTTAGGAATTTTTTTTAGATTATTTAATGTTAAAAGATAAAAAACAACAGTCTTTATTGGACTGTTGTATATTCGTCATTTAGGGTTGAAATTACTTTTCTTGTTTCTTTATCTGTTGGGGTAGGCGTTAGAAATACATTGTAGTAATAATCACCGGCTTTTTTACCGTAAATTTTATAATAATCACGTTTTTCTTTATTTTTCGGTAATTTTGAAACTAATTCGTTATATTTATCATTAAGCGAATTTAGTTTGTTATATAACGATTTTAAATTTTCGTTGTCTTGTAAGTCTCTTAAAATGTTTAAAAACGTGGAGTAGTTTCTTGCAATTATGTCTTTATGTGAATGTTCAATTTCCCAAATATAATGTTTAACGCGCCAAGTTAAAGCATCTATTATTTGCTGTGAGATGTGTTTCGCACTTTTAGGCAAAACAAAAGGTAAATAATCGATTTTGTCAGAGAATAATAAATTACTTGCTATTCTATCAATTTTTTCGTATGAAATTAATGGTTTATCATTTGCGTCATATAAATTAAGGTGCATGAATGAAGATAGAGTAACATCTTTATCAATGAGCGCTGTATAGATGTACGCTTTGTCGAATACTTCTTCAAATGTCATGTTATAATTTAGTGAAATGTAGTTTATTGCTTCAAGCGCTTGAATACTACCGTCTTTCACAAGTTTATTTAAAAATTCAAATGTTGTAAAAGATCCGGAAGATCCGTCATTTAAACAATACATAAAAGTGAGAGAACTTACAAATTGATTAAGATTTTGTATGTATTTTAAAAAAGTTTCATAATTTGGTTTAAAGGAAAGTTTTTTTAGTTTACTTTCTTTGATTTTAAGAGTTGATTTTAGTGATTTTAATGTTTCACGAGAATTAGCTAATTTTTCAGTGTAATAACTAATTTTATCTGCGTATTCATTTTCATTTTCTTCGTTTAAAAGTTGATTAAGTTCTTCAAGATATTCTATGTAATCATAATTTGCGTTAATTATATCTTGTGTAGACTTATGTGCGAGTGTTGCGCCTTTAAGTTTTAATTTGTACCCAATAGATTTTTTTATTTTTGATAAGGTTTGTTTTAATGCTTCAATTTCTTTAAGGATTTCTTCTTTTTCTTCGTTGTTTTTACTAATTTGTTTAGTTTGATAATCATTATTTGATTTTTGTGAGTTATTTTGTTTAGATTTATAGAATTCTAAATACTTTTTATATATTTCAATAAAATTATTTTCATGATTAATTTTTTGTTGAATGCTATTAATATCTTCTAAAATATTTATTGCGTTTTCATTATTAAAAAGTATTGGTAAATTTTTGGCATACATACGAGCGCTAAGCCTTGAAATAAGCGAATCGAATTTAATAAATTTGTCTAAATCTAAATTTAAGGATACTATTTCTATATCTCTCAAATATTTATCTTGCTCTATATCGATTTTATTAATCATTTTATCTAAATGCTCTTTTAAAGTTGATTTTACATTTTCTAAATCAAATTTTGGGTAATTTGTTTCAATGTACTGAAAAGCAAGTCGCATTATAGAGTCAATAAAAATTATCGCTCCAATTCTTGCGTCACGTTCGTGCGGTAAATGGTAATAAACGTTTAAAGATATATTATCTAAATCTTTATCTGTGAAAAAATCTAGTTTTTCTCTACCTAAATTTTTGATAAGTGACCAAATTGATTTGTTAAGTTGACCATCCATTTCATCATTAAATGGACGATCATGACGAGCAATATAATTGTAAGTATAATCCAATCCAAGTGAATCTTGAAAACAATGTGTTAATTCATGCCCAACAACATTTAAAACGTAATATAAAAAACTATCAAAGTTATATTCTGACAATAACTTGATTGCTATAAGTCTGTCGCCATATTCATATTCTCCGTCTGCAAAATTTTTTGGGTCTAAAATTGTTAAATATTTTGGTAAATCATCTTTTTGCACATTTTCTAATATAGGATTATTATAAATAAGGTTTTCTACAAATTTAAGTAATTCATCCCTATCAATGCTAGATGGGTCTATTATGACTTTATATATAAATTCCGAAATGTTTTTAACTTTCAATTCGTTTATTTCATTTTCAGAAGAAAACTTTTCAATAGTAGAACGCAATTCATTATTGTTATTATCTTTCATCTATAATTCTCCCTAAATTATTATGGCTAGTGTACCATAATCTTAATTTCTTGTCAATATTTAGCATTTTTAACTTTATGATTTGTTAAAAATTTAAATTTTTTTAAATTTTTTGTGTATTTTTTAAAAAAAAATTAACTTTTTATTGATAAATTTGAAGACTTTCACACATTTTTTATAAATTTGTTTAAATATTTATTTAATTAGATTTTGTTTAAACTAAATCATTTTTGGAAATATTTTTATTGGAGGAGAATATGAACCCATTAGAGTATAAAACAAAAGATATAGATAGTTATTATATGGACTTTGAAAAGTTATATCCAAAAGCGTATAATAAGAAAAAGACAAACCCATACACTAAAACGCGTGTAATTTTAATGAATGGAACGGAGTACGAGAGTGTTTGGTTTTTGCATCAATTTGCTAGGAATTGTAAAATTCCAGAAATAAAGCAGGCGCTTGCTGTGGTTAGAAAGCAGGAACAACAACAGCAAAAACGTATTGCATGTTTGAAGCCATTAAATGAAAGTATTTTGGAAACCACACTTGCATATGAGCAACTAGCAATTGACTTAACTGCAACGCTTGCTCAAAATGACACGGACGAAAACAACAGACAAGCCCTTAACTTTGCATTGCTTGAAGATTTTGACCATTTGTACAGATTTTCAAATCTTATGATGTTAGATGTGAAAAATGCCGACCCTAAATTTTTAGTTGGGGCAATGGCTGAAATTACACCGGGGCGCCCAACAATAGCTCACCATAGATATCCGAAAGATGATGTTAAACGAGCCATGGTGGCGGACAAAAGCGACCTATATTCAAAACTTGTTGCAAACATAATCACCGCAGCCGAACAACAAACAATGAATTATTATATGAATATATCTCAGTGGTATAAAAACGATTTAGGAAGAAAACTCTATGCAGAAATTGGTTTGGTTGAAGAACAACATGTTACACAATATGAAAGTTTAAAAGACCCAACATGCACATGGTTAGAGCAGTGGGTTTTGCACGAATATACAGAAGCGTATTTGTACTATAGTGCTTACTGCGAAGAAAAGGACGAATATATCAAAAACATTTGGCTTGACCATTTTGAAATGGAATGTGCACACCTTCGCGTTGCATGTGAACTGCTAAAAAAGTATGATAAAATTGATTATAAAAAAGTGATTGGAGTTGGCGAATTTCCAAAATTGTTAACTCTCGGCACAAATATTGATTATGTTAGGGAAGTTTTAAACAGAACAATTCTTCTAACGGCGGATAGAGAAAGTTATATTGATGTAATGAAATTAAAACCAAATGCCGATTTCTTTAAATATCAAGATAGTGTGATAAAAGACGAAAAATGTGTTCCAAGCCATGTGGTTATTGACAAAATGATTAAAACAACAGGAAAGGACTACCGTTTTGAAACTAAACCCAACCCTGTTAAAGAATTACAAAACAGAAAAAAGGACAACGTAAAAATTGCTAGAACAAAAGAATAAAATAACAAAAAATTTATAAAAATTGCTAAAAAACACAAAATAAATTGCAAAAAAACATCAAAAATAATAAAATTTTATAAATTTTTTTAAAAAATCTTATAAATGCAAAAACAAAAAAATACGGCAACATTGCTGTATTTTTTGTTATAAACATCATTCTTAAATTTAAATTGTATTGATAATAGAATTAAAACTTAAATTTTATTTTGCCATACCTAAATCAGTGCTATATAAAATAAAGTTGTATAATTTAGAAGCGGACTGCACGGCAAAGAACAATTCGTCGGCATCTTGGGGGACAATAGATAATATTTCATCAATTTTACTTTGATAATACGTTTCATCTCTATAATCATTTAGTTTTTTTCTAAGTTTCAACCATTTTTCTTCCATTGGCGTCATTTTGCGAAATACTAATTTTCTAACAAGGTTCATACACACCCCTTAACAACAAAAAAATAATATTTTCTTATATCTTTAATTTAACAAAACAATATTTTAAAGTCAAATAAAAAATAAAAAAATTTTCAAAAAAGTTAAAAAATACTTGACTTTTTTAAATTTTTTAACAAAAAACACGCAAAAATCGTAAAATTTTATAATTTTTCGTGTGTTTTTTATATTTTACTATGAAAATTTACAAAATATTACAAAATTACAAAACTATTTAAATTTACAGAGCGAGATAAAAAATATTAGTAAAGGATAATCAACAAATTTTTTTTTCAAACATATATTAAAAAGTTGACAACTCAACTTAAATTTGTTAGCATAAAGATATGAAAGAAAATGAATTTTTTGAAATTGAAATGTTGCGTTTAATGCAAAACGTAAGCAAAATTATAACTAAGGTGGAAGACGAGTTTTTAAAAAAATTTCACCTTACACATTTTCATGCGAGATATATTGCTAATCTTTTCCGCTACAAACGTTTAAAGATGAAAGACTTAAATAATCTTTTATGTGTTGATAAAGCAAACACAACGCGTGCTGTTAGAGATTTAATCAATAAAGGCTTCGTTGAAAAGGTGGGAGTTGGTGAGCGCAAGTTTGATTTGCAACTAAGTGAAAATGGCGAAAAAGTTGCCAAAGAATTCAAACGTAAAATTGATAGTCATTTAGACGAAAGTTTCAAAAAATTCACAACCGAAGAAAAGAAAACACTTTTTAGATTAATGAATAAATTGAGTGAGGGGGTTGCAGATGCTGGAAATATCTAAAATTGAAAAAGTTTATGATTTAAAAGACCAAAAAGTTGTTGCGCTTAAAGGTATAGATATTTGTTTTAGGCGAAGTGAGTTCGTGGCAATACTAGGTCCTTCTGGTTGTGGTAAAACAACGCTCTTAAATATCGTCGGTGGGCTAGACCGTTACACATCTGGTGACCTAATTATTGACGGCGTTTCCACAAAATCATATAAAGATAAAGATTGGGATAATTATCGTAACCACAGAGTTGGTTTTGTTTTTCAAAGTTATAATTTAATTCCGCATCAAACGATACTTGAAAATGTTGAACTAGCACTAACCTTAAGCGGAATTAAAAAGGCAGAAAGGCGTGCGCGTGCAATTGAAGTGTTAAATAAAGTTGGTCTTGGTGACAAATTAAAAACAAAACCAAATCAATTATCTGGCGGACAAATGCAAAGGGTGGCAATAGCACGTGCGCTTGTAAACGACCCAGAAATAATTTTAGCGGACGAACCAACTGGTGCGCTTGATAGTAAAACCAGCGTTCAAATTATGGACCTACTAAAAGAAGTGAGCAAAGATAGGCTCGTTATAATGGTAACTCACAACCCAGAACTCGCTAACAAATATGCTAACCGTATTATACGGCTATTAGATGGCGAAGTTATAGAAGATAGTAAGCCATACACTCACGAACAATCCGAAAAAGAGACAAAAAAGCATAAAGAAAAGTTAGAAAAGGCAGAAAACACAGGTTTTAAAAAGACGGAAAAGAAAAAGTCAATGTCGTTTTTTACCGCTCTTTCACTCAGTTTTAAAAACTTACTAACGAAAAAGGGTAGAACCGCAATGGTTTCTATTGCTGGTAGTATTGGTATTATCGGTATTGCATTAATTTTGGCAGTGAGTGCTGGTATGACAAATTATATCGACCGTATGCAAAGCGAAAGTTTATCAAGTTATCCAATATCAATTTCAGCCATTGCGATTGACTATAACGCAACCATGAATACAATTCAAGGCGGTTACGAAACCAATGAAAGCGACGATAATAGCATTACAATCTATGACCCACGTGACACTTTCATAAATATGGGTAAGTACAATTATATAAGCCCTGAATTTATAAGTTACGTTCGAGATTATTATGATGATGACAATAAAATGAACTATTTAAATGATTACCTAATTAGTTATGCATCAGATATGCGATTAATCACATATGACAACCTAACTGGTTACACAAAAATAAATAGCACAGTAACCACAAGCGCATTATCAGGCACAACGTCTTCCACTTTCTTTGAACAAGTTGACCAAGATTACATTTTATCTTTGTATGATATAAAAGGCAAAAATGCACATTTCCCAACAAATAGAAATGAAGTAGCGCTTGTTGTTGGTAGCGACGGTTTATCTATCAGTGAGTTGATGTCTATTGGAATAACTCCAACATACGACGCAGAAGACAACTTACAAAATTTGAATTATTCAGACGTCATTGGTAAAACTTACAAACTTATTTTAAATGACGCGTATTATGACAGTACAACTTTACAACCTAAATATAATTTTGGTGACGAAGTTATAAGCCAAGAAAATTTGCAATCTCTTTACGAAGATACAAACACTATTGAATTAACTATCACATGCGTTTTAGAGATTAAAGAAGACGCCAGTGGTTCAATATTCTCAAATGGAATAATGTACACCCACGATTTAGCAAATTTCTATCACGAAAATTCAATGAACTCACAGGTGGCGGAAAATATTAGGGATATGTATTTGGATGACGATGGTAATTTCATAAACAATGGCATGCAAACTTTCCCTATAAGTTATGTTGTTAGAATTAGTGAACTAACGCAATATTTAGGCACAGAAAATGATATATTCACATACACTTCACCAATTCAAATGAAACAAATTTTAAGCCAAGCAATGCAAATCGATTTAACAGACGAAGAAGTGATAGACTTATATCTTCAAATGTACGGCGCGAGTGAAATTCCAAACGGGATATATTTCTATGCAAGTAGTTTTGAAGCAAAAGACGATGTTTCCAATATGTTAAGTTCGTGGAATGATAGGGAAGGAGTTTACACCATTGTTTACACAGATAGTTCAGCGCTTTTAACTAACATTTTAGGCACATTAGTTGACACAATTTCATACGTCCTAATTGCATTTGCGGCAATTTCGCTCGTTGTTTCAAGTATTATGATAGGAATTATTACTTACACATCAGTAATAGAAAGAACTAAGGAAATTGGTGTTCTAAGAAGTGTTGGTGCTTCAAAGGGCGACGTTTCAAATGTGTTCAACGCAGAAACCATTATCATTGGGCTAATGTCTGGTTTACTTGGTGTTATTATTAGTGCGATATTAACTGTTCCAATTTCACTAATTTTAAGGGCGTTGACAGGCATTTCAGGTCTTGCAACTTTAACATTCTGGCCTTGCTTTATTCTAGTTGTTGTTAGTGTACTTCTCACCTTTATTGCAGGTCTAGTTCCAGCGCGAATTGCGGCTAAAAAAGATCCAGTTGCAGCACTTCGTAGTGAATAAAATAAATTTAAAACAAGACAGATTAACAAACATGTCTGTTTTGTTTTTTGTGCTTATGATTTTTAAAATTAGATTTTTAATATTAGATTAAGACTTTAAAATTATAATAAATTATAAAATTTCAAACTAAATCAAAAATAAACAAAAACGTAGTTAAGTTTTGATAATATGAAATTTTAATAAATTTTTGTGAATTTATTTGTTATTATTAAATTTTTGTGTTATATTAACTAATGATAACCATGTATTATAAAAAATTTTAAAAAAGGGGGGATTTTTAATGTCATCAACTAAAAAACGCGGTATTATTATGGCTTGTTTGTGGGCAATGGTAGCCTTGGCTTGTATTGTTCTAGTAGGTTGTGGTGACCCACAAGAGCAAACTCCAGCCACACCAGAAACACCAGAAACTTCTGTAACTTCAGTTTTCACCGTTTATAACACTAAGGATATGCAAGATAGTGAAATTCTAAATTTATTTTCACAACATGTTCTTGAAGATGTTCAAAATGATGAAAGAAATCGTACAATCGTGGTATACGAACTTGGTGACGATATAGTAGTTAATGGTGATGTCACATGGGTTTTATCTAACGAAGAAGGTTGGTCTTCGGCTGAAACACCAATAGATGTTTACGTTGACGAAGACGCTCCAGATTTAGGTGCTCGAACTATAAGAATGATGATTGGTTGGGACGCTGCTGATTTAGACAAAACTTGGACGGTTACAATCTATGATACTGTAGATGAAAACAAAGTTGAATTAGGTATGGTTGAATTCGAAGTTACTTCAGCAGATTATGTTAAAACTGCGACTACAGAATAAAAAAATAAAAACACTGCTAAACACAGCAGTGTTTTTTATTTAATTAACGTTATTTGATTAGCAAAACGATAAAAAAAGGCGCATTGCGCCGTGGTGCCGGTGGTCGGGGTCGAACCGACACGTCCTGTTACGGACCCAGGATTTTAAGTCCTGTGCGTCTGCCATTTCGCCACACCGGCATATATAACGATAGCATGCTTGTACTACCTTGTTATATTTATTTGTTTACTACCATCGTTAAATTGTTGGAGGCACCAACCAGATTTGAACTGGTGAATGAAGGTTTTGCAGACCTTTGCCTTACCACTTGGCGATGGTGCCACCTAATTAAACCTATCGCTAAAACCTTATTATTATATATGATAAAAAATAAAAAAGCAACATATTTTTAGAAATTTTTTATAAAATATAAATTTTTTTTAATTTGATAATTCAAACGTTTAATCTAATATTTTCACCCAATTAGGATAAAATATTTATGTAATTTTTAAGTTTATCACCCCTAAATTAGCAGTCTAAATATATGCAGAGTACTAAAAAATATTGAAAATTATAGTAAAATTATTTGTTTTTTTGTAAAAAATTGTGTAAAATAACGTTTTTTTAATTTAAACATGGGGGGGGGGTATTAGATGAACAAAAATTTAACAAAAAAAAGTACGTTTTTAACTCTTAAAATCGTAACTTCTGTTTTGTTAGGTTTGGTAATGGTGCTAACAGGTGTTGGCATATATTTTACGGTAAATAAGAAAAGTCCAAATGAACCAGAAGCAATAGTCAATCCACTAGACTTTGCAACTGACACATGGGACGGTGAAACAGAAGACAATTCTTCCTTCCTATCAGGAGATAAACTAGGCAATCGTGGAGAGCATGTATACACAATCAACTCAGCATCTTCATTTGTGTATTTTGTAAACCTAGTAAATGACGAGAACCAAGCACTGTAGAATTGAATACGGATGTGGAAGGCTATAACAGTTTATCTCTAACCAGTGAAGACGGCTTTACAAGACAATTAGATAGAAAAACAACATCGTATTTACTATATGTTGGCGAATGGGAAATAAATGTAGATTTAGTTAGTGGTACTAATGAAGCAGATTTGATAGAAGAAATCTTTGGGGCAGGCAATTACCGCTATGACGACACAGAAGATAAGTATTATTACATAGTGGCATAAAAGTAACAAAATTAAAAATCGAATTATAAAGGTTAAAAAAGTTACATTAGCCAACAAAACGTTCTTTTATTCAACTTCTATCTAAAAAAGAAAAAGAGAGAATGTATTCTCTCTTTTTTTGTAAAAAAATATAACTAAAATTAAAAATAAAATTGTAATCTATTTGACCTTTTTTAATTTACAAAAAAACTCACCTAGATAGTGAGTTTTTTCCTATTTTAAGAAGCGGTGGTCAAATTTTGATTTGTATTGTAAAATTAGTGTTAACACGATATCCAATAAATATAGGCAAACGAACATAATAATTAGCAGTGCGCCTACATTTGCAAAGGCAAGTGTTATTAATAAGCACATTGTAATTATTAGTGCTATAATTATAGAAATTAAGGTAGTTTTTAAAACTGGAGTGTGAGTTTTTGCCGATTTATTTATTTCTTTATCTCCAATATCTTCTATATCTAAAGTTACAGATAATTTTGGATTTAATTCAAAGAGTTTATTTCCAATGTGTGTGTTTAAAAGTTCAAGAGCACAACTTTCAGGTAAAAATTGAAGTTTTGGGCTAACCATTGAATCCTTTATTTTGAACATGGCTTTAACATATACATTATACGCAGAATTATTCATGCGTTCAATTGTGTTGTATCTAGGCATGAGTGAAACAACTTTGTTACGCGATGCAATTTTTGTATTAAACTTATTTAAAAGGTTTTCATTTATTTTAAGGCTAGTGTAATAAATAAGCACGTCACTAGGCTCACTTTTTAATAATAATGCGTGAATAACCGTGGTTAGTTGGTTATAATAAACAGCGTTTGCATTATATCCAAAAGTTTTAAAGATAGGTTCCAACGTTGCTTTAACAACAAAGCATATATCCGAACCAAAATGGCCTTTTATCATGTCTATTTTTGAATTTATGTTAGAAATTGAATCAACCACACAAATAACTTTCATAAAACCCCTTCTATATTAAACTTAATTTTGAATTAAAACTAATGTATATCAACTACTTATTATTATACACAATTATTTTAGTTTTTCAAATTGATTTACATAATTTGTAATATTTTGTTGTAGAAAACAACTCTTTGTGATAAAATACTAATATTAAAATAAATAGGTAAAATTTATATAGGGGTTATTATGATACAAGAAAAAATGTTAAAAAACGCAATGAAATGTAATTACATTGTTCCGGCGTTTAATTTTGCAAATTTTGAAATCTTACGTGGTGTGATTGACGCATGTATTGAATTAAAATCGCCTATAATTTTGCAAGTGAGTGAGTCCGCTATGAATTATTTTACTGATAATCTTTTGCTTGGCTTAATTCAGGGAATAAGGAAAATTAAGCACCCAATATCAATTCATTTGGACCACGGAAAAACTTTTGACGTTGTGAAACGTGCAATTAAATTGGGTTTTGATAGCGTTATGATTGATGGCTCAACTCTTGCGTATTCTGAAAATGTAAAACTTACAAAAAAAGTTGTAAATTATGCACATGCGCGTGGAGTGTTTGTTGAAGGGGAATTGGGTGTGTTGTCGGTTGCGGACGACGATGGTTTGCTGTCTGATAAAGCACGCTTCACCGACCCAGAACAAGCCAAAGAATTTGTTGAACTCACAGGTGTTGATAGTTTGGCAGTTTCAATAGGCACAAATCACGGCGTTAACAAGTATATTGGTGAGCCAAAAATTCATTATGACATTTTGAAAAAGATAGAAAAAATGATACCAAATGTACCAATAGTTTTGCATGGTGCTTCACTTGTTGAAAAAAAGTATGTTGACATAATCAACAATTTTGGTGGTAATATAACCAACGCTATAGGCAATGAAAACTTATTAAAAAATGCATATAAAACGCATATTTGCAAAATAAATATGGACACAGATTTTAGGCTCGCAGTAACCGCTTCAACACGTAAATTTTTGGCTGAAAATCCTGAAAAATATAACCCACGTGATTACGGTAACGCTAGCATTAGCGAAGTTAAAGAGTGTGCTAAATTTAGGATAACAAAAATATGCCATTCAGAAAATAAAGTTAAATAATTAAACTGAAATCTAAATTAAAATTAAAAATTTTTTTAAAATATCACTAAAAATTATGTGATTTGTATAAAAATTTAAAAAAATAAACTTTCAATTGATATAATAACTTTTAATTGAAACATAATTGCAGATAAATGATGTTATTTTTTCGTTTAACCTTGACAAATTTTTTTGTAATGATATAATCAAACTGTAAAAGTGAGGATTATATGAAATTAAGTAAAAACAGACATATTGTGTATGAAATAGAAGGCTGTGATATTGTTGATGGAATGCTAACTTTCCCTGAAACAGTAACATTTATATCTTTTAATTTAAAATTTAGTGTAGATAAAAATTTAATTAAAAAATTAGTGCTACCAAATGTTAAAGTAATCTCTTCAAAAACATTTATAGGTTTAAAAGTAGTAGAGATAGAAGCACCAAAATTAGTTAAAATTTCTAACGAAGCGTTCCTAAATTGTTCCGAACTAGAAGTTGTGAAAACTCCTGCTTTGCAAACAATTGGAGATAGAGCGTTTAAAGGTTGTTTCAATCTAAAATATATAGACTTAGTAAATATTAAAGAAATAGGTTCAAAGGCATTTGAATATTCAGATAATTTGCAAGTTTTAGGAAATTTAGGTTACACAAAAATTGGTTTTACGGCTGAACAATCAAATCACCTAATACTAAAATTAGCACGTAAAATTAGGCAAGCAAACGGTTTAGAAAGTGAAGATAATTCAAATAATTTTCTAACCGATTATTCTAGAAAAGTGATTATTGCAAATCCAAATTATAAAAATTCAACCACAATTTAGGTTAAAAATTTCAATAAAGGGGGATAAATGAGATTTATAAATGCAAAATTCATTAAAAGCGCAAGTCAAAAGTCTGAGTTTTTAAACGACGAACTTCCCCAAGTCGCTATCGTTGGTAGAAGTAATGTTGGCAAAAGCAGTTTGATTAACACTTTAACAAACAACAATAAACTTGCAAAAACATCTTCAACCCCAGGTAGAACTCGGCTTGTAAATTATTTTAATATTGACAATAAATTTTATCTAGTTGACCTTCCAGGGTATGGTTATCATAAAGCGAGCAAGGGCATTGCCAACACATGGGATAAAATAATGAATGATTATTTTACTGATAATGAGAAGTTAAAATTAGTTTTGCTTTTGTTAGACTCACGAGTTCTTACAACTGAATTAGACAAACAAATGATGGACTACCTATTTGATAAACAAATTCCAGCGCTCATTGTTTTAACCAAGGTTGATAAAATTTCACGTAGTGAACTAAACTTGCAAATTTACAAATTATCAAAAGAATTAAGGTATAGTAAAGATAGAATTGTTGCAACATCAGCACTCAAAAAGAGCGGTGTTGAAAAAATTGGTGCTATTTTAGACGAATATATTAAATAAGGTGAGTTTATGTTAAAGAAACTTGAAGATATTATAAAAAATAATGATGTGATTATTTATTTTGATATGGACGGCACATGTGTAAGATATTCAGCAGGTGAAAAATCTGCCATCAAATCTAATAAGCCAAATTTTTATCTCGAAAAAGAACCTGTTAAAACTGTTTTAAAAATTATGAAAAAGTTAAATAGAAAAAAGAATGTTGAAATAGGTATTATATCAAATTGTCATTATGCCGAACAAAAGAGAGATAAGTTAACTTGGCTACACCGCAATGCTCCGTTTATAAAAGACGAAAATATACACATCATTGAATTATCAAAATTAACCTACACAAAAGAAGAAAAACCTTATTTAAAAGCAAAAATGATAGAAAAATTAAAAGAAAACGACAATCGCAGACCAATTTTAATAGAAGACGACCTTGATATAATTCTGGCAACATTCAACTATTTAGGAAACGATGTCGCTTTTCATGTGAGCAACATTTTAAAATAAAAACAACTCTCTTAGCGAGAGTTATTTTTTATTTGTTAATTTATTGTTTCAACTAACCTGTATTTAAATATTTTAATAAACTACAAAACTAGCGAGCATTAGTTGATTGTGGGCTTACGGCAGTTGGATATAACGGCAAATCAAACACTCCTGGGCAAACGTCTCCACCTGTAAATGGTGTGCAAGGTGGGATAGGACAATAGCCATAACTTGGAACTAAAACGTCCACAGTTGCAACCACTTTTAAAATAGTTGTAACGCAAGCGCTGATTGTAAATCCGCCAGTGGTTGTGTCATAAGTTCCGCTTGCAATCACTGCACTACCAAAAGCAATAACGCTAATTGGTGTAAGTGATGGTTGTGGCACGTATAACACAACATCTTGGCTAAGTGTAATTGTTCCGGTTGCTGTGCCTGGAACATTGTTTGCGTCAGTATATGTAACAGTGACAGGTATATTAATATTTGCCTGAACGCGTGCAAAATTTGGTCTGTCGTCAAAGCGAGTTATCACTAAGTCGCTAACAGTTGTTTCTCCACCAAGTGAATTACCGCTAACAAATGTGAGTGGGGTTGTTGGGTCTGGTGGATTGAAATTTGTTAATGTGAGAGCGTAATTGTCGAGTTGAGATTGGTTCATACACGCATCAAAAACCTTTGTTGCTTGTATGCAAATACGTTCGCAAAGTCCGTTCATCACATTATTTGTCTGACCTGGAAATATTCCTGGTCTAGCGTCTGTGTAAAAAGACATTTTTAACCTCCTAAATGTACTAATATATATTATTCAATCATGTTAATTTTTGTTAAAAGATGGTTTATAATGTATTTTCTTAAAAAAATTTGACAACTTATGAATTTTATGCTTAAATATTAAAAAGGTTATTATGTATTTATATTTTACAATTATTTTTATAGCATTGATTTTTACTGCATTTTTAGGTGTTGGCGTTGGAGTGGGTTTTTTAGGAGCAACAGACGGAGAAGTGTTGCTTACCATTTTGTTATCATTGCTGACATTAGTGATAATTGATGCTGTGGTCGCTTTTATAATACATAAACTACCTAAAAAATTAATGAACCCTTATAAAAAAATATATAAAGTATTTTCATGGGAAAAGAAATTTTATCACGCTTTAGGAATAAGAAAATGGAAAGATAAAATACCTGAAACAGGTAAAGCACTCACTGGATTTGCAAAAAGAAAAGTTGAAAATAAGGACGACACGGATTATCTATACACATTCATGCTAGAAACTGTATATGCCGAAGTGTTGCATTTTTGGAGCGCAATTTTAGGTTTTTTAATTGTATTTATTTCGCCTAAATTGTTTGTAGTTGTAGGGCTACCGCTTGCACTTGCAAATGTTATTCTACAAATAATGCCAGTTATGGTTCAGCGTTATAATCGACCAAAACTAATGCTTGCATACGAAAGAGCAATGAAAAACAAACAAAAACAATCCGCCGAAAAAACAAATGAAAACAATTTAGATTTAAAATTTCAAAATACTGAAAAAGATACCGAAAATAAATAAAAAACAACCCAATAATGTTGTTTTTTGTTTTATTTATAAAAGATTATTTATTATCATTTCAAATATTGGAACGTTGTCTTTATAACCCTTTGGGTTTAATGGAGAAGGGTGATAAATTGGTATTAACTTGTAATTTTTATTTTCAATTTTAAAATCAAAAACTTTTCCAACAACATCTGAAAAACGTTTAATTTTTGTTTTAAGTAACGCACTTGTTGGGTGCATGCCCATGGTTATAATAATATTGCACGGAATTGATTTTAATTCTTCGAAAAGTATTGGTAAACAATTATTTGAACTCACTTGCAATGTTTTTCTATCTTCGATTATACATTTGCAACATTCAGTAAAATAAATGTCGTCAATAGAAAATCCAATATGATTTAAAAGTTTTTCTAAAACTTTTCCGCTTGCCTGCAATTTGCCTTGCGTGTTGTAAAACGCACGTTTAGATAAAATCCAACCGTCTTTTGCAGGGCTTTCTCCTATGATTATGAAAGGAGTTTTGCCTAATTGAATATGAATGTCAATCAATTTAGGCAACTTTCCGCACTTATTGCATTTTTTAATAGTCTCAGTTATATTCATGATTTAATTATATCATTTTTTTTAACATAGGTAAACAATAAATAAAAATTTAAAAGTTAGAGTTGGGTTTGACTAAATGTTAAATATATGATAGTATTCAATAAATAGTAAGATTAGTGAAGGGTTTTTCAATATTTTTAAAATTAAAAAGTAGAAATATTCGTGAGAGTATTTTCAATTAGTGACTGCTTCACAAACTGCGCTTTTGCTAGATTGCTATGCAATCATAAGCCTATTGCTTGTTTGTTCGCTAACCCCACTGCAACTTTGTTTTGTGGGGACTCCGAACGATGGTGCGTCCCTAATTTAAAAATAAAAAGGAGAAATATTTGTGAGAGTATTTTCAATTAGTGACTTACATCTTGATATTAACAACACAAAGCCAATGGATATCTTTGGCCCTGTTTGGCATAATTATTTGGATAAGATTGTTGCTAGTTGGAATGAGTTGGTTACGGACGAAGATGTCGTAATTTTAGCGGGCGATTATTCGTGGGCAATGAAGTTGGAAGAAGTAAAACCTGATTTTGAGTTTTTAAACAAACTTAAAGGTTACAAAATCATTATTCGTGGCAATCATGATTATTGGTGGAGTAGTTTAACAAAAGTTAGAGAAATTCTTCCAGAGAAAACATACGCTCTTCAAAATGATGCAATTAAAATTGGCAATTATATCTTTTGCGGTAACCGTGGTTGGATAATTCCAGAAGGAAAATATGACACAGAAGAAAATAGGCGTATTTATGACCGTGAAGTTATAAGGTTAGAACTCTCGTTAAAGTCGGCAAAAAAACTTCAAGAGCATGACGAAAAAATAATCTTCATAACTCACTATCCACCTTTTAATAATAGGGTTGAACCTTCAAGATACACAAAACTGATTGAAGAGTATGGAGTTTATAAAGTTGTGTTTGGTCATCTTCATGGTTATGTAAATCCTAAAATGTTAAGAAACAATATTAACGGAGTGGAGTATTATTTGACAAGTTGTGATGCAGTAAAAAATCAACTTGTTGAAATTGACTAGTATTTAAAATTTGCAAGAAAATGCGAAAAAGTCGCAAAAAAATTGCAAAAAATTGCAAAAATATGTGAAAAAACTACATTTTTTTGAAAATTTTTAAAAATTATGCAAATTTTATTATTAAACAAATTAAATTTTAATGAAAGAAAAGGAACAAAATGGAATTTAATCATATTTCAGTTTTAAAAGAAGAGAGCATATCAGGGTTAAATATTCGCCCTGATGGTATTTATGTTGACTGCACAACCGGGGGTGGCGGTCATTCGTTAGAGATTGCAAAAAGGTTAACAAATGGTAGATTGATATGTATTGATAAGGACACCGACGCACTAACAAAAGCAAAAGAAGTGTTAAAAGATTATTTGGATAAAATAACATTTGTTAATGATAACTTTGCAAATCTAACTAACATATTAGCCGAATTAAAGATTGATAAAGTGGACGGTATTTTAGCAGACCTTGGAGTTAGCAGTTATCAAATAGACACAGCAGAGCGCGGTTTTAGTTTTATGAAAAATGCACGCCTTGATATGCGCATGAATAAAAACCAAACTTTAGATGCATACAAAGTAATAAACGAATATAGTGAGCAAGATTTAGCAAGAATTATGTTCGAATATGGAGAAGAAAGAAACGCGCGCCAAATAGCAAGAAAAATCGTTAAAATAAGGGAAAAGAAACCTATTGAAACAACGTTTGAATTTAGAGATATAATTGTTTCAAGTTATCCACCAAAATTTCAAAACAAGCCAAGCCTTTGCAACAAAGCCTTTCAAGCAATACGTATTGAAGTTAATGGTGAGTTGGACGATTTAAAAACAGCAGTAGAAAGTATGATAAATGCGCTAAGAAGTGGGGGTAGACTTTGTATAATTTCATTCCACCCACTAGAAGATAGAATTGTTAAAAACGCTTTCAAAATGCATTCAACCAATTGTATATGTCCGCCAAAAATTCCTAAATGTGTTTGTGGGCATGTTGCCGATGTTAAACTTATCACAAAACACCCAATTGTTCCAACTGATAATGAACTATTATCAAACACTCGTTCTGCTTCTAGCAAACTTAGAATAATAGAAAAAATCTAACTTAGAAATATAAAAATTTGAAATTTTGCAAAAACATGAAAACATAAAAAAGTTGCAAAAATTTTGTAAAATGCTATAAAAACGCGAAATTTTCGCAAAAATACGCAAAAAACAGTGAAATTTTTAAAATTTTTTATAAAAAATCGCAAAATTTGTTTGGAAATTTTTTAAAACGTGGTAAAATTAAAGTGGTGAAGTGTAAATGGAAGAAAAGGAATTAGAAACAATTACCAAAACTGAAATTGCAACCGAGCAAGAAACAAAAAAGGAAGATTTGCTTGGTGATTTGCCACGCCTTGAAGATTTATTAAAATCAGAAAAAGAAATTAAAACTAACACAAACACTGAACTAAAAGGCTTACAAAAAGTTGAGCAAAATAAGGTGGAAGAAAATAGAACCTTCCAAAGCAAGCAGGACGAAAAGAAAGCGTTTGTTAAAAAGCGTTTAAAACTTGCAACCGCGGTCTACATATGTGTTGCTGTGCTACTGTTTGGTTTTGTTATATTCAACACTGCCACACTTGCGATTTTAGATAGGGGGATAAACTCAAACACAAACACAATAAACACACAATCTGAGATAGTAACAGTTTTGGAAAACAACACAGAAACTCCCGCCGACCCAACGAACCCACCAATAGAAATTTCGCTTAATGAGCCAAGAGATTATAGTGACGACACACGCGAACTAACATTCTTAGATAAATTGACAATATTATTTAGAAACATATTTGGATAATAAGTGTGTGGTAGAGTTGGTACTTGAATTTAAGTTTAAAGAATTAAACAAATTAATTTGAAATAAAATTCATAAAGCAATTGAACAAATACATAATCTAAATAAAATTAAGTTTAATTCTATAAAAAGGAAACAAATAATTGTTTTCTTTTTTGTTATTTATTTTAGTTTAAATGAATAATTTAATATATGAATTTGTTTGAAGCAAAATTAAACTCTTTGTGTAAAGTTCAAAGTGTTGACATATTGGACGGGCCAACAAAAATTCGCCTTATGGAATTAGGTTTAGTTATAGGCTCTAACGTTAAGGTTATAAAAAAGAGCATTTTAAAAGACACTTTACTTATAGTATTCAATTCAACGTGTTTTACTTTAAAGTCAAATTTGGCGCGTGAGATAGTGGTGACGTATGCGTGAAATTTTGTTAATTGGTAACCCTAACGTTGGAAAATCAACTTTGTTTAATCGACTTACAAAATCAAGCGAACACACAGGTAATTTTCACGGTGTTACAGTTGAAGAGAGTAGTAAAGTTGTTAAATCTCGCTTTGGTGAATATAATTTTGTGGACTTACCAGGAATATATTCACTTTCAGTTTTTTCTAACGAAGAAAAGGTTAGTTTTGATAAAATAATTTCAAACAATGTTGAGCGAATTGTTATAGTTGACGCAAACACTATTAGGCGAAATTTATATCTAGCACTTGAATTAAACGAACTAAAATTAGATTATAAATTGTTAATAAATAACTACAATTATTTTTCAAAAAATAAAAATAAACTTGATGTTGAATTACTAACAAAAAAACTAGGTGTTGAATGTAAAATTGTGAATGCTAATAAGGTTAAATTTTCAGATTTTGAACAAGATTTTTTGAATGAAAATTGTGACAAATATTCCGACAATGCAAAAAGCAATGAAAATAAAAAATTAAAAAATTTTTTGAAAATTGACCAAAAAATGCAAGATTTTCAAAAAAATATTGAAAAAAATAATAAAAAGTTTGAAAAAAATGAAAATTTTAATAATTTAAATAAAAATAATTACATTTTTGATGCGTCCAAATTTTTCCAAATAACAAATAAAAACGAAGATGAAAATATAAAAAATAAATCTTATGAAAGCAATAAAAATGATATTAAATATTTAAAGACATATTTAGAAATTGTTAAGAGTAAAACGAGTTTAGACGAATTTACAATTATAAAAGCGTTTAATGGAATTTATGAAAATATTAGTTCAGAAGACAAAAAAATCATTGAAGATTTAATTCCGGATATTATAAAAGCAAGATATGATTATATTGATAATTTGCTAAAAGATGTTTTAACATTACAAGAAAATTATGTTTATGGAGTTAGCAAATTTGATAAGGTTTTATTAAACCCTGCAGTTATGAGCATCGGTTTTATACTCACTTTTTTCTTATCAATTTATCTTATATTTTTCCTTGTTGGGCCGTGGTTATCTGATTTGTTGATTGCGCTTGTTAACTTAATAATTGTAAACCCATTTATGAATTTTTTGTATTCAGTAACAGATAACATTTGGTTGATTGAGTTTTTTAATGGTGGGGTGTTTTCTTCTGTAATCACCGTTTTAAGTTTTTTACCACAAGTTGTGTTATTATACGTCTTTTTAACCATTCTAGAAGATAGTGGATTAATTGCTAGAATGTGTTTTGTGTTTGACGACTTTTTATCAAAACTAGGTTTAAACGGAAAATCAATATACATAATTCTTTTAGGTCTAGGTTGTAACACTATGGCAACAACTGCCACCAAAAACCTTAACGGAAAAAATTTACGCATAAAGTCTGCAATTTTAAACCCTTACATTTCATGCATGGCACGTTTACCTATTTTTGTTATTATTGCAACTGCTTTTTTTGGAGTGCGTGCATACTTTGTTGTGGTAGGGCTTTACTTATTAGGCTTGGTTGTGGCACTTGTTTTTGCAAAAATTTTAAATAAAACAATTCTTCCAACAGAAGCAGGTGAGTTGCTTTTAGAATTTCCGCCGCTAAGGCACATTGATGTTTCGCACGTTGTAACTGCAGTAAAAACAAATACCATAGATTTTGCAAAACGCATTTTTGGCGTTGTTATTAGTGTTGGTATTATTATTTGGATATTAACACACACCGCCACCAATTTTGTTTTCACGCAAGATATAACAAATAGTATTCTGTATTTAATTTCAAGCAAAATAAGTTTTATATTTGCACCGATTGGGCTTAACTCACCAGCCATTATTTGCGCACTAGTTGTAGGTGTTATGGCAAAAGAACTTATTGTTTCAATTTTTTCAATTTCTAATGCCACATCAACCGTGCCTGAACTAATTTTAAGTTTAACTGTGTCGTTGTCGGTTATTAATTTCACAACGGCAAGCGCTATGAGTTTTTTAGTGTTTACTTTGTTATATGCACCGTGTATGTCCACAATCGTGGTAATAAAAAAAGAGTGTGGTACTTTTATGATGTGGTTTAGTTTGATATCTTCGTTTGTGATTGCTTATATGTTGAGTTTTATTGTTTATACCTTCTTAACATACGGAATACTGCGCCTGGTGCTTACCTTAATTGTTATAACCTTAGTATTGGTTTCTATAATTTTCCTAATTAAAAGGATAAAAAACAAAAAGTGTTTGTTTTGCTCGAAAAGGTGCATTAAAAGGTAATTTTATATAAACTAAATTTGATTTTGTGCGTGCAAATATAAATATACTCTAACTAATAAGATAAATAATAGTATGGTAATCAATTTAGTGATTTATAATTTACTTACGATAGTATTTAACTCGTTTTTAATTATTTCTAATTATGTAATTTCTTTAAACTATAAGTGTTTTTTGAAATTTAAAAGTGTGTTTGGCAAAATCTATTTTTACCTTGACAAAACTTAATCTTAGTGTTATCCTTACATCAACTAAGGAGTGTTGCAATGTATATCAACTATGATTTTCAAGTTAAACTTCCAACAAATGCTTTATTTAAGAGCCTAACAGTGCAAGATTTTAGTGAGTTTTACAAAAATTCAATCGCTAGCAGAATTATAAATGCAAAAAAGTTACTAGCAATTTGGATAAAAACTAGTGAAGTTAAATCTATTAAGAAAAAGTATACATTTATAAATTTCCTTGACGATTCAGAAGAAGCCGAACCAATAGTAAGGTTGAACGCTTTTGAGTGCAAAGATGTTGAACAGTTAAAACAAAAGTATGATATTGAAGAAATATATCAACAGGTGTTAAGAAAAATATCTCGCGAATGGCAAGATTTTTTAATTAATAAATTTGGAGTTGAATATAAAACACTGCTTGCCGAGCATGAAACAAAAAGATTGGAGAATTTGAGTAGTTCGCCAGATGTTGATAGTGAACAACTTGATGCTGAATATAATGATTTCAATACTCGCTTTGGTGATATTATTGGGAAACAAGCGTAATCTTACTTTAAATTTAAAATTTGCGAGTAATTAAAAAAATAGTATAACGTTTTTTAAATTTAAAATAAGGTAAATTAAATAAACACGTAATAAAAAAATGAATATTAAATACTAAATGGAGAAATTATGAGAGAGTTTAAATTATTAAAAAATATAAGAGTGTATGACGTTGGTGGACTTGAATTTGAAGCAACATCAGGCACAGATATAGAAGACGCAGTTGAAGACGCAATCAAATACTTGGCAATGAATAATCGCGAAGGGTTCTACACTTTAAAATTTAACAACGTTAAATTGCAAGTAAATGCATTTAGCATTGTTCATAGAGTGGTGGAAGAGTATTTTGACGCCGTGAATAACACACAGGGTGCAAATATTTAATTAACTCTACAAAACATTAAATTGTTTTATAATTAGTGCAATCAAAATGAGAGCGTTGTTTTTAAATTAAAAAACATATGAAAGAATTAACGGATTTAGAAAAAATTGATTTGTTTTTTAAATATTGCAAAGAATTAAGTGAAAACACACCAGAATTGGTGTTTAATTTTTCAACGTACTATAAATTTTACACTTATTTAGTAAATCTTTGTGATGCTAATAAATTTCCACAAGTGATTGAAGATAAAGAATTTGAAGCATTAAATTCTACCAAATTATATCGTGGTGTCGTAGATATTGAGCACCATGCCAATCTTTTATCTGATTACGACTATCACTATGGATATGGAATGTATGGTGGTGGCGGTTTGTATATGTCCGACGATAGAATACAGGCAATGAGATATACAAGGCGTAATCCTGAAAATATTTTAACCTTAAAATTTGAAGGTAAAGTGATTGATGAAAAAGAATTGGGTTTTTGCCTTGATTATTTGGAATATTCAATAAAAGGTGAAAAGTATGAAATTGAAAAATTAAAAATAAAAATTGCTAATTCACAGGACGAACAACTAATAAAATTACTAATAGATTATTACAAACAATTAAAAACTGATAAAGATAAAGAACTATTTGAAACTATTTTTATTAAGCAGTATTCAAATTTAGCGCTAATTCTTGGTTATGACGCAATGTGTTATACCTATAACGAAATATTGATTGTGCTTAATCGTGGTAAATTAATAATTAGTAAAAGTGAATTTGAAAGGGTAACCAGTCAATCAAAAAACTATCAAGGTGGTTTGATAAATTTTGACACCAAAGCAGAAAACGAATTTTTGATGGAATAATGTTAGTTTTATTTTTTAGCAATATAACTATCTAATAAAAAGGATATTCATATGTAGAATATTCCTTTTTTATTGACAATTTAACATAATTTGGTTATAATAAAACTATGAAAAAGCCGTTAGTTGCAATAGTTGGTAAGCCAAATGTTGGTAAATCAACATTTTTTAATAAGATTGCAGGAAGTAAAATAAGTATTGTTGAAGATATCCCGGGAGTTACTAGGGATAGAATTTTTGCTAACGCCGAATGGTGCGGTTATAAATTTCAGATTGTGGACACAGGCGGACTTGATTTCAATAAAACTGACGAAATAAACAAACGCATAATAGAGCAAGCGAATTTGGCTATTGATTTAGCCGATGTAATACTCTTTTTTGTTGACGGAAAAACTGGGCTAACAAGCCAAGATTTTGAAGTTGCCAACCATTTAAGGCGAAGCAAAGCACCTGTTATTTTGGTTGTAAATAAGTTAGATAATAACGAAGTTGAAAAGACGTATGAATTTTACGAATTAGGGCTTGGTGAACCGCACGCAATATCTGCTGAACTAAGTAAAGGTATTGGCGATTTATTGGACGAAGTTGTTAAAAATATCAAAAAGTTAGAACCAACCGACGACGATAATGAAATAAAAATAGCCATTGTTGGTAAACCAAATGCGGGCAAGTCTTCAATTACAAATAGATTGCTTGGCGAAGATAGAGTGGTTGTTAGTTCGGTTGCAGGCACAACGCGTGACGCGATAGACACACCTTTTAGGTGGAACAATAAGGACTATTGTTTGATTGACACCGCAGGGCTAAGGCGTAAATCAAAAATAGAACCAGATAGTATAGAACGTTATAGCGTGATTAGAAGTTTAAACGCGATTGAACGCTGTGATGTTGCGGTGCTTGTTATTGATGCGAGCGCGGGAATAACTGAACAGGACGTTAGAATTGCAGGGCTTATTCACGAGCAGGGCAAACCAAGTGTTATAGTTGTTAATAAATGGGACTTGATTGATAAAGACGAGCAAAGTGTGAAAATCTTTGAACACCAATTTTCAGTTGATCTTGCTTTTATGAAATATTACGTTACGGTTTATGTTTCCAGCCTTACAGGTCAACGTATGGGCAAAATTATGGAAGCAGTTGATAGAGTGCTAACAAATGCAAAACGTGAAGTTCCTATGGCGTTATTTAATAATGTTTTAAACAACGCAATTAGCGTTACTGAACCACCAGCAAAAAATGGTAAAAAGTTAAAAATTATATTTGGCCGTCAAGTTTCAACATGTCCGCCAACGTTTAACATTTATTGCAATGACGCAAGCCTAGTTGAAAATTCATATATAAGGTACATTGAAAATAGTTTGCGCCGAGCCTTTGATTTCACTGGCACGCCAATAAAAGTCCAATTCAAAAACAAAAGCGATAAGTAGTACTATAAATTTATCTTAATTTGTTGAAGAACATGTGTTTATACAAATTGTAATCACTTGGGGGTTGGTATGAAAAATGAATTTTATGTATATGAAGCATTAACACTAATTAGTTGTCCGATATTTTTTACGCTTTCAAGCATTTTCACAATCTTTGGTATAATAATGACCATTAAATATTCTTATTGGATATTATTATTGATGGGTTGTTTTCTGTTAATTTTATGCTTTATTATGCTATTTGGAGAAAAAAGAACTTTAACAAAGGTAAAATTTACATAATGATACAATTTTTGTGAAAAGACTAAATAAACTCTTATTTTCAGTTGATTGGACTGAAATAACAGATGTAAACGCCAACACCCCATATAATCGATATTCAAAATATTTAACATTTATAGCAGGAGATAAGCGAATAGATTTGGTTTTGACAAAGAAAATGTATAATTCAATAATGGCAATTTGCCCATATCAAATAATAAAAAATGAAATCAATAGATTAGAGCAGTTTAAATGGTTTCACAAAAATGAAAATAAAACAAATAGCCGTGATAACTAGTAAGTTAAAACGGCTTTTTTTCATTAAAATATGCGTGTATTGACAATTTGCCTATTTTATGGTAAAACACAGTAGGAGTTAGATATGAAAGTAACATTTAATGATTTGTTGAAAGTTATGGAAAAAGAACTTTACAATAATCTAGGTAGACCAACACCACTATTTGATAAGTGTTTTGAATTGATTGTTAATAAAAACAATGCAGAATACGCATATAGATTAGCACGCAAAAATTGGAGAGATATTGATGTTGACACTCTTCAAGATATAGTTATAAACAGTAATCATTATGGCTATATGTTGTTATTTGCTTGTGATGTTGAAAAATCAGACAAAGAAAAATTGGCAAGAATTATATCAAGTAAAAAATTATCACGTGCCGACCAAATAAATTCAAATTTAATATTTGACGACGAAAATCATCATATATTATCACTAATGAACTTTGCAAATGGACTTGAAGATTTTGATTTGGATACATTTAGGCAAAATGTGCTAGATTTATATAATTATAGAAACTTTGAACAAACATTAACAGACTCACTTAATGATAATAATGTAGATTTAACATAAAAAAATGAAGGTTATTGCCTTCGTTTTTTTATTATGTAATCAAAATTTAGAATTTATTTGTGTTGGTATTATTTGTTAAAAATTTACGTTTACAATTAAATATTAAATTGGTTGTTGTCCGAAATTTTGTTGTTTAAATATGCAGTAGAGTAGTTTTCACCGAAAGTCATAAACAAAAAGTCGGTCCATTGTTCGGTTACCTTTTCAATTGTTTTTTCGCAGGCTAAATTGTTATTATCTTTTACTGCAAAATCAGTGCATAAATATTCAGAGTGTGGAGCGGTTGCGTCTGAACCAAAAACCACAATTATTTTACCGTCTAGATTTACTATTTTATAGTAATCACACATGATTTTGTTACCATTTTCGTCAACACCGCAAACAAGTGTAGACGCAAAATCGTTTAATGTCATTCCATGTTTTAAATCTGCTAATTTTTCTGTAAACATAATTTCACCTTCCTTTTCTTTTATTTTAATAAATTTTGATTGAATTTTTAAAAACATTTAATTTGTTTTAGTTGTAAGAATGCTATTTTTCTAATTTCTTATAGGTATGTTTGAACGGCACGCTGTTGCTCTATTTTATCTAATGCACGTTCTATCAAAGTTTCTAGTGCGCGATTTAAATATTTAGAAATGCTTGTAATTAATTTTTTGTCTTCATATAACTTACAAATAAATCTTTCACGATTGCTGTTTTCCAAAACCATCTCCAACATGTAAGGTTCAAAATTATCGTTGTATAATTTTTTAACCATAACCAAATTGCAGTTACAAAATTTAGCAACAAATTCACAATCAGATTTATCAATTTCACAATATTTCATAAAATTATTCCTTTATGACAATATAATAGCACAAAAAAGTTATTAGTCAAGATATAATTGTTAAAATTAATTGATTTATTTTTCTTTAAGTGGTAAATTATTTATTGTCAAGTAGATTTTTATCTAATTTAATTGCAATTTTAGCCGCTGTTAGCATCGTTTTAATGCATTTGTCATTAAAAATAATTTAAAGTTATTGAAAATTGGAAATTTTGAGAGAATTATGATATATTTTTATTACACACTTTTAGCAATATTTAGTTATTTTTTAGGAAATATTAGTTCGGCACGCATAGTGTCTAAATTTAAGCATGGCGACGTTACAAAGCAGGGTAGCGGAAACCCTGGAACACTCAATGTTTGGCGCGCATTTGGCTTTTGGGCTGGTGTTTTAACCTTTATTTTTGACGCACTAAAAGGTGTAATTGCAACACTTGTCGGTTACTTTTTGTTCCCACACATCGGTGGAAATGCTGAAATTGCGCTATATGTCGCAGGTATCTTTGTTATACTTGGTCACATTTTCCCAGTATGTTACCGTTTCAAGGGCGGAAAAGGTATTGCAACAGCAATTGGTGTGTTTTTAGTTGCTAATTGGTGGGTTTCACTTATTGCTTTCGTTGTTATGATTGTTGGAATGCTTTTAATTAAGTACGCATCAATTTTCACGCTTGGCTTCGTTATAGCGCTTTCGATCGTTGAAATTTGCTTAACTAACCCAGCAAATTGGGTAAATTATATTTTCATTGCAGGTATTTTACTTTTGGTGTTGTTTGCTCATAGAGCCAATATCAAACGCTTACTTACAGGCAAGGAAAACAAAACCGAACTAATAAAAATGCTTAAACATTTAAAAGATAAAAAGAAAGAAAACTCGGAAGAAAATAAAACCATCGAAAATAATGATACAAAGATAGAAATTGATAATGAAAATAAGAATAACACATTGAATGATAACAGATAAATGAAAAAATGATTAAAAAAGGAGAAGAACTGGGGTCCCCGCAAGTAAAATTTAAGGTTCCCACAAGTGCCGAATGGTATGCAGTGGGAAACGGAGCAACCGATTAAATGCTTGTGGTTGCGTTAAGTCTACTAGCAACCCAGCATAAATGAGTGTTGCGACGACGAAGTGGGGTTAATCAAAATTTTCTCCTGAAAATGAAATTTTTGAATGAAATGAAAAAATGATTAAAAAAGGAGAAAATTTTGATAGATTCCCATTGTCACCTTAACGATTCAATGTTTGATAACGATTTAGAAGAAGTTATCGATGATGTTTTTGCATCAGGACTAGACAAAGTTATTTGCGTTGGTGCGGATTATTTATCAAGTGTAAAAGCAGGGGAAATTGCAAATTCACACGATAATATTTACTACACAATAGGTGTTCATCCAGACGATTGCAAAACGTACACTGAAGACGATATTGAAGATTTAATTGTGAACGCAACTGATAAACTTGTTGCCATTGGTGAAATTGGTTTAGACTATTTTCATAATAAGGATAATAAATTTAAACAAATTGAAGCCTTTGAAAGTCAAATAAACCTTGCAGTTAAACACAATCTTCCAATAGTTGTTCATTGCAGAGATGCGTATGGTGACTGTTTGGAAGTTTTAAAAAGGTTTGCGCCACTTGATACAGGTGTTGTGTTCCATTGTTACAGTGGAAGTTTAGAGTACGCTCGCGAATTACTAAAATTAGGCGTTAAAATTTCGTTTACAGGTAGCGTTACATTCAACAACGCAAAAAACATTCAGGAAGTTGCAAAAAATTTGCCACTTGATAGTTTTTTCTTTGAAACGGATAGCCCTTATCTAACTCCAACACCGCATAGGGGAGAGCGTAACACACCAAAAAATGTGTTTGACGTTGCCAAATTCGTTGCCAATCTTCGTGGTATGGACGTAAATGAACTGATAAAAATAACCGACCAAAATGCAAAAACTTTTTTCAGAATTAAATAAAACCATAATTTATTAAAAAATTGTTGCTAGTTAAAAATTTTACTAAATTTATTTTTTAAAAAATGATTATCAATCTAATCAATATGTCAATAATTAAAACGTAATTAACTTGACATATTTTTTTTGTTTTGTTATATTTTAATCTGTATGAAAATGAAATATATTGAGTATAAATTTCCACGTGGTGGGGTGCTTAGGTATGTTAAAAATAAAGTGTCTAAGTCCACAATGTTTGAGATTAGATTTGATGGTGGCACAAAGCAAAACACAATTCCGGGTCTTGCACATTTTTGTGAGCACATGGTTTTTGGTGGAACAGATAAATTAAGCGAAGAAGAAGTGAATGAAAAATATTTTGATTACATTGCCGTTAATGCACAAACTTCTCTTAGAGATATTGCTTTCACAGGAAATATAATCACAAAAGATTTTCCTTCTTATTTAGATTTACTCTCAGATATGTTAACAAAATCAACATTTTCAGAAGACGTTGTAAAAAAGGAAGCACAAGTTATAAAACAGGAAATTGCTAGTCGTAGAAACGATTATCGCACAAAAATGTATTGGTTAAATAACTACAATATTTTTGGTTCCGACTATTACAAATATGGCAATTTAGGAACAAGTAAAAGTGTTGAATCAACAACAGGCGAAGATATTAAAAATTTTGCAAAAAATAATCTTGTTGCGGAAAACTTAATTATTCACATAACATCACCCGTAGGGTTTAAAAAGATTAAAAAATTGATTAGTGAAAAGTTGGAAAGCACGCTAAATTCAAACCCTAATTACAAAATGTTGCCTATTTGGGGCGACACACCTAAAAAAGAAAAATTTTTAAGTTTAAAGCATGAAGACATCGGGAAAACGTATATCACAATCAATCTAATATTTAAAGCGAGTGCTTTTGATTTTGAAAGTGCGAGAATTTTCCGCCTTGTAACAAGCATGATGCAAGAAACTAATGGTTTATATAAAACTTTAAGAATTGATAACCGCTTGGTGTATAGTTTTTCTTTATACACAGTCTACCTAGGCGACTATGCAATTTTAACATTTGAAACAAATTGTGATAAAGAAAATGTTAATGATGTTATAAGAGCGTATTCTCAATATATTCATGAAAAACTAAAAAATGGCTTTTCAGATGCCACTTTATCTAAAATAAAAAGAAAGCAATTGCATAAAAAAGAAACTAGCGAACCACGTGCTAGTGTGCCACTTGCCAAACTCGACGATTTATATTATTACGGTTTCATGGTTGATAGAAAGAAATATGATAAATTTGAAAAAACAGTAACAGTGGAGCAGTGCAACAACATGTTTAAAGATAAAATCTTATCTTCAAAGGCAAGTGCAACAATTTTTGGTGATATAACAAAATCAGAACTTATTAAAAAGAGTGAATTTGATTATTTATTTGATTTTAAAAAAGAATTAAATAAAAAATAGAATTTTATTTAAATAAATTAAAAAATATGATAATTAAAACGATTAAAAAATAAAACAAATGTTTTTCGCCATGTCAAATTATGTCGTTTTTTATATTTAAATTGTAAATTTTAAAAAATTTTGTCTAACACATTAAATTAGTAAAAATCACTTGACTATTTTTTAAATTGTAGTATAATAATAGTAAGTTTTTTGATTTTTCAAGTGGACGCAAGTTCGTTTTTAAGATATATATTAATTGTATTTTGTTGAATTGTTTAATCAATATTTTTTTGTGTGCAATTAAGTTATTTTTGCACGTTCAACAATATTATATTTAATCAAAATTTTTATATATTTTAGTGAAAAAAATTTAATTACAAAAAGGAGAATTTATGGACGAATTATTAACAAGTGAAGAGTTTGATAAAAATTTAAATGCAAATCAACATTTCACAAAAACAAACAAAAGGTTTAGAAAACCAAAACCAGTTGACGCGTTAGTTGACGCAGTTAGCGATAGCGAACCAGTGGAAGAAACAAAACCACAAACTAAGCAAACCAAGAGCAAAGCGAACAACTTGAAAGTGATGTTTTTAGGCGGTATTGGTGAAATAGGTAAGAACATGACTGTGTTAGAGTATGGTAACGACATTATGGTTATAGACTGTGGTGTTATGTTCCCTTCAATGGATATGCTAGGAATTGACCTTGTTGTGCCTGACGTAACATATCTAGTTGAAAACAAAGACAAGGTTAGGGGTTTTGTTATAACACACGGTCACGAAGACCATATCGGTAGCATTCCATATGTAATTGGCGAAGTTGACGCCCCAATTTATGCAAGCAAAATGACGTGTGGTCTTATAAAGAAAAAAATGGACGAACACAAAAACATCAATTATAAAATGACCGCAGTAAAGGCAAAACAAAAAATAAAATTGGGTTGTTTTGAAATTGAGTTTATCCATGTTAACCACGCAATTCCAGGGGCTTTTGCACTTGCAATTAAAACTCCTGTTGGTATGGTTGTGCACACAGGTGACTATAAAATCGACCTAACCCCAATTTATGACGAAAAATTTGACTTTCATTCGTTTGCCGAACTTGGTAAAAATGGCGTGTTACTTTATATGTCGGACTCAACAAACGCAGAACGTGAAGGTTATTCACTATCTGAGCGTGTGGTTGGTGCAACGCTTGAAAAATTATTTTTGGAAAATAAAGACCACAGAATTATAGTTGCAGCGTTTGCTTCCAATGTTGATAGGGTGCAAGAAGTAATGAACCTAGCAGAAAAATATGGTAGACGTGTTGTGTTAACCGGTCGAAGCATGGTAAACGTAACAGACGTGGCAACTCAAATCGGCGAAATGAAAATCAATAAAAGCAACATCATTGAAGTTGACAAAATGAAAAATTACAAAGATAGTGAAATTTTAATTTTATCAACGGGTAGCCAAGGCGAGCCAAACAGCGCGCTATCTCGTATGGCGTCTGGTGAATTTAAAGGAATTGAAATCGGTGATAACGACACTGTTATTTTCTCGTCAAGCCCAATTCCAGGCAACGAAAAATCAATAAATAACATTATAAACAAACTAATCATGCTCGGCGCAAAGGTTATTTATAGCCAATTAGAGCAGGTTCACGCATCAGGTCACGCATGCAAGGAAGAAATGAAAATTATGCTTAACCTTGTTAGACCAAAATTCTTTATTCCAGTGCACGGTGAACAACGTCACTTGCTTGCTCAACGTGAAACCGCACTAGCCGTTGGTATGGATAGGCATAACATCTTACTACCAATGCTTGGAATGAAAGTTGAAGTTAATAAAAACTATATGAAAGCAACAGGCTCTGTTCCATTCGGTAGCAAACTTGTTGATGGCGCAGGCATAGGTGAATTGGAAAGTAACGTTCTAAAAGAACGTAAGCAACTGAGTGAAGACGGTATGTGCATCGTAATTTTAAATGTCAATGTTGACCGTGGCGAACTAAACTCACGCCCTGAAATTATTTCACGTGGTTTCACATACATGGGCGAAGCGCAATCATGGTTGGACGACGCAAGAAAAACAATCATTTCAAGCATTGACGCAGACACATTGCGTTCACGTGATTATATAAACGTTAAAATTTCACTACGCAAAGCACTCACAAGTTATTTAAACAAAAAATTAAAACGTAAACCACTAATCGTTCCAATTATAATAGAAAGCCACGATTAAAAAAAATAAGAGCAGATTTATTGACAATTTGCTCTTTTTTTATTAGTCTAAATTAAGGAAAATTTAAGTTGTAAATTATGAAAGATGTTCAAAAGTTATTAGAAGAAATAAGAGTTTATGGTGAAGAGAATGATGTGCCAATTTCAAAAGCGGACACACAGGAATTTTTGTTAAATCTAATCAAAGAAAATAATTATATGAGCGTGCTAGAAATTGGCACGGCAATAGGATACTCGACAATTGCGTTTGCGTCAACAAATTGCGTTAGTAAGGTTGATAGCGTGGAGATAGACGAAAATAGGTTATTAGTAGCGCGCGAAAATATCAAAAAGAGTGGACTAGATAAAAAAATAAAACTATATCATATGGACGCAAAAGAATTTTTACAAAACAATGAAAATAAATATGATTTCATTTATTTAGACGGACCAAAAGGTCAATATATAAATTATCTTCCGTATTTACTCAACATGTTAAATAAAAATGGCACACTGGTGGCGGACAATTTGTTTTTCCATGGCATGGTAACAGGTGAAATACCGGTAACAAAAGGTTGCAGGTCAATGATAAAAGGCTTAAAAAATTATATTCAAGAAATCACCACAAACCCAAATCTTGAAACTAAAATTTTAAATATAGGTGACGGACTAGGAGTTACAAAAGTTCTCATGAAAAGTGAAAAATAAAATTTTATATATTTAGAATAAAAATCTTACAAAATTAAAAAAACAGGTGAAAATTATCAAAAATTGTAATAAATTAATAAAAAAAATCAATAAATTTTGATTTTTTTTAATTTTTGTTTGACTTGAAAATTTTTAAATGTTAAGATTTAATAACACTAAAAAAGGGAGGGTGTATGAGAAAATATATTGGTGCAGTAAGTTCAGCATTAATGGGAATTTTAACTTTTGTTTTCTTAAGTTTAAACCAAATGGTAACAAAACTTTCAGCAGGCGATTATTCTTCAGAAGGCTCAAGTTCTAATGCATGGGATATTATTAAAACCGAACCAGTTATTGAGCAAGATGGTTACACGTTATATAAAGTGTTCACTATTATTGCAATCGTTCTAGCATGCTTGCTTATTATCTCTGCTGTTGTTATGATTTTAAGAAACTTAAAAGTTTTAAAATTCAAATTCAGCATGAACTTAATCAATAATATTTTACTTATTTTGTTCCTTGTTTGTGCGATAGTTGCATTTGTTGGCTTAGTTCAAATGTGTGGTTCAGCAGGTGCATTAGGAGTTGAAGTTTCAACAACTCCAGCAGTTGGAGCATATTTATTGCTAGGTTTTGCTGTTGTGCTAACATTAGTTTCATTACTATTTTCAAAGAAGGCAAAATAAAAATTAAAAAGAGTGTAAATGAAATAAACTTTTGTGGTCTATTTTAAAATCACTCTTTTTTTACTGATTTATAAAAACTAATTCACAAATTATTGTTTGCTTTATAAAATCAACATGAATTCTATGCGAGTAAAATTTAACGTTATTTAGTTTGCACTATTCAAAATTAAAAAACGCCATTCAAGGCGATTTCTAATTAGTTGTAAAACATTCTTCAAGCATTAAATATGCGTTTCGTGTTTTTTTATTACATCTAGAGAAATAATCAAGAGCAACCATAAGTGAAAACACCAATTTTTTATCATTCTTTTGACTAGCGAGATATAACGAATTTAAAAGCATAGTGAACTCTTCTTTTTCATTCATTTTTAATTTGTAGTTATCAATATTTTTAACAATAAGTTTAACAGTCGTAATTAATTTATTATAATAATTCTTTTGATAATCATCTGCTTCAACGATAACATGACGTTTTGAATAAATGCTATTTATTGCATTTTTAAATGGGGTAATAATGGCGTTTGCAAAGTTATAAAATTCTTTGCCTGGGTTTTCGTCGTCTGATTTATAGTATTGCGAAATAAAGTCGTAAAAATCAATAGTTTTATTGTTAAATCTGTAAAACAAACTATAAACAAACGCTATAATCTCTTTTTCGTCCGTTGGAAGAATTAAAACGTAACCATTACCTTCACTTTTTGTGGCATTTATCAACTTTTCTTTGAAATCATAATCTTCAAGGGTGGAAGCAACAATATTTCTTAGTTTTTCGTCTTCCGCAATGATATTTAAAAGTGAAGAAATCTTAACGTCTGCCAAAATATACTTGCCGTTTACAAATTCGTCGCACGCGGTGTTGAAATTTATTAAATCATGCACAACTTGATTATTCATATTTCTCCTTTGTTATGTTTCATTGCCTATATTATACCACACGAACAAAATTATTTGCAAACAAAATGTGTTATATTAGTGCTTTAATTTGTTGTGTTATTTTGTTAATTGATGTATAATATACCTGATTTTACATTTTAAGATAAAGGGTGAATATTATGGATTTTGTGCCAGATAATACGGTAAATAAACTTATTCTTCTATATGTTTTAGATAAAATGGAAATTCCGCTAACCGAAAACTCCATTTTGGAGATTTGTTCCAGCCAAAATAATTGGGTGAATTGGATGGACTGTAAAGATTTATTGTCGCAACTAATTGCGTCAAAATTTGTTTACAAACCAAGCACGGATAGCGACGAAAGCCGTTATAATATAACTGTTGCAGGAAGGGAATGCCTTTCTCAGTTTTACACCCGTATTCCAGCAAGTTTGCGTGATAAAATAGCGCAATTTGCACAAGAAAACAAACTCCAATTCAAACGCAATCAAGAATACATCGCAAAGTCATACAAAAATGAAGACGGAAGTTACACAGTTGACCTTAAAATTCTAGAACCTTTAACTACGGACTCAATCTTTTCATTATCCCTTAAAACGGACACAAGGCATAATGCGACAGTAGCATGTAAAAAATGGCGCGAACTTGCCGCCAACGTGTACGAATATGTATATAGCAAAATTATTGAAAATTAAAAGTGTTTATTGTGTTATAGGTTTTGAGTTGCTATTTATTTAAAAGTTAATCTAAATTAGGGAAAAACAAAAGGTTAGAATTAAAAAACAATTTATTTTAATTTTTATATTGCTAAAAAAACGGACTAGGTAAGTCCATTTTTTATTTTTATTTTAAAATGCGCGATTGTAGTGAGCAACTTCTCTTATTGTGTGAATTTCAGTTTGAAGGTGATAAACGCCATTAAAACCGCTAATTGTAACAAGTAGCAAAACAGGTAAATAGAATGAGTGAGTAGAGTAGTAAACAAGTTCTAAAATTGCATAAGTTAAACCACTTGCAAACACCATAAGCATTACAACAGCCAAAATTTGTGATAGCACATTATACATTTTTATAAAACTACCTTTTTTAGCGTTTTGACCAAGCAAATTAACTCTTCTTACCACTGTTCCTTTTTTGTTTATCTCGCCGACAGTTACAATACTTCTATAAGCATATAACGCAGTAACAATTCCAATTAAAAGTGAAGTAAGCATAGTAAATATTGCAACGCCCATCATTAAGCCAGTTAGGGTGCCAGCAGTGTAATTAACAACGAGCAAAATAAATTGCCATATAAACACAACCAAAAACGCAACACCAAAAAGCACGCGCGCCACAATATCTTTTTTCAAAAATGGTTTGTCTTTATGTGTGAATTCATACATACTAACCATAACAATTCTCCTATTGTAAAATTTTAAAGCATTTTAAAACAAAATTATTTATTATAATTATAAAATTATTATGGTTCTTTGTCAAATAAAAACGCAAATATTTTTTATGTCAATATCTACAATATAAACATAAATGGTAAAGCGCAAACTGTTGCCAAAATTCCTTGCATTATTTTTTGTTTTACAACAGTTTTAAAAGGTAAGTTTAAATTTTTAATAAAAGCAGTAGATTGCATTATCACACTTATCCCACCAAACCCAATAAGTCCGCTTGAAATAACTGTTTTTGCACCTAAACTCAAACTAGTTGTTGCTAAATCAATATTACCACGTGTTATTTCAATCAGCCCGGACAACGCACTTTCCACAACATTTTGTTTATCTTTTATGTGTAACACACTACAAATTCCGCTCGATACATTCGAAATAAAACCTATATTTTTAAGTAAATCAATAAGTAGGAAACTTAGCACAATGTACGTACCAACTAATAAAATTGAATTGAGTGAGTCATACACACTATCTGCTAAAATATTGCTACTATTATTAACTTCAACACCTTTATTTGTTACACTATTATCTCCCTTAAATTTATCTTCAATAATTATGTTTTTATCTATTTTGTTGTCTTTACTTGATGCTTCTTTATTCTTTTTTCTAAAAATAAGTCCGTTAATTAAACAAGCAAGCACATTTGCAATTAGTATAATTAAACCTGCTTTATACGAACCAAATATACTAACACCAACCGTTCCAATCATAAACATTGGTCCACTAATTGAGCAAAATGAAAGCATTGCTAAGGCGTCGTCGTTATCAATGTATTTATTTTCATAAACATTTGAAATTAGTTTGGCGCCCATAGGATAGCCTGAAATCACGCTCAAAAAGAAAATTAAAAAACTTCCGTCTGGTGTGTGGTAGGCTTTTTTAAAAGGTCTGTCCAATACATTTTTTTTAGGCGGACAAAGCGAAACAATAATTCTAGTAAAAATAAAAAAGGGTAGTAACATTGGTAAAACGTTTAAACCCCAAACCGAGATTGCATTTAAGCAAGATTTTGCGTATAAACTGGGATTTGTGATAAAAATAAAACAAACAACCAATACTAACATGGTTATTAAATTATTTTTAAAGTTTTTAAAAAAATTAGGATATAATATTTTTTTCTTTGATTTTTTACTTTTTATCATATATAATATTATTAATCTCGTGGGGTGAATATGAAAAAGTTTGCGTTAGTTTTAGGTGGCGGAGCGGCTAAAGGCTTTGCGCATATTGGTGTACTTAAAGTGTTAGAAAAGAATGGTTTGAAACCAGACTTAATCGTTGGCACAAGCATGGGCGCATTAATAGGCGCAGGTTATGCGTGCGGAAACGATATCTCAGACCTTGAAAAAATGGCGCTTAAATTTAACAGCATTGGTTATGTAAATTTGTACACCGCACTTTTTAAAGATTATGTTATAGGAACAAGCAAAATTACAAAGATATTAACCAAATTAATGGGCGGTAAAAAAATCGAAGAACTTCCTATAAAGTTTGTGGCTGTTGCAACAGAATTGAACACTGGTAGAGAAGTGGATATTGACAAAGGCGATGTGGTGCAAGCGGTAACTGCAAGCATTTCAATGCCGGGGGTTTTTCCACGCGTTAAATTTGACGATAATTATTATTGCGATGGTGGGCTTGTAAACAATCTAGCCGAAGATGTGGCTAGAAAACTTATGCCTGATGCGGTGATTGTGTCGGTGGACGTTATTGGTGAGTACGCAAAACAAATTGAAAAAATGCGTATAAAATCGCTAGAAACGATTATTAACGCCTGCACATTAATGACAACCAATGTAATTAAAAATCGTAAGCAAGATGCAGATATTAGAATAGAAATTAGTCAACCACATATTAGCCAAATGGATTTTAGAAGCGAAAATGCAAAAAAATCTATTAATAAAGGTATGACTGAAACAAGAAAACACATTAAAGAGATAAAGGAGTTATTAGGAGTTAAAGATGTCGTTAATACAAGAGATAAGAAAAAAAGCAAAAAGTAAAATTTCAACCATTATTTTACCAGAAGCCAATATTGATAAAAGAGTGTACGACGCGTGTGAATATGTTTTAAAAAACAATTTGTCCGATATAATTGTTTTTGGAAAAGATAATGAGTTTGGTGACACTTTTAAAACTAAACATTGCAAAATTATTGATATTGAAAAATTTGATAAAATAAATGAGTTTGCTACTCAACTTTATGAACTTAGAAAACATAAAGGCATGACTATTGAAGAAGCCAACAAATTAATCAAACAAGCCGATTATTTTTCTATGATGCTAGTTAAAAACAATATGGCAGACGGCGTGGTGGCGGGCGCTGTTTGGTCAACTGCAAACACGCTTCGCCCAGCACTTCAAATAATAAAAACCAAACCAGATAAAAAATTGGTTGTTGGTGCAATGCTTATGGTTAAAGACGGAGTTGAACCACTCGTTTTTGCAGATATTTCACTAAATGAAAACCCAACAAGCGAGCAACTTTCAGAAATCGCTATTTCTAGCGCCGAGTTTATGGACAAGGTGGTAGGTTTAACTCCACGCGTTGCAATGCTATCATACTCAACAAAGGGCAGTGCAAAAAGCGAAATGGTTGATAAGGTGGTTAATGCCACAAATATGGCAAAATCAAAATCGAATTATTATATTGACGGCGAAATGCAAGCCGATAGTGCACTAGACTTAGACACAGCAAAACGAAAAGGCGTGAGCGAAGAAGTCGGCGGAAGAGCAAACGTCCTTATTTTCCCAGACTTAAATGTTGGAAACATTGCATATAAATTGGTTGCCCGTTTAGGCGGATATAAAGCAATCGGTCCAATAATGCTAAACTTTAATAAACCAGTAAACGACCTATCTCGCGGTTGCACCACAGACGAGATAATCGACACAATTTGCATAACTAAACTTTTAGTTTAATTGTTAGTTTATTATCGATAAATCAAATACAAAATAAAAAGCGTAATCTATTTGGTTACGTTTTTTGTTTAAAATTTTAAATTATTAAGGTTCGTATATAATAATTTTCGTTTATTTTCAAGGTAAAATTATGGTTTATCTAATAAACATACCCAATATTTGTTAAAATTAGCATTTTTTAATGCATTTTATTTTGAATAATTTTGTTTTCGTGGTATAATTAGTTTTGTATTTTTTAAGGAGAAAAGATGAAAGTTTTAGTTATAAATTCAGGTTCTAGTAGCCTAAAAGCACAGTTAATGGACACAGTTAGTGGAGACGTTTTTTGTTCTGCATATTGTGAAAGAATTGGTCAAGCAAATTCTTTTATGACGTATAAAACAAACGAAAAGCACGTGATTGAAGTGAGTATGCCAACCCACAAGGAAGCATTTAAGGAATTTTTGTCTGCAATGACTGATAAAAAGATTGGAGTAATTGGTTCGCTTGACGAAATTGGTGCAATCGGCCATAGACTTGTAAATTTCGGTGAAAAGTATAATAAATCAGTGGTTGTAACACCAAAAATACTAGAAGATTTAAAGAAAAATATTAAATTTGCACCACTTCACAACCCTGCTGCAATTTTAGGTTTACAAGCGTGCATAGAACTTATGCCAAAGGTTAAAAACGTTGCCGTGTTTGACACTGCATTCCACTCAACCATGGAAGAAAAAGCATACATTTATGCAATACCATATGAATTCTATGAAAACAATAAAATCCGCCGTTATGGGGCTCACGGAACAAGCCATCGTTATATTGCAATGCAATGCGAAAAGATTTTTGGAACTCTAAAGGGCAAAAAGATAATATCTTGCCACATCGGTAGTGGTAGCAGTATTTGTGCGATTAAGGACGGAAAGTCTGTTGACACATCAATGGGTTACACACCACTTGCAGGTGTTGTCATGGGCACACGTTCTGGCGATATTGACCCTGCTATTGTTAAAGAAATTATGGATATTAAAAATTGTTCGGTTGACGAAGCAATTAATATTTTAAATAAAAAGAGCGGTTTAATTGGTCTAACTGGTTACAGTGATATGCGTGATATTGAGTCTAACATTGATAAAAAGGTTGTAAAACTTGCGTTTGATGTTATGGTGTACTCAATTAAAAAGTATATTGGTGCATACGCAGCCGCTATGAATGGGGTGGATGCAATTGTTTTCACAGCAGGTATTGGCGAAAAGGACGAGTTAGTGCGTGAAGCAGTTTGCAAAGATATGGAATATTTAGGTTTAGAGTTTGATAGCGAAAAGAATATTAAACTCCACAAACCTTTTGATAACATCGTTGAACTCACAAAACCAACAAGCAAGGTTAAAGTATACCGCATTCCAACTAACGAAGAATATATGATAGCGCTAGACACTGCCGACCTTGCAAAATAACAACGTTACAAACAAATGGTATAAACAATCAGCACAATTTACAGCGAAACATATTATATAAAATTTTTTATATTTCGTTTACATTTTAAAAATATAGTGAAATAGGATAAATTTTAAAATTTTCAAAATTTTTACTAAACTAATTGACAAAGTTATTTCGGTTTGATATAATCAAGTCATAAATTTTGTCGAGAGTGCGACTGTAAGATTAGCAAATTTAATATTTTAACACATTTTATTTTAATTTTTTAAGTTTAAAAACAATATTTCTTTAAATAACATTTTTGTTAAATGCTTTTTTAAGGGAAGGAAATGGTCGCATCTAATTATTTTGGAGGTTTTATATGGCAGTTCCTAAGGGAAAAGTATCCAAGGCAAGACGCGATAAACGCCGTGCTAACTGGAAAGCAGCTGTTCCAACACTTGTTGAATGTCCACATTGCCACGAAAAGAAAGTGGCTCACCAAGTTTGCAAAAATTGTGGTTATTATGACGGAGAACAGATTGTTAATTTAGAAAAGAATGAGAAATAAGGTTAAAAGCCTTATTTTTCTTACTTTTAAGTCATAACAAGGCAATTTGAAAAATTGACTTATTATATCACCCAAGAGATTAAATAATATAAAAAAACTTTAATACTATGAGTACATAAGGCAATTTGAAAAATTAACTTATTAAAGATAAAAGAACATATAAATAGCGAAAAATAAGGTTAAACAAAGGTTTTAACCTTATTTTTTTATAAAATGTTAACGGACACACAAAATAATCGATTTGATAATCAATCTTAATATCTAAAAAGCACAATTATTTTTCAAAAAATTTTAAAATTAGGTATTGACAATTATTTTTTTAGTGTTATAATGCTTGTGTCAGCTTGGTCAGATGGTCGCAAGTTGGGTGTTATGTCCAATTTGAGGAAAGTCCGAGCTTCACAGAGCAGGGTGCTTGCTAACGGCAAGTCTAGGCAACTAGAAGGAAAGTGCAACAGAAAATTACCGCTATACCCCTGAGTGGTAAGTAAGGATGAAAAGGCGAGGCAAGAGCTCACCGCGAGATTGGCGACAATCTTGGTCCATGTAAACCCCACCCGAAGCAAGGTTAAAACGTTCTATGAGTTGCTCGCTCGAACGTTAAAAACACCGCTAAAACTTGCTAGCAATAGTAAGTTTAGATAGATGACCGTCAAATACAGAACTCGGCTTATAGACCAAACTGCCACCTAAATAAACCCCACTTATATTAAAAGTGGGGGCCCTAAATGAATGGAACGCGCTATGCGTTCCTTTTTTTGTGCCTAAAACTATGAAAAATAATTTTTTAACCTATTTAAAATTATTAAATTTGAGTTAAAAACTTTTAGACATAATTATTTGTAGAATAACGAGTTTACATATCAAAATTAATTATAACAGTTAATTATAACACAAATAATAGTCAATTTTTTAAATTTAGTTGATTTGTTTTGTGTAATTTGTTATTATAATTAAAATGCTAGCATTATGGATAGTTTTAGCCATTTTATTGGTGTTAATATACATTGTTATGACCGCAATAATGGTAATCTTTGAGCATGACAAGCCGAGAAATATCATTATATGGTCGTCAGTTTTTCTTATCTCACAATTTATAGGTTATATCATATATTTTTGTTCGCGCGAAGCGTTCTATAAAAAGAAAAAGGCGTTAAACAAAAAGATTAAGGAAGACGAGATATATTCAAATTTAATTTCAAATAAACTTGAATTAAACCCTGTAAAAGTGGACGACGGCATATATAAATTCAACAATCAAGCCTTTAATACCTGCGTTAACACCAATAGCAAATTCGAGATGTTTGACAGTTTGAATGATTACATAAAAAATTTAGTAGCCGATATATCAAACGCAAAAGTGAGTGTGTTGGTTGAATTATCTAAAGTAAATTTGTACGATTATATAGAACTAAAAAACGCGCTTATTTCAAAAGCAAAGGAAAATGTGCTTGTTAAGTTTGTTTGCGATTCGCATATTGCGCGCAAAACACGCAAAACCTTAAAACAAGCAGGTGTTAAAACTTATAGATTTAGTAAACATAACACATTAGGCAGATTGTATTCAAATTTGAGAAACATGATTTCTATCGACGGAAAAATAATGTATATGGGGTCACTTGATTTCACATGCAAACAGAAAAAATCTAAATTTGAAAAATCTTATGCATATATGAAATTTAATGGTGACATTGTTCAGAGTATGAATGTTAGTTTGTATCAAGACGTTGTCTTTGCAGGTGGCAAATACATTGAATACCCAGAAGTAGAGCAGGCTAAATATGAAAATATTAGAATGCAATTTTCTTCAAATCAAATTAACACGGATATAGAACTTCTTATTATAAACGCAATATGTTTAGCAAAAAAATCAATACAACTTCAACTTGAAGAATTTGTGCCAACCAAGAGTATAATGTCGTTACTACAATATGCCATAAATTCTAACATTGAAGTTCGTTTAATGATACCAATGAAATCAAATAGGTTCACAAAATATTTTGCTTCGCGTGCATATGCTAAGGAGTTGGCTTTATTTGGCGCAAACGTGTACTTGTATGACGGCTACATAAGGTTTAATGCAATTACGATTGACGATAATCATGTGTTGACAGGTTCTTATATTTTAGATAAGGAACACATTAACACTGCATTGCAAAACGTTGTGATAATAGAAGATAAACATGCGGTTGAATATTTTAATAACAAATTCAACATGTGTGTTGATAATAGTTATAGAATTAACAATGCAAAGTATATGTTGTTAAGAGAAAAATTTTTCAAAAGTGTAGTTTAGTTAACATACAGTTTACTAAATGTAGAGTATTATATATTTTATTAGTACAATATATAGGAGAATAATATGGTTTTTGGCGTGGCTGGTGTGCCAACAAATTATAAAGGCAAGTTTAAAAATTTATTTCCGTGGCTAGCAGAGCGCGGTCTTAACGGATACGAAATTCAATGCGTTTACGGCTTTAAAATAAGCGAAGAAAATAGAAAAGTCATTTTAGAAAATCAAAAAAATGGTTTTCATTTTAGTATACATGCGCCTTACTATATCAACCTTGGTAGTTTAAATGAACAGGTAGTTGGAAGAAGTAAATCTAACATGAAAGAAGGCATAGATCTTGCAAAATCCATAGGTGTAACGCGCATAATTTTTCACCCGGGTGGTGGACATAAAAATACTCAAGAAGGCAGAAAAAAAGCAATTGACCAACTCGTTGATGCAATAAATGAGTTTACTCACGAAATTGATATGGGTGATGTTAGATTGTATCCTGAAATTGGTGGCAAAACTGCAAGCCTTGGCTCACTTGACGAAATAATTGAAATTTGTTCTCGTTGTGAATATTGCTATCCTTGTATTGACATTGCGCATTTGCATGCAAGAGAACATGGTAGCATTCAAACTAAACAAGATTTGATTGATAAACTATCTAAAATTAAACGCGAAATTCCAGAAAAATTTAAACACATTCATTTTCACGCGTACACAATCAATTATGGAGATAAGGGCGAAATAAAACACCTTATGCATGGTGAAAATATGCCTAACGGTGAAGTCGGCAAACCAAATTTGGACGATTTTGTAACTGTGCTAAAAGAAATGCAAATTGACCCTTGGGTTATTAGCGAAGCGCAAGACACACAAGAAATCAGCGCACAATATATGCTAGAAAAATATAAAGAACTAAAATAATTTAACGTAAAAAACATCATATAATAATTATTATATTGATATTTAGATATTATAACTTTTAGATATTTAATAGTTTTAAATTAAATTTATTTTGTTATCTTTTCAGCATATTGTCTAATACAAAACTAAAAAATTTACATATGCAAAAGTTAGAATTTGTTGTAGAAAAAGAAATGAAACTCTCAAAGGCAATTATAGATAAATTGCCTGTTTTTTCATTGCATGACATAAAAAAAATATTAGAAAATAAAGACGTAAAAGTTAATAATCAGCGAAAAAAAGAAGACGTTGATGTTTTTGTCGGCGATAAAGTGGTAGTTTATTACGTTGAGAAGGAGCAAAAAGAGTGGTACAGCATGGTCTATTCCAACGATAACATAATTATAGTTAATAAGCATGCCGGTATTGAAGTTGTAAGCGAAAAGGAAAGAGATTTGTTGTCTATTTTAAAGATTGAGTTTGGCGAAGTTTATGCAGTGCACAGGCTTGATAGAAACACAGAAGGTTTAACAATTTTTGCAAAAAATAAAATGGCAGAAAGTGAATTAATTCGCGCTTTTAAAGAAAGAAAGTCAATTGATAAGCGCTATGCTTTGCTTGTTCATGGTAGAGTTGATATTGCAAAAATTAAAAGAACAGTATATTTAAAAAAGGTCGATAATCTTTCCAAAGTTTGGATAAGTGAAGTTAAAACCAGCGGTTATGAACCTATAATAACCGAATTTAGTGTTATTCAATTTTTTAAAGACACAACATTACTTGAAGCAAAACTTATAACAGGCAAAACTCACCAAATTCGCGCACATATTGCATACTATGGTTACCCAATAGTAGGTGACAACAAATATGGTCAAGACGGCGAAAAAACAATGCACCTTACGGCTTACTACTTAGCGTTTAATTTTAATAAAAAGTCAAAACTAGCCTATTTAAATAAACTAAACTTCGAAATCTCTCCAACTTGGTTGTAATATTTATCTTATTACTATTTGTATTAAGAAATATAGATGACTTATACTTAACATTAAAAATTAAAATGATTATTTATAACATCTAAAATTTGTTAACAAAAATTCTAATTATAATATAATGCAATCGTAGTTTATTTTGCATATAATGTAATAAATTAAATTATTTTAATCTTTTTTTAAAAAAGTTACTAAAAATTTATTGACATTTATTCTATTTTAGTTTAAACTAGGAAAGTAACGCGTCGAGGTGTAGCGCAGTTGGTAGCGCACGTGGTTTGGGACCATGGGGCCGGGGGTTCGAGTCCCTTCACCTCGACCATACAAGGGCCTTTAGCTCAGTTGGTTAGAGCAACCGGCTCATAACCGGTCGGTCCGCGGTTCAAGTCCGTGAAGGCCCACCAGCCGAAAGGCTCTTTGTAATTTTAATATTTACTTAAAAAAATAATATTTAAATAATTAAGTTTTAAGTAAAATTTAACATAAATTTGGTTGTACAAGTTTTATGGCCCGATAGCTCAGTTGGTTAGAGCGCCAGCCTGTCACGCTGGAGGTCGTGGGTTCGAGCCCCATTCGGGTCGCCAATTATTACATTATTTTATCTAAATTTTGTAATAATAACTTAAATGGTTGACATTTTCTTACTGACTTGGTTAATATATTAAAGGTGATTTTGTTTAGCGATTATTGTCAACAGGAATTAACGTCAAATAAATTTGCCTCGATAGCTCAGTCGGTAGAGCAAAGGACTGAAAATCCTTGTGTCACTGGTTCGATTCCGGTTCGAGGCACCACACCTTGTGTGTAGTGTAAAGTATGCTAGTGTGGCTCAACGGTAGAGCAGCTGACTTGTAATCAGCAGGTTGGGGGTTCGATTCCCTTCACTAGCTCCATTTTTTTGGGAAGATTGCAGAGCGGCCAAATGCAACGGACTGTAAATCCGTCGACTTCGTCTTCGGTGGTTCGAATCCACCTCTTCCCACCATAACTGAAGATAATTAAAATACCACTATTTGATGTGGTATTTTTTAACCAAATTTTAGGAACTTGTTATATAGATATTATTAAATTTTGTTTAATGTGTTTTTATTAATAAATATAAAATTGTTTTGATATTTTTTGTTTATTTGATAAAATAATATTATGAGTATTGTTGAAATTATAAGGGAAAATAATCTAATTTACCTAACAATGGATAAATTAGTTAAAGAATTAAAAAAATTTGTTAAAGAAACAGATGAAGAATTAAAGCAAGAAATCAATTCACTTATTCACTCAGGTGATTTGTTTTTAGACGAAAACAAAAAAATAACTATTTCTGCTGATAGGGGTTATATCAAAGCAAAAATAACAGTTAATAGAAAAGGATATGGTTTTGCTCAAGTAAATGGTATGCCCGACTTTTTCATTCCTGCATATCAAATAAATGGTGCATTTTCAGGTGATGATGTGCTTGTTGAAATAACAAAACGTGTTTCAGATGATAACATTGAAGCGCGCGTCGTTTGTATTTTGAATAGGAACACAACGCATGTGGTTGGAACATACATTGAAGGCAAAAGTAAAAATGTGGTTTTTCCAGATGACGACAAGTTGCCACAAGTTAGGATATATAAACCAGATAATGCAGTGGGCGCAAAAAATAATGATAAAGTATGGGTGGAAATTGACACTAATTCCATCGATGAAAATTCTTTAAAGGGTAGAATAATTGAAGTTTTAGGCAAGGCGAACACACCAAAAGCAGAACAATTATCTATAATTCGTTCGTTTGGTTTGGACGAGCGCTTTCCTGAGAATGTTTTAAACAATGCAAAGTCAATCAATCAAAATGTAGATATAAAAAACTTTCCAAAACGCGCAGACTACACAAAAATGCGCGTTATAACTATTGACGGTGAAGATGCGCGTGACTTTGACGATGCACTTTCAATTGAACCAACCAAAAATGGCGGATATATGTTATACGTCCACATCGCAGACGTTAGTAACTATGTAATCGAAAATTCAGCGCTAGATAAAGAAGCGTATAACCGCGGAACAAGTGTATATTTTCCAAACCAAGTTATTCCAATGCTTCCAAAAGAATTATCTAATGGTGTTTGTTCACTAAGTGAAGGAAATTATAGGCTTGTTTTAACTGTTGAAATTGAACTAAACAAAAATTACGAAGTGCTTTCTAGCAAAATTCAAGAAGGCATAATAAAAAGTCACCATAGAATGACTTACACCGAAGTTATGAAACTCCTTGAAGCGGACGAATTTATGATTGATAAATATTCTGACGTTTATCAAGACATTTTAACTTACCGCGCAATAAGTGCTAAATTAAAGCAGGATAGACTTCGTCGCGGTGAAATTAGAATGAATTTACCTGAACCTTTTATTTTGGAAAATGAAGCAGGTGAGATTGTTTCCATTGAAAACCGCGAGCAGGACGAAGCACACGAAATCATAGAAAGTTTAATGATTTTAGCAAATGAATGTGTTGCTAAAAAATTTTGTGAATTAAAAATTCCTTTTGTTTATCGTGTGCATGAAAAACCAGACGAGCAAAAGGTTGCACATTTATCTGAATTGTTAAAAAATCTAGGTGTTGCAAATGATTTAAAAGTGGACGGCGACCAACCTATGAGTTATCAAAAAATTATAGATAAAATAGTAGGTCTTCCATATGAAAAGACAATCACAAAACTAATTCTCCGCACCATGATGAAAGCAAGGTATGCACCAACTTGCCTTGGTCACTTTGGGCTTGCAAGCGAGTTTTATTGCCATTTCACAAGCCCTATAAGGCGTTATCCAGACTTGCTAATTCATAGAATAATAAAATCGTATTTAAATGGCGTACCTGTTAGCGACTTGAAATTGCATTTTAATGAGATTGTGGCGTATGCAAGTGATAGGTCTAGTGAAACTGAGAAAAATGCCGATGAAGCAGAGCGCGAAGTAGACGACTACAAAAAAGCGTTGTATATGACTAAATTTTTAGGAGAAGAATTTACTGGTACAATTTCAGGCGTTCAAGAATACGGAATTTTTGTGGAACTTGAAAATGGAGTGGAAGGTTTGGTTAAATTAGAAAGTTTGCCTTATGACGAATATACCTATAATGAAGACAACTTGTCACTTACAGGTTCATCACACAAATTTTCAATTGGAAACGAAGTAAAAGTAATTGTTGCTGGCGCAAACACACATCTTCGTCAAGTAGATTTTGAACTTGCAGGAGTTGAGAGAAGTTTAGGAAGTTTTGTAGTAACAAAGAAAAAGAAAGAAACGAAAAATAATAAAAAATTTTCAATGAATTCAAAAAATAATAGAAAAAAGTCAAATAAAAGGCGAAAATAATTAAAAATTATAAAATTTTAAAAAAAATTTATAAAATAACAATAATATAATAATTCTATAATTCGTTATAGTTTGATTTTATTATATACAAAGATAAAAAATTTAACATAAATTATAATAGAGAATATATTCTCTATTTTTTATGTGTTTTAATTTGTTTGTGTAGATTATTTTTTAATTAATGTAACAAAAATATTGACAAAAAGATTTTTTATTGTTATCATAAACAGGTAAGTGCAAATATTATTAAAAAATAGTGGTTAGATTGAACTCTATTATAATTAGAATTTGTTATTTATTTAATTTACTTTGCTACTGTGGCTCAGGGGTAGAGCACCACCTTGGTAAGGTGGGGGTCGCGGGTCCGATTCCCGCCAGTAGCTCCATTAATTTAAATAATAAAATTGCTAGTAAAAATTAATATTGAGATGTTGTTGCTAACGATTTTTATAGTTTTATAATATTGTATGAAAAAAAATGAAGAAAAGCAAAAATTATTTTTAAATAACCGCGCAAAATTTGAGTACACTTTACTAGATGCTTTTGAAGCAGGAATTGTACTAACAGGTGAAGAAATTAAATCTGTCCGCGCGGGTCATTTTTCTATTGCTGATTGCTATGCTTATATCAAAAATGACGAATGTTTTCTACGTAATAGTTATATAAAAACATATGATAACGCATACATCACAAACAAAAATCATGACGAAAAAAGAGATAGAAAATTGTTGCTTCATAAAGACGAAATTAGAAAAATAAAAAAGAAAATTGAAACTGAGAATTTAACACTTGTTCCAACAAAAGCATATTTTGTTAAGGGTAACTTAAAAGTTGAAATTCACCTTGCCAAAGGTAAAAAATTATATGATAAACGTGAAACAATCAAACAGCGTGATATTGAACGCGCAAACAAACAAAAATTTGCTGAACAATATTAAACGTGTAAAATTATACAATTTTGTTATTTCACATAATAAATCGCAATTTTTGTTCTTTTTTGGTAAAAAACAAAAATGCAAATATGTCAACTGTTTGACACAAGTTTTTTAAAAAAAATTAAAAAAATTTTAAAAAAGTAGTAAATTTAGTTGTTTACTGCTTATTTTTTTATTCTATCTAATACTTCCCCTAGGGGAAGTTCGCCCAAACAATATGAAAAACTAAGACAAATTGATTGTCTTTAAAAAATTATTAAATATAAAGTTCCTATTCAAGAACACCCCAATCTAACAATAATAACTCCTTACGTTTTTGTTTTGGTGTTAACCAATCAATTTTTCCGTCTCTCGATTTCAAAACTGAGATAGGTATATTGTTTGACTTGCGCAAATATGCTTTCATTTGTATTAACAAGTCATCATATGAATAAAATTTTAGATAACGATAAAATCTTTCGTTATCACTTCTATGCGAACGTTCCACTTTGCCATTATGACGCGGAGTGCGCGGACGAATAAGTTTATGTTCAATTTTATGCAATCTACAATATTTATCAAATAAATGCTCTTGGTCGTGTTTTGTTTGCCTAGTATATGTAAATTCTGCGCCGTTATCTGTTTGAATAATATTTGGTTGATAACCAAAATAAACAATAGCACGTTGTATAAAATCAATAGTAGATTGCGGACACTGTTCTTCATAAGGGTATATAAAACGTTCCCTTGTTGCTTCGTCAATAACTGTGTATTGATAAAAACGTTTTTCTTCCTTATATTGTCCGACATAACAACTACGTGGTACAAACTTAACGTCTAACTGCCACTTTTCGCCTATATGAATAGGTGTGTCATATGGTTGTGGCTTATATCTATTTTTCTTCTTAACGTTTCCGTACCAACCGTGTTTACGCAAAAAATTATACAAACTCATAGGATGGCGAGCATAAGAATAATTTAAACGCAATTTACCATATAATTCATTTAGTCCTATGTTAGGGTTGCGCCTAATTAAATCTTTTATATGCTTTATTTCTTCGTCAGTATGTCGATTTGGATGTAACATATTTTTCCGTGAAAATTTATTCTCTAAACTTTCAATAGTTCCGTTAAACTGTCTTTTCCAACGATAAATCGAACGTATACTGCAATGATACCTATGCGCCACAAATTCGATTGTAGAATGCTTTAATAGTTTTAATACTTTATATTTTTCTTCTGCTAAATATGCTACTTTGTAATATCTTTTTATCTTTCGTTTCATAATCTCTCCTAATAAATAATAAAATATGTTTTTAATAATTTCAATGTCGAATTTTGTCTAATTTTGTCAATTTAATAATTTGTTAAAAATATTCAGTATAATTAGTAAAAAGGAATTAAATCTATGAAAAAAACATTTAAGAGTTTAATAATTGCTTTTATCTTAATAAATTGCTTTTTAATTGTTGGATGTAAAAATTCAAATTTAGATTATATTCAAGTTTCCAAAATATATGTTTCGTCAACAAATGCAAATAATAACAATACATATGAAATGCGACAATTAAAAATAGATATAATCGACTATAAAAACAAAACCTATAATATTTGTGAATATGGTTCGATCGTTAGCACAATATATAAAACAAACTTAGAAGAATCAAAAAATGGTTACTTCTCGAACTTTACTAACGAAATTCCTATCTATAATGAAGAGTATACAATACAAGTTAATTTAACAATTTATTATAATGGAGAATATGTCAATTTAACAAAAGAAAATAAAATAAAAATTTATAAAATTGATTCTTCGATACGCATTAAAAATATAGACACACCAGCATTTGCATATGCGTCACTAGTTGATATGCAACTATCTGACAATAGCAATGAACACTTTCAAATAATTTTAAGTGCTTATGAAATAGAAAAAAACTAGGTCAAATTAAAACCTAGTTTTTTAAATCTAACAACTTTCATTTTTCAATTTCATTAATCTAATACTTAAAAAATCTACTTGTACTTGTATCTTAAATAATTCCTTATACAATTCACTTATTTGTTGTTTATATTGTTTATTTTCTAGTTCTAATTTGTTTATATATTCAATTTGATTTAATTTGTTTTCCATAATAATTTCTCCTATTTTTTAAAATTTTTTATATCATAAATTGGTGTCATTCTATAACTATATCTATAATTTCCAGTCTTAACTCTTGCAAATGGTTTACTTTTTCTAACTTTATTTTTAAATTCTTTGACTGTGCCAGATATATGATGTTTTTTCATAAATTTAGAATCAATATCACTAAGTTTAAAAATGTCTAAATAGTCGTTTCGAGTGCAATAATAATCAGTTGTTTTGTAAATACCATTATCAAACATTCCCATTATGCCACCACCTTAGACTTAGTTATTTTTATTTTTCCAGCAAGTTTTTCACAATACTTTTGCAATTCCCAAATACAATTAACTAACTGCTTTTTAGATAAACCGTCAAAATACTCGATGTCATAATGTTGTTTAGGGTTATATGCCATTGGAATCTCTTCCGTGTCATTGTCATTGTTAAGTTCTTCAACAACTTTTTCCGCTTTATCTTTTCCGTCATTTAATTGTTTAATATAGTTTCTTATCTCTTTAACAGTCATAGATGGTACAATTAATTTTTTATCAATACAATCTTCACAAGTTAAATTAGATAATTTTAATAACTCAAACAATTTTGACGGAGAAAAGCCTTCATACCAAGACTTTAAACTTACAGCGCTTCCGTCATAACCACCAGTCATAAATTTTAAATAACAATTAGTCATTCGAGATATCGCTGTTTTATCAAAACCAAACTTGGCAAGTAATTTGTATTTGTCATAATATTCATTTGTTTTTTGTTCTACATTTATGTAATTGTTATCAAAATATTGACTTATTTTAAAAATAGTAAAACAAATTTTACAAAAATTATTTTGCTGATTAAAATAACAAGTTTGTAAATCACAAATCAAATTATTTAAAGTTTTATCTTTAAAATCAAATTCATTTTGTATATTAAAGTTTTCCATATGTTTCCCCCTTATTTAAAAGTTCTCTTAATTTTTTGTTAACTGTACAAATTCTTCTCATAATAGTTCGCTCAGATATTTTCAATTCTTCTACTATCTCTTCAATTGAGTAGTGATAACAAAAGCGCATATTTACACAATCAACAAGTTTTTTATCTAAATTTAAATAAAAATTAGTTAATTTATGAAATTTATCTATTAGTTTTTGCTTTTCTAACATATATTTACTAATAGAATCAACGCAGGCTTCAGTATCAACTGAAAGATAACTGTTGCGAGATAGAATTGTAATTAAATTATCAATATGTTTAATTTTATTTGGTAGAGAAAACATAAGTTTAATATAATAATTATTTTCCATTATTTCTCCTTAAATTTTTTCTAACCAACTTCTTATATTCAGGTGTGTTTTTATACAATAATGCATATTCATAATTGCCGTGTTGTTTCATTGCTTTTTTAAGTTGTTTTTCATTTCCAGATAATGAAGCATAGTGCAATTTTTGTTCACTTATATGATATAATTTTTCCAACACAAAATTTGAATGTTTTAAAGCAATCTTTTTTTGTTTTCTATTAAAAAAGCCCATATATCTCTCCTAATTCTTCAATTTCTTTCTCAGACAATAGAATTAAACCATTATCTATATTTTGTTTAATGTCGTTATCTATTTTCACTTGTAGTACATTGTAATTTATATGCGGTGTAGATTTTGCGTTTATAACAATCGGATTATCAATAATATTTTTAACTTTATCTATATCATAGGGGTGTTCAAAATCTGCACCAATCAAACGTTTAACAATACTTGGAACATTTAAATTTGAAGAATAATAAAATCTCTTCTTAAATATTTCAGTACTTCCTAATGCTTTCTCAACATATTTTTTAACATAACTATTACAACGTTCACGACTTACTATTCTACTAACAGTGGTGTAGCCATAAATAAAATTGCTTGCGTTATATATTGTTTCGCCGTCAGTTTCTTTCATTTCGTGTTCGTGCAAATGTTTAGTTCGATTATAATATTCACGTGAACGTATTCCGTTATAACGTTTTTCTGCCCACGAACAACAAACCTTTCCAGAGTCTACCAAACCCATTTGTTTAGGTGTGAGTCCAGCAGTTAACAAGTGAAAATGAAAACAGCCATCTTCGTGCCTTTCGGGAAAGCACATATATTTAAACGATGGATATTGCTTTTTAATGTTGTTAATGTATTTTTTATAACAATCGAAAACAACTTTATCATTTGTTCGGTCAACTTTTTCCTTATCAAAAGTTAAAGTCCAAAACCAATCAAAGTCATTCATTGTTAGCAACATATCCATCATAATTTTTGTTCTACGTAAACTAACACCATATGAATGCAATATATCTTTTTTAGAATACGTAGTAATTTCGCCACTTTCGTGATTTAATCTATAACGTTCTCCGTCTATATCTATTGGAGAACAATTTTTTATAACTTTTTTATTCTTCTGAAAGTAATAACTAACCAATGTATCTTGCCGATATTTCCTTTCAGTAGTAAATAAATTATAAGTTGTAGATTTTTCTTCTAACATTTTCTTCTCCAATACTTATAATTTTTTAAATTTTTATTCCGTTAAGTGTTGCTATTGTCGAGTAGTGGCGGGGCGGGTAAACCGCGCCCGCGCCACTGCAACTCTTTATAAACTTGACTTGTAAGCATAGTTTACACAATAGGTGGACCGTTTTGGGACCCAACCCAAAACTCAATTTTCGAGCAGACGAAAATTGTCCGATTTTACTTCGCGTTGCAAGTCGACTGTGGAATTGATGGATAACTTATTAAGTTAACCACAATACCACAATCGATGGATAAGTGGATAAATCTTCGATTAACCCACTAATCCACAACGCACAACACTATTAAAAAACTTTTTTTAAATTAATTTTATTCTTCTTCATTTTTAATTTCTAAATTTTCATTTTCTTTATAATCTAAAAGTCTATGTTTTTTCTTTAAATATAAATATCTAAGTTTTTGCTTTAACATAATAAAACATAATTTAACACTAAACGTTTTTTCTTTTTTAACTTTATTTATAAGTTTAAGTTCTTTTTGAAATTTTTTATCTTCTTTATCAATCTCTTTAAATTTTTTCTTCATATTTTTATAAATATAATTATGTATTTTTTTATTAAACTTTTGCGGAACAAAATCACTTGTATCTAATGTAAAAGAAAACGTATTGTAATAATTACGTAAAACTGCATTTATTAACTTATTTTTATTAAAATTCATAATTAACTCGCTTTTCTTTTTTGATAAAAATTTTCTGGTAATTCATCGTCAAATTCTTCCAAAAATTTAATATAACCCAACAATGTTTCTTCAATTTCACTTGAATAATCTAAATCAAAATCGTCATCCATATGACCTTGATAAAATTTAGGTTTACAAGATTGACTATCATAACACGCAAATACGTTATAATCTGCAACAATCTCTTCTTCTGTATAACAACTATCGTCTTTTTTCCCACTTGCCATATACTTATCAAATAGTGAAGAATTTTCTATTTTTCGCACTTTCCAAGTAAGTTTGCAAACTCTTCCATAATCGTCATTTTCAACCTTTAATGAAATAACTTCTATAAAACAAGCAAGTTCACGAATATTCACGTCAATAAGCATAGGTCGTTGAGTATCAATAAATATATCTATATCGTCGTGTCCGTGCTGTTCATACCAACGGCTTTGCCAATCAGGAAAATACATTGACATACGGCTGTTTAAATATTTTTGACCTTCCGTAATTCCTATTGCTTCAAATGGTATATTAAAATGCGTCTTAACATACTTGTTTGCAAAACCCAACCTAAAAGGGTTGATTCTACGGCTATGCCGTGGACTATACCCAAACTTGCGCAATGTAATGTCATAATTAGCACTAACGCAATGAATAGGTATAGTCTTAATATTTTTAAAACCATTTTGTTTTTTAGATAATATTTCTTGTTGCATAGCACGTGTTCGGTTTCTATCAAACGCAATCATATTTAATAAGTGTGTCATTAAACAAGTCTTTCCTGTACGTGGTGGAGCAAAGATTATTGTAATCACTAACTCAAATCCACGCGTCTATTAGTGGTATCAACACTAATAGTATAACTAGTAATATCGCTATAATAAGTACCAGTTGTACAAACCGCACCTGATACTGAAGATGTCAAACTCGCAACTTTTCCAGCACCATCTTTATGTGTAAAACCTAATTCTCCAGTAAAATCATACTGTATTGATATTGTGCAATCATCTGCTGGTATGTACACATTATTATCTGTTTCTCCTTTGGTATTATTAATAATTTTAGTTGCTCCCGTTAATGATGTGTGAGAATTATATGCCGAATATAAACCACCACCATTATTAGTAGCATTATTATTTATAATTTGAACATCTTGCAAAGAAGTTATTGAAGAATAAGCGCCGTTGTAAATTCCACCACCAGTTGCAGCAGAATTATTTTGAATAATAGAAGATTCTATAGTTGTGTAAAATCTTGAAGAAGAACTAGAATTTAAATAAATACCACCGCCAGAAGTTGTTGCCGTATTATTAAGAATATTGGCATTAGATATACTAGACTCAGTGCAACTTCCTAAATAAATACCACCGCCATAACTTGCTGTATTATTTTGTATTGTAACACCAGTTATTGTTAATGTTGTTAACTTAGAAGTTGATGAACCAGATACTAAAATACCACCGCCACTATTATTTTCAATTATTCCATTTGATATTTTAACTGTTGTATAACCACCAGCATTAATACCACGACCCGCACAATCACTAATTGTTCCGCCAGACATAGTGAAATTAACTTTTGCCGAAGTTGAACCAACTAAGCGCACACCAATACCAGCAGTATTTGTGATAACTCCGCCGGTCATATAAAACGAAATGGAAGAAGATGGAGAATGTAAATATACTGCACCATTAGAACTTGCTGTAATAATTTTACCGCCATTCATATATAAACTAGAATAACCAATCATATCTATATACGAATTAATTGTTCCACCGTCAATTACTAAAAGACTATTTGTATTTGCTTTTATGTATTTACCAACAATACTACCAGTACCAATAGAGTCATTTATAGTTAATTTTCCATTCATTAAAATAGAATAAGTACTTGCTGATTGTGCCGTAACAATATGACCATTTAAATCTAATTCGATATACTTACCACTTGGAACATATAAATAATCATAAACATTATCATTATACATACTTTCTGCGTCAATATCTTTATACAATGTTAATGTTGGATATTTTGAACTAGTAGTGCTCAATGTACAAGCATAATTCCAAGCATCATTAAAATTATTGTAATATGATGTGCTATTATCATATTCTACGCTTGCATACAAAACTTCAAATACAGCATAGTAAGTTGTTGTTGAAGTTATAGAATTTCCACTTAAATCAATAATATCACTGCCATTTAATGACCAACCTTTAAATATGTAACCGTCTTTTGTTGGAGCGGTTGGAACAGTTGCGTATTGTCCGCTTGTAACTATTTGCGTGTCGTATTCTTCGTCGTCAACCATAAATGTTACGTCATATTTATAAGTAATATCAGCAACAAATGTTGTTGCGCCTACAATCTTATAAGTTTCAACGTCAACACTAGTTCCATTAACTTTCCAACCATTAAACACTTTATATGTTGTGCTTTCAACGGATGGACTTGTTGCATAGGCACCATTGTTTATTGTTTGAGTTGAAACAACGTCATCTTCATAAACAAATTGTACTGTAAATTGTTGAACAAATAAAGCATAAAAATTTGTATTTTCTGTAATTGTAACAGTGCTTAAATCAACAATATCACTACCATTTAACGACCAACCTAAGAATGTATAACCAGTTTTTGTTGGAACGGTTGGAGTAGTTGCTTTATTTCCAGATTGAATAATTTGTGAATTATGAACAGCATTATCAACGTAGAATTTAACGTCATAACTATAAGTTACGTCAGCAACAACTTTTGTGTTGGTGTTAAATGTATAACTAGATAAATCAATTTGTTCTTCGTTGATTGTCCAATAATTAAATTGAACATAATCAGTTGAAGTAGGGTTAACTACCGATACAGTTGCGCCTTTATTAACTATTTGAATATTGTATACACTTCCGTCAAATTCGAATGTAACAACAACTTGTGTTTCACTTTCTAAATTTGAAATATAGTTCTCATAATATGATATAGATTCTTGTAATTGTGCTATTTGGTTATTTAAACTTGCAACAGTAGAATCATTATTATTTATTTGATATGTTAAATCACTAATTTGACTATTTAAAGTTTCGATTTGTGAATTTAATGTTGAAATAGTAGTTAAATTTAACTCATTTGTTGCGTTTAATTGATTAACTAATTTTTGCAAATTATTTACTTGATTTTGTAATGAAATAACTTGATTTGTTTTTGTTGTTAACTCTGCTTGTAATATTTGATAATCTTTTCCTGCTTGACTCAATTCATTTTGTAAATCTTCGATATCACTTTCTAAACTATCAATTTCGTTATTTAAACCACTAATTTGAGTATTTAAACCAGATATTGTTGTATTATTATCACTAATTGTTGATTGTAAACTTTCAATAGTATTTTCGTTTTCTTCAATAATTCCATTTAAATTTGTAATTTGAGATTGATAAGAATCATTTGTATTTGTTAAATTAGTAATTTCATTATTTAAATTTTCAATTTCTAATTCATTATCTTCAACTAAATTTTTATAATAATCTATTTGTTGTAAATATGTATCTTCATTTGTATTTGCGTCAGCATAACCTTGATTATAACTTTCTTCCATTTGTTCAGCAGTGTATATTTGTGCACCACTCAACATTGCTTTAATCGATTTCCAATTTAAACCGACAAAACAACCTATGGCAGTTATTGCAAGTATGCTGACAACTATTGCAATTATTTTTTTTGTCATAAAATAATCTCCTTATAATTTATAAACTCGCATATCGAAACCATAAGAATTAAAATAACTTAGCCAATATGCGTTTGCAGTAGCACCACCTAGTGTATACATATCTAACACTGTGCTACCACTATAAAAATTGATAGTAATATACAATGTATCAGTAAATAAATCTTGACCATTAGTGTTAACAAAAGTTGTTTCTAAATTACATTCCAAAAGACCATTTTCAAATTTTGTACTAGCAAAACAACGGTCATTCAAAATAAATTCATAATCATATTTCTCTGCGTCAAAAGTTGAATCAACTTGATACACTGACGAAAACTTTTTACTTGTATAATATTTATTGGTATATTCTTGGTCTTGTTGCATTACAACTGTTTCTGATTGAATGATAAAAACCAAATTACTAGATGTTTGTTGAATATTTCCTATAATTTCACTATCAGCAGTATAAGTTCGAAATATCCAAAAACCACTCAATACAGCGCCAACAAGACACAATAACCAAACAATAAATTCACTTGTTTTCATATTTTCCATTATGCCACCGCCTTTACATTGACATCCACGTCATCATAGATAACAACATTAATGTTGTCTGAGTGATAGATATTATTGACTTTTGTATTTGTCAAACTATTTGACATAAAGTAAAAGTCTTGTGAGCCACCAATAATTGTTATGTCATAATAATTCAGTCCATCCAAACCAAATGCGTCTATTCCTATAACATTCTCATACTTAGATAAATCAATCGTTAAATGTATACGTAAGTTCTCATAATCTTTGTACTTAGTTATGGTTTCATTGTTTATAGATAACAGTGTGCCATTATAATAACTAGATTCTCGTGTATCAAAACAATCAGTTATATATACATTTTCATATGCTTTCCAAAATAATTTTTCGCTGTCATCAATCTCAAATGAAATAGAGCCGTCATTTTCAGCAACCATACCAAACATTGATTGAGTTCGAGTTGTAATTCCATTATCTTCAACATTCACTCGCGCAGTAACGTATGTAAATTGAGTATCTTGCGTTAAAATATTGTACTGTCCGTCATCGTCTTGAATATAAACGTTGAAAAACTCTGATAAATCAAATGTTATATAAGACGTTCCAGCATTCAAAGAATTAACAGAATTATATATTGCTGAAAGCATATAATTTAAACCGCACAAAGAATAAATTGAATCGTATGGAATAATTGAAGAAGATTCATAACCTTTACCTACATAATATTTGTCGTCAACAACTTCATTTTTAAATTCAAGTTTTGCTAATCTCATATTTTCGCCATTACCAACCGAAACAATAAAAGAACTTGAATTGTTTAATGAAGTAGGCGATGCATAAGCAATACCGGCACCTTTATCATAAGAAATATCATAAGAATATAAATTATCTATTGATATGTCGTACCAAATATTATAAGTTTCTAAAATCCAAAATTTCCATTTTGTTGTTCTATGACTTCGATATACACTAGTATTAAAATCACCTACAACTTGAACACCTTTTGTAAATATCTCGTCAGTATTTTCGCCTTGATATGTTGTAAACGCAACTTCAAATAATTTTTCGCCACTATTATCTGCATTTTTCATAAGTTGTATATCTAAAACAATAGTAGAATCTTCTAGCGCCGTATCTTCGCCGTCAAATGCAGTTAACGAATTTACATAACTCGTTGATATAGTTTCAGGTTTCGGCACAAAGAAATATAACCATATAAAACAAGTAATAACTAACACTGATAAAATACCAATTATTCGCCATATAACTGATAAAAATTTGCCCATAATTCTCCTTTTAAAAAAGCACTATCTAATTGAAGTAAACCCCAAATCAATAGTGCTCTTTGTCTTAAATTAATAGTCCGTTCCAATCAAACCAATCTAGTGCTTTTGCCAACCAGCGAATACCAGTTGCCAACCATTCAACTATTTTTGATAAAACGGACAACGGCCACGTTCCAAATAACACTACTAACACAATGATTGCTAATATAATTAGTAATTTTTTCATAGAACATCACCTTGTGCTAAATTCTCATTGACATTAAAATTCGTGCTTGTTCTACCGTTTCAGTGGAATTTCCAAACCAGTCAACAATTTGTTCGCTAAAACCAATACCATTAACAGCGCAACCAATGGCAACTGTCAATAGAGTAATAGCAACAGCAATTAAAATTCCTATAACAATGCCTAAAAATATTTTCAAAACTATTTACTCTCCTTTGCTTTATTTTCTCGAAGGACAAAAGACTCAGGCTTAATTGTCAATTTATCTCCAAACTGACTTGCTGTGTACTTAACACTTGCCCAATCGCCGAATTTAACCTTTTTATAGGTTGCTTCATCGACTTTATATTCGGCGCGAGTACCATTTAAAATACCTTTATCTAAATCAAAATCATCTTCATCACAACTAACAACTTCAACAATAAATTCTTGTGGACGTGCGTCCCATTTCCTAGTTCCGTCTAAACTCGTTCCTGCTTCTCTTGCTTCATTGATTTTTTTACTAATAACTAATCCAATTTCTCTAATAGGTTTAACAAATGCCATAATTTAATCTCCTTATTTAATAAAAATTTAATTTTAATATTTTAATAATCTGATTCTTTTTAAGGAAGAATAACCTTTAATCAACTTAAACTATTGATTGTGCGCCTATGCACTTTGATAGGTCTTATAGTTTTATTAAGATAGTTGAATATAGCAAAATAACAAGCAAAGTAATTTTGTTGCGACGTCGCAACTCATCCTAAAAATTTTCAAACGCAGTCGAGCAACCACTAAACCAAACCATTCAAATTTTTAGAATAATTTTCTTTAAAAGGGTTGACATATTAATTTTTTTACACTATAATAATGTTGTTCTTTAATGAACTACACTTTATGTGTAAGGCTTATAACTCTTGTTTATAAGCACGACCGTCACATAGCACGGTCATTTTTTATATCACTTTCTATGTAACCTATCATATAATTTTTTATTTCTCTGTTTTGTTTTTGCTTTCGTAAATATATTTTGACGAATATCTAAAACTTCTTCCCTAGATAAGTCCATATTTTTATGATTTTCTTTAAATTTCTCATTTACTCTTATAGGTTGACCTTCATTATCTTCAATTTCAAAATAATGCTTATAATAAGTTCTCTGTCCGGTTTTTTTATTTTTTCGTTTAGGCAAATCAGTTCTATTATTTCCTTTTCTCGAAGAAAGGGGTACAACTCCTAAATTATCTTTATAATTATCAACAACTACTACCGGTCTTACTTTATTTGAATTGGTTTTCTTTCTACTAAGATATTTATCATTAGTAGTTAAAGTCCTCCCCCAAGGAATAAATCTACGTTTTTTCAATAATCAACTCCTTTTATTTTCTAGACTTGCGCTTGCGAGTCTTTTTTTTGCGTAAATTTGAATTATACGCATTTGCACTGTCTTGTCTTGCTTGAAGGTAACCAGCACGATAACTTAGTCCAGCATAATTTAATTGTTCGCCAGTTTCACGTACACAACCGCTTTTCATTTGCCTAGCAAAACGTTTTGCTTTTTCGGCAGGATTACGTAAGACAATGCCATTACTTGTTTTAAACGCCAAAATCACACCCCCTTTTATTAAAAAATTCGCGCAGTTAAGACAAAACTACACGAACAATATAGTATAACCAAAGATAAGCGAGTGCAGTTTTATTCATTAACTGACACTCAGATTATAAAATAACAGTTCTTTTTTGGTAAAAAACAAAAAGGTATTGAAAAGTTTTATATTTTATGATATAATAAATACATGGGGATGAATTAGTTTCGACTGGTCAAAGGAAATTTTATACGCACGTCGTGTGGTGGCACGTTAAATACATTTTCGTTTTGCACGAAACAAATAAACGCAAACAACAATAAATTAGCTTACGCTGCTTAGTGCCGTGAGCCGTCAACTTAGCGGTGCTGATACGCTAAACTTGACGTCGTTTATCAGCGAACATTTATATGCGTTCCCTAGCGCATGTAAAGGTTTAAATAGGGTAGTTTTAATCAAGTGTCAATGTTAGTTGATTAAGGCGAATGCAGTCATTGACTAAACGTGTAGTGTATGGAATTTGTTTTGATTAGGACATGAGTGCGAGTCTCATCATCTCCACCACGGCGCAATGCGCCTTTTTTTATCGTTTTACATGCGTAAAACTTCATTTATAGGCGATTGCGCCTTATCCCCATTGCGAGTTGTTCAACTCTTATGGGGACCCCGATGATGACACGCCCTTTTCTAACCGCGTTTTAAGAATAAAATGCATTAGTAAGATTTATGGGCGGTCGTTTTTTTATCCCACTTCGTACCTTTGGCACTCGTGGGAGCCTTAATAGTTTTGTACTGTTTTTTATCGTTTTGCTTGCGTATTTTTTTATTTAGGCACAAATTATATTTTAGATTGGTTCTTTTTTTAAAGAAATGTAAAAATACATTGACTTCAAATAACAAATGCTGGTAAAATAAAAGCAAATTAATAATAATGGAGTTGTTTATGGATTATATAAAGGGTGTAGATATAAGCAAAAGAGAGTATTTTGAAATACTAGAAAACAATTTTCCAATTTGGCTTAATGAATATATCAACACGAAAGAAATGTTGTATCTGCAATATGTTAGTGTGTCATGTGGTAAAATTTATTCAAAAATGTTTAATATAAAAACAAATTATAACACATTAGACCATTCTATTGCGGTGGCTTTAATAGTGTGGCATTTTACTAAAGATAAAAAGCAAACACTTGCAGGGCTTTTTCACGATATATCAACTCCGGTTTTTAAACATTGCGTAGATTTTATGAATGGTGATTATTTAAAGCAAGAATCAACAGAGAGTTTAACCAAAACTATTATTCATAATTCAAAAGAAATAATGGCTTTGTTAAAAAGAGATAATATTAAAATAGGTGAAGTTGCTGACTATCACATTTATCCTATTGCAGATAATGAAACGCCTAAACTTTCTGCTGATAGGTTAGAATATTCGCTATCAAATTCATTATTTTTGTATAACATCGCAAAACTAGAAGACGTTAAGCAAATATATGAAGATATTGAAATTCAAAGAAATGAGAACGGAGAGGAAGAATTAGGTTTTAAAACTAAAAACATTGCTAGAAAATTTGTTAGTGTAACGAATAAGTTATCTATAATATATAGAGATGATAACACAAGGTTTAGCATGCAGTTTCTTGCAGACATTATGAAAAAATTGAATAATGAAAACCTTGTTACAATCGATGATTTATATCAGATGAAAGAAAGTGAAATTATTGACTTAATCAAAAATTCAAAATATAAAGAAGTTTTTTCTATGTGGCAAAATGCAAAACGCGTAAATATTTCAAAAGAAAAACCAAAAGATGTCTATACAGTTCGTATCAAGGCAAAAGTTCGATATATCGATCCACTATTTCAGGGGAAAAGAATATCAAATCAATGTAAAATAGCAAAGAAAATGATAGATAAAAATTTTGCGTTTGATATGTCTAATTATTTATATTTAAATTTCAATTTTTAAAGCATTATATAAATTTTATAAAAAATTTTTAAAAAATAAGAAAAATATGTTAAAAATGCAAAAAATTTAAGTTTTTTGTGCGTTTTTCTTAAAATTTTATAATTTTTTTTGTTTTATTTCTTTAAACTTTGAAAATTGCATTTATTTGATATTATTTGACAAAATAATTGTAAAAATTTAAAATTATAATGTTCTATGCGTTCTAGTTTAAATTCTAATTTAAGATTTTTATTAATTGGGATTATTTTAATCACTATAATTTTTTCTTTTTCTGGTTTATCTTCTACATTCTGTTATAACAAAATTGATAATGATAAAATTTCATATGAAGAATTTAGTGACCAATTAAAAAACTTATATGCTGATGACAATTATGAGTCAATAGTGCTTGAAGATGATTTATCTTTTTCAGACCTTAGCAAAGCATTAAACTTTGGTGCGGTTACATATGCTTCAAACGATGAAAGTGCTCTTGAATATGAAGAAATAAAAGAGATTTGTGATGCGTTGGGATACAGTGTACATTTTGATGGTGAACATTATCATTTTGACAAACATTTTGGGTTAAAACGTTTAGTGGTAACAGGTGGGGAAGTTGAAGAAAATTACAATGCTTCTAATGTGGTTACAGGTTATAAAGATTACACAATTCTCGAATATGAAACTATTGAGCAAACTGAATATGGTTACAATAAATTATCTGAGCAAAAAAATTTAAATGTAAGCGCAGATACAGTAATTTATTCCACCGCCACTATTGAAAGTGCAAACACATATCTATCTTGGGGTGCGGGGTCTAATTATATCAATATTGATTCATATTACAACTATATAGAAACTAATCAAAACAAAACAGTGGTAGTTGCAGTGTTGGACTCAGGAATAGACTCGGACCACGAAATGTTTACCAATAGATTATTAAGAAATTCTAACAATCAAATTGTTGGAGCAAGGTTTTTAAATGATTCTAGCACTTCATTTGAAGATGATGATGGACATGGCACTCACGTTTCAGGTATTATATGTGATTTAACGCCAGATAATGTAAAAATTTTGCCAATAAAAGTGTTAAATTCAGAAGGTAGGGGTTATTCCACCTATATGATTGATGCGCTTGAATATATATCAAATTTAACAGAATATGACATAGTGGCAGTTAATATGAGTATAAGTGGAGATAATTACGCTAATGCGAAAGTTGAATTTGATAATGCCTTTAATTCAATAAAAACAGTTCATAATGCACTATCCGTGGTTGCAGCAGGCAACGAATCGGACAATACAGCAAATTATTTTCCGGCATGTTGCACAGATTCTGCTGTTGTTGTTTCTAATATGACACAAGATAAAATTTTAAACACAACATCAAATTACGGTAGTACAGTTGATATAACTGCTCCTGGCACATCAATTATATCTGCTCGTTTAAACGGTGGAACTGTTAGTATGTCTGGTACGTCTATGGCGGCTCCACATGTTGCGGCGGTTATTGCATTGCTTTGTCTAGACCCACAGTATGACAATTCAACTTATTCAACCACAATTATAGAAAATCGCCTATACGATTTAACCGAAGATATTGGCGCAGTGGGTAAAGATACATCATTTGGTTGGGGTATGCTTTGTTTAAGTAGCGCATTGGGTGATATAAACTATTCGGCTAGTAACACAACTGTAACATATGATGGAAGTTATCATAACATAAGCGTTACAATAAACACAGCAATTTCTTGTGAAATTTCTTATAGAATAGATGGTGTTTCTAATTATTACACAGATATCACTTCGTCGGTTTTTAATGATGCTTTTAAAAACGCTGTTAATAATATGACTGTATATTTTAGAATAACACCTAGCGACAACAATTATTCTACAACTTATGGTTCGGCAAAGTTAACTATAAACCCTATAAATATTGGCATTTCAATTAGCAATCAGTCCAGTGTGTATGGCGAAAATATTAAAAGTTTAACATGGTCAAGAATTTCTGGTTCATATGCATCAGGTGAAAGTTCATCGTCTCTTGGCTTATCTCTTACAACCACAGCAACCAGAACAAGCAACGTTGGTTCATATCCTATAACCGCCACCTGGACCAACAAAAACTACAATCTATCTTTTTCAAATGGGACTTACACAATAACTGCAAAATCAATCACAATAACCATATCAGATGTTCAGGAAGTATACGGAGTTGAGCCAAACATAAATAATTGTACATCTAGCGTAACTGGTCTAGTGAATAATGACACAATATCAAGTTTAAACATATCTTATCAAATAGACGAAACTGTATCATCATTGACACATGTTGGGACATATTCAAATGCAATTTCTGCGACAATAAGAAACAATAATTATTCGGCAACTATTGTTCCAGGTGATTACATAGTTATAAAACGTCCAATTATTATTAGAATAGAGAAGTCTAGCGTATACGGAGATGTTCCGTCCACTAGCGTAACATCAAGCGATTATGTTGTAACAGGTGAATATGATATTCTTACAGGAGATAATGTATCAATAGATGTAACATTAAATTCAAACATTATAAATTCAGCCACTCATGTTGGCAACTATACAAATTTTGTTTTAAATGTAACGTGTTCAAATTCTGATTATGACATATCTGTTGATTCCACAAGCACCTACTCAATAACAAAGCGCAATATACACATTATAATCAATGATAGAGAAGGGGTGTATGGCGAAGTTATCACTGATGACAATTTAGCCTATACTATTGGAAATGGAAGCGTTGTAAATAATGATAATTTAAACATTGATTTGATTGTTAATGCAGATGAAAACGATATTCCAGGAAGATATTATATAACTTTTTCAAGCGCTAATACTAATTACAATGTAACATCTACATTGGGTATTTTTACTATTTTAGAAAGACCTATTTCAATTATAACAACGCAAACTTTTGTTTATGGAGACGACATTATATTAGATAACACAAACTTTTCACTAGCAGAAGATAGTTTATCCGTGTTATATGGCGACGAAATATCTGTCACCTTTTCAACAAATATAAATTCAAATTCAGATGTTGGGACGTATGACGATTGCATAACTCTCACTGAAAATGATGATTATTACAATATAACTCTAACTAGCAGCACAATTATTATAAATCCGCGCAATGTAACAATAGACATGGACGATAAAACAAGTACCTATGGAAATTCGGTGGTCGAGTTGACTTACACATTGTACTCAGAAGGTGAAATAGTTAACTTGCCCGACTTGATTAATTTTGTTGAAGTGTATCCAACTTGTGCGGTTACTTCAACAACAGGTGTTGGTATGTATGATATAACTGCGACCACTAGCACAAGTAAAAATTATAATATAACAATAAACAATGGCTCATACAATATCACTCCTAGGTCGGTGCAAATAACAATAAACAATATAGAAATCGAATATGGTCAACCGGTTTTAGATGGTGAGATTAGTTATAGGCTAACAAATGGAACGGTTATTCAAAATGATAATTTAAACCTTGATTATAGTATAAATTTACCACAAATAAATCAGTTTGGGTTTTACGATGTTGGCGAATATGAAATAACAGCAGAGAGTAATAATCAAAATTATAATGTTAGCATAACATCTGGGACTTGCTTTATACAAAAACGCAAACTAACAATTTCAACATATCAAGAAATTGAATTTGGAAGTCCTATCGTTTTAGATAATAACGACTTTGATATTCAATCGGGCTCTTATGCAGGGGAAGATAGAAATCTAAATATAGTCTTTAACACTTCTGCAACGCAAAATAGTCCTATTGGAGATTATCCTATTATAATGACATTCAACAATAGTAACTATGATGTGAGTTTGAGTGAAGGTGTGCTAAAAATTGTTGGTCAAATAATTTACCTTACAATTTACAACCAGGAATTTACTTATGGTGACGATATTATTCTAAACGATTATGTTAGAATTGACGGTGAAGATGTAAACTTATCAATTTATAGTATTGAGTTGTTAACAGATGCAACAAATAAAAGCAACGTTGGAATTTATAATATTACCGCAATTTCAAATAATGAAAATTATTCTTTAAATTTTGCACCGGCAACTCTTACAATACAAAAAAGGGATATAGAAATTGCTACCACACAATCTGGTGTATATGGCTATCAACATACACTTGATAATGATAATTATTCCATTTCGGAAGGTGAGATAAAAAACAATGATGATTTAGAATTGACTTTAGAAACAAATGCAACAACTGAAAGTTCAATCGGAAAATATAATGTTATAATAACTGGTTGTAATAACAATTATAATGTTACAATTTCAGAAGATAGCAGTTATACGATAGAAAAACGTCCAATTATTATCACTACAAATCAAACATTGACCTATGGTAATGATATTTTATTAAATAGCACTTATAATGTCTTACAAGGTGAAGTTGTTTCAGGTGATGATTTAGGGTTAAACTATTATACAGATGCAAAAATCTATAGTTCAGTAGGTAACTATTCTATTGATTTAGTAAGTTTCACCAATCAAAATTATGATATAACATTTAACACAGGTAATCTTAATATTGTAGCCCGTGAAATAACAATATCAACTAATCAGAATGGTACATATGGTGATGAACCTATTTTGGATAATTCATATTCATTGCTAACTGGTGAAATTGTAAATAATGACAACTTAGAACTAGTATTTACTACTAATGCGACAAATGAAAGCATTGTTGGTAGTTATAATATTTCACTAGCAAGTTGCAATAAAAATTATGATATTACATTGTCAAATAGTAGTTATGTTGTTAATAGTAGACCATTAACTATCTCGTCTAATCAAACTGGTGAGTATGGTAACACACCAACTTTTAATGTTGAACAATATGAAGTTTTAGTTGGAAATATTGTAAATAATGATGATTTAAATCTCGTGTTTACAACATCTGCTAATAGTTCAAGTCGAGTTGGAAGTTATGATTTAACACTTCAAAGTTACAATCAAAACTATAATATAACACTATCTTCTAATAGTTCTTTTGTTATAACAAAAAGGCAAATTACGTTAACGACAAATCAAACATTTGAATATGGCGATGTTCTAAATTTAAATAACAATGAATATGATGTAACTTACAACAATGTTGTTAATAACGACGATTTAGGTTTAAATTTTTCAACAGACGCACAAGCAAATTCGCCGGTTGGAGATTATGAAATAAATTTAAATAATTATAGCAATCAAAATTATTTAATAACTTTCAACACAGGTAAATTGACAATAACACCTAGAACAATTGAAATTGAAATAAACAATGCAAGTAGTATTTATGGAGAAGAAATAAGTCAATTATCATTCAAAATTAAAGAAGGTTACACATTAGCAAGCGGTGACGAGTTGACTGACTTAGGCGTAAATTTAACGGTCAACGCACAGTTAAATTATAGTGTTGGTGATTATGAAATTAGTTTAAATGATGATTACAACAAAAATTATTTAATTTTATGTGAAAATGCTAGTTATGTTATAATCCCAAGGCAAATTGAAATAGATATAAACAATATTATAGCAACTTATGGTGATAATATGCAAAATTTAACATTCTCACTTTCTGATGGCTACACACTTGCTAGTTGCGACGATTTAGATGAATTAAATATTGTTCTTTCAACCGGGGCTGAAACAAATAGAAATGTTGGAGAATATGATATTTATTTAAATGAGTATTCAAATGAAAACTACACTATAACTTCAAATGTTGCCACATACTTAATTCAACCAAAATCTATATTGATAGAAATAAATGATGTTTCAAGTAATTATGGTGACCAATTATCTGCATTAACTTTCTCACTAAATGAAAATTCAACCTTAGCGTATAATGACACAAGCGCTGATTTAAATATAAATTTAACAACGAATGCAACAAGCACAAGTGATGTGCTAGAAACTGGATATGATATTGTAATGTCTGGTTACAATAATTCAAATTATAATATCGATTATGTTCCAGGTGTATACACTATTTTACCAAGATATATATTGATTGAGATAGATAATAAAACTGCAACATATCATGATGAACATAATCTGTTAGATGTGGGGTGGAGAATTCTTCCTGGATATGCTATTGTTGAAGGTGACGACTTAAATATTTCTTTAAGTATAGACTTAACGCAAAATAGCGGTGTTGGAAATTATCCTATAAATTATTTATGTAACAACGGTAATTATGATGTGGAAGCAATAAATGGTAGATATATTATTCAGCCAAAACAGATTGAAATAATAATAGAAAATCAATCTGGAATTTATGGTGATACAATAATGTTAGACCATAATCTATACGAAATCAATGGAGACGATTTAGCAAGTAAGGAAAATTTAAATGTTACATTGTCTGTAAACGCAACTCAAACTAGCAATATTGGCGATTATACTATAAGTGGTGTTTGCAATAATATAAATTATGATGCAAATTTTGTTAATGGTGTTTATTCAATTGAAAAACGTAAAATTACAATAGATTTATTAGACCAAAATGTAAAAAGATTTTTTGAATATGAAATAAATCAAAATGATTATGAAGTTGTTGAAGGTAGCATAGTAAATGGAGATAATTTAAATATAGTTATTTCTTCATCTGCTAATTGGTATTCCAACATTGGTAGTGAATTTGAATTAACTGCAACTTTTAGTAACGAAAATTATGATGTTGAATTTATTGGCGGAGTTGTTACAATTCAAATATCTACCACTGATATATTTATAATAATCGTTGCTGTTGGTTTGTTTATATTGTTAATTATAAGAATAGTTTTGCGTATTAGATTAAAAATTCTTCGTAGAAAGGGCTTCACAGATTCGTTTAATCAGTTAAAAGGTAAGTAAAATTAACATTTGTTAGATTTATATTAAAAATTCAATCATTATTTGATTGAATTTTTGTTTACTTTTTATTTCAATTTAATTGTGCATTAAAAATTATACTTTGTTAATATAATAATCAATTTTTATTTAAGTACATAAAGATAAATCAAATTGTTTGGAAATTTTTATAATTGTGGTATAATAAAAATAATAATAAATTTTTATAAAACAAAATTTTTAAATTAAAAAGGATTAAGGGTAGTATGAGAAAAACAAAGATAATTGGCACAATTGGACCGGCTTGCATGGAGTATAGTGTAATGAAAAATTTGGTTCAAGCGGGTATGAATATTGCACGCATAAATTTATCACACGCAAAAATAAAGGATATGGAAACCATTTTAAAAAATGTTAAGAGAATAAGGAAAGAATTAAAAGTTCCACTTCCAATTATGCTTGACACGCGCGGACCTGAACTTCGAGTTAAAACATTTAAAGAAGGTTCAGTTGAAATCAAAAAGGGTCAAACCTTTATATTTACGGCGCGAGATATTATAGGCGACGAAAATCAAGTTAGTTTAAATCTACCTAAATTGGTTGAAGCAATAAAAGTTGGCGATAAAATTTTAGCAGTCAATGGTCTGCTTACATTTAAAGTGTTAGATAAAATCGAAGGCGATTTAATCACGAAAGCGCAAAATTCAGGCGTTTTATCAAATAGAAAAAGTTTAAGCGTTCCAAATATTAAATTTAACACTCCATATTTAAACGATGCGGACAAACAAGACGTTTTATGGGGCATAAAAAATGATATTGACCTAATCGCTGCAAGTTTTGTAAATTCGAAAGAAGACGTCATGGTTTTGCGAAAATTTATTGAAAACAATGGCGGAAATATGAAAATTATTGCCAAAATTGAGAGCCAACGCGGCGTAGATAATTTAGACGAAATAGTAAAAACCGCTGATGCTCTTATGGTTGCACGTGGCGATTTAGGGGTTGAACTTCCAGTTGAAAAATTGCCAGAAATTCAAAAGTGCATGATTAAAAAAACCCGCCAAATTGGCAAATCTGTAATTATTGCAACTGAAATGTTGGAAAGCATGATAACAAACAATCGTCCAACTCGTGCAGAAGTTAGCGATGTTGCAAATGCGGTCTATGACGGAACAAGCGCTATAATGTTATCTGGGGAAACGGCATCAGGAAAATTCCCTGTTGAAGCGGTCAGAACTATGCATAAAATTGCCCTTGAAACAGAAAAAAATATCAACTATGCTGGTAGATTTGATTCAGAGCATTTCACTTTAACTAACACAACCGATGTGATTAGCCATAGCGCAGTGGACGCAAGTTTCCAACAAAAAACGCAAGCAATAGTTGTGTTCACAAGTGAAGGAATGAGCGCACAAATGATAAGTAGGCTAAGACCGGCTGTTGAAATTTTAGGTGCCACACCTAATGAAAAAACATACCGTCAACTTGAACTTCGTTGGGGAGTTAGACCAGTTTTAACACCGATTTACAACACAACAGACGAAATGTTTGAAATTGCAAACAAAATTGTGAAAGATTTAAAAGTTGCAAAAAAAGGTGATAGAATAGTTATAACTTGTGGCACACCAAAACAAAATGGTTGCACGAATTTAATTAAAATAGACACTATTAAATAAATTTAGTTTATAAAATTTTCATAAAATTAAATAGAATAATAAAAAATTACAAAAAACACAAAATTTTATAAAAATTTAACTAAAAATAATAAAAAATTAGGAATTTTCTAACTTTTTATTATTTTTTTTATTTTTTATATTAAAAAATCATATAAACTTTTAATTTAAAAAATAATTTTAGATATATAAATCTTGACGTCTAGCGAATTATTTTAGTATAATAAAATTAAATCTAACATAAAATAATTTTAAAAATAGTATGAAGGAAAAAATAAAAAACTTTTTTGATACAAAAACCACGCGTGGCAAAATAATGCGTACGCTTCTTTTTCTTATAATTTTAACTGTTATATTTGTGCTATGTTATTTTATTTTGAGATGGACTGGTCTTTGGGAAAAAGTTAATTCAATAGATAAAATTCGCGATATTGTGGCGCGCGGTGGAGCATTTAGTTTTATAATTTTCATTGTGTTTCAAATTTTGCAAACAACTGTTTTACAAATTCCTGCTATGTTCGTAACAATCGCAGGTGCGGTGATATTTGGGCGTTGGCAAGCATTTTTAATGAGTTACATAGCCATAATGATTGGTAGCATTATAATGTTTTGGATAGGTAGGAAAGCAGGACGCCCATTCTTATATTGGTTGGTTGGAAAAGAAGCGGGCGAGATGTGGATTAAAAGATTGTCTAACGGAAAATACTTATTCTTCTTAATGATGTTGTTCCCAATGTTTCCAGACGACATATTGTGCGTTGTTGCAGGTATAACAAATATGAGTTTTCCATTTTTCTTCTGGACAAATATTTTAGCACGTGGTTTAGGTACGCTATGTACTGTATACTTAGGTTCAGGGGCAATCATACCTTATCATGGTTGGGGGCTTGTGGTGTGGGGCGTTTTAATTGTTGTTATGTTGGTTCTATTCTATTTGAGTGTTAAATTTAAAGATAAAATTGACATACTTATAAGTAAAATTTTTAAAAGAAAAAAAGTTAACGCTACCGCAACAAATCAAAACACTAATGAAGTTGTGATAGAAACAACTAATAGTGAAAGTTCGTTAGACAAAAACAATAATGAAATCATAATAGATAAAAACAATGATAAAATTGTAATAGATAAAAATCATAATGAAATTATTTCTAATGAAAATAATGTTGATAATATAATAGAGCAAAATACAGTCGAGAATATTGGCATAGCAAAGCAAACCACAAGCACCAATACTGAAAACAATAAAACATCACAAATTTTAGATGCTTCAACTTATGAAATTTTAAATACTGAAAACAATGTTATAAATGCAACAAATAACAATAAAGAAACAAGTAATGATTTAATAAATAACAAACCAAATAAAAGCGAGAAAAAACAAAGAAAACCAAAAAGAAAAACGGAAAAAGCAAATAAAGAATGAGTAACATAATTTTACTCATTTTTTTGTCGTTTTTACATTTTTATATAAATTTTTTAATAATAATGCAATTTTTTATATATAAATTTAAATTTTTTCAAAATTTTTTAAGAATATAAGAGAATTAGTCGAAATAATGGAAGTGTTGCCGTAAATAAAATTTTAACTCATTTTATGTGTGATTTTTTAATATTTTTAGTTATGTTAAAAGATTATTTACCACGTGACATTTATAATTTAATTGTCAAAACATTCAGTTTTAATGAAATAACCGAAATTCGCATGCGCGTTAATGAGCGACTTATTATTTGCGTTAAAAACAAAAAGTATTATTTAAAAAATGACGACGGTGAATTTATTATCGTTAATAAAAATATGCTTAATAATTTTATCACGCGCGCAAGCGAAAATTCCATTTATGCTTATAATGATAACATTATAAATGGCTTTATAACTTTACCAAAAGGAATTAGGGTAGGCTTAACAGGAACAGTTGTCCAAGAACAGGGCAACATCGTAACTATTAAAGATTTTCAATCTGCAAATATTCGCATTCCGCACATCGTTAGAAATTGTAGTTTAAAAGCGTATGATTATATCGTTGGGGAACAAGTAAAAAACACACTAATAATATCTCCACCGGGTGCGGGTAAAACCACGTTTTTGCGTGATTTAGTTTTTCAAATGAGCGAACACAACAACACTAAAAATGTGTTAATTGCAGATGAACGAAACGAAATTGCAAATTCAATAAATGGTGAACCATCTGTTATATTGGGTGGTTTTTGCGATATATACACAAATTGTAGCAAAAGTTTTGCTTTTAAAAACGGTATTAGAAGCATGTGCCCAGATGTGATAGTAACAGACGAAATTGACCTTGATAAAGACCTAAATGACCTAATTGAAGCGGTAAATTGTGGAGTTAGCATAATAGCAACAATCCACGCGCGCGACTTTAAAGAATTAAAAAGGAAAAAAGGTTTTGATAAAGTTTTGGACGAAAAGATTTTTTCGCGTTTTATTTTGCTATCTAATGAATTTGGACCAGGAACCCTTGTTGGTGTGTATGACGAAAATTTTAATTGCTTGATGCTGGGAGAGTAGCAATGAAATGGATATTGATAACGTTGCTTATTGGCGTGATTATGATAATAGCGTATAGTTTAAGCGAGCAGTACAAGGAAAAATTTGACTTTTATTCAAACTTAAAAAACTTTTTAAATCAGTTTAAAATAAATCTTTCATTTAAGCGTGAAAAAATAAGCGAGTTTTTAAAGCAGGTCAATTCGAAAAAGCAATTTAAAATTTTTACAGACGAATATATGAATTATTTAAGTAAAGGCGAATTGAATTTATCAAAGATTAAAGCTTTGGATAGTGAAGATATACCAATACTTGAAGATATTGTTAAAAATATAGGAAAGCATGATAGCAAGAATGAAATTTCACAAATAGATTCATTTTTGGTTACAGTATCAGATAGGTTAACAAAAGCCGAAGCAGATAAAAATAAACTTTGCCCAATGATTATCAAACTATCTTTGCTATTTGCGATAGGTGTTGCAATTTTGCTTATTTAAATTTAAATGTAAAAGGAGAGAGTATGGAGATAATTTTTAAACTTGCAGGAATTGGTTTAATCACTTCTATTGTAAATCAAATATTGAAGTATTGCGGAAAAGAAGAGATAGCGTCAATCACAACACTTGCTGGGCTAATTATCAGTTTGCTTATGGTGGTTGACCTAGTTCGCGATTTGTTTTCTACTGTGCAATCGCTGTTTGTTTTCTAGCAAAAATTTACATATAAAAATACTAATTATATAAAAACAATTTACCTTTTATGGCTAATTTACAAATTTTCAACTTTGCAAAAATTTGCAAGAAAACACGAAAAAGTTGCAAAAAAATGAGAAAAAATGCGAAAAACTGTGCAAATTTTTAACTTTTTTTAAAATTTTTACCAATTTTGGAGAAATATGACTGAATTATTAAAAATTCTAACAGTGGCATTAATCACTGTGTTTGCCAACATGATAATAAAACAAACCAAGCCTGAAATTGCCATTTTAATTTCGATTGCAGGCAGTGTTTTAATTATCATAATGGCGGTAGACACTTTAAATTCAGTTATATCTTCATTCTATTCAATTTTTGAAAAAACAGGGGTAGACACAACACTTTTAACACCCCTACTTAAAATCATAGCAATCGGTTACATCGCCGAGTTTGGCGCAAACATTTGTGCGGACGCAGGGGCAAGCAGTATTGCAGATAAAATTTTATTTGTTGCAAAATTGGTAATACTGCTAATTTCTCTACCAATAATTACAACTGTTGTTGATATGGTGGTGGCGCTATTATGACGAAGGTAAAACGTTTTTTTAATATCTTTCCGCGCTTATATAAAAAATCGAAATCTAAATGTTTTAAGTATGGTCAAAATAATAAGGCGCTAACAATTTTAATGGTTGTATTTATTTCTCTTATTTCCATTTTGACGCCTATGCAAACGTTTTGTTTGGATAACACAAGCGATGTGGTTGAAATAAGTAAAGACCTAAACGCGTCTATAATCGAAGAACTTAACGAAATTGATTTTTCTTCTTTTAACTCCATTATTGAAGAATTTGAAAATAATGACGCCAATATTTTTTCAATAGACAACATTAAAACAAAAGTGTATTCAATTATCAGTGGAGAAGATGCAGTAAATTATTCAACATTTTTAGCGAGCGTATTTTCAAGTTTAATTGATTTAATATTAAAATATTTACCGCTTTTATCTGTAATAATTGCAATAGGGGTTATTGGTAATTTACTAAACGGAATGAAAAGTAAGTTCAATGAAAAATCAACCGCCAATTTAATACATTTAGTGTGTTTTATGGCGGTTGTAATTCTTATGATTTCAATGGTTAGCAATCTATCTAACAAAACAGAGAGTTCAATCAACAACATGGTTGGACTAATGAATAAATTATTTCCAATACTTATAACCCTTATGATAGGAATTGGAGCAAACGCAAGCGCTGGTGCGTTTCAGCCTATCGTTGCAATAATCTCAACCTATGTTGCCGACTTTTTCAAATTTTTCGTTTTACCATTGTTTTTGTTTAGTTTCGTGTTTGGAATAATAAGTAATTTATCAGACAATGTTAAACTTGACCGCTTCAACTCATTCATTTCAAGCACTTTTAAGTGGTGTGTTGGGCTAGTTTTCACAATATTCTTTGCAATTTTCACTATTCAAGGGATTTCGGCTGGTTCGTTTGATAGTTTAAGCATACGCACAACCAAATACACAATTCGTAGTTACCTGCCTGTTATGGGCGGGTATTTGTCCGACGGAATGGACTTAATCATGTCTAGCACAATTTTAATTAAAAACTCAGTAGGTTTGGTTGGTGCACTTCTAATAATTGGGGCAATACTTTCACCAATTCTTGAAATTATGATATTTAGTTTGCTTCTTAAATTACTGTCCGCAGTGTTACAACCTATGGGAAACACAAAAACTTCAAATTTTCTAAACGACACTTCAAAATCAATTACAATGCTTTCAACATGTGTAATTGCGGTTGGTTTTATGTTTTTAATTTCAGTTGGTTTAATTATGACAACTTCAAATGTGGTGATGTGATATGTCTGGTTACATTTTAACAATACTTGGAATAGTGCTTGCTGGAATACTGATTGATATAATCGTTCCAACAGGCAAAATAAACAAATATATTAAAAGTATATTTGCTATCTTTGTTGTGGCTGTGATAATTATGCCTGTTGTGAAACTTATATCAAATAAAGATAACATCACTATAGATTATAACGATTACGAGATAGAAGAAAATTTAATGAATTACATATTTTCTTCACGCGTTAGGGCGTATGAAAATGAGATTGAAACAGCCCTTAATAATGCAGGGTATTCGAAAGTCGACATTAAAATAAACTATTCGATAAATTCTAATGAATTGTCCTTAAATTCTTGCGAAGTAAATTTGCGTGAACTAGCAATTTCAGGTGACGCCTTGCATAATAATAGGTATGAATTCATTGCTAAAACGATTAACGAAATTACAAATCTATCCGACGAGGTGATAATATTCTATGAGTGACAATGAAAAGAAATCAGGCTTCAAGTTTTTAGAAAAACTTAAAAAAATTAAGCATATTGAAGTCTACATCGCCATAATATTTATTGTAGTGTTATTGCTTATCTATCTCGGCAATTTCAATAAGTCGAGTGGTACAAGCACAAACAACTCGTCGGAAATGACTGTTACCGCCTACATTGACGACTTAGAAAATCGGTTGCAAGAGATATTATCTAATATTGGAGGTGTAAGTGATGTGAAAGTTTTAATTACACTAGATATGGATACAGCCACAGTTAACGACTCAAACATAGTGTTGGACAAGTTTCCAGCCATTAAAGGTGTGTTGATTACGGCAAAAGGTGTTGGTGACACGGCAACCAAATTAAAAGTTTTACACGCAGTTGAAGCAGTGATTGATATAACAAACGGAAATATTGAAATTTTATCAAGTGAATAGGAGGGAATATGAAAACATTAACAAAAAAGAAAAAGATTATAATTTTATCGGTTATGGTAGCATTATTATTGGTTACAGGTTTTGTGAACGTTGCACTAAACAGCACACTTTCAACAGATTTATCAACGCCTACAAGTTCAACTAGTGCTAATTTTTATAGCAATTATAGAACCGACCGCGAAAACACAAGACTTCAAGAAATTCAACATTACAACGAAATAATTGCAAGCGCAACAGCAAGTGACGAGTCAAAAGCAGACGCAGAAGAAAAGAAATTGGCACTTATCACACAAATGGAAAAGGAATTAGTAACAGAAGGTATCATTCGAGGCAAGGGTTTTGAAGATGTGGTTATCACAACATCTAGTTCAAATATAAATGTATTTATCAAAGCCAGCGAACTCACAGAAACCGAAGTCGCACAAATTACATCAGTTGTAACCACACAAATGAATGTTGAAATTGATAAAATTATAATTATACCATCAGAATAGACCAAATATTATTTGATTAAAGTTTTAAATTGTGTTATAATAACCATGTCGAACTAATAATATAATCATTATAAAAGGATTATTATGGCACAAATCAAAAAGATTAACGGCACAAACGAAACTTACATCAATAAAAATATGGTTGTTTCTATTGTTAGCTTAGCGACGAAAGAAATTCAAGGTGTTGTTGACGTTTATCAACCCACACGCCTATCAATTAAACGTTTATTTAATAGGAATGTAGGTAAGGGAGTTAAGATAAAATACACAAACCTTGGTGTTTTAATTGATATCTATGTTGTGGTTGAAACAGATGTGGAAGTTAACGACATTGTTTATAGAATTCAGCAAAACATAAAAAATAGTTTAACCACATTGCTACCAATAAAAATTAAAGCAATCAATGTTCATATTATGGACGCCGTAAAGAAATCTTAGTAAAAAACTTCTCTCTAACTGAGAGAGTTTTTGTTATCATAGAAATCTTAAAAATATATTGAAAACAAACTCAATTTAAAATAAACGATTAAACTGTTTAACATTAAGGAGAAGGTATGAAGAGAGCAGATGCAAGGGAACTCGCATTTAAAACTATATATTCAAAATTCTTCAACCATGAAGAAGACGACGAATTATTTAACAACGCAGACCAAAAAGGTTTAGAGTTTACAAAAAATATTTTAACCAATTTTGCTAGCCATTACACAGATATAAATGACATTATAAATTCAACACTAAAAGGTTACACAATCGATAGATTAAATAAGGTTGATTTGGCTATTTTAGTGGTTGCTATAATTGAACTTAAATATATCAAAGAAAACCCAAAAGAAGTGATTGTAAACGAAGCAGTAAATTTGGCAAAAAAATATTCAACTGAAAAAAGCCCTAAATTTATAAATGGTGTGTTGGCAGACGTTATAAAAGGCGAAAAATAGAGTGAAAATCTTTACAGTTAGAGAATTAAACAAAATCATAAAAGATTTGATAGACAATGAAATTGTGCTGGAAGATATAACTGTTTCTGGTGAATTGTCTAGTTTTTCAATAACTCGCAACATCGCATATTTCACCTTAAAGGATAGTGATAATCTATTAAACTGCGTTATGTTCGGCGCTAAAACTGAATTTTCAGTTGGTGACATGGTGCAAATAAGCGGAAACGTAAAATATTATCCAAAGGGCGGAAGACTAACATTCAATGCGTACAAGATTGAGTTGTCTGGTCAAGGTGAATTATATAAACAATTTATTGAACTAAAAGAAAAATTGCAAAAGGAAGGTTTGTTTGACGAAAAAAATAAAATTCCAATTCCGCGTTTTATCTCGTCCATTGGAGTGGTAACAAGCGCAACAGGCGCGGTGTTGCAAGATATTAAAAATGTAACAAGAAGGCGAAACCCAAATTTAGATATTTATGTTTACGATGCGAGTGTGCAAGGTAAGTTTGCCGTTTCCGACGTGATTGAAGGTATAACATATTTTGATAATTTATCTGATGTTGACGTTATAATTGTGGCGCGCGGTGGCGGAAGTTTGGAAGATTTAATGCCGTTTAACAATGAAGAGTTGGCGCGAGTAGCATTCATTTGCAATAAGCCACTAATTAGCGCAGTAGGGCATGAAACCGATTTTTCAATATTAGATTTTGTTGCAGACCTTCGCGCCCCCACACCGAGTGCAGCGGCAGAACTTGTAACATATGATAGCCTAGAATTATCACGCCAAATTGAGCATATGCAATATAATATTGAAACAAAATTTATTAACATTGTTGGTGACATTGCGTCAAACATTGACTATTATATAAATGATATTGATAGAAACATCAATTCAATGATAAACGACGAATTATTGCATGTAAACGACATATTAAACAGAATGGACACATCAATTTCAAATAAAGTTGATAAAACAAGATATAGGGTAGATATTGTTTTAAATACACTAGATAAATTAAACCCTGCGAGATTATTAAAATCTGGTTATTCGTATGTTGAAAATGAAAATGGTGAAACTGTAAACTATAAAAATATCAATATAAATGACAAAATTAGCGTTACAACAGCAGATGTTAAATTGCAGGCGTTAGTTGTAAATAAGGAGAAAAAATGATTGAAAAAGATTTGAAAAGGCTAGAAGAAATAAGCGCGCTTTTAGATAAAGGCGTTAGTTTGGACGAAGGTTTAAAACTATATGAAGAAGGTTGCAAATTAGCAAAGAATTGCATAAAAGAGTTAGAAAAAGCCAAAGGAAAAATTATCATGATAAAAAATAATATGCAAAAGAAAGATACAACAGGTGGTGAAGATAATGAGCAAGAATAAACAATTTGTTAATGAATTAGCGGACATAAAAACTGATTTTGCGCAGTGGTACACTGATGTTATTTTGAAAACTGATATGGTCGATTATGGCCCGGTTAAAGGCACAATGGTCATTAAACCATATGGTTATGCAATTTGGGAAGGTATTCAAAATTATTTGGATAAAGAGTTAAAAAAACGTGGCGTTCAAAACGCATATTTTCCACTTTTAATTCCTGAAAGTTATTTAAAAAGGGAAGCCGAACACGTTGAAGGTTTTGCGCCAGAAGTGGCTGTTGTAACCTACGCAGGCGGTGAAGAATTAAATGAAAAACTAATTATCCGCCCAACTAGTGAAACAATAATTTGTGAAATGTACGCAAAATGGATAAAGTCTTATCGTGATTTACCAGTTAAAATGAACCAATGGTGTAACGTTATGAGATGGGAAAAAACAACTCGTCCATTCCTTAGAACAAGCGAATTTTTATGGCAAGAAGGCCACACCGTGCAAGCGAGTATGAAAGATGCTGAAAAAGACGTGCAAGAAATGTTAAAAGTATACGTAGATTGCCTTAAAAACCTTATGGCTATTCCAACTTTGCAAGGAAGAAAAACTGAAAATGAAAAGTTTGCAGGTGCGGTTGCAACATATGGTATGGAAGCAATTATGAAGGACGGAAAATGTTTGCAGGCAGGCACGTCACACAACCTTGGTCAAAATTTTGCAAAGGCTAGCAACATTCGTTTCCTAAATAAAAATGGCGAACTTGAATATGGTTATTCAACAAGTTGGGGTGTTAGCACAAGGCTTATTGGCGCGCTTGTTATGGTCCATGGCGACGAACGGGGGCTTCGCTTACCACCTAATATTGCACCTATTCAAGTTGTGATTATTCCAGTGGCAAGTAAGGTTGAGGGCGTAGTTGAAAAATGCCTAGAAGTTTATAAAAAATTAAATTCCAACAAAGTGCGCGTTAAAATTGACAATTCAGATAACACTCCTGGTTGGAAATTTAATGAATATGAAATGAAAGGCGTTCCATTGCGTTTAGAAATCGGCCCAAGAGATATTGAAAATGGTGTGGCAACAGCAGTTAGGCGCGACACTCACGAAAAAGTGCAACTCAACTTAAACAACATTCAAAAAGAAGTTAAGTCTTTACTTAAAGATATTCAAGCAAATATGTTAAAGCAGGCGCAAGATAACTTAAATAATGCTATCGTTGAAACTGACGATTTTGACACGTTAGTTAAAGAAGTCAACAATGGTAAAGTGGCGCTTTCTTATCATTGTGGTGATAGCGCGTGTGAAACTGAAATCAAACAAAAAACCACTATTAAAACTCGTGTAATTCACTCATATGACAATACAAAACGTTGTGTTTACTGCAATAAACCTAGCAAATATAGAGTGTATTTTGGCAAACAATATTAATTTTTCTATAAATTATTTTCGATTGTTTTCAATATATTATGCTCGAAAAATTTTCAACAGCATATTGTCTATTTTTGGCGAACTGATTGTAAACTGTTCGCTTTTTTAATATAATGTAATGTAAAAACAGTTATGTTTTAACTCAAAATTTTCGTTTTATATAATTAAAAACGATAAAAATGAACAAATTTTTACTATTTTGAACATTTTTAACCAATTTCTATTGAAAAATTTATTTTTTGTGTTATAATGTAATCGCTAGTATAGTCGAAATAATATAAAAAGCAATAATATTATGTGGAACTTAATTAAGAAATTTAGAAGCATTCCAGAAGAGAAGAAAATAATCGTATATGGCAAGTTGGCATTTTTTAAAAACTTGTTTTATTTTCTATTCAAAATTTTAGTTGGTGTGTATTTTAGGTCATGGTTCCTTATTGCTATCGCTATTTACAGTTTGTTCATAGGTTATGTTAAAAATAATTGTAGTAGCGGTTTAAGAAAAAATAAAGAAAATATTAAAGATATTCATGCCTACATTCGCGGTGGTGTGGTGCTTGCAATTTCAAGTGTGTTTTATATAGTGTACTCAGTGTTTTCAATTTATTATCCTTCAAATTTTGAGTACAATATGATAATCGCAATAGCAATCGCTGCATTTGCAACGTATAGCATTGCGATGTCGATTGTAGGAGTTTGCAAAACTAGGGGTAAAACTATGCTCATTAAAGAGTACAAACTAACTAATTTTGCAACGGCGTTCAACAACTTGGTGTTAGCACAAATCGCACTTTTATCATTTACAGCAACAGAAAATGCGGCATTCTATAATGGTTTAATTGGCATTTGCGTAGGAGTAATTATTTTTGGAATAGGTTTATATTTAATGATTGACGGACTTGTTAAAAAGCATAGATACTACCAAATAATTAAAGATTATCCTGAAATAAAAAAATATATTGATAATTAAAATTTAATTGATTAATAAAAAATAATAAATAATAAATAAAATAAATAAAAAATTCGTAAAAATACTATAAAATAGTTAAATTAAATGAAAATTTTACTAAATTTTGACAAAATTCGACAAATCAATTGCCAAAATTTGGTAATTTTTTTATTATTAAAAATGTGAGAAAAAAGAAAATATTATACTCTATTTATTGCGTCAGCATATTAGTAGCGTTATCGCTATTTTTAGTTTTTCACAATAACACATCAACCAACTCACAACAAAGCGAAATTTATGCAGCTGGTTTAACACTAAATTGTTCAAGGTCAATAAACATTCCTGTTGGAACGAGTTTCGAGTTTGAGAATGGTTTTATAAATGTTAGTCCAGTGGAAGCAAAGAGTTCAATGTCATGTGAAATAGTGGCAAAAACAGGCAGTGCGTCAGACGGGCTAATATTAAATGATAATGTATTTTATGCAAATGAAATTGGTATTTACAATTTAAAATATAGCGTTGCTAGTTCTGAAACGAAGAGTTTGTCTGAAACAATAGTTGTGAATGTAGTAGAAGAAAGTTCACCGATACTTAATATAGACACTTTAAAAGTTGAAGAAGAATTTGCAATTCAAGATGTGTTTAATTTAAACACGAACGCAGATGTTGATATTAGCGTTGATAAAGAAATGATTAATCTTACAAACGACACTTTAACGCCAATATCAAATGGAGAGACAGAAATAGAAATTAGTTTTACAGAAAATTTTGTGAAATTAAATAAGGTTTATTTAATCAATATTTTACCTGCTGATTTTTACAATATTCGTATAGATAGCGTTGTAGTAAAAGATATGATTTGCACCATTCAATATAAAGTTTTAAATAATGACGAAACGGTTGTTAATCAAAACCTAAAAGTTGTTATAGATAACCCAAACGTGAGTGTTATAAATAATTGTTCACCAATTTTAGAGATAACGTCAACAATAAAAGAAAAGGTAAATATAACTTTATATTTAGAAGAGCAAAAAAATGTTAAAGTTAACTTAACAATCGACTTTAATAATGAATAAAAATTTTTTTATTTTAGATACTACTTTTATGTGGTATCTTTTTTTATTGTTTACAATATTTTTGTTGTTATTTATAATAATTTATCCTTTTTTAATTAAGTTTGAAATTCGGTTTAACATACTTAGATTAAAAGGCAGTTTAACGATTAAAATACTTAATAAATATGTTATAGATTTTAAAATACGTATTAAACATGGCTACGTGTATATTAACCATAAAAACAAAGAACGTAAAGAAAAAATCACAGAAAAAAATATAAACGTGGCTTTCATATTAAATCTAATAAAACAATTATATTTTCGCGAACAATTTTTAAATTTGGAAATACATTCAAACTTTGGTTATATGTATGATGCAATGATTACAGCAGTGATAACTGGCTTTATAGACGTAATAACAAAATCAATGATAGGAAAAATCAAAAATAATAAAAAAACCGCACATATTTTAATCGACGTTAAGCCAAAATACAACGAAGATATTTTAAATATACGCGTGCAAAACAGTGTTAGAATTTCAATTTTTGACATATTGTACGCATTTATCTTAGCAAAATTTTATGTATGGAGAGAGTATGAAAAAAGTGGAAAGAGTAGACTTAAAACAGGATAATAAATTGCAGTCGTTAATTGACGCGTCTTTAGGTAAAATTCGTTCAATGATTGACGTAAATTGTGTGGTCGGAAATGCAATAACGTTGCAAGACGGTAGCACAATAGTACCAATTTCAAAAGTTAGCATTGGTTTTGTTGTGGGCGGTGGCGAGTACTCCGACCTAAACGCAAAACGCAACTCAGCAGATTTTCCGCTTGCGGGCGGAACTGGTGGCGGTTTTACTGTTCAACCGATTGGCTTTTTCGTTGTGAATAAGGACAAATTTAAAATCATTCACGCAGATAAGTCGTCCGCCTATATGGAACTTATCAAAAACGCAACAGAAGCGATTAAAAAGTTTGTGGAGAAGCAAAAATGAGCAATGTAAAGAAATTTAAATTTACGCTTGTTTTGATTAGTTTAATCGTCCTTTGTGTGGGGGTGTTTGTGCCGATTGTTTCCCAAAGTATGCCGGCATATGCGTCAAGTTCGGCAAAAGGAATGTGCGTAATAGAAAAGGATACCGGTAGGGTGCTTTATTCTAAAAATATGAACGAAAAACTACCCATGGCGTCCACCACTAAAATTATGACGCTAATTACTGTGCTTCAAAATTGCGACGATTTAGACCAATATATTCAAGTGGACGACCTAGCAGTTGGAGTTGAAGGAACAAGCATATATCTAAGAAAAAACGAAACAATAAAAGTGCGTGATTTGTTATATGGTTTGATGCTTCGAAGCGGAAACGACGCAGCAACGGCGCTTGCTTGCCACGTTGGTGGTTCGGTTAAAGGTTTTTGTAAACTTATGAATGAACTTGCAACAAAAATTGGTGCTAAAAATTCGCACTTTAATAATCCGCATGGTCTAGACGACCCAGAGCATTACACAACCGCATACGACCTTGCGCTAATTACTGCTTATGCGTTAAATAACACAATTTTCAAAGAAGTTGTTTCAACAAAAAACCATGTTATCCCTGAAACAAATATGTCAGACATACGCTATTTAACAAACAAAAATAAACTACTTTCAAGGCTTGATGGTTGTGTTGGTGTTAAAACCGGCTTTACGTCAAAAGCAGGACGTTGTTTGGTTAGTGCATGTGAAAGAGATAATATGACAACCGTTTGCGTAGTACTAAATTGCGGACCAATGTTTGAAGAAAGTGAAAGTTTGTTAAATGCTAGTTTTAATGAATACAATCACACTTTACTAGTAGATAAAAATAAAGAAATTCCCAATAAGGTTATTGAAAATACAGAAGGTGAAAGATTATACATTTATCCAGAAAATGATTTTTACTATCCGCTAAAGGAAAATGAAAAAGATAAGGTCGAAGTAAAATATAATATTGAAAAATCAACCGCAGAAGACGGTGAAGTTGTTGGCAATATTGAAATTTTTTACGATAATCAGTTGATTAAAACTCTAAAATTATATACAATGAATAAAATAGATAAACTAATTGAAAATAACACATTGCAGTTAAATGAATTTTAAATTAGTTTGTTGTTCTAATGAAAAGGTAGTGTATGCGAATAAATAAGTATTTAGCAAGTGCAGGCGTTGCAAGCAGAAGAAGGGTAGAAGAGTTTATAATAGACGGTAGAGTTAAGGTAAATGGAAAGGTTATCAAAGATTTGGCAACTGATATCAAGTCAACCGACGTTGTTAAACTTGATAATAAAATAGTGAAACCAGCAGAAAGTTTTGTTTACTATAAACTTAACAAACCAAAGGGTTATGTTACAACCGCAAGCGACGAAAAAGATAGAAAAACGGTTATGGACTTAATGCGTGGAGTGCATCAACGCGTTTTTCCTGTTGGTAGGCTAGATTATGACACAGAAGGTTTGCTTTTACTCACAAATGATGGTGAACTAGCAAATATTTTAACAAAACCTAACAGTAACATAGCAAAAAGTTATGTTGTAACCATTGAAAACACTATTGATAAAAATGAAGTTAAAACCTTATCTTCTGGTGTTAACATAGGTGATTATGTAACAAAACCATGTAGCGTTGAAATAATGGAAGAAAACGAAAATATGGCAAAGTTAAAGGTTACAATCACAGAAGGGAAAAATCGCCAAATTAGGCGCATGTTTGAAGCAATCGGTAAAAACGTAACCTTTTTAAAACGCGTTCAAATAGGTGAAATAAGGTTGGGTGGACTATCTCGTGGCGAATACCAACCACTAAACGGCAAAGAACTAAAATATATAAATTCAATTAAGAGATAACAATCTCTTTTTTGTTTTGATATAAATGTAAGTATCTCACTTTTAGTTTAACACTAAACAGTGCAATAAATACAAGATTGAAAATAAAAGCAAAAATAAATTATGTCAAAATAAAAAATAATAATTAAAATTAAACACCAAAACAAATTGTTTTTAAAATTATTTTGTGTTTTATAAATTTTTTGTTATTATATTTACATGGTAGATTATGATGTTATAGTTATTGGTGGCGGAGCATCTGGAATGATGTGCGCCATACAATCAGCAAAACGTGGACTTAAAGTTTTGATTTTGGAGCACAATGAAAAGTTAGGTAAAAAGTTATATATAACAGGCAAGGGTAGATGCAACCTAACAAATGATAGCAGTGTTGAAAATCATTTAAATAATATTGTTACAAACAACAAATTTATGTATTCAGCGCTCAATGCATTTACTCCTAAGGACACAATTGAATTTTTCCAAAAGTATGTTAAACTAAAAACTGAACGTGGGAATAGGGTGTTTCCAGTTAGTGATAAATCAAGCGACGTTATAAAAGCGCTAGCAAAATATTTGAACGAATACAATGTTGAAATAAAATTAAACACAGACGTTTTAGACTTAACAAAAAACAATGACATATTCTATATAAAGTGTGATAATAATATAAAATACACAACATATAATGTAGTTATTGCAACGGGTGGGGTAAGTTATCCAGGCACTGGGTCAACCGGTTTTGGCTACAACGTAGCAAAAAAGTTTTCTCACACAGTGGTTGAACCAAAAGGTGCGTTAATACCTATTAGAGTGAATGAAGATGTATCTAATTTAAATGGTCTAAGTTTAAAAAACGTTAGATTATTTGTTAAAATTGGTAAAACAGAATATTCTGAATTCGGTGAAATGATGTTTACTTACAATTCACTAACCGGACCTATTGCTCTCACAATTTCTAGCAAAATAAATAAGTTAGATATTAAAAATCAAACCATTTCAATCGATTTTAAACCAGCGTTAGACGTAAATGAGTTAAATAACAAATTCATTCGCGAATTTAAAGAAAATTCGAAAAAAGAATTAAAAACTTACCTTTATTCGGTTTTACCTAGGCGGTTTGTTGATTATATTTTCGAAAAGTATTATATAATAAACAAAAAAATTGCAGATATCACGCGCACGGATAGAAGCAATTTAGTAAATTTAATAAAAAAATTTGACTTTTCTATAAAATCGTTAGATAATGTAGAAGTAGGAATTATCACTTCCGGCGGAGTTGACACTCGCGAAATAAATTCTAAAACTTGTGAAAGTAAGTTAGTTAGCGGTTTGTATTTTGTTGGCGAAGTGCTTGATGTGGACGCATTGACAGGTGGATATAATCTTCAAATTGCGTGGTCAACAGGTTTCCTTGCTGGAAATAGCATAAAAGGTAGGTAATATGTTTTTTTGGATAGCGTACATTATAATTTGTATTCCATTTTTAATTTTATTTCCAATTAAAAAGGTAGGAAAGAAAAAATTAAAGCCATTGAAGGGCAAAAATTACATTATTTCATGTAACCACATGTCTAATCTAGACCCTATTATGATTGATATTAGGTTTGCTAGAAAACATAGAATTTTGGCTAAAAAAGAGTTGTTTTCAAATAAGTTTATGACGAAATTTATGCGTTCGCTTGGCGCAGTCCCTGTGGATAGGGGTAATGCAGACCCAGGAGCAATAAAAGAAATATTCTCGCTAATTAAAAAGAATAAACATATTTGCATTTTCCCACAAGGCACACGTGCAAAAACTGTAACAGTTGAAGAAGGAAGTGCAAAAGAAGGTGTGGCACTATTTTCGATTAGAACAAACACACCAGTTGTACCTATGATGTTTGATAGAAAAATTAGAGCGTTCCATAGAACAAAACTTTTAATTGGTGACCCAATTTATCCAGATGTTGAGCGCAAAAAAGATAAAGCATATATGGACGAATATTCAAACCTAATAGTAGAAAAAATGAATGAACTTGTTATAAATGAGCAAAAAAGAATTGAAGAAAAACGAGCAAAGAAATTAAGTAAGAAAAAAGCAAAAGCGTAAAAATTAGTAAAAATTTTTTAAAATTTATAAAAAAATAAGAAAAAACGAAAAATTTTTAAGAAATTTTAAATTTTTTATGAAATTTTCAAAATAATAAAAATTTACAGATTAAGGAAAAGACTATGAAAATGAAAGATTTTGATATAAGTATGACGCAATATAACCGCGGAGATATTATAACTGGTACAATCGTAATGATAGGAAAAAATGAAGTTGTTGTTTCCCTTGGCGGACTTAAAGAAGGCGTTTTTAATATAAATGAATTGGAAGACAAAGCATTTAGAATTGGCGATGCAATTTTGGTTATGGTAACAGGCGAGATAGATGATAAGGGCTGTTTGGTTGTAACTCACGCGGGGGTCAACAAAGCGTTGGCGGACAAAGAAAAATTAAAAACCTTAAAAGTTGGAAGTGAATTAACATTTAAAGTGAGTGAAATTCAAACTGCAGGCCTACTTGGCGATTTTATGGGGTATAGAGTGTTCCTTCCATATTCACAATGCACCCAAAATGAATTTGCGAACCGTGAAAGTTTAATTAACCGCGAAATTGATGCGATTGTTATTGAACTTAACAGTTTAAAAAAATCAATAGTTTGTAGCACAAAGTTAAAGCAAAATAGTGAAATAACACCAGTTTCAGTTGGCGATATTGTGCACGGCACGGTTATTAAAATTGAAGATAAATATGCCCTTGTAATGCTTACAACCGGCGCAAAGGCAAAACTTTCAATTCAAGATGCAAGTTACGAGCATATTGATAAAATTAGTGATGCCGTGTCATTAAACGAAGAGTATGATTTTGTTGTTCTAGATTGCAACACCGATTTTTCAAGAATTAGTTTAGGGTTAAAACAAACAAAAGAAAACCCTAGGGATAAAATATTTAATTCATTATCACTTGGAGATATGGTGGAAGGTGAAGTTATAAAAATTCTACCAGTTGCTGCAGTAATTCGTTTAGATAATGGGTTAAATGCAATGGCAATAACTCGTGAAAATAGTGATAGAGCAAATGTGCAAACTCACTATATCTATAAACTTCATTCACGAGTTAAAGGCTATATTTCTCAGTTGAATAAAGAAAAGAAAAAAATAAATATTATCACAAGTCAAAAACGTGGTGATGATTAGGAATATTTAGTAAATAGATTTAATAAATAGGTTAAAGATATTAAAATTTTAAATATCTTTAATTTTTTAATAAAAAAAGATTGTTTTAAATGAAAAAATTTGTTAGAATAAAATTATGATAAAAAATTGTACAAATTGTGGGGGAAAATTATATTTTAGCCCTAAAAATAAGGGTAATGTTTGCGAAAATTGTTCGTCCGTTTTTCCAATTGAATATGATTATAAATTCAATAAAAAACCTTTTGAAGAAAATGTAGTCGTTGAAAAGGACGAATTTGCAGACGCACTCCAAAACGTTAAATGCTCTTCATGTGGAGCAAATTTGATGTTTAATAAATTTAAAATGCAATCAATTTGCCCATATTGCGGTAACACAACCATGATAAAAGGTAGAAAAAAGAAATTGTTGTATATCGATTCAATCGTTCCTTTTTCCTACTCAAAAAATGAAGCAATAAATCATTTTAAAACAACTCTTAGAAAAAAGTTTTATGCAAATAAAAAAGCCTTTAAAAATTTAACAGATGAAGATATTTCTGGTGTGTATGTTAACACTTTTGTGTTTGATTTTTTGGCGTCTAGCCAATATTACGGAACATTGAGTTACACAAGAACAGTAAGAGATAGAGAAGGTAATAGCAGAATAAAAACTTTCTATAGAGATGTTAGCGGGCTTATAGATAAGCAATTTAACAATATTTCAGTTGAAGCTAATAGCAATATTGAGCAAAAAGAATTGTATTCAATAATGCCTTTTGATTATTCTGGTGCTGTAAATTTTAAAGATGATTTTATGAATGGTTACATTTTAGAATACCAAGATAGAAAGTTGAACGATTGTTTTAAACAGGCTGAAATTATTGCAAGAAAGCAAATTGAAAAAGAAATTTTAAATAGGTATAATTGTGATAGAATTGAAAGATTAGATTTAAACACAACTTATTTAGAAAAGCGTTATAATTATTGTCTTCTTCCAGTTTACATCATTAACAAAACAGACAAAAAGAATAAGCACCATAAAGTTGTGATAAATGGTCAAACAGGAAAAATTGGAACGTTGCCAAAAGATAAATTGCGCGTGTTCCTAACCGCATTCTTTGTGGCTCTCGGAATAGTCGGCATCGCACTGCTTATTATGTATTTAATATAAATAATAAACAGTTGTTTAAACTTAAATATTATTACTTATTTTTTTGAAAAAAATAAAATTAAAAAAATACTTTTTTAAGGGAATTATCAAATAATTCCTTCTTTTATTTATAAATCTATAATACAAGATAAAGCAACAAATATTATCAAAATTTTGTATTCAACAATGTTCGCCAAAATAAGAATTTATTAAACAATTCTTATTATTTTTTTTAAATTTCTATCTGCTAGAATGCTTTTGAAGGGGTGAAATATGCAAGTTAAATCAAGAATTGTTAATAAAACTTTGTACATTTTGTTGTCTGGCGAACTTGACGAGTACACCGCGCAGGCAACGCGAAAAAACCTAGATAGCATTTTGGACACTCAAAAAGGGTATGTTCAAATTGTTATGGACCTATCTGAACTAACGTTTATGGATAGCACAGGTGTTGGAGTGTTAATAGGTAGATACAAAAAGATGAGAGAATGTAACAAACCGATTTTTATAACAAATCCAAGTAGGAACGCAGAGCGAATATTTAAAATGAGTGGGCTATATGAAATTATGCCTAAAATTGTGTAAAGGGGTAAAAGTATGAGAAATAGTATGGAAATTAAATTTAAAGCAATACCAGAAAACGTTGCCTTTGCTAGAAACGTTGTGGCAAGTTTTATTTTGCCATTAAATCCAAGTTTAGACCAATTAAGTGATATCAAAACAGCGGTAAATGAAGCGGTTACAAATGTTGTTGTGCATGCTTATCCTGAAAAGGTAGGTTCTGTGCATATGAAAATAACAACAGATAATTGCAATGTGAAAATCACAATAAGTGACGATGGAATTGGCATAAAAGATTTAACTCGTGCGCTTACACCTTTTTACACCACAAAACCAGACGACGAGCGCAGCGGTATGGGCTTTACTGTTATGGAAAGTTTTATGGACAAGTTAGATGTTAAGAGTGAAAAGTTGGGCGTAACCGTTACAATGGAGAAAGATTTAGAAAAAAACTTATCGGTGGGTTAGATGCTATCTAATGAAGAAACTAACGATTTAGTAACACAGGCAAAAAATGGCGACGATTTAGCAAAAGAAAAATTGATAACGGTAAACTCACCACTTATTAAAAGCGTTATAAAAAGATATCTCAATAAGGGTATAGAGTACGACGATTTATTTCAATTAGGTGCACTTGGCTTTGTTAAGGCAATAAAAAATTATGATAGTTCTTTTAACGTTAAATTCACAACATATGCTGTTCCAATGATTGCAGGCGAAATAAAAAGGTTTTTGCGAGATGACGGAACGGTTAAAGTTTCAAGAAGCATAAAACATCAATCTATCCAAATAAAAAATTTTATTGTTGAATATAACCAGCGCCATGGCACAAATCCAACATTGGACCAAATCTCTCAAAAATTTAACATGGATAAATCAGATATCGTTTTTGCAATGGAAGCGAACACAAATCCACTATCATTAAACGACAAATTTGAAGACGACAACTCATGCACTCTTATGGATAAAATTAGTGACGACTTTTCACCTGAAAAGTATATTGACAAATTGGCAATTCGTGAATTGATTGAAAATTTAAGCGCACGTGAAAAACAAGTAATAATTATGCGCTATTACATGGATAAAACGCAAAGCGAAATAGCAAAAGCATTAGGGGTAAGTCAAGTGCAGGTGAGTAGAATAGAGAATAAAGTCCTAAAAGAAATGAAGGAAAATATTAATATCTAACTAAAAAATGGAAACAATTTCCATTTTTTTATTTATTTCATATTGTTTCAATAAAAACTATAAATTAAAATTATTTTATTAGTCTAAATTAACGTTATTTTTTTCACTATATTAAAATATAAAATTGAAAATTAATATGTAAAAATATTTTTAAATTGAGTTAAATTATTTGTAGAAATATGTAAAAAGTGTTATACTAATGTTATTAGTATAAAATTTTTTTATAATATTTGGAAATATCAATTCAGCAAAAATAAATTAGTTATATTTCATCATATTTGATTTACGTTATTTGTAAAATAAGGGGTTGTATGAATTCTTTAAAAATAAAAAGGACGATTATTACTTTAATTATAGTATTCGCAACACTTGCTTGCACAATATTTTCAGCATCTATTTTTGCTCGCACCAACGCCGCAAACAACCTAATCACCAATCCTTTTGAAGACGGCACAACAACCCCAACATCTTCAAACTCCAATTCGGTATCTAATGGCGGAACATATATTTACGATGTGGCCGATTTGCAATCATTCAGAGATAGAGTTAATGGCAATAATGGTTACAGTGCAACAAGTTATTCAGGTCAAACCATAACTCTAATGGTCGATCTTTCACTTGGCACTTCCGCATGGGAACCTATTGGCTATGGCGGAGATGTTTTCAGGGGAACATTTGATGGAAATGGTTATACAATTTCTAATTTAAGACTAGGTAGAAATACAACAACTAATATTGTTCCATACGGAGAAAAAAGTTCGGCAACTGCGATAGGTCAAGATGTTGCACTAGGATTATTTGGACGAGTAAATGGTGCAACTATAAGGAATTTAGCCCTAGTAGGCACTCAAATTTATTTACCAGGATATAATGATAGTTTTTATACTGAATGTGTAGGAGCATTAGTAGGATACGCAGAAGGAAGAGTTAATATATCTAATTGTATGGTTTATGATTTGGATTTGCAAGTTTATGAAGGTCAAAATGTCCAAATTGTTGGTGGTATGGTAGGTGTGGTATCAAGTACTTCTGGTTCATCAAATAGACCTAGTAGTTCTTCATTATCTATTAACCAATGCATGGTAACAGTTGATAATGGTTCAATAGTTACGTCTGATACATATGCTATATTTGGCGGAATTGTGGGGGCAAGTATTGACGCAAATTGTCGTATTTCAATATCAATTCAACGATCATATTTTTATGCGGCGGATTTAGATCTAGATGATAGATATGATGATGTTACCCCTATTGCTACTTATGGTGGTTTATTAGGAGTTGATGCATGCCAAGTTTATGGATTGAATAGTTTAACTTTGAATAATAATTTTTCGTATTTAGGTTCAATTTATGCTGAGAATCTTTATGCGCATCCAACATTCGCCGGTAGAACAAAAGCAATAAATAGTACCAATTTATTTAATACTCCTTTTGACAGATTTTATAGTGCAAATGATAAAAATTATCCAAATCCGTCTGGTCTAAACACATCAGCAAGTTTTAGTTACGCAAACAATTATGTTATTGGTGAATTCACAGTATATTATCCTGAAACTTATACTGATGACAGAAATGTTTCAAGTAGTAATCCGAATGGTACTAATTATATAAATAATCAATGCAACATGCGTAGATATTTATTTGATAATGGAAATAGTGAAATTATTAATTTAAGTGAATTATATGCTACGGATTTTTTATCTTATGGCACGGCATATGGTGAAGGGGATAACTTAATTCCATCTATTTATTATGATTTGGGTTGGTTTGTTTCGCCAAATTCAAGTGGCAACATTATAGACATATATCTAAATTCGGAAGACTCTAATAGTTCTGATAAGGGGTCAACTTATTACTTACCTTGTTATTATGGTATTAATATTCCTATTTTAAGAATATTTTGTGAAAATGTCACATTTAGAAACGTTGATAGTTCATTAGGCTGGTTATGTTGGGTAGATAGCAATGGAAGCACTAGTTATAGATATGATCATATAACTAATTTGGGTAACACACAACAAGTTACTGTTTGTTTGCCAAGATTTGAGTCTACGACATCTGTTGTAAGGATATCGCCTTATGATAGCACTGTGGCAACTAGCCGTTGGAATTCTGATGGAACACCAGAAGGCGTTACCACAGACTATCGACCTAAACGTTCAAATCTTTCCACTGAGTATATAATATCAAATTCTTATACAATCCAAGTTTATGACGTTGATTTACCTTATTCAATCAATAGCATGGGAACAACTGAAGGAGTGGATAGTTATGGAAATCCAACCTATGAATACTGGTCAAATTGGATTTATTCTGAAACAGGATACCGATACCAAACTACATCATATCAATTTATGTATAAATTACGAGTGACAACACTAATCAATAATTACAGATATCTCGACTTGCAAGCACCAATCTCATATTATCAAGATGGTAATTCTTTATATATCTATTCATCAAATACAAATTATTATTTGAACGGTTTACCTACATATAATGGTAGAAGACCTGTTGTGCGTGTTGAATTTGTCGAGATGAGCACAGAAAATGCGTCTCAAGCAGGTGGCGAGTATTATCAGTTTGATGGATTCTTAGGTTATGCAAGTGGTATAACTGAATTAAATGGGACACTTAATCATGATGTAGATTTGCGTACGGTATTTATAGAAAAAGAAGTTACAGTAACATTAAATGTGAATGGAAGTTCAGGAAATGATATATCCTGTGGAACTGTAACGCAGGATTCATTCACATGGACTGTTAACCAATCTAATATAAATATTTCACCAGTTGTAACATCTTCAAATGTCTTAACAGGATTTAGAATTGTTAATGGCGATATTTCTCAAACATTATCGGTTTCAATTTTCGAACAATGGGATAACACAAATGTTCCATGGGCATATCGATTAGATAGCGGAGAGTTAGTAAATGTTGGAGCCGGGCAAAGTGTTAGTATAGCAATAAGTGATGTTAACAGAACAATTGATATATATATTCTTCCTAATTTAAGGGAATATGATATGCCATTATTCCATGGATATGAAGATGATCCATTAGCGCAAACAATTGTAAATTTCACATACACAGAAAGTGTAGATTTAATGAATAGTAGATATACACCGTCGGACATAAACTCAGACGGAAACATTAAATCATTTGGTGCTTGGATAATTGGTTATCAAGAATTTTCTACCACTATGGCAATAGGTGGTTACTATTTTGACGGTTACATTCTAGATTACAAGGAAGAGATATTAGGTGGTGTTTACACGCCATCCTCAACAGGATACTTTTATGGTTACGAGTTAGATAATAACGTTCTAGAAATTAGATATTTCCGAAACACAACCACAACAACATTATTATGCGTTTGGAGATTTAATGTAACAGAACAAATTGAAGCGTTAGATGGCACAAACTATTTCATTGTTTCTCAGTTGTTAACAGGAAGTTGGGGAAATGTAGACACACCATTTGTTATTACAAGGTGGTCTAACACTTACACAGTTAATATAGATAACGATAACCCAGGTATTTGGTCAAATTTACCAGATGACATTGAAACTAATTATTACGGAGTTGGTGGAACTGAGAATAGTTCATCAGTAGGAGATATAACAGACACATCATTAAGTTTATACATAAGGTATGGCAATGAAAATTACAATTTCCCATTCATGACGAGTAATACTGATAGTGCGGGATTTTCAATGTCTGATAGAACATACTTTCAAACATTATTAAACAATAATTCACCAATGCTTCCAAGAAATAACTATGGAGCATATTACATATTTAACTATGGTTATAGAATAACAGGATATTCTATACAGTTTAGGTACAACGGTATTACATATTATTTAACATATAACTCAGCAACAGATACATGGGGATATACAGGCAGTTCAGTAATAATAAATATAGCAGATTT
>DWVI01000004.1 GCA_019120295.1 Candidatus Onthoplasma faecipullorum | reverse complement strand
TTTTTAAATTTTTCTCTCCACAAAAACCGATAGTTTTTTCTCTATCAACTCCGCACTTTCGCGGACACATATTGCAAATCATACATTCATTATAAACTAAAACTAAAAATAAATAAAATAAATTTAATTTTAATTGAAATTTTTTAACATTTATTAGAAAAATAATAAAAATTTTGATAATTTTTTAAAAATATTTAAATTTTATATATTATTTTGCGTTTTTATATCACTAATTTTACCTAGGCAATAATCTTCAACAATTGACGTAAAATCTAAGCCTAACAATTCTTCACATGCCGACTCTAAATCTAATTCATGCGTTTTGTTTAAATAGTTTTGGAATATTTTCAACATTTCTCTTCTTTCTTTATTTGTTTCACATTCTTCAAATCTTTTAAACCAAACATCTGCAACCACTCTTCCAACAACATATCTAAACATATGCTCACTATTTCGAGATGTGTCGTGCATCTTTTTAATTCTATCAATCAAACGGAAATTTTTGTCTTTATATAATTTTTCCACAAGTGCCGTCAAATCTTCTTGTGTAACAGGAAATGAAAGGCACTTTATAACATCTCGCTCTTCACGAATTAAGCTTAATTCACTAACTAGGCTTATCTTTTCACTGTTTTCATAAACTTTTATATCTTCTTCATTCATTATACCTTTTGATAACAAAAACTTATTAAAAAGTTTTTCAATAATATGACTTTCTATCTCGCATATACTATCGCTTTCAAAACTTTTATCTTTTGTTAATCTATCAAACACTTTTTTAGGCGTATTTTCTTTTATTGCATCCACAATTTTTGTTTCATGAGCACTTATTGCATGCGTTAGTTCGTGTGCGGTTGTTCTTAAATCTTCAATTGTATCTTTTAAATAAACATTGAAATTTAGATAAGGATTGTTGCCACTATGTCCAACGTTGCTAGAACGGTTTTCATCTAAATTTACTTTTTCAAAATGGACTGTTGATTTTCCATTTTGATCCATAAAATAAGGATGAGTTCCGTTTAGAATTTGCTTAACTTCTTCTGCTTTTTTAGGAAAATATTTTGAATAAAATTCTTCAATAATTGCAGTCATTTCTTCAATGGTGAAATTTATTTTCTTTTCTTGTTTGTATGGCTTTAATTTAATAACATTTTCTAATTGAACAATCAAATCTAAATAGGAAACATTATTTCCGTCTGATTCAGTTAAAAATCTTAAAAATTCAGGTGCTCGGAAATTGCTACACCTTTCATTAAATTCTTGCACATATTTTTCTGTTATCTTAAGTTTTTTGCCTTTCATACTTTTATTTTATCATAAATTAAATAATTTTACAAGGTCTATTCTAAATAACATACTATGCAATGCTAAAATTTACTATCGCAAAATATTATGTTATATTCTAAAAAGCACAATAAATTTTCATAAAAATATTAAAAATTCCGTGGTTTATTTATGATAACCGTTCTAATTTATTGGACAAGGTAATATGATAAATTGAGGTATTTATGAAAAAGAAAATTTTAATTATTTTAGTTTTAATGGTGTCGCTTGTTGGGCTAACTGCTTGTAAAACCGCAGAAATCAATTTGTCAGACTACGTGATTGAAGAGCGTAACAACTTATTTTCAGCGCAGGACGATTTATACACCGTAACCCTTTCTTCTGGAATGCGTGAAGAAAACTATGATTTAGACGGTGAAGTTGGTTCGCTTGTGCCATTCGGCGTTATAACCCTTGCTAGAAACGATCGCGCACCACTTGCAAATGATAGTTACACTTATTATTTAAAAGTAAATGACGAAAGTTTTAACGGCTTTTTAATTCAATCACCTGTTGACAACACTTACTCAGTGGATATTGGAGAGTCAATTGCAAATGATGCCGTTGTTGAAATTCAAATAACCTTCACAGGATATAGTTTCAATCAACCAATGGCATGCGTTTCAAATGATTTTAGTGTTAATAGCACCCGTGCACTAGAAATTGCAAACCAAGAGTTGCAGGAAGATTTACAAAATGTTATGTCTGACAAAAATGTTAAAATTGAAGTTGTTATGAAAATTATGAAAGACTATTCAACCGACTCAAATAGTTACTATTGGTACGTCGGCGTAATATCAACAAATGGGGACACGTTAGGAATACTAATTGATGCCAACACATCAGAAATTATTGCCAAAAAAGCATAAAAAAGAAAAGCCACAGTTAATGTGGTTTTTTATTTTAAAAACACGTAAAAATTAATAAGATATATTTTTTATAAACCTTTTATATACTTATAGTCGTCTGCTAATTTAAACATATCTAAAAACGCTTCGTCTTTGTCTTCTTGTTGCAACATGTTATAGCCCGAGTCCACCAAATTTACATGGTTATACGTAAAAAAGCGGAGTTCTTCACCTGCTATATGAAATTTCAAACCAAAAGTTTCAACTACCGCTTCGCCCGCAATGTCCGAAAAAAAAGTCATAAACGCATTCCTATAATTGCACGCACACTTAATTCCTATTACATTACAAACTTTTTGCACACATATTTGCCTAATATTATCCTTAAAATCATTAGTAAATAAAATTGGACATTTAACATCTATGTATTTGCATATCTTACTCAGCATCTCGTCTTGGTCACTTTTTGTATATAAAGAATTCATAAAAACACCTTGATTAACCTTTATATAACTTTAACATGTTTTTGTACAAAAGTCAAATTATTTTGTAAAATTTAACATTATGGTGTTTATTTGTTGATATATTGATGTAAATTTGTCGAAAATATTATCCAATAACTAAAAGCAAAACAAGTTTATTAAGAAAACACATCAATTAACCCTATAAACAAATTACACTTTTTTTCCATTATATAAATAATATTCATCATATATTAAAAAGAAATAAACTACATTTTATTACACAATATTAGACATTGCATTCATACCTTCATGTTCTCTTTCAAAACGCAATTTCATTTCTTTATATTTTTCTGATAAATCAAATATGTATCTTTGTTTTGCTTCAAGCGACAAAGTTGAATACACTTTTTTATCAACCAACTCTTGAATTGGATTTATTATAACTTGGTCGCTAAGTAGCATCTTGCAAACGCGTTCGTACAACTCTTGGTCATGCGCACTGAAAGTTTTTGCATAAGGAAGTTGTTCAAACACACTCTTTTCTTTGTTATAATTTCTCATTCTAGATTTTGCATCCCGCGCTAAAAAATACAATTTTCCTTTTATTTTCTTTCTCATAATTTCCCCCTTAATAATGATGTAATTTGTTAAAATTAAATTTAAAAATATGTATTGAATTCAACAATAATAGACTACTAAATTTAACAAATTTTACCAAATAAAAAAGCGGAAATAAAAGCACTAATAATGTCTAAAAACTACGAATTTTAAAGCAATTTAAGATATATTAAATTTGTTACAAAAACAACATTTTAATTATAGAATTTCCTTTTCTAATCGCAAAAAAAAGAAAGGAAATTTCCTTTCTTTCTACTCAAATTTATGACCACATTTTTCACAGTATTCTGCTGGTCCGCTATTTTTTGTTTTGCAATTTGGGCACTCTTTTAAACCCAAACCTGTTTCTTGCTTTGCACCGCAGTGTTCGCAATATTCAGCCTTTTTAGTGATTGGTCTACCACATTTATCACAAAGACGTGCATTTGAAACACCTTTTGACCAGTTGCCATCTCTTCCGCTCTTCCAACTATTTAACATACTGAAAGTGAAGAAAAACAAAAATATTCCAAACACAGCCAACACTAAACCTATTATACAAGCAACCACAATAATGATATATTTTGACCAGTGCGCCATATGCATAACAGCATAAATTCCGCCATAAATTGCACCACCAGCAAGAGCAATTAGCACAAGTGCTAATATCACCAAAGCAGCCTTACCAAATCTTTTTTCTCTATAACTAAATAATCCCATTTTAACCTTCCTAAAATTTATTTTTGATTAAAGTGATTTTTTAACCTTTTAAAAAATTTACATATTTTTATTTAATTTTTTCGCCACAATCTGGGCAAAATTTTGCATTTGGAGCCAAAACTTTTCCGCATTTTGGGCAAACTTTTTCACTAACAGTTAATTTTTCTCCACAGTTAGCGCAGAATTTGCTGCCTTTTGAAATTGGCTCGCCACATTTTGGGCAAGATAAAACTTGCGTTGCACCACATTCAGGGCAGAATTTTGATTTTCCAGGAATTGAAGCCCCACATTTAACGCATTGCACTGTTACTTGACGGCGTTTATTTTTAGCACCAGCGACTGAATCTGCAAACAACTCACCCATATTTGCGCCTGCGCCAAGCCCAACACCAAGACCTGCAAGACCACCACCAGATGGATTTTTTGCAATATCACCCATAGCGTTTGCTGCTTTAAATTGAGTGTACGTTCCCATTTTATCTTCAATAACGCCCATTTTTGTGCGTTCGTCAAGCATTTTTTCAACATCTTCTGGAAGAGATAAATTCTCAATCACAAAATTAGAAACTTTAAGACCAAGTGGTTCAAACTCAGTTTTTGCTCGCTCTTCAACCATTTTGCCTAAATCTTTATAGTTTGCAGCAAGGTCAAGCGCGGACAATTTGCTTTCACCAATAACATCTGTTAATAATTGAATTAAACTTGACTTATATTGAGTGACAATATCATTCACTCTATAAATTGCGTTAGTGCCGAAACATTCACGCATAAATTTTGTTGGGTCGCTCACCTTGATTGCGAACGTTCCATAACCACGCAAACGAATGTTTCCAAAATCAACATCGCGCATCATAATAGGGTTTTGTGTGCCCCATTTTAAACCCATAAAACGCTTTGTGTTAATGAAATAAACTTCCGCTTTAATACGCGAATTTCCACCTGTTGACAAACTCAACATTTTAGTTAAGAAAGGAATATTTTCAGTTGCAAGTTTATATGTGCCTGGGCCAAACACATCTGCAATTTCACCCTTATGAATAAACATTGCAACTTGGCTTTCCCTAACAACCAAAGTTGAACTATTCATGATTTCTTCACGATTGTTCATTGGATAACGATACACTAAAATATCGTTGCTCGCATCTTTCCATTCAATAACATCTAAAAGTTGTTTTTTAAACCATCCCATAATAACTCCTATTTTTATTTTAACAAAATTTTATATGATTGTAAAGTAAATAAACTATTGATTTTTATTCAAAAACGCACACATTTGTTATTTACCTTCTTCTAGGTGGGTGCCTTCTTCCACCCATAAACCTACCAAACCCACGCATAGCACTTCCCATCATAACTCCACCTAAAAAGCCACCAAAAAGGTCGCCTAAATCGTCACCTAAATCAGTATTTTCTTCATTTTTAGGTATTTCCACGTCTTTTATAGTTTTCTCCTTATATTGTGGATTAAGGCTACCACAATATGAGCAGTATTTTTCTTCTGCTTTTAGATTTGCGCCACAACTAGCACATTTAAAATTATGTTCTTCCATTTTACTCCGTTTATGTTCATTATGTAATTCTTTTAACAGGTTATAAAATTCTGAATATTCGTCGAACAAATCATAGTCTGTTTTATAAATATTATCTAATTCTTCTAATGTTTTATTCAAATCATTTTCGTCCATGTCAAAATCAATTGTGTAAGTTGGTTCTCTTTTAAAACCAAGGTCTGAAATTGCCGTGTCAATCACTACTTCATTTTTGAATTTTTCGTAATATTTTGTTAATTTAAAATTTTTTAGACAATCTAAGAAATACTCAAATTGTGATTTATTAAATTCTTCAATCATTTTTCACCTGTTTTATTATATGAATATACTAATAAATTTATATTTTTTTGTCAAATAATCAAAAAAGAAGATAAATAATATCTCCTTTTTAGTTTAAATTGTTTTTTATTTACTACCACCTTCGCCCATGATTTCACGGACGTTGTCAAACGCAATAATATCAATAAATGAACGGTCCATTGGTCCTGTGATAAAGAAGGCACGACCACGTGGCGCAGTTACGATACCATCTTGTTCACGTTCGTTGATACCACCGGCTGATTTGTATAGTTCAAGTAAGTCCGCCATATCATTTGGCGCTAACTGCAAAATCATAGAATATTGACAAGCGTTAATGATAGCCGCCGACCTTCTTTGAATTTCTGGCGAACCTAAGAAGTCTTTAATATTTTGCGTGATAACAATTTGCATACCCTGATATTTTCTTATACGTTTTGCCATTTCAGCCATAAAGTTAAGTGCAACTGGGCTATCTGGGTCAATGAACATGTGCGCTTCGTCCACTGCAATGACCACTTGACGTTTAATGTCACTACCTGTACGCTCTTTGTATTGCTCATTAAAACGCTTATTGTTAATAATTTCGTTGTTTAGATATTTGAAAACCAACATCATTTGCGCGTTTGCAAGTCTATTATTCTTACTTGCAAACAATGTTTGGAAGTTAAATGTAATCAAGTTTTCGTCGGTAAGAATTGATGTTGGACCATTCCATAAGTCTGAGTTACGTCCGCCTGTTGCAAATTTTTGAATGTATGTTTCAAGAATAAGCAAGTTATTACGATAGAATGCATCTTTTACCGTTTTCAACTTGTCTTTAATTAGTTTAAACAAATCGTCGAATGTCGGATAATCTTCTGCTTTTAAATTCGCGATGTTGGTTTTTTCACTAATGCCCATTTTGTTATACAACTCAACAACTAATGTGTTTAGTGTTTCAAACGCATCCGAACTTATACCTTCCAAAATTGTGCGGAAAAATTGTTCCAAGAATTGAAGGTGTGTGAAGAACGTTTTGTTGCTTCCTGCAGCCTTCACAATTTCGTCAATACTAACGTCGTCTATGTTGTCGCTAGTGTTTGCAGAGTCCAAATCTTCAAGTGCTGCCATAATGTGGAATGGGTTTATAATACCAGATTTATTAGTACCAACGTCGATTACTTTACCGCGCAAATTTTGAGTCATAACGGTGTACTCATCTTCTGGGTCAAGAATAAACATCTTTGTTCGGTCTGCTGCAAGGTTAGTTAAAATTGCCTTAGTCGCATACGATTTACCCGAACCAGATTTACCAATAACCATCATGTTAGAGTTAATTCTACCCTTTTTAGTATCCCTAGTGAAGAAGTCCACAAACACTGGGTAACCGCTCGCACTAGATTGTCCAATACAGAAACCAGCAGGGTCCTGCATGATTGAGTCTACCATTGGAAAACCTGATGCAATGGTGGTTGAAGGCATAGACCTATAAAATGGTTTTAATGTGTCTATTCTATTTACGCTTGAAGATACAAACGCATCAACTTGCCTACCAAACAAATCTGAACTCTTAAAACCATATTGTTTTAAAACGTTTCTAACTTCTTTTCTGTTTTGTTCTTCAACGCGAAGGTGAATTGACACATCATATAATTGTTCGTTGTTTGTTTTTAAATCTTTTAGCAATGTTTGCAACGACTCAATGTCCGCTTCTTTTTCAATAATTTCACTCGAACGGTATGTCTTATCAAGTTTAGACTCCTTTTCCATAACCGCGCGGTCGATTGCTTTTTCGCCTTTTTCCTTATCAACAGGCATTATGTTCATAATAACACGTGTGCCTTCTTGGTTAAATATTGGATAAGCCCAACCATTTCCAACTTCAAGTGGATAATTTGAAATCACCATTTGCCTATAAGGCTTTTTATCCATTTCAACACGCGCCACTTTAAAGTCCACTCTGCCAGGCATAACCCAACTATTTACTTGGCTAGGTGCTAGTCCACTTATTTCTTGCTCTGCATAAACTGATTCATAGTTAGATTTTAAGAAACTTATTAAATCTTCTTCCATTAATATATCAGCAGAAATTGTGTATTGCCCTGTGCCAAGGTCGTTAACTATACCTGTTGCAGTTTCTTCCAAGTTAGCCCTATCTGAACCATACAAAACTAAATAAAAGTGATTTTGCAAAATTGGTTCAGCTTTTATTGCATTGTTTAATCTCTCAACACGCTCTCTAAATATTAAATTTCTTATATTCATTTCTTCTTCGGTGAAATAACCCATTTGTTGCAGTTGATTTAAGAAATCATATTTAACATCGTCGTTTTTTAAGAACACATCAAAGCGCATTGGCTTAACATTTTTTATTAAACTCGCTCGCTGATACTGTGATATACGTTTAAGCGCCTTACTAAACGTTAATATTATACTATCCTGCGCAGACTCTTGCATCAAATCAAGCGCCACTGGGTGCAACTCAATAACAAGCCCCGAATATTCACCAAAATTTATAAATTTACCAACTTCAATGTTGAAGAATGGCGTTAATTTAGTCATGTCTGTTGTGCCACGCGGTTTTTTAGTTTGACCATTCTTCAAGTTGATGTACTTTTTAGGAAACGCTGCAAATCGTATGATAAGAATAATCGAACTATAAAGCCTTAAACCTTCGTCAATAGGCAAATAGAAAACAATAGAAATAGCAGCCCAACCAAGCAATGCATACCACCTATAATCTACTCCACCTATTCTAAATAAGTTGCTCGCCATAATGACCACGGCAAAAATAATACACAACAAAGCGAGAATAATATCTCCAAAAGTTATGTTTTTAAAAAATTCAGTTTTAACCCTGGTCTTACCCGGAATATATCTAATCATACAACCCCTTTACTTTTCAAATAAATGATTTTACTAAAAAGATTTTAATTTTAAGTATCTAGTATATTTTATTGTGTAACACTAGTTTTTTACAATTTCTAAGTAAAAAATGTTTAACAATATTATTTTTTATCTTTTGGCTTGGTTTCGCTTGTATTTCTTTGAAGCTCTCTAATAAGAGATCTTGATTCTTTGACAATTGTATCTCTAAGTTCTTTTGTGATGCCATCGTTAATATTGTTCATAGCAGATATCATAGCATCTGCAGTAGCTTTTGAACTCATTGTATTATCATTAGCCACATCCTTTAATCTATCTGCAAGTTTATCAATATTTTCGTCGGATAAATTAGTTTTCAGATCAGAACCTTTAAAGCCTCGTAATGATTCAGCCAAATCTGTACCCGCCGATTGGGTCTCAGACCTTCTTTTTGCAAGTTCTGATATCATATCGTTAACAGCCTGTCTTGCTCCAATTATATTGTTTAAGTCGGCATCCGTTTTTCTTGTATATGTTCTTCCTTCTGCGGCGGCAGCAGCAACCTCGTTTGCTTCGTTCGCCCTCAATGTATCAATACTTAATTCGTCCGCAGAGAAAGATCTCCCTTCAAATACTCTTTTTTTAACTTCATCATCGGTAATTCCTAAAACACCAGCAAAAGTACCAGCGCTTGAATTTACAGTTGCTACTTGCGCATGTTGTCGTTGTACAGCTTCATCAAAAGCCTCTTTACGTTTTGTCGCCTCCTTAATTTTAGTTTGATCCGCGTCAAAATCTTCTGCTGATTTATATCCACTTTTAAATCTCTTCAAGGCAGGATCTTCTATTCCAGCTTCTCTTGCAGCTTTAAATAAATCAGCCTCTGTAGCTCTGGTTATTCCTTTTGTTACTGGTTTATAATCATACATTACATCACCTTGAGAGTCTCTTACAACATTGCCAGCCGAATCTTTTACTTTTCCGCCACGTTCAAGAATCTGTCCATCAGGTTCTATTCTATATCTGCCATATTTTTCATTCTTGTCAGCTGTATTTATAACATTTCTTAAACGTCTATATCGTTCCAACTTTTCGTTTTCATCTTCACTACCCTTATATCCAGCCTTATAACTATCTATTGTTCCTAATACATCAATACCAGTCGCTTTTCCAGTTAATGCACTTAAACCACCCGCTGTTGTTTTTAATAATGAACTACCTGCAGATGCAAAGAAAGCACCAACCGCGCTATTACCCGCTGCTTTTGCCGCATCTGCTCGAGAAATAGCTTTCCCGAATCCACCAGCTATCGCCTTTGAACCTTTATTGACAACGCCAACCGCCTGTTTTCTTCTGCTGTTCACACTCGCCATTAGACCGGCTCCATCACTGTATGCATTTCCGCCACCAGCAAAGCCTGAAATTAGGTTAATAATATCTTTAACAACATATAGACCAGCCACCGTTAGCGCTAGTGGTAACAGACCCCATGCATCTCCAATATCTGGAATAGAAATCATTTCTATTAAAGGAGCTACAGCGAAGAATAAATTCATACCTGCAACTGCTCCATACGCACTTAATACATTTTTCTTAAATTCACCAGCCCATGATTTATAAGCATTACCTTCGTCAATTGGATACATAGCACAAACAGCAGGGCTTACAATAAATAAAATCACCAGCATAAATAAACGTTTTACCATTCCAAACGTAATTGCGCCCAGAACGTATAGAATAAATATACCACCAGCAGCAAGCAATAAATAGTTAATATCCATTAAATTATACCAGGGCGAAACGTCCCAATTGGCAGCAATCGATGGAATACCTGTTGCAAAACAATCGTCCACTAAGCCTGCATAATATTCATAATCAGGGTCTATTTCTCCTGAGTTTTCACCACCTGGGAAAGCTCTTATTTCGACATTGCATCTATCACATAGCGCGGCAACACTTGAATACGTTTCCCAATCAACTCCTGTTGCATCTGCCCTTATATGATTTGCCGTGTAGGCAGAACTTAAAAATAGTCTCCGCGATATAGTAGTTTGATAATCTGAATTAGATGTTGCCCCATCAATAGCCACTAACAATATATTTCCAAGCCAAACGCCTAACAACGAACAAGCCGGAACAAATATAAATAAACCCAAACCTTTTATAGCACTACCAATAATTTCTTGCCATCTTTTTGGTTGTGGTTGATACATATTTCTAAGCACCGCCATTACAGTGAAAACAACAAGGAGAATAATTGCAAGATATAGGATAGATAAAAACATGTTTCTAACTAAATCAGATTGAAGAAAATAATAAATGATACCTGTATCATATAAATCGCCTGTATTGCCAGAACCAACAACATTGCCATCTATATAAACAGTTCCAGTGCCAGCAAATGCCTGAAAAATTCCTTGAATCATATCAATTACTTCAAATATAATTGAAAATAGGCTAAATAACAAAGATCCTAACACGCCTAATATCCATTCCATTTTTTAATTCTCCTTTTGTTCGCGAGTTTTCAACCAAATTAAATTTAATTTTATTATACACTAAATCGACAAAATAATCAATAAAAATACTAGATTATAGCAAATTTATCAATTTACTTCGGTCATATACTCCATAAAATAAAATGCATTATCTGAATTAAATTCAGCATTTAAACCATTTACTTTTATCGTTTTAATATTTGTGTCTGTGGTAACAATATTTTCTGCTGATAAATCTGTTAGATATATTTCAGAATTTAATTCAGAATTAACAATTTCATAAACACTCAAACCTTCACTTAGTGCACTTAAATTATTAGTGTCTATATCCGTAAAAGTTGAAGCGGAAACATTTAAATTTAATGACGTTTCATAAAGGTATGAAACTCCCCCATCTCCTTCTGTTGTGAATTGTTGACTTGTGAAGTTAACGCTAGAACCAGCATTTTGCAGTGTTAATTCAAAATTGTTATAATCAATATCCACAAACACAAATGAAAAGTACGTGAATGTAACATTTTGTTTTGGCATAAATATCATATATTTGTAATTTTCTTTTGGAATATTTTGCATTGTATTATCGCCTTCCAAAATATAATCTTTAACATACAATTTTTCCGTGCGGATATTGTATTTTTCTTCGCTTAAAACATTTAATGTTTCACTTGTGATTAGGCTTTCATATGATGATGTGTCGGTAGTTTCGTCTGAATTTTCAATTGTATATAAATCATTCGTGTTGATATACTCTGAAATTATGCTTGCCATTTCAGGTGTTAATTCGGAATTATATCCAAAATATTTGATAAGGTCTAAATTCTCACTCATGGTTGTGCCAAGCGCTTCACCTTCAACTAAATCATTTTCTGCTATCAAACTTGATAAATCAAACATTATTTGGTATGCGTCTGGATATTCAGTGCTAAATGCAGTTTCGTCTAATGTGAGATAATCGTAATCGTCGGTTGGCAAGTTGATTGTTATGTCAATATTTCCATTTGCCGTTTCAACCGCACTTTCAACTTCACCAAAAATACCAGCAAAACTTTTTAACATATCTGCTTTTGATTGTTCTTCGTTCTCATATATCAACCGTGCACCATAAAACTGCTCGCCTGTTATACCAAAGACCGAACTCATACCGTTTCCGCCTCCGCTTCCACCGCCACCAAAAATACTCATAATTGCACTGACTATTAGACCAACAACTAAAATTACAACTAATATTATGAGTGCTATTGGAAGAATTGGAACAATTGCAGATAATGCTGTTTTAACTTTTCCCCAAAACGCTTCTTTTGCTTTTGCCATTTCGTTATTTAACTCGCGTACTTCAGCCTTGTTTATTTGCTTCATTTGATTTACAATATTTTTTTCATTATTTGTTAGATGTGGGAAAAAGCGTTTAGGAGCAACGCGTTTAATTCTTCTAAACCTGTTTTGAACTAACTTTCTTTGGACAAATTCTAATTCTTCCGCTTCTTCAATTTCTTCTGCTTCGGCTTCTTCGTCGTCTTCGGCATCGTCTTCGTTAATTGAATCTTCATCTTCAACGCCATCTAAATTTTTATCTTCGTTATCAGAATCGTTATTATAAGTGAAATTATTAGCCATACAAGCTCCCTAAACAAAATTAGCACCCACCCGCAACTATTAATTTATGAAAAACATTGCAAAGTTTAATCGACCGCCTATATATAGTTATTATAACTTAATTTCATATTTTTACCAAATAAAATTTAAACAAAATATTAAATAAATCGACAATTTAAATCATTAAATTCGCCATTTAATAAACACCAAAATCAAAAAAAATTTAAAAAACATAAAAATGTTATATTTTTTTAATAATTTATCTAAAAAAACTAGTATTTTTTTATATTTTTAACAATTTAACCTTTTATTTTAATAAATTTTTATTTTACAAATTTATATTAAAATAAGACCTAAAATTTAATAGGTCTTATTAAAACATTGCAAATATGAAAGGTATGATAAAATAATAAATCATTAGTGCGCCAACTAAAATATAAAAACAAATATTTATAAAGTTTAAAAATTTATAATTTAATTTGTTGAAATAGTAGGAAAACAATAAAATTATTCCAGCCAATATGAACCCTACGACAAGCGAAATTAAAGATGTTTTAACGCTTGGATATGTGAATGCTACCTTAACGGTTACATTATCTAAATTTTCCACATCGTACGCAATAAAACCAACAAAACTATTTACATTAGTTTGCTCGCCGTTTAAATAATACTCATAGCCATATATTGATGGATGATTTATAACCAAGTATTTTCCTAGCACGTCTGTGGTGGCTGTGATTGTATCTTTGGTGTAGTCTACTTCAACTGTTTTGTCTATCATAGTGTTATAAAAATCGTTTAATTTATCAAAGTCTATTGTATACACTCGCGTTTCATTAATGATTGTGTTTTTGCCCACATCAAATTCAAACGTATATTCACTTTGACCATCAGTTTGCGTTAGGTAATTAGAACCAGAGTAAAGCGAATTTTCATTATTTGTTACTTCACCTGAATAAATTTTTGTGTATAAATACACTAATTCATTTTTATTACTGATATAATTAAAACTTGCCGTGCAGTCTTCATTGAAAACTAGCCCCAGCTCTCCTTCTTCACCTTGGATGGAAAACTCAAGTTCGCCAACATCAATTATTAAATCTTCATGATCCCCTGTTATTGCTTTATATATTTGATTTTGATTATATATAAAATCGTTTATTTTTTCATTGTCAAATTCTGGTAAATTATCCACAAAATACGCATGACCTAAATACATATTATATTCATATAAAATTGAATTTCCAGCTCGTGAAACTTCGATTAAGTACGGCGCATCAATTGCAACATCTGAAATTCTATACTTCATTCCTGAAATCATATCGGCAAAAATGTTGTTTGTGTTTGAAGCAATGTTGTGCCCAGCGTCTGCGTATCCTAAAATGTTATAAGTGATAACTGCATTTCTATCAGTAAGAGATGAAAAGCCAGACATACTCGACCAACCACGATTTAATTGACCACTTTGCAAATTCATTGCAACGTTTGCATATTTATCTTCTGCGGTTACAATGCTTGTAAATTCATAATAATTAATCTCATCGCCGATTGGCACAATGTTTCCAGCCAAGAATATAACCGCTTGGCAGACGATTAACACAAAGCATAGCACAATATTCATTGTTTTTAATGATTTTTTTGTAAACTTCAATTTTCTTAGCATCCAAATAAGAGCAAAGAAAATAGCAATTATAATATAGAATATACCAACAACGAGCCACGTTTCAGCACCAAAATTTTGTGTAACTAGTGCCGCTCCAGCCACATAATATATAGCTAACCCAATAACCACGCTTGCAAAAACAAACAAGCCAAACGTGGCAATAATTCCTATATTTAATTTGCGTTCCACTTTTCCACCTGTTTTATCAGTATTTTGCGGATTATTATTGTTTTCACTTTCCAAAACATAACTATTGGCGTTTATCTTTTGTGTGTTTTCCACATTTTCAACTGTTATTTCAACCTTTTTAATTTGTTTTTCTTTTGCTTTGTTTTCCGCAAAAATTAGCGCAAACACAAAGAAAATAAATAGATAAAGTGCACCTATTCTATTTGCATAAGCTGCGTATAAACTAAAATTTATGGCAACGTTGACGCAATCAAATATCACAGGTATGAAAATTAAAATTAAGCATGCTAAATAAAATTTTCCGCTTTTTTTCTTCCAGTTTTTTATAACTAACATAACGCTTGGAATAATTAGCAGTAAACTTGGAAGTAGATAACCAAATTTTTCAAGGATATTTCTAAAAATGTTCATATTACTTATGCTATCAAATAAGTTGCCTGTTCTTGTTGAGTGCAACACTTCTATAAAACATGGAATTGTGATAAACGCCGTGCAACAAACAGCCATAGCAACAGCAAGCAAAGTTTTACTGCATATTTTAGCACGGTCTTTTTTCTCCACCATAAGTAGTAAATAAAAGAAGAAAATCACAAGCATATACATAACCATAAACGACCCAATGCTAAAACTTGTAACTATCAAAAGTGATAAAGTGAGAGCAAGGTAGCGCATTTTGCCTGTGCGTTTCATATAGTCAAAAGCAATAAACACGAGAGGAAGATATATTAAAAAATCTATCCAATCAGGTTGCGTTATAACTAAGAAAAGGTATCCACTAAACACATATAACAATGTGAAAATAATAGCATTAATTTTGGAGACATTTTTAAAATATTTGCGAATGAAATACATCGCAACACATGCGATAGTTATAAATTTTAGCGTGATAACAAGTGGAAATAAATAAATTACTCCCCTTCTTCCACCTAGTATGATTAAAAGATTAAAAGGCGAAATGCACGAATAAAAGATGTTGCCAAAAAAACTAGAACCATTAACAAAATCAAAATTAAAAAATAAATCGGACCTTCCACTAATTGCATTAAATATGTTGGATGTTATATCAATAATTTGATAATAATAATCAAATCTACCGTAACTATTATTTCCAAATGGAAAAACTCCACCTATTATAAAAATAAGTAGGCTAATTGCAACCACAACGCCTATTGTTATCCAATATATTTTATCTATGCTCTTTATTTTTTTTATCATTTAATTTATTATACCATAAATTTTTTATTCAACAAAGCAAATAATATTCCATTTGTTACATTTAAAAGCAATTTTAATAATTTGTGAAATACAAAAATATAATTTACAAAAAAATCAATTTAAAAATAGAGTTTACAAATTTTTATTATACAAAAAAGAGAGCACATGCTCTCTTTTCTATTTAACACCCCACTGCCACCTAAAATAATTGTTTTATAAAAGATGTGTTTTAACTTAATGATGTTCCTGAGCTTAAACCGCTTGTTGAAATAAATGATGTAACAGTATCAAATAAACCATTCTCTAAAGCCCATGCCAACCAGTAGAACAATGCAATCAATGCAGCAGTTACTGCAATACCAATAATAACTGAAATAAGTTTCGCCTTTGCTTCTTCACGTTGACCTTTATCGTCTGCCTTAACAAACTTGATACCAACCACAATCGCATAAATAATACCAGCAGTTGCCACCAAAATCAAAATAGGATTTATAACTGATTGCAATGCGTTAACTAAAGTTCCAACCCAAGTGTTTTCCATAATTTTATTCCCCCTTTAAAATTCGCACTATGCGAAAATGTGGCGTGATAACCACTCTTGATGTTCTTATTTTAGCAATATAAAAAATTAAAATCAACTAAATTTAACAATATTTTGCAAATTTTTTATAATTTTTATAAATTTTTTTATTAGTATTTTGACCTTTTTAGCAAAATTAAACCAAAAATTAAGTAAAATTAGGTAAAATAGTTAAAAATAGTATTAAATAACAAGTTTATTTTGCACCAAAATTTTATTAATATTCTTTAAAAACGTTAATTTGCTAGCAGCTTTAAATAAGGAATATTGATAATAATTAAAAATTGTTGGTTGAATTTAGAATTTCAGAAAAATTATAAAACGAATTTTGTGATTTAAATAGCAATATAAAAATAAGGCAAAATATTTGACAAAAGGTATCTTTATAGTTTAATATTATTGTTAATTAAGATATATTCTAAATAATATTAACAATTTTTGTTGGAGTGTTTATGAAAAAATTTGGTAAAAAAATTTTATTATACGTTCTAGTTGCTATATTTGTGTTTCTAGCCTGCACGATTTTAATGACGTATATAAATGAGCGAAGATTTGGCTTTAATCCACACTATATTGCAACTGGTCAACCTTTTATTTGGACATTTATTATTGTGCTACTATTTTTCGGATTTGATATGTTTAAACTTATTGATGGCAAAGGTGGAAAGAAAGCCAGTAAAGCGGTGGACAAAGTTAAAGATGAAAAAGGAAATGAAACAAAAGAATTTTTTAGCAAGGATTTTGTTACAGACGAAGATTTAAAAACCGTGAAAGGTTTTAACTACAATACCCTTCAAACAATACGCAGTTGCAACAATGATGGTATTTTAGTTAGAGCGGAAGAAAAAAATCGAACACTTCAAATTAACTTTGTGCAACCTATTCACACGCTGATTGTTGGTACCACATCATCTGGTAAAACCACACGCTTTATTGAGCCTACCATACAAATCATGAGTATGACAGCAAGCAAACCATCGTTTGTTATATCCGACCCAAAAGGTGAATTGTTCGACTGGAATTCTAAAAAATTAGAAAAAGAGGGTTATGAAGTTTACACGCTAGACCTTCGTGACCCATTCGCTTCCGTTCAATGGAATCCGCTTGCTTATCCATATGATTTATATAATGAGAGTTTTAACTTAGAAAAAGAAGTTAAAATTCACCCACCAGGAGATAATCCTAAAAAATACAACTTAGTGATTGAATCTTCATTTGATTTTAGCAACTCTCAATGGTATGAATTTAAAGGAGTGGCTTATGGTAACAAAGCCAAACTAGATAATGATATTACAGTTCGCTCTCGTATTTTAAAGGACGATGCCTACAATGCTTTAAACGATATTGCAACCACACTTCAACCTATTGAAAGCGCCAAAGACCCAAGTTGGGAAAAAACAGCGCAAAGATTACTTCACGCAATTATGCTTGCCATGCTTGAAGACACACGCATACCAGAACTTGGCATGACCAAAGATAAATATAATTTCTTTAATGTGTATAAAATTGTTAACTATTCGGATTCTGGCAGAGATACTTATAAAACATTAAAAGAGTATTTATTTAATTATAGGGATAAATTTAGTAAAGTGCCTGCTCTCGCAAACACGGCGCTAAATAATGCAGACACAACCACTAAAAACTACATGGGTTTCGCAACTGGTATGGTTTCATTATTTAACGACTCTGCGATTTCGTTTATGACAAGTAAAACAGAAATGGACTTTGTTAATATTGACGAAAAACCTACTGCAATATTCTTAAAGTTTCCAGACGAAATTCAAACTCGTTACCCACTACTAATTTTATTTATTAACCAATTATATAAACGATTGACAGACAAAGCAACATCAATCGGTGGAAGATTAAAACGTAATGTTTATTTCTTGCTAGACGAATTTGGTAACATGCCTAAATTCCCTGATTTTGGTAAAAGTATGGCAGTTGGACGTGCCCGTGGCGTATACTTTGAGCTCGTTGTGCAATCATATAGCCAATTATTCCAAGTTTATGGTGAAAACGAAGGAAAAACTATTAAAACCAACTGCCCTAACCAAGTGTATGTGGCGAGTGAAGATATGTACACAAATGAAGAGTTTAGTAAACTTCTTGGCAAGAAAACTATTGTTAAAACAACCGAACAAAAATCAGTTGGACCAGACGGAAAAGAAAGCAAATCGTATAGCGATGTGTATTCATCTATTCCTATTGCTTATCCTGAGCAACTTATGACGTTTAGAGATGAAGGTAAACTTGCGATTAAAACGTTCACTCCTAATGCCGCGCTCAAAACAGTGATTGAACCATCTTATAAATCAAAATTTTATGATAGAGAACGTGTGTTTGGTTCATACGTACCACGAAGAATATTCGACGAAAATGCTATTTATTACGACATTAAAGAGCGTAACCAAAAAATGTCTGGTGCAAATGACGACGATGACGATGATGACGATTTATTCTAATCAAAACACAAAAAAAATTCGCAACTAAAATGCGGATTTTTTATTTGTAATTTTAAATATTAAATGTTGTTATTTTATTATTGTATTTTATAAAACTATTTTCCTTTTTTGCGTTCGTAACGGACAAATAAATACGATACAACCACGCCAACAATAAAGACAATTATTCCAACAACCACATCGCGCACAACGTTTCCGCCTGCTCCCCATGAAGAATAAATGCTCATAACTTCTGGATTGAAGAACATTGTAACTATTGAACCGAGCGACAAACCTGCAATCGTGTAAAACGTTGATGTTTTAAATCTTTTTAGTAAATAAGATAAACCTTTTGAAACAGTGAGAAGTCCAATCACAAAGCCTACAATGAGAGCAAGGTAAACTAAAAAAATTTGTGGGTTTTCTCTAAAAAATGTTAAACTAACTGAATTCATAAGTGCTGAAAAGTAACCAAGCGACATAAGAAGTGCAGTTGCACTAAGCCCAGGCACAAGTTGTGTTACCGCGACTAAAAATCCAATTAAAACAAATAAGATGTAATGATAGAATTTAAGATTAGTGAGTGCTTGCTCAACCATGTTTCCATAAACAGACAGGACAGACACTAAAATTGGAATGATAAGCCCAACAATAAATAATATAATATGTTTTGCTTTCGGCTTGACACCTTTTATTTGGTCGGTAACTGCCGGGTACGCTCCGAACATAAGCCCTGCAAACAGACAAATCACAATAAATGGTAAAATATTTAAAAGTGCACGAACTCCAAAGAACCCTAAAATAAAACCAGCCGCAGCACCCAACAATATTGGAAGCAAAAATTTTGCACATTTTTTAAACTTTTTAAATATATTTCCGATTGCATAGAGCAATTTTTCATACATTTTAAAAATAATAGCAACAGCCGAACCACTAACACCTGGAACAATAACAGCAAGCCCTATAAAAGCACCTAAAACACCACCCTTTGCAACTTCTGCTTTGCTCTTATATTTTAAGTCAACTTCTTCTTGTGCTGTGTTCTCGCCGTCTTTAACTTGATTATTATCGCCATGCTTTACATCAAGTTGACTGCTTTCACTTATAACTTTATTATCACTTACGTCCTGACTTTTTTCTTTTTGACTTTCATTGTTTTTTATTTCATTATCATTGTCCGTTGAACTACTCATAACACTCCTTAAAATTCAATATGAAAATTATAAAATAAATATTCTTTTATTGTCAAGAATATATCTCAGTAAATTAACATAATTCGCATAAAAAGAAAAAGTTATTGTAAAGTGTTTTAATAAATTCTTACATAACTTTTTCCAAAAGTAAAATTAATATGAAAATCTTTATTTTATCACGAAGGAGAATACTTAATCTTTAACGCAGCTTAAATCAATATAATGTGCTGTGGTTTCAAGGTCAAAAGTTCTTTTATCACATATATCAGATTTATCACACATGTCAGTTTTATCACAATGCTTTGTATTCTCTTCTGGCAATACAAAGTGAATGTTAGTAAGTGTTATATCGGTGCAACATTTTTGGTCATGCATTATTGAGTATGCTTTATGACCTTTTATTATTTTATTGCCGTTGGTGGTTTCATATAGTTTTATACCTACCGCCACCCTCTTTTTAGGACATATATTTTTAATCGTAGCGTTGACCGTTAAAAATCTACCAACATTTGATAATTCTTGTGGTTCAAGCACTAGATTTTTGTTGTTTTCACATTTCTCAAAACAAATATTATGAGTTGTGGTGTCATTTACATCAATTTGTATTGGAGAGCATTCTGTGAGTTCTTCTTTTTTCATTTTTGCCTCCCAATATAGTATATAAAATGTAAAATTAAAACGTTACCTTTAACCCCTTAATATTCTCTTTTATCTATTGATTTTCTTATAAATTATCTTTAATCTATAAATTTAGTTAAATTTTCGAAATATGTTAAATATAGTTTATGTAATGCCCTTGTGCACGCCACATACAAATTTTGTTTATCCAAATCAGTTGAATAATTTATTTCACTGGCATCAAAAATTATAACTATATCATACTCCAAACCTTTACTTAAATAGGTTGTTGTGATTATTCTTTTTGATATTAATAAGTTTTCATTCAATTCGTCTAAAATGGGCGTAAAATCTTTTAGATGTTCACTCAATGATTTTGCCTGTTTTAAAGTTTTTGTTATAATTGCAATTTTATCTTTAGTATGTAAAGATTTTATAACTTTAATCTTATTAATAAAATCGTCAATACTATCAATTTTAATTATTTCTGGTTTATCACCATGCCTTATTAATTGTGTGTTTATAGGTTTCCCCACTATATTTTGCGCAAATTGCATAATTTCATAAGTTGAGCGATAACTTACGTCTAAATTGTCAATGGCAACTTTTGGGTAAATGCTATTTAATATACTCAAATTAGAGTTTAAAGACAATAAATTTTGATTATAATCACCCGCTAGCGTCATAACGGCATCCGGATAAAGCATTTTAAGAATACATAGGCTAAAAGGGTCGTAATCTTGCATTTCGTCAACAAAAATGTGTTTTATAAAATAGTTTGGTTCAACTCCTAAAAGTTTTGCTTTGATATACGCATATATGCTTACGTCTTCATAACAAATTTTATCATTATAATAATGCAAATTAAAAGTTTTATATAATTCGTCAAATACTGCTTTTGTGTTTAAAACTTTTGATAGATTAAATTTAACTTTTTCTTTTAATTTTTCGAGTTTACTATCACTTGCGCGCGGAAATTCGTAAGATAACAGCGCATCAATAATCATATCTATTCTTTCGTGAAGTTCGCTTGTCTTCCTTGTTTTTACTGCGTTTATTTTAATTAAACTTGTGTTTATTTTAGTCAATGTAAAACTTGTTAAAATAAATTGTGAAAGATTAAAGTTTTCTAAAAATTCATTTACTTTATCAAAAAATTTTTCAGAATATTTAATATCTATTTCATTGCTTCTGGATTGGTTTGAAAATTTGCTTTCAACCATTTCCATTCTATCACTAAAATTTGTTGAAACAAGGTTTAATATTTTAAACAATTCAGTTATTGTGCAAGTATAAACATTTTCTTCGCCAAGTTCGGGGAGTAGTTCGCTTATATATTTGCCGAATAGTTGATTAGGCGAAATTACCATAATATTTTGGCTTTTAATCTCACCACGATTTGTGTATAAAATATATGATATTCTATGCATGGCAATTGATGTTTTTCCAGAACCTGCAACGCCGTTTATAATGACTGTTTGTTTTGGGTCTTTTCTAATTATTTTGTTTTGCTCTTCTTGAATGCTTTGCACTATGTTTGTCATAAAAGAAGATGTGTTTTTACTTAAAATTTCTTGCAAAATTCCGTCGTCTATCTTTGTGTTTGTGTCAATGTACGAAATAATTTTGTTAGGTTCTAATCTAAATTGCCTTTTAAGCAACAATTCAACTTCTATTTCCCCAATAGGTGCTATAAAACTCGTTTTACCAAGCGACGAAAAATACAACAAACTTGATATAGGTGCCCGCCAATCAACCACTATTTGCTGTTTTTCTTGTTCAATATTTTTTAAACCTATGTAATAACTTTTTATATTGCTATCGGTATCTTTTATTGTCAATTTTGCAAAAAATGGTTTAGGTTTAATTCTTGTGTACATTTGTTTTTCTTTTAAAAGCCTATCTATAGACACATCTTTATCATAGATTGTGTTAAAAATATGTTCAAATTCACCCTTATCTATCTGATATCTATCTTCGTTTGCATAGTGAAGAGTATCTTGAATTGAATTTTCGCGTAAATTTACAATTTCATTAATTTTATTTAATTCTAGTTCTATAATTTTTTGTATTCTTTCTAACTCTTTTTGCTCTTTTTCTAAAATTTCTTTATCCATATTAACATTATATCATATTTTAATGTATTTTTACAATCTCTATTTTATATTCTTATAAAATGAGTTGAAAATAACAGATTATCTAGTAAACCTTATTATATTTAAATTACAAAATACTCCAAATTTCTTTATCTTTTTTTAGGTTTATGATATAATTAACACGGAGTTTTTATGAATAAAGGAATTAGCATTTATTTTGGATTTGATAGTGATATAGAAGAACGAGTTAAAAAGATAAAAAAGGCTGGGTTTGATGCGATTATAACAAACGCTGATCCACGATTTAATAATCAAAACGGAGACATAAAAAAGCAAGTTAAATTATGCAAAAAATACGGCTTAAAATTATCTTCACTTCATGCTAGATATTTAAATAATGAATTAAAATATTTTTTTGAAAATGGTAAAATTGGCGATAAACTAGAAAAAAATCTTATTAGGGACATTAAAATTGCACACAAATATGGTTTTAAATGTGTTGTCGCGCATATGGATGGTGAAAATAACTACATCGGTATTGAAAGATTAAAGCGAGTATTGGTGTACGCTAGAAAGTACAAAATACCGCTTGCTATTGAAAATATTAACAATAATAATTCGCTGGACTACATATTTGAAAATCTAGAAGACGAATATTTAAAATTTTGTTTTGACTCTGGTCACCAGCACACATTTTCACCAAATAGAGATATTTTAAATGAATACGGCGAAAAATTAGTTACATTACATCTTCACGATAATGACGGAACAGCCGACCAACACACACTAAATCAATTTGGAAACATCGATTGGGACGACCTAGCCAAAAGCCTTGCAAAATATAACCCTGTTTCGCTTGATTATGAACTTTTATTGTACTCTATGCCAAGCAACATAACCGAAGACGAAGCATTAAAATTATGTTATCAAAATGCGTGCGAATTGGAAGAAAAAATAAAAAAGTATAAAACTGAATACTTAAAAAAGTTTTATGAAAAAATACACAATCAATAGAACAATTCATTAAAATTAAATTTTTGTAAACACATAATTTAATTGACAAATTTTAACATTTAAAATAAAATTTAAGTAATTATTAGGGGGAATTATGCAAAGAATAATATTAAATGAAACAAGTTATTTTGGTACTGGTTGCAGGCGCGAAGCAATACACGAATTTAATCGCAATAAATTCAAAAAAGTGTTTTTAGCAACTGATGCTAGTTTAATAAAATGTGGGGTTATTAAACTTTTAACCGATATGTTGGACCAAAACAACATTAAATACACTATATTTGACGAAATTGTTCCAAACCCAACCAAAGAAAATGTTTGGCATGGTTTAAAGGCATTCAAAAAGAGCAAGGCGGACGTTATATTTGCCCTGGGTGGCGGTTCAGTTATTGACACAGCAAAAGCAATAGGAATTGTTACCAACAATCCAAAATTTAAAGATATTGTAAGTTTGTCGGGCACTGCTAGCACAACGAATAAATCTGTTCCAATATTTGCTTTCCCAACCACAAGTGGAACAGCCGCAGAAGTTACAATCAACTATGTTATAACAGACGAAGACCGTGGCGTAAAAATGGTATGTGTTGACCCTAACGACATTCCTATGGTTGCCTTCCTTGACGCAGATCTTATGGCAACTATGCCAAAATCTATCACCGCTAGCACAGGTATGGACGCACTCACCCACGCAATTGAATGTTTGATAACAAAAGGCGCATGGGAAATGAGTGATATGTTCGCACTTGAAGCCATAAAAGTGATTTCAAAATATTTAAAACGCGCTTATGACAATGGTAACGACATTGAAGCACGCGAAAAAATGGCATATGCTCAGTACGTTGCAGGTATGGGATTTAGTAACGTTGGGCTTGGAATTGTTCACTCTATGGCTCACCCACTCGGCGGAAGATTTAACATTGCGCACGGAACAGCAAATGCAATGCTTCTTCCAACTGTTATGAAATACAATATGGAGTCAGCAAGCCTACCAAAATATAGGCTTATTGCAGAAGCGTTTGGAGTTAACACTTCAAAACTAACCGACGAACAAGCCGGTAAAAAAGCGGTTGCATGCGTTGAAAAGTTGAAACAAAGTTTAAACATTCCTAAAAAATTATCCGAACTTGGAATTAAAGAAGAAGATTTGGACGTTTTATCAGTTGATGCATTCAACGATGTTTGCACTGGTGGAAACCCACGTGAAACATCTGTAAAAGACATTCGCGCATTATATAAAAAGATATTGTAAATTGTAGTATTAAAATTACATTCTTTAAATTTTATATTAATACATAAATGCCACATTTGATTGTGGATATTCATACAAATACATTAAAACAAAAATGAGCGTTAGACGCTCATTTTTTTATAAGGATTATTAGTAATTTTGCAAATAATTTAAAGATTATTTACAACATCTACAAATTGTAGTTATAACTAATAATCCCCAAGGGCAACATGACCAGCAAAATTTTGGACATTTGCATTGTGGTTTTCCACAATTTGGCTTATCGCATTGTGGTTTTCTACAATTGCAAAAATCTCTTCTTGGAAAGTTTCTGCTTTTACAACATCTACGTTCACTCCTTTCAATGAATTCCCATCTAAGACCGGTGCGTCCTGAAAGGTTTTGAGCGTTGATTTCATTAGTATAATCGTAAACCATTTTGTTCCTTTTATAGGCAAGATAACTTGCCTACTACATATTATTCAATTGAACAAAAAATGTTTAACAAAAATCAATAAAAAATCGGCTCAATAAATTTAAAGAATTTCATTTAAATTTTCAAACAAAAAACGCCTAATTTTTCGTAGGCGTTTTTTAATTTAAACTATGCTATATTGCTATCTTGCAAGTAGTTATATAGTCCGCTAAAATCTGCTGTAACTGTGTAATATCTAGTATAAGTCTCAATGATTTCAGCGTCACCATTAGAGTTATAGAAAGGTTTGATGTAAACTCTAACTTGACCACTTTCTTCACTTGGATTTACTGTGAAAACCAACTCTCTATAATAATATTCGTTGCCGTCACCATCTTTATAACTATCGTTACCCACCATCAATTTTTGTGGATTATTGTATTCAAAAATTACATAATAATTAGTGGTTGATGGAATAGACGTTGCGGTTGAACCATTAGAAGTAACTGTTGCGGTATCGTTAATTCTACCACCAAATAGCGCTGTTAAACTACTTTCTTTACTTGCATTGTTTATATAATTTAAGATTTCGTCATACTCGTCGCCTTCAACTCTCACTTGGTTTCCGCTTGCATGTTGAACCCACATGATATCTGGATTAGCACAGTTAATTTTATAATTTACATCAACATTTGCCATTATGATAGTGGCAATGATTAGTATTCCAATAATTGAAAGGCTGACTATTGCCCAAATTCTTTTTTGCATAATATCTCCTTTTTAGTTAAATACACTTAATCATACAACATATTTTAAATAAAATCAAGCAAAACAACGCTACTAATTTCCGTTATTTCCGTTTGGTTTGTCGTTTGCCGGTAAATTATCTTCGTCGTCTGTTTTCTTGTCAGTTTGTTCTTTTTCGCTTGGAATTGAATTGTCTTCTACTTTCTCGGCACTATCGCCTTCATTTGTTTGAGCGCTAGCATTTCCTATTTTTTTATCAATTTCTTCGATTTGCTTTTTCAATGCGTTCAATTCTTTTTCTGCTTCTGATTTAATGTTTTCCATTTCTTGCTTAGTTATAACACCAGCCCTACATAGTGCTTCCGCATTTTTAATTCGGCTAGTTAAATCGCGCATTTTCTTTTCTTCAATGGCTTCACGTTTTGCTTTTTCTTGGTAAACACGCTTTTCTTCTTCTTTTTTATCAATCGCGTTTTCCACATCTTCCACGCTTGCGCCATTGTAAAGCATTTCAAATTCTTCTTTGTAAATCGTTTCTTTGTTTAACAAAATTTGATGTATTTTTTCTATAACATCTTTTTTCTCTGTTAAAATTTTAATTGCACGTTCGTGCGCTAAATCAATTATCTTTTTAGCTTCGTCGTCAATAAGTTTTGCAACTTCTTGGCTATATGCAACCTTTCTTTGATAATCTCTACCTACGAAAATTTCTTCGCCTTCGCCCACACTAAACAAGCCAATTTTATCACTCATGCCCCATTCAGAGACCATTTTTCTTGCAACGTTGGTTGCACGTTCAATGTCGTTAGAAGCGCCAGTTGTGATATCTTCTAGCATCAACTCTTCGGACGCTCTACCACCAAGCATCATGGTGATTGAGTCTAAAAGTTTTTGTTTTGTCATGTGAGAGCGGTCTTTTTCGTCAAATGTCAATGTGTAACCACCCGCATTACCACGTGGAATAATTGAAATTTCTTGCACATTATCACAATTTGGAAGCGCTTGTGCAACAATGGCATGACCTGCTTCGTGAATAGCAGTTATTTTTTTATCCTGCTCTGTTATAACACGTGAAAGTTTTTTAGGTCCCATTAAAACCTTGTTTAATCCTTCTTGAATATCAACCATAGTGATTTTATAACGGTTATCACGTGCAGTGAGAAGCGCTGCTTCATTTAACACGTTTTCAATATCTGCACCAGCGAGCCCACTTGTAAGCCTTGCAATACGTTTAATATCAACATCTTCGCTTAGCGGTTTGTTTCTAATATGAACCTTTATTATATCTTCTCTACCTTTAACATCTGGAAGATGAACATAAATTTGCCTATCGAACCTGCCAGGACGAGTGAGCGCCGGGTCCAAAATGTCTGCTCTGTTTGTTGCGGCAAGCACAATGATACCGCTATTAGTTTCAAAACCGTCCATTTCAACCAAAAGTTGGTTTAAGGTTTGTTCGCGTTCGTCGTTACCGCCACCCATACCTGCGCCACGTTGACGACCTACCGCATCAATTTCGTCTATAAACACGATACAAGGTGCGTTTGCCTTGGCATTATCAAATAAATCTCTAACACGGCTAGCACCAACACCTACGTACAATTCCACGAAATCTGAACCCGAAATGCTGAAGAATGGCACTTTACTTTCGCCTGCAACTGCTTTTGCAAGCAATGTTTTACCAGTACCAGGTTGACCAACAAGTAACACACCTTTTGGAATACGTGCGCCAAGTTCGGTAAATCTAGTTGGGTTTTTCAAAAATTCAACAATTTCTTCAAGTTCATACTTTTCTTCTTCTGCACCTGCAACGTCTGAAAATTTAACGTTTGAAGAAACAACAAGCCTTGCTTTACTTTTTCCAAAACCAAAACCTTTACTGCTACCAGACATTGACCTAAATAAGATAAATCCAAGCACGCAGATAAGCACGATATAGATAATTGGCATTATGCTTGACCAAATAGACTCTGGCTCGTATGAATAATTTGCACTAATCACAACAGCACCGTCTTTGATTATCAAATTGCCTTGTTCGTCTGTGTCAAACACGCCATCTTGGTCTGCATCAACATAAAGTGTTCTGTTATATTCGTCAATGAAATTGGTTAATTCATTTACGCTCATATACGAACAATATGCGTCCACTTCATTTGGGAAACGGTTTTCTTCAACACCGTCAACCAATCTAATTCTAATAGTGTAGCCATACACATCAATTTCTTGCACCTGACCTGCTAACACCATTTGTTGAAATTCAGTGTAAGATATTTCTTTATCATTATCACGCCTTGCAACAACCCAATATATCAAAAACGCAACTAGGATAATCGCTAGGACATATAATAATGATTTCCATATTGAATTTTTCTTTTTTTCCATTATTTTCTCCCATTGTCTTATTTTTAATAACTTTTTATAAGTTACACGCTCACTTGTTTCAAGTTTCTCGCTAATAGAATATATTATAACATAAATGTAAATTATTAACAAACAAATTGAATGATTTATCAACTTTTTTCTTGTTTTGTTAGTGAAATTTGTCGATTAAGTGTTAGATGTAATAAATTGAATTTTTGTTAGCAATAAGTTTACTTTTCATTTTTATTGTGTTACAATTAAATTGTTAAGTATACATGTTTCTGGCCTTATTTTAGAAATGTATTCAAAGGAGAGATTATGGCTTCTACTATTGGAATTATTATAGACGTTGTGCTTGTTACAATTCTGGTTATTTTCGGAATAATTGGTTTCAATAAAGGTTTTTTAAAGTCTTTAATATCACTATTTAGTTGGGTTGTTTGCTTAGTTATAGCAATATTTACCGCTAAATACGTGGCTAGTTGGATAAACGGAATTTATGATTTTTCTTCACTAATTGGTGGAAAAATTGCTGAGAGTTTATCTTCAACTAACGACTTTTTCTCACAGACAATCGCATCTTTTGAAAGTAAGGACGCTATACTTGAAGGTATAAACAACATTGAAGGTTTAAACGGTGTGTTAAAGCAAATTATCCGCATGGTTTTCTCTAACACTAATGTTGATATGACAAGCGAAGAAACAGTCGGTGCTATTGCTGGTGCAAGCCTTGGCCATGTTATAATGATTATTATTGCAGGCGTGCTTGTATTTATTGTGTTAAAGATTATTGTTGCTATTTTGTCAAGGCTATTTGATAATATTGAACGCACTAAAATTCTTGGCGGTTTAAATAAAGTTTTCGGCCTTATTTTCGGAGTTCTTAAAGCAGGCTGTGTGATAGTTGTTTTAAACTGCATTTTAGTAGGTCTTAGCCTAATTCCAGCAGTGAATAATACAATCACTCCTGTTATTCAAGATAACACCCATATTGAAAAATTTGTATATAACCAAACGGATAAAATTGTTGAAAAATATATAATAGACGGCAACGCCATTCAAGAATGGGTAAACGACCTTTGGAATAATCGTTGATACCAAGGTTTAAAAAAACATTATTTAAAAATTACAAACAGATATTAAATCTAACTTTTTAAGGATAATTTTATGAATTTATTTGAAACACTTGTAGATAGAAATTTATTATACCAATCAACTGACGTTGAGTTATTAAAAAAATTATTAAATGGTGGAAAAGTTACAGTTTACACAGGCACAGACCCAACAGCAGATAGTTTGCACATTGGGCATTGTGTGCCATGCACAATTTTAAGGCGTTTTCAACAGGCTGGGCACAAAGTAATCGTTTTAGTAGGTGGTGCAACCGCAGCAATCGGTGACCCAACCGGTAAAACTGATATGCGCCCAATGCTCACCAAAGAGCAACTTGAACACAACATTGAAGGAATTAAACGCGCGTACAGTAAATTTTTAAAATTTGATGGGGACAACCCTGCTATAATCGTAAATAATGCCGACTGGTTTAAAGGTTATGATTACGTTGATTTCATGCGCGATATCGGTGTTCACTTCCCTATCAATCAAATGATAACAAACGAAATCTACGCTAAGAGATTGCAAGAAGGCGGTTTAACCTTCTTTGAAATGGGTTATATTTTGATGCAGGCGTATGATTTCGTGCATTTGAACGAAAAATATGGTTGTAATTTGCAATGGGGTGGTGCCGACCAATGGGGAAACATAGTTGCAGGTTGCACGCTAGGTCGCAAGTTGAATTACTTGGACAATAAAAACCGCGTTATGGTAGGCGCAACCAACCCACTTTTGCTTACCCCAGACGGCAAAAAAATGGGTAAAACCGAAAAGGGAGCCATTTGGATAGACGAAACAAAAATTTCAGCGTACGACTTTTATCAGGGAATTTATCAAACACCGGACGAATGCGTTGAAATGATGTTTGCATTGTTTACCGACCTACCTATGAACGAAGTTCGCGAACTCATTAAAACTGATATAGTTAAAAGTAAAAAACGCCTTGCTTATGAAATTACAAAATTTATCCGCGGTGAAGCGGACGCTATTGAAGCAGAAAATATGAGTAACAACCTATTTGCATCAAACAGTGTGGATAAATCTAATGCTCCAACCGTGAATTTGGATATTTCTACCCCAACTATCGGTGTGCTTGATTTGTTATTCAATGCAAAATTTGTTTCAAGTAAAGGTGAAGCACGAAGGTTAATTGAACAAAAAGGTATTAGTATGGATGGCGAAATCATACTTGACCCAACCATACAAATTGAAACTTTAAACTTAAAAGACGGCATACTATTTAAAAAAGGTAAAAAGAATTTCTTACTAATTAAATCAAACTAAAAACGTACAAAAAAATTTAAACAATTTAGCAAAAAATATAATGTCTACAATAAAAATTTTAAAAGAAAAACATATTAAAGCACAAAAAAATCACGCATTTTGCGTGATTTTTTAATTTGTTGATTATTTCAATTTTTTAATGTATTCAATAATATCGCCGACAGTTTTAAGTTTTGCAACGTCTTCATCTGGTAAACTTACACCAAATTCGTCTTCAAACGACATAATAAGTTCCACAACGTCAAGGCTATCTGCGCCTAAATCTTCAACAAGCCTTGAAGTTAAGTTAATTTGTTCTTTTTTCTTTCCTAATTTTTCAGCGATAAGATTAATAATCTCTTGTTCCATGTTGCCTCCTATGTTTTATTTTATATAAAAAAATTTCAAAAGTAAAGTAAAATTTATGTTTTTGACACAATTTAACATTCTTTTCAAATAAAAAACAAAAAATTACAAAATTTTTATAATTTATAATGCTAGAATTACAACATGAATATTGAAATTATTGATAATAAAATAGATAATTTTTTGTTGTCACAAAAAATTAAAAAAATAGTTAAAGAAAAAGCAAAATTTCAAAAGGTTATGGTGTTAACGGACAGTTCGTCTTCCAATTCTTTAACTAACTTAATAAGCAATGAAATTAAAGAATTTTGCGTGTTTAACATTTTAAATATTGGTGCAGATTTATCCGAAATCTATAACGGCTATAAAATGTTAATTATAATTTGTTCAACAAATTCATTTTTGCAAAGCAATATTAGAGTTAGTGAATTTTTTTGTGTGTATTTGCCAACCGACGAATATATTTTGCCATATTTTTTAAACGAAACCAATTCTATAAATCAAACTGATTGTACACTGTTTTTAAAAACGTCTAGTTTAGATGTTTCGGTCTACACTAGTTTTCTTTTTAATCGTTTTTATAATTTTTTGTTTGATTTACTATACACTCAAACTAGTGAAATTGAATTTGACTTTAATGTTGGTGACATCACTCAAAAAAACATATTAAACGAAATAAAAAAACTACCCGCCCATTGGGACTTAATAGATATTGACATAATAAAGAAATGCAACATCAACTTTCAAGATTTATGTTTAGTCGACTATCTTTTGATATCTTCATTTAATATTGTAATTACTGCAATAAAAAACAAAGCATACGAATTAGTTGATGTGTATAAATCAGTGCGTGAAAACTATGCTTTGATTGATAAATTTTATGCCATGGCAAATAATCAATTATTCAAAAATTTAATAACACTAAACTTTAACAAATTAAATTTAGCCTGTGATAAAACAAAACAAACTATTTTTGAATTTTTAAAATACCACGTGATTTCAAATGAACACGTAACAGAAATAGTTGAAAAAATAAAAAATTATTGTAAAACTAGTGATACCATTCTTTCTTATTTATATCTATACAATGTTTTTGGCGTATAAATATTTTAAAAAAACTGATAATAATAAATAAACTTTAAAATATTTCAATTTATTTAATTTTATGAAAAAATTTTAAAAATTTACAAAAAAATATATTATTTTTCAATTTTTTTATTATTTTTTGATTAAAATTTTACTTTCGGCAATATAATTTTACATATGAAAAAATTGCTAATTTTTATTTTAATGTTTTTAATTTTAATTAGTGGTGCAAAAACGACAAACTCATTTTCACTTCTTGATTATTTCTCTGGTGAATATTATGCCTACACCATGGCACCCGCTAGTGAGAATTTTATAAACCTTGGCAGTTGTGTTATGAACATAGGTGAATTAAATGAAGACGTTCCTATAATAGGTGAAAGTTTAACCATACAAAACTTTGAACCAATTTCAGCTTTGCAAACTCTTAACGCAAAAACTATTAAAGTTGAACAATTAGAAACTGGCGCAACTATTATATACGCCTACACAGATAAAATAAACAAAAATGTTACTATTGAAAATCAAAAAGTAAATATTCAAATTGCAATTTATCCTAACTACTCTATTATTGGTTGGCCACTAATATTAGGTAGTTATTAAAATTTATATAAAAATATTTTAATATATAAATTAGTTGAAAATTTATTACAATTTAAAATAATTTGCATATTAAAAAAATGATTATTGCAAATTAAAGAAATTTCATATTTATAAATACAAAATGTGCAAAATAAACAGTCCAATAAATGAAAATAATTAAAATTTTAAAAAATTTTTAAAAATTTGTTTAAAAGAAAAAAAATTGTCTATCATCTCTGCAAGGAGGAAATGATGAACAATACAAATTCTAGTCAAAAGAAGAAGGTTATCACAAGTGTAATATACGCAACAATCGTTGCTTTGCTCGTTATGGCATGCGCTATCACAATCGCTGTTGTAAACAATAGAAATAATAATCGCCCTACTGGTGATGTTGGCGGAACCGACGATTTGCCTGTATCCGCTGTAAGTTATGTGTTACCTATGCAAAATGCGACCATTGTTAAAGACTATTCTGGTGCTAAACTTCAATACAATGATACATTAAAACAATGGGAAATACACAAAGCCATTGACTTTGTTCCAACTGATAACCCAGCCGTCTATGCAATCGCAAATGGCACAGTAACCAACGTTTACACTAACTACTTAGAAGGTACAGTTGTTGAAATTAGCCATGATAACGGACTTGTTTCAATATATAAGTCACTTGATAGCGATGTGTTAGTTAAAGTTGGTGATGCTGTAACTGCTGGAACACAAATCGGCACAGTTAGCACATCAATGGCGCAAGAGTTAAACACAAACGCACACCTTCACTTTGAAATGACTTTAAACGGTGTTAAAGTTGACCCAAACGATTATCTATCACTTGGTGAAAAATAAAAAATAAAAATCATGTTTAACACATGATTTTTATTTTTAAAAAAATTATTTAATTTTTATAAATTTTACCTATTTTTTAGTATATTTATTATTTTTTTTATTTAAATTTAATTTTTATTTAAAATTTTTTATTTATTCACTTCTATAAACTGTTTGAACATTTTTTATAGACTTAATATTTTTAATTATACTATCAAGTTCGCTTTTATTTTTAATTTGAACAACAATTTGAAATTGCAGTTTATCCTGAACTTGCATGTAGCCAAAGCCTTTCAGTTTACCTTTCAACTCACGAGTGTAATCGGTTAACACTTTTATCATTTTAGGGTTGTTTTCTGTTTCAACTTTTATGGTTGTGATAAAATCAGAAACCAAATCTTTTTGCCATTCAACTTTTATCAATCTTTCTGGCTCTAAATTTTTAACATTTATGCACTCCCTTCTATGAATTGTGACCCCACGACCACGCGAAATGTAACCTATAATATCGTCGCCAACAACAGGCGTGCAACACCCTGCGTAACGAATGAGTAACCCACCGTCACCGTCCACTAAAATACCATCTTTATTTCGTTTTATGGTTAGCACATTTTTGTTAGTTATGCTCTCCAATCTCTCTTTTGAAATAAATCCCGCAATTTTATTTACCACACTTGAAATAGAAATTGAACCCGCACCAATTTCTGCTAGAAGCCCATCGATTGAGTCTATCATTAAACCTGATGCAATTTTAGTTAAGAACTCTTCTCTTTCTTCCTTTGATAGTGTTATACTTTTCGCTTTTAAATTTTGGTCTAAAATAGTTTTACCTGTTTTTATGTTTTCGTCCTTATGTTCGCTTTTAAAGAACGCACGAATTTTACTCCTTGCAGATGTGGTTTTAACATATTTTAACCAGTCACGTGAAGGACCTTTGCTGTTTGGGTTGGTGATTATTTCAACCACATCAGCATTTTTTAGTTTTGTTGTGATTGGCACCATTTTACCATTTATTCTAGCGCCAACACACTTATTGCCAATCTCAGAGTGAATCGCGTATGCAAAATCAAGTATTGTTGAACCAAGTGGAAATTCTAACACTTTGCCTTTTGGTGTTTGAACAACTATTGCTTCACCGTAAAGGTCTGATTTCAATGTTTGCAAAAATTCCTCATTGTCTAGGTCCTTTGAATTTTCGAGCATTTGCCTGAACCAAACAAATTTTTTATCTGCTTTTGTTTGAGTTCTTTTTTCTTTATATATCCAGTGTGCAGCCACACCGTATTCAGACAAGCGGTGCATTTCATGTGTTCTTATTTGAATTTCAAGTGGACGAGTGTTGTCTGCAACTATTGTTGTGTGCAAACTTTGATAGCCATTTGGTTTTGGGTTTGCTATATAATCTTTCACCCTTCCTGGAATTGGTTTATAAATTGCATGAATTTTACCAAGCACTGCATAGCAATCTTCAACCGTATTTACAATCACACGCATTGCAACTAGGTCATAAACTTTACCAAGTGGTATATTTTTTGTGGTAAGTTTTTTATAAACGCTATAAAAGTGCTTTTGACGAGATTGAATTTCACCTTCAATATTTAGTTCGTGCAATATTTTTCTTAATTTTTTGGTTGTTAGTTCAATCTGCTTTTGATTTACACTCGTTTTTAGTAACGCTTCATTCTTTAAGCGGTTATAAGCATCTGGTTCTAGTAATTCGAATGTGATATCTTCAAAATCATTTTTAAATCTATTTAGACCTAAACGCTCAGCAAGCGGTGCAAAAATTTCTTTCACCATTTTAACAAATTCTCTATCTTGTTGGGTCATTGGGAGTTTTATTTGTTTTAAATCATATAAAAGGGACGCAAATTTTACAATTACCATTCGCATATCTTGGCAAATTGCTAAAAACAAATGCCTAATATCTTCCGCTTCTGCTCCGCGGTTTAGAGTTGTTACATCACGCAAAAGTTTAAAAGACTCATATAATCTTTTTTCTTCTTTATTAAACTTTTTAAATTGAACTTCTGCTTTTTCTTCGTTGATTTTGCCGTGTGTGTAAACAATATAAACAACTAAAAAATCAGACTGAATGTGGTATGTTATCATTGTGTCTATCACAAAAGATAAACGCTGTAAATTCATGTCGTCTATTATATATTCTTCAATTATTTTTTGTTCTTTTTCGTTTAAAGTAAAGTTATCTTTAATTTTTTTAATTAATTCTTCTTTCATTTCAATTTAAATATACAACAAAATTTTTAATATGTCAAAATAAAATGAAAAAAATTCACCATATGGTGAATTTTTATAACTACGCGCTTTCTAAATATGTGTGCACTTCCATTCTAAAATTATTAATGTTAAGAGTGTTTTCGTAGTGGTAATCTATTAACACTCCCTGACATAAATTTATTGTTTGCTCACCAGAAATTGGAGATTTACTATAATAATAACCATCATTTCCTGCTGAGAATAGTGTGCGATTTGGTTCGTATATAATTGTGTTTTCAAGTTCTTGGTCGTCTTGGAAAACTTGAATTGTAAAACGCACATTGTATGAGCCAGACGATTCAATCTTTAAATCTAAGTCAATTTCTAAAAGCCTATTGCCTGTTATTTCACCAGGCGTTCTAAATCTAGACAATTCATTACCGTCAACAACGTGGACAGCCGTTCCATCTCCACTAACATACAAGAAGCAATTATTTGTTACTTTTGCTATTCCTAATAAAATTCCGATTGTGACAATAACTGCAACTAACAAAACAGTTAAAACTATGATAATCGCTCTGTTACGTTTAGAACGTGCTCTAAAATTTCTTAAATTTTGTTCATTCAATTGCTCCAGTTCTACCAAGTCGATAGAATCAGATTTTAAGGTTGTACGTAATGATTTTTCTTTTTTACCTGCTTTCTTATTATCTAAATCAGGTTTAGTATTTAAACCTTCATTATTTGTGTTTTTTGGCACATTTTGATTTGGTTTAGTTGAATTTTGATTTGAAAGAGAACTATCCGTTAAAACTGATTTATTTTCATTATCCATAACTAGTTCCCCCTTTTATAATTTAATTTTTATAAGTCTTATGTTGTGCCCAAACTTGGGTCTAGGTCGAACGCTTCAACTGTCACCACTAATTTAACAGTGTCCGCATTAATGTCATTGTTTACAAATTCACTGTAAGGAATACTAAATGATGTTAGCATGTTCAAATTTGCTTGTGATGGATATTGTTGGTTGCCCGCCGAGTTGCGATAATAGTAGTAACCATCAGAATCTAATTCAAAACCAGCCGTTGTTCCATTTGGTGCGGTTTGACCTGAGATATTCAATTGAATTGCAGTGTCTGTTAAACCGTTCACATACATTTCAATTTTATATCTTACATACACAGATGCCGCACCGGTATCCGCATTTCTTAACGTTAAATTTAATGAATAACTTTGATTTGGAAGAATTTCACGAACACCTGTGCCACTTCCGTCTGTTAAATCAATATATGATTTTTCTGTTGAACTATCATTTTCGTCAAAGGTTTTAATAAGTACGCCATCGCCAGTGTCTCCATTTACTCTTTGATAAACATTCAAATTTATATTTTCAATATTGACAATTATTTGAATTTGTTGGTTTTCACCTGCTGTGAACCAAGCGTTAGTGGTCAAAATTGGCATTAAAAGACATATCAGTATTATACAAACTGAAAATCCCCAATATATTGACCTATTTAATGCCTTTTTCATTAACTCCAACTCTCCAAATATCCCCATTCGCTACCAAACTCGTACAAATATGCTTGGTTTGGTTGTTGAACTGCTTTAAATGTTATTGTTATTTCTATACTTGAATTTAATAAGTCAACTGGTGCATCGTTGCTAAGTGTCATACTCTCTGCAAATTCCACGAAACCATTTGCTGTGATTGCTGTTGTGTAATAGTAGACATCGTCACGTTGAGAACCAGTGCCATTACCTAAAACAATACGGTTGTTTGCCGAATTTAGAGTAAAATATTCACCGTAATTTGTGGTTGTATCCGCCACTCCGTCAACAAGTTTATAAGCATTTACTTTTAATGCTACATAACTTGTGCAACTTGAATTTGAATTAAAACCTAAATATGTGATTGCTTGACCTTCTGGAGTTTGAAATGTGAATGTTGAACCACGTGAAATTGAAGAATTAGACGCAGGGATAACACTCATAGTTGTTTCACCACTTTCTAGGGTGGTAACTCCACCACTATAATAGGCAAATCGCACATCAAGGGAACCAAAATTTAAATTGCCTTCAATGTTAGCAACCGACGTAAAGTAAGCATATGTGATGTTAAAAGTGCACAAAAAGACTAGCGCGATAATCACGATTACTCCAATTATGCTAATCTTTTTGCTTTTTAACTTCATTTTGCTCCCTTTATTTTTTATTAATTATTTAAACTAAAATAGTTTGAATATAACTCTGCTATGTTTGCTCCCCAACTAGTTGTAATAGTTTGGTTCGTTGTGTCATCATACTTGTTTGTTGCAAGTATACTATCAACTGCTAGGTTATTTCCTGCGCTCATACTTAGACTAATCACTTGACCTGGTCTTACTATTCCAATGTAATAATTATAGCCACCAGTTGATTGAATTTTACTATCAGTTGTTGCTAAAGTGCCTGCAAATCTTATGTAATATGAATTGGTTGAATTGTTTACAATAAACGCACTAGACGTTCCTTCATTTACTATTTCAACAGTTGTTGACACTGATGCAGACGCTCCGCTTGCTGTTGCAGAACTTAAACTTAAACCGTCAACAGTATTTGATAACGTGATTTCAACAACCTTTGCGCTCTCGCCTGGAAGCAATCTCAATGTTGAAGATGTAAATGTTGTGCCACTAGAAAGTGTAAACCCATTAGATGCAACGTAGTTTCCTGATATTGTTATTGGTGAAACGTTTACATTTCTTACATAATAGGTTTGCGTGTTAAAGTTCGGATTTGTGTTTAATTGATAACCTGAACCATCATTATAATAATATCGCCAATACAAGTGTTGCCAATCACTAGGCTGAGTTGATAATTGTGAGTATGTTGTTACATCTCTAGTTAAATTAACGTTTGCTGTTATATTAGAAACCACATTTGCAGTGTTATTTTTTACATACACTTCAACAGTAGAACTGTCAGTTGAATTGTTAACTGTTGCAATTATATCTAAATTTGAATTTGTTGTTGAATTTGAAACTGTTGTTTCTGTAACACTAACTTCAAGATATACCCAAGCATCAAATGAACCATTTGAAGCTGTTACTAAATCATTATAGAAATTTGCACCTATTGCATAGTAATCAAACAAGTCAACAGTTGAATAAGGCGCTATGTATGTGCCAAAAGATTTTTGCGTTGCCACATAATTATTAGAGTTGAACTCTAATCTTGCCCAGTATTGTGTATCGCTAAAATCGATATCGCCTTCACCTTTACGTGTTCTACCATTGCTTATAACCGCATTTAATGTTAATGTTAAAGATATATTTTTTCTAGAACTCGTGTTGTTTGTTACCAATATACTTGTTGGAATATCCGTTGTTTGGCTTGCTGATGTTAAGTTGTATAGATATGGGTTATATTCTCCGCTATTTTCTATATCAAGAGTTTGCTTAACATAAGTTGTTGTTGCACCATTATCTACTGTTGCAATTCTTCCTGATGCAATACCATTTGTAAAGTCTGTGAATGACACACTATTTATTGTTAATTGTGTAATCATTTTGTTGTTGCCATAATCTGTGTTTGCAAGATTGGTAATACTTGTTATTTCAATACTATCAAGCACATCTATATAAATTGCAGTATTTGCTGGAATGACATATGAATAGTACATATAATCAAAGATGTCCAATGTGCTTTGATATACCCAATCGCTATCATAGTTAAAGCGAATGTTATTTTCAAACACCAAAGCATCAGAACTTGCGTTTGTGTTGCTCGGTGTTCTCCATAAACCTACTGCTCTCACAGTAAGTCTGATAGGGCTTGACCCTGTTACAACGTACAATGATAACCCTGCATAATAGCGATTTCCATATTGTGCAACATATTGACTATTTGTTGTGTCGTAATAATATGCGGTTTGCAAATTAGGGTGATAAATACCATGCTCATAATCGCTTCTATAATTGTAAGCAATTACATATGCGTTTGCCACATTCGATGTGTCCGTTTCTTGATTTTTATATTTTAACCAAGCAGTTGCAGCAACGCTGTTTAAACCTTGAACAAGTGCGTGATTTGAAGTGTAATCTGAAGCACTATCACTCGCAATATAGACGTCAACATCAACTATGTTTATTGTTAAACTTGCGCCTTGATATGTTTCGTCCGACGTGTCAACAAAATTGACTGCTGAAATGACTGTTAACTTTCCAGTGCCTGCACTAATTGCATCTCGGACAAATATGTATTCATCATCAACAATAAAGTTATCTCTATTAGGCATTGTGAGTATTACATTACTTGCGTCTGCTCCATTAGACCAACTAAGAGAATACTGAATTCTGACATCTATATCATAAGAATATGAATATTCTATTGCAACTTCACTAAGTTTTGCGCCATCTCCAAACGGAATTGGTGAAATCACGCTATCATTTATAACTTGATACTCTTGCTTTGCTAAATATGTTGTGGTTGAATTTGGATTTGACCCAACGTTTAACGACAATGTTAAACTTGAATAAGTTGCACCTATTGTAATAGCAAAAACCGCGCCAATTATGACGCTTAAAATAATTATTAATTTATTAGTTTTTGCTCTAAATTTATGCAATCCAAATTCTCCTTGTTTTTCTCATTTCGATTTCATTTTGCACTGTTGCACACACGCACCATATTGCAATAATCATAGCAATTACCAACAATTTGTGGTCGGCTATAAAATTTATATATGTGCCATAGTTGGCAATGCTTGTTACAACTCTACCTTCAATGTCTGAAATTTCTAAAACGTCTATATTTGGATATTGCTTAGTTCCGTTTACCACAATATCTGTGTATTCCTTATCTTCAAAGAATGCCGCATCTAATTCCCAATCAACTGTGGTTGAACCATTTTCAGTGTTTGGGCTTTGAACATTATCACCATGTGTTATATAGTATTTCACTCCGTTGTGTTCTTTTACTGCAATTAGCCTGTGGGTTACAGCGACAGAACCTAAATTATATTTTATTATATCACCCACTTCGTAATCATCTTGCGCTTTCACAATAACCATATCTCCAGTTTTAAACACAGGGTACATACTATCGCTTAACACTTCGTATGGTCTAAACCTAAAACCATACACAAGTATTAAAGCGATAGCAAGCATTATACATATAGCCAAAACAATATCAAACAAAACTTGTTTAAAGATGTTGAATGCTTTATTCTCTAAGATTTCGTCATTATAATTCATATTTACCCCGTTATAGTCCAGTTATTGATAGGTGTGTTATTAACATTTCTGCCATAAATACCCATTGTTACAACACCACCTGAAATTGTTGTTTGACCTTCAACCACTTCGTAGTATGAGTAACAATTATTTATTGTGTTACTAATATTTGAAATAGTTGTTATATTACCAGCCAAAGCACCAATATAGATTGACGTTGTTGAATTGTTAGTTACTCTTAAAGTAAATGATATTTCTGTTCCTGCGCTATCTATTATAGAACTTTGAATTACACCTGCAACACCACCCATAAATGTGTTTTTATTTATCGCTTGATTGGTGATGTTACCTGTTGCAACGCTATCAGTAATTCTAGCAAGTTGCACAAGACCTGCTATGCCACCCATGTAATTTGCATATACATTTGTTAGGTTGACATTTGACTCTGCGTTAGAAATCTCGCTTATTCTAGTATCTTCACCCACAAATTGCGCCACAACACCACCAACATAGTTGAATGAGTTGTTTGAATTTGATTGTGTTAATGTCAGTGTTGAATTGAATGTTCCGCTAGTTGAAGTTAGGCTAGATGACGCGCTAACCGCAACCATACCACCAACATTAACTTGGGAAGTGAATGTTAAGTTGAAGTTGAACGTTACTGTTGCATTGCTATCAACTATTTGAGAATTTGTTAGATTTGCAACTAGTCCAGAAGCATTTACGTTTCCAGAAAGTGTTCCATTGCCTGATAATATGAACACAAATCTATTTACATCCACATTCTCAATAGTTGAATTGTTAGCGTTTATTCCTAACACTGATAAGTTTACCACATCTGAATAGTTATTTGCAAACGAATTTGAGATATTTGTGTCACTATCTGTAAGTCCTATTGACAAATCATAAATTGTTGCATTGTTTAAAGTGCTAAATAAGGCAAAACTATTCGCGCTTGTAAGCACTAAGTTATTAAAGCCGTAGATAACCGAATTGTTACCATTCAAAGTACCTGAGAAATTAGAAGATATAATTGCTCCAAATTCGCTAATTCTACTTGCAATGTTAACATCACTCAAGTTTACAGACTCTATCAATTCATAGTTTGCGCTTTCGTTATATGTTATATTCATTAGGTGCGTTGAATTCTTAATTCTATAAGGATTTTCGCTTGTTCCAGCACCGTATGAATACAAGTTCAAATCAACGTTTTCATATCCCCTTGTTGGAGAATTGTTGCTGTTTGCACGCGTTACTTGCACCACAAAGTTAGTGTACATTCCCATAACTGTTGGCTTGAAGAAATAGTATCTAACATTGTTTTCTTCATAGTACGAATTTGCATCATTGGCATTTATTGTGACAACTTGTTGTGACGAACTTGAACTTAATGTTGAACCTGTTGGCGAAGAAGGTTCTGAAACATATTCGTATAAGTTATAACTTACTCTTAATGTGTCACTAGGTAGGAAGTCGTCTGCAACTGACCAATAATATCTTTGATTTTCTGTGTCAAAGTTAATTGCATTTACTGCGCTTGGGCGTGAAGTTGAACTTACAAATATTCCTGCTTCGCCGTTTAAGGTTCTACTAATACCAACACCACGAGCGCTAACGCTAACTTCAAATTGGCCAACAATGTTTTCAGGAACTAACACACGGGTTGTTGAGCCATCTTCAATCATAGTTGTTTCAACTAGGTTATCACCATATGTAAAGGTTACAAAATATCCTTCTGCTCCACTTACAGCGTTCCATGATATGTAGTTGCTATCAGTTGTGTCTATTGCAATTCCTGTGACTGTTGATAACTTTGTAAACGTTGAACTTGCATTCGTTCGCATAGCGGTTATTTGATTATCTCCAATCGCACGAACATACACATTATATTGACCAGCAGAAAGAAGATTATTTGAAACATCTCTAATTTCACTGAAATCTATACTATTAGTTTCAACATTGAAATTGTATTCGTTACCACCGACCGACATTGTTACAACATAACTTATCGCGTCAGGAACTGCGCTCCATGTTAACACACCATTCACTGCTGTTATGCTTGAACTATTAACCGCTGATAATCTGTTCATTAAGATACCTTCTGAGTACGCACTGCTAATTATTGCATTGTTTGAACCAGACGTGCCAATTACACATATTGAAACAGTGTAGTCAACCGACGAATTGATATAGGTTTGTCCACCCGTGGAAGTTATGTTATATAAACCGTCAGTAAAGGCATATGAATGATATAGGTAATTTCCGTGTTCGTCATTTACTTGTGTTCCCAATGTTGCAAATGTGATATGTTGAGTTTGAGAATTTGCATCTAAGAACGCTAAATCAATTCTAACTTGAGTGTTGAATTTATCTTCTTCAACTGTCCATCTTAATTCGCCGTCTTCAATTCTAACATTGCTTACTCCGCTAGAACGCACAAATTGCATTGTATAATCTGTTCCGTCCGTTTCTAAATAACTTCCGTTTATAACATATTGTTCATTCAATGCTAATGCTCTTAGTTTTATTGTGAAACTATGGTCATTATCAATGGTAACTTCTTCGCCTAATGTGGTGGTTATTTCACTAGGAAGTGTATACACAATTCGGTTGTTTTGAACTGTTACGCCTTCGCTTGTGCTCGTTATATTATACACATATTCTTGGTCGATTGTTTGGTCGTGGAGAGTGATTTCATAATTATAAATATATGTTGTTTCTCCACCTGCACCAGTGATGTATGCTAAATCAAATTGTAAATCTCCACTGTTTGCCACAAACTGAGTTGAAGATATCTTTCTTAAATTGTATTTGGTAGTTGGAACTCGTGAATTTAACAAATAGTCCGCCTGCTCACTATCAGAAGATAAACCAGCCAAGGTTTGCACATCTATTTGATATGAACCATATGTAAAATACTCTGCAAAATCAAATAAAATTTGTTGTGTATCTGAGAACACGATTTCAGAGTATATTCCATCACTGTCCCCTGTAATAGTCTGGGCTTGTTCCAGCGTCATAACATCTGAATGATATAGATAAATGTTTGTTACATTTTCTGCATCATTAAGTAAATTTACACGTAATTTATAGATTGGATAGTCAACAACTTGCTCTTCCACCACAATCTGCATGTTTTGAATTAACACTTGACCATTTTGTGTTGAAATGCTGTTATTACCATATCTTATAAAGGTGTTTAAATCGGTGACATCTGCATTTAAGTATGCAATATTTGACGTTCTAGTTGTGTTTTCCACAATTATACTATCACCACCAAGAAGCGAAATGCTTACAACAAACGCTCCACCAGCAGATAAGTTTACACTTGAAATTGTGGTTGAACCTGTGAATGTTGATTCTGAATCGGTAACTTCATTTGTAATTTGATAATAATATATATAATCATAATCGCGTAAGTTTATTGTGTTATTTTCGAAAACATTGAAATACAAATAATTTGTTTCATCAGTTGAATATTTATAAATTGCATATAAGTTTTCTCTGTTTTCCACAATTTCGTAATCTTGTGCACTTATTATTCCTGTTGAAATTGCCGTTTCAAAAGCATAATAATCTAATGCGTATATTTCATGCGCTATATTTGACGCTGTGATTTCCACTTTATACACACGCATATTGTTCCAAATAGTGTTTTCTTGCGCTACTATAGCATTGTTAAAGTTATAGTTGATGTTTAAATTTTTATACTCGTCAATCGTATCGAATTTAAACACACCCTTTTCAACTTCGGTTGTGGTGCTTGATAGTTTAGTTGCGTTTAACATTCCGGCATTTATAGTGCTTTTTGAACTAACTATCGGTCTATTGTTATCTGAGTTACCAATCAAGCGCACGTTCACAGTGTAACTTCTATTAGGCATAACGCTCATAATTAAACTATCATAATTTAGTGCTATAAAGTTTGAACTTGTAAATAGTGAAGAAACATTTTCAGCGTTGTAATCTTCCCATGTTTCTATTTCAAGTTCGTCTAATAACTCACTTGCTTGCATTGCACGTGAATAGGTTATTATTTGAGTGCGGGTTGGGTCGATTGTGTCCACAAACGTAATTTCTGCTAAACTGAAATAACTATTTGCAGTTAACACCAAATAACCGTCGTCCACCTTCGCATCAACAACTTCTGGTAACCTTAACACAAGTTTTGCATCACTCTCACGGCTGTTTACAACTAATGGATTATTGCTAATCGCTTGAACACTTACGCCGTAAAGACCAATATAATGATTAAATATTGAATTTGAAAAATCGAAATAATTTTCACTAACATTATCAATCTCTAACAATGCCTTATCTTCATTAACGCTATCATACACTCTAACAATGTAAGAATAATCTTCTCCGCCGTCCCAATTTAGTGTTCCATTTATAATATTTAAATTTGGTGTTGCAAGAATAGAAAATTCTATTGCTTGCGAATATGTGCTGTTGATTAAATTGTATCCTGATATCACATTGGCAACTGCTTTAACACTTATAGCAAATGTGCCATCTCTAAACACTTCGTCGTCAGTAATTAAGCCGTCTTCATTTTCGTCATAACCGTATGGGAAAACGAAATTTGTGCTGGTTAACAATTCAGAATATGATAAATATTCATATTCAATTGTTCCGTCCACATCGCTAATTGATGCAATTTGCCTGTATTTTAGTCTTGTGTCAGTTGAGTAGTAAGTTGCGTCATTTGTAACCACTCTAAATGTGTAACCATTAACTAAATTATTAGCATTTAAAACATTGTTTGCGTTTGCATCAAAGGAAATTGTTTCAACATATTCGTCGTAATCATTTTCTGTTGAATTTTTTCTTAAATTAGTTACTTGCAACAAACCATAAACACTTATACTTGCCGAATTTGAATTGATGTAATATATTTCTTCGTCTGTATCTGTGCTTGTGTAGTTCACAACTAACTTGAATGTTAAATTTTCATTAAGTGGTGAGTTTAAACCAAAGTTCATTACTCCGCTTGCGTTTAATGCGTCTGAAAGAATTTGAACCGTGTTATTTTCAACACTAATTCCATCGCTAACAAGTTCATAATCAAATGAAGTTAAGCCATTGCCTGCTTGAATTTTAATATCTACACTTTCATTTTGTAATAAACCGATTGCAACGCTAGATAATGTTAAATTTATCTCACCATTAACAATATTTAGTGTTGGTGTTGCCAACTTGTTAACATGAATGCTCTCGCTCAAATTTGAATTTGAACCAGTTAAATCTGCTATTGCTTTAACTGCAATATATGCTTCACCAGTAAGGTTTGTTAGCCCATAAGTGGTGTCTTGCAATATTCCATTATTTAATTTTTGTTGCACCGAACCAGTTACATTGTAAATTTCATAACCCACCGCATTTTCAACTGCGTCGAAATGCAAAATTCCATCGCTTACATACACATTCATAACTGCATCAAGTTTACTAATTTCAATTCGTTCACTTTCAAGCGAATTGAACATCAAAACTGTGTTGCCATCCACTAGTTTATCACCTGTTGTGAGTGTGGTAACTGTAATGTATAATGTGCCGGTTAAACTTACTTCGTCAAGGTTAAATGAGATAATTCCGCTATCTGCATCTGAATTTGAATAAATCTTTGTGTATTCATTTGCCTTAACACCATCAATTAAATTAAACACGCTAAGTTGATATGTTTTATCAAACTCGCCTTGGTCTATATTAAATGATATTACAACTGAATTGTTGGCTACGTTATTATCTTTTGATTGTGTTAACACCAATTGGTCTGCACGTGCAACAAATGTGCTGTCACTCTTTTTAGGAAGACGCAAGTTTTCACTTGTTGAGTTTATATTTTTTGTGATAGCGCTCACTTCAAACTGCGAATAGTTATCTTCAAGGAACGAATATACATAAGCAACATCAACCAGGACATATCCTGCTTCGCTATCAACAACCGCGCTGCTATCTAAATCAATCACAACAGTATCATTTATAAGCAATGAGTAGTTTTGATAATTGTGAGTAAGTTCGGCTAAGCGAATTGTTAAATTTTGACCATTTCTTCCTATTAAACTTTCATTTTCTATTTGCACAATTTGTTCAGTGCTATACGAACTATCCACACTCGTTTCGCCTTGTGGCACGAATTTAACTTTCACAGTGAAGTTTGTTGCACTATCGAGTTCAGATATGATAGGTTCATACGCATCATTTAATAGGTTAATTATATATTGACCTTCATTATATACATAATCAAGTGAATAATCATTATAGACAAGTGACGTGCCGTCCGTTTCAAACAACATTTCGCTATCACCAATAGTAATTGATAACACTAAATCATTTTCAGTATCTTGGTTTAATGGTTCAATGATAAGTTGACCTTGACCATTGATATTAAACACCGCTTCGCCGTCTACCTTATTTATATTTAATGTGAAACTATCTGAATTTAAATAGAATATATTATTCGATGCGTCCACCGCTTCAATGTAGACTGTAAATTCGTTATCACCAACAACAAAATTTTCGTAAGTAGAAGTAAAATCATAATCAGTTGGTGCACCGTTTACGGTCAACACATAACCATTCACTATGCCTGAATTATTGTTATCTACAATACTGATAACATCTGAACTTCTATCGTAAGTTAAAGTTGGTGTTGACAATTTTTGAACGGTGATTTCGTCAGAATAGCAGGAATTTAAAGTTGTGCTTCCATTGCCTATACTTTGAGCGCGGAAAATCAATTCGTTTTCTTCAATATCAAATTCACATGTGTTGTTTGATATTGTTGCAAAAGTTTCAAAATTATCAGCAACTTTGTGATAAATCACATAATTTTCAGCATTTGCAATTTCTGATATTGATAAAATTTGTTCAGCCTTATTTGGAACACTCAAAATAGGTGCACCTAACACTTCAAATTCATAAGATAAGGCGGATAGCCCGTCATTAGCAATGGAGAATGTGTTTTTACCATCACCTAAAATATATAATGATATACTATAATTTCCAGCAGGCAAGAAATTTTCCAACTCTTCGCTAGTTGTGTTGAACTCATAACTCGTGCTATCAACTGTGAAATCAACATCTCCACCAGTTATTCTAAATCTATATGTAGCATTTTCATTTATTGCATCTCTTTCAACACTAACCACGCCGTTAGACATTGAAATATCTTCTTCGTCTGTTAATTGCACAAATTTAATGCTAGTTGTAGCGCTATCAAATATCTCGCCATTGTTGCCTAGATGTGTTACATAAACTGAATTTTCACCAACGTTAAAATTGAATGTTGACAAATCTAATGTGTAATTATCACTATCTGCAACTATGGTGTTTGAATAAGTGTCGTCAATCGTTAAAAATTCAACTAAATAACTATCAGAATTGGTTGTGTTGAAACTAAGAATGTAATTGTCAATGTTTAATTCAACTTCTGCTCTCTTTTTAATGTTTACACTATCAACGAATGAAGACAAATAATTTTCGTTATAAGACGAAATTGCTTGAACGCTAACCGTATAGTTTTGGTTAGATGGATAGTTATCTAATGAAAAACTATTGTTTTGTGTGATTATACTTGTTGAAATTTCACCGTAACTAACGCTCACAACATAACTTGAAGCCCCAGCAATTGCATCCCAACTGATAAGGTTGTTTGACACAGTTAAACTTGGAGTTTGAAGCCTATTAAAATCAAGGTTTGCAGAAGAAGAAACAACCTTAATAACATTTACGCTAGCACTATTTATAACTGGTTCAACGCGTAAAGTGTGCCCAGAAGATATGTAAACAATATCTTCAAAATCTTCCAGCGTGGACAAATCGAAATAGTTGTTCGTTGTGTTTGCTTTTAAAATATTATCAACATAAACATTGTAACTTTCCGCTTCTGCGTTACTTTGCCAATTTATTGTGTTTTCAATCATTCTAGCGTTCACAGCGTCCATAACTTTAACTCGCAAAGTAACAGGCAATGAATTGTAATATGTTGCGGTCGCGTCTGTTTTTAAGGCGTCGTCCACCAAACTAACAACAGTTAAATCGAGATAACCAGAAAGGTTGGCATTCACATTGGTTAAATCAATACGGTTTGCAGACGTGGTTGAAATTTCACTACCGTCTAACGAAATTTGATAATTTGTAGCACTCGTTTTATCAAAATTTAAAATTCCCCCAACAATGCGAGCATTTGCAACGCTCTTAGCTTGATAAACTTTTAAACTTGTTGAAAAACTTGAATTGTTAAATGCATGGCTGTAAGTTAGTGCATTCGCACGAACGCTAATTGTTAACATTTGGTCGAATGCAGAACCTGTTAAATTTTCATAATCACTCAAACTATAACTTGTGCTGTTACCTAGGTTTATATCTGTGCCGTTTATGCGAAGTGTATATGAAGACGCATTCGCTATCATATCAAAATTAATAGTTTGATTTGTTGAATTGTAACTAACACGTGGGGTCTCCAAAGTTGTAACGTTTCTTCTAACGCTCACCGTCATAACATCTTCACGCATAGGGTTATCTAAACTCACCACACGAATAACTGCTTCACCTTCTTGCGTTGCGGTTAACACATTATCTCTAACCGTAACAACAGATGGATTTTCACTCGTGATTGTGTAACTTCTATTGGTGGCATAACTAGGGGTGATGCTAACATTTGGTGAATATGTGTCACCAACTAAAAGGACTATACTTTCGTCTGCAAAATGAATATCTTCAACTGGGGTGCGAGTTTCACATGCAAACAAAAATATTGAACAAATCAACAATAATAAAAATATTGAAAAACGTTTTACTTTTGTGCTAGACATGTTAACCCCTTTTTAATGTCTTAATATAACTAATAGTATTTTAACACATTATCTCATTTTTATCAAATAAAAAATTACAAATTTCACAATAATTCTACATTTTTTTATTTTTTAAAAATATGAGATTAAATTTTAATTTTTTATTAAAAATCTATTTCAAAGCGCAAAAAATTTTTAAAAATTTATAAAAATATGCAAAAATTTTTAATTTTTTTGAATTTTTTAGTGATTTTTTCATATTTTTTAGATTTTTCGAAAATTTATTTTTAATTTAATTTTTTACTTTAAAAATTTTAAAATATTATTTCCTTGACAAAACATAAAAAACATTCTATAATCAAAAACATATATAAATATAAAAAGGAACATTATGGAATTAAAAATTTATAATTCACTTACAAAGAAAAAAGAAGCAGTTACTGTGCATAACGGAAAAGTTACATATTATTTTTGTGGACCTACTGTTTATTGGTTTCAACACATTGGCAACATGCGTGCTTTTTTTGTGATGGATAGTGTGCGCCGTGCAGTGAAATATTTAGGTTATGATATAAACCATGTTATGAATATAACCGATGTTGGTCATTTGACAAGTGACGCGGACGAAGGGGACGATAAAATGGACGTTGCAAGTAAACGTGAAAATAAGTCGCCAGAAGAAATTGCAAAATTTTATTGGGATTTGTGTTTAAAAGATATGCAAGCACTAAACATTGAAATGCCTGAGCACATTTGCCCAGCAACCAGCGTTATAGACGAAATTATTGCTTTTGTTCAAAAGATTTTAGACAATGGTTATGGTTATATCACAAAAAACGGTGTGTATTTTGACACAAGTAAATATGTGCATTATGGAAAACTTGGCGGAATGAACCAAAACGATAAAAAGTTTGGCGCTCGTATTAGTGTTGACGACGAAAAACGCAACCCAGCCGACTTTGTTTTATGGGTAATCGCCAAAGATAATCATATTCAAAAATGGCCTTCTCCTTGGGGAGTGGGCTACCCTGGTTGGCACATTGAATGTAGCGCAATCGGTAATAAATTTTTAGGTGAACACATCAGTTTGCACGGCGGTGGAGTTGAACATAAAACAGTTCACCACGAAAATGAAATTGCACAAAATTTTGCTTGCACGGGTCATGAAGTTGTGGATATTTGGTTCCACCTAGAACACCTTATGTTCAACGGCGGAAAAATGAGCAAATCAACTGGCGGAATTTACACTTTAAACAATTTAATCGAAAAAGGTTATTCACCTATGGATTTAAGATTGTTTTACTTATCTGCGCACTACTCTAAACCGCAAAACTTCACATTTGACGCACTAGATAACGCACGCGATAGTTACAACAATCTTAAAAAGTTAATTTTAAAACATAAAAATGGCACAAACAAAATAGAAAAAAGCGTTTTAGACGATTACAAATTGAAATTTGAAAAGTATGTGGCTGATGACGTAAACTCTCCACTTGCTCTATCTGTTATGTGGGACGCACTTAAAAATAACCCTGAAAGTGTGGATATATACAATTTAGTTTTAAATTTTGATAGATTTTTAGGTTTAAGGTTAAACGAGATTGAAGAAACAAAATCTGAAATTCCATCTGATATAATTGAGATTGCAGAAAAGCGAAAACAAGCGCGTATGAATAAAGACTACGCAACAAGTGACGAACTTAGAGATAAACTAGCATCTCTTGGTTACACAATTTTAGACAAACCAAAAAATGAATATGAAATTATAAAAAAATAAAAAATTTTATGAAAATAACTTAAAATTATAAAAAATAAGGAGAAATTCCTTATTTTTTTGATTATTTTATGCATTTTTAATTATTTTTTAATTTAATTATTTTTATTTTGGCAATTATTTAAAATTTTTATTTTGTTAATTTTTAAGATAATTTTTAAATTTTTAATTGCAACGTAAAGTAAACATTACATAAATTTATAAAGCCCAATATTGCTAGTTTCAAGTGCTTCAACAATTTTCTTAACACTTTCAATGAGTGAGTTTAAACAAATGTTGTAAACTTTTTTATAATATTCCTTTTCTTCTTTATATCCTAGGTTTATAAGCATTTCAATAGAATTAGTTAAATATTTTAAAAAAGTGAATAAATTAAATTCTTTAATTGAATTTGAACTAACGCGAATATCAAATGTTTCATTGAGTGAACTTAATGTTTTATTTATTTGGGCGTCCGCAAATTCAACTGCTTGACGCAGTTTCAAATTCAATTTACTTTTTAGCGACTTACAACTTCCCACACACTCATTTAAATAATAACAAACCTTGTTGATAGACGTTTCTCTATCAAAGGTCATTTCGTTTTTATACTTGTCCCGTAGAAAATCGTAGGCATCGTCACTTAAAATTGGAAAATCGTTATAATTCATATCTTATTTTATTTATTATTTGAATTTTTTATTCTACTTTTAAAATTTTATATGATTAAACTTAAAAAATACAAAAATTTTTATTTTTTTATTCAATTTTTCAATATTTTTATAATTTTCAACTTTTGATTTTTTTGAAATTTTTGAAATTTTTGATTTTATCTAGTTTTTTTTATTAAACGTTTATCCCCAGATGTTAACATCACATTGATAGATAAGTTTTTATTTGCAAGGCGACTAAAAATTCGCTCGTCATAGCGTGACAAAATATCCTTATCAGATAGGTTTGTGCTGATTATTGTTGGAAGATTGTTCATCTGCCTTACATTTATTAAATTATATAAATATTCTTTGGTTACATTTTTTATAATTGGTTCAGTGCCAAGGTCATCAATAAACAAAACATCTGTTTTTAATAAATCGGCAAACTCGTATGATTTTCCCATGTGATATAAACGTGCCAACTCATTTAGTTCAAATGCGGTTTTAAAGGTTACCACGCGCCCACTAGTTACAAGTTCATTTGCCATACACTCCATAAGAAAAGTTTTTCCACTCCCTGACGCACCCATTATGTTAATATTTAATTTTGTGACATTTGGGTATTTATCACACCATGATTTTAAAATTTCAAGTGCTTTTGTGTCCGCTTCGCTCATGATTGAAGTGTCCACATCTTTAAAGGATTTAAATTTAGAAATTGAACTTGATTTAATGCTAAGTGTTTTATTTAATTCTTTCATAAGGCACGAGCAAATTCGCCCACCTGCAACACCTGTGTCGTTACAGATTTTACATTCATATTGCGGTGTTAATTTGTTTTTATCATAGCCGTGGGCGTCTAAATACTTGTTGATTTTTTCTTGAAGGTCTTGCATGTCGTGTTTAAGCGCAATATTTTCTTCATCATATGAAGTTTTTAAGTATTCAAATTTTGCATGCGAATATTCAGTGTATAATTTGTCAAATTCTTCATTTTTTCTCAACGTGTTTATGTAATCTTCGCACTCTTCTTGTGCGCGCACACGTTTTAACATGAAATTTTGTTTTATGTTTGAGATAAGTTGACGTTTGTCCATACTACACCTCCACTTCGTCTAGATTAGTTAAGAAACTTGCGATTTCAGTTTTTGTGTAATTGTTGTGAATAAATTCTTGCTTTTCTTCTGGTTTTACACTATCAAGTTTCACTTTATCAATAGTTTTGAGCCCTTCACTATTCCAGTTGGATAAAATTTTATTCAAATATTGTATTGCGTTTGCCTTGTTTGCACTTAACGTTGCGCCATACATTATAATTTCGTCGCTAAATCCCCAATCGGACGACCAAATTTTGAAGAAATTTCTATCCATATTGTTTACATTTCTGTTTAGTCCAAGTGCCACTAAAACCGCTTTAATTCTATTATCCGTTGCAATGTTGTCACTCATATATTTTAAGTATGAGTTGGTGTTTGTTATGCCAAGTTTAAATAATTTTACAATGATGTTATTAAAACCGTCGAGCGTTCGTATGCTTGATTTAAAGCAGTTGTCCGCAACAAGTTTTAATGTGTCAATATCGAAACCCATATTTATCCATGCAACGACGTATGTGTCAATCTCTTTGGTTAGGTCTTCATAGAAAATGCCGAGTTCTTTATTCACAGCCATGGCAATAAAATACATATTTTCTTTTTCTTTTTCGTATCCTTCAATTTCTTGAATAGACATTAGTTTCATTTCAAAGTATCTGGACAAATATTCGTCCAACACATTAACATCTAGCCTACGTTTTTTATTTTTTATAAGTTTAACCACATAAATTATAACATTCATTTCAAAGCCAAAACCAGTTAGCCACTTGTTTAATAGTTCCTTATCTTCAAGTTGAACTTTGCGCTTGCTTCCCATAGCGTCGAGTATCAAAGTCATATTATCATCCACTTCACCAAGTTCGCTTATCTTTTCTGTTACTTGCTTTAAACTGTGAATTCCTTGGCGCTCCCAATCGCGCGCCACAGTTAACACATAATTAGGGCTCAAATTAAAGCCTTTATATTCTACACAATACTTTATAATTTGAAGAAGTGCACGCTCTTCCATATGTTTAGTTTCAATCAAAAAGTAAAATTCAGCAAATTCGTTTGGCATAATCATGCGTTTACCAAACAATTCTTGAACCTGAATGTTGAAATCATTATATTTGTCCACTTTAAATTTCTTAATAGACGCAGAAGTTTGGATAGGAAGGTATCTAACTTCCACAGGGTCGGTTGACAAAACTTGCACCAAACCTTCTTCTTCCCAGTATTTAAAAAGTGAAATAACATCATCGGCGCATACCTTTAAGGTTTTTGAAAAAAACTCAATGGTGTTATCTTCGCTATCTCCACTATTGCATTTAAGTAACCCTAACAAATATGCTTTAACACATAAATCGGGTGCTTTTGGCAAATAGTCTAGTATAAAAGCGTTATCTACCATTGTTTGTGCTTTTGTTGTGAAACTTGGACTAAACTTACAAAATGACATGTCAACATAATAACACAATTTTACAAATTTGTCTATTAAACTAAAAATTTCTTTATTGTTTTTCCATGCCTAAATTTACCAAATTTTATAACATTTAATGACAAAAATTTATTGAAAAGTTTGTTCACTAAACGACAATTACATAAAAAACTAATTATTTTGTTATTTTTTTTACATATTTTTCATATTTATTTGTATGAGAAAATTTTTTGTGTGTTTATTTTCGCTAGTTTTAATATTTTCTTGCACTGCCTGCAAAAGTAAGGACGATTTAGGTGAGATTGCAAGCAATTTATCCAATTACACCATAACAGTTGATTTAAATGACGATATGTCCGCCACTGCAAAGGTCCAACTCGATTACATAAATTCATCTCAAGATGCTTTAACCGAGATAAAATTCCACCTGTATCCACAGTTTTTTAAAGAAGGTGCAACGGATAGTGTGGTTTCTCGCACTAAGTTAAATGAAGCGTATCCAAACGGAATGAGTTATTCAGAATTTGAAGTTACGCGCGTGCAAGTTGAAAATGTGGACTGTTCTGTTGTGTATAGCGAAGAATTTAATAACATACTAGATGTTAAATTAAATAAAACACTAATGCCAAATGAACGCACACAGATAATTATAGATTATTCTTTTACTCTTCCAAATTGTGAACACAGGTTTGGATATGGTAAAAACACAATCAACATCGCAAATTTTTATCCTATTGCATGCGTGTATGAAAATGGCGAGTTTAATGTTTCCCCTTACAATTCTAATGGCGACCCATTTTATAGCGAAATGAGCAATTACCACGTTACAATCACGGCGGATAGCGATTTAGTTGTTGCTGGAACGGGTGAAAAAGTTGATGAAAATGTGTCAAATTCACAAACGAGCACAAGTTTTAGCGCGAGTGCTGTTCGCGATTTTGCACTTGTTTTAAGCGATAAATTTTCAGTGATTGAAGAAAAAGTGAACAACACAAATATTTACTACTATTATTTTTACGACGAAAATGCTAGTTCCAACTTAAAAGCAGGAGTCGACGCAATAAAAACTTTCTCAGATTTGTTTAGCGACTATCCTTATAGCACTTTTTCGATTGTAAAAACCGATTTTGTGTATGGCGGTATGGAATATCCAAATCTTATAATGATAAGTGCCGATGTTAGCGACCCAGACGATTACAAAAATGTTATAGTGCATGAGACCGCGCATCAATGGTGGTACGGAATGGTTGGAAATGACGAATTTTTATACCCTTGGCTAGACGAAGCGCTAACCGAATACTCGTCAATTCTATTCTATGATTACAACGACGGCTACAATTTCACCCACGCTGAAATGGTTAGCGCCTGCAAAGATAATTATTCACTTTTTATAACCGTATATGAAGATGTTTTAGGCACGATTGACACAAGCATGCGCGCCATAAATTTATACGACACCGAACCTGAATACACCTACTGCACATATGTTAAAGGAGTGTTGATGTATGATAGCCTTTACCAAGTGGTAGGTGAAAAAAAGTTTGTGGCATCTATTAAAAAATATTTTGAAGAGAATAAATATAAAAATGCAACACCAGATAATTTAATCTCGGCTTTTGAAAGTGAGTGCGGTGTTGAACTAAAAAGTTTCTTTTCTTCGTGGATTGAAGGAAAAGTTACAATTAGATAAATTTTAAATAATTTGCTATCAATCATATAAAAAATTACTATAAATCATAAAAGAAAAAAAGCATCAAATTGATGCTTTTTTAAGTGCTTTCTTTTTCTGCAACTGCAACCATTGAAACGTCAAAACCTGAAATGGTTTTATCTAGAAAATGGTCTATAACTTTTAATTTTGCTTCTTTAAATTCTTTGAGATATGTGTCCCAAGTGACCATACGGCACGACGTTGTTGCCACTTGAATTGTTTTATCTTCAAAAGGTCTATCTGCAAGGTCAAACGCTTTTGTTGTGTCCGTTTTACGCGTCATTTTACCGTCGCCCATTACAATGATAAATGCTTTTCCTTCGTCTTTCAAATGATTTCTTACAAAGTTAAAAAATTCATGCCTATCATTGTCGTCCACAAGCATATGTAAAACTGCAACTGAAAAAATGAAATCGTATTTTTTATCTAATTTATTGTTAAGAATGTCCATAACAAAAAATCTATTTTCGTCCACCCCGGCAAGCCTTGCCTGTTCTTTGCACCAACGAATTGCTTCATTGGAAACGTCACTCGCTTCAAGGTTATATTGCTTTTTAAGTAAATTTATGGCATTTTGTCCTTCACCGCAACCAATCTCTAAAATAGACGAATTAGAGTTAACGCCATATTTTTTAAGCAATTTTTCGATTGTGGGGCTTGGCTTGTCCCCGGCCCAAGGTTTATTTTGTGATTGGTGCACTTGAATGTAGCGGTCTTCATACGCTTCATAATATTTTTTATCCATTTTTATTCCCCTTGAATTTTATAGTAACAAAATGCGTGAAGATGTGTCAAGAATAATCTTATACGTCATATCAACAAAAATAAAAAAAAGAATGACTTTAAAGTTTCTCATTCTTTTTATAAATTTTAATAACAACTTAATTTTATAAGTTTTTTCTAAAAAATTGGATGATGTTGTTTTGAATAACTATCCAAGGAAGTATTTATATGTGCATGGAAATAATTGATTAGTTTTAAAATGTTAACTTTTATTATTTCCTTATCTTTTTCAAGGTCTTTAAATAATTCGCAGGCATTCTTTTTTGCATAATAATTGTATGAAAAACCTTTCTTTAATGTTTGCAAACTTTTTCTTATGTTTTTAATTCTCGCAGTGTCTGCTTTCATACAATAAATACAAATTAATTCAAGCACATCATCTGAAATAGGTTTGTTTAATAAAACTTCAATTTCATTTAGTTGCGCTACTATTTCATTAAATTCATCTAAATTTTCATTTATAAAGCGGTATGTTTTGCCATCAACTTCGCGCGGTGTTGGATCTCCAAACTTTTCAATTAATTTTAATCTATATTGTTCTATAATTTCATTTGTCATACGCGTAATTATATAACAGTGAAATCAATTTGTCAATAATAAATTACGATTATTTTGAGATTTGTCAAACATTTTTCAGTATTTTTTTGAAAAAATTTTATTTTTTTTGAGAAAAGTTGTTTTTGAGGCTAAAAACACCTAAAAACACAGGAATTTATTGATATATTTTACTAATTTATTAAAGTAAAGTCAAAGAAAACTGAATAATTTTTATGCTTAGACAATAAAAAACCTATTCCCCCTGCAGGGGGAATTTCGCCCTCAATCTTATAAAATCTACGCAACTTTATAAATTTGCCGAATAGTTTTACATTTTTCTTTCTTTAAAAATCTAACTTTGTCAAATTCTTCTTTCTTCTCTTCAAGAAGATTGAGTAAGTCTGCCCTTTTCTCCAGTGGCGACCACCATACTCGTTTACCCTCTCTATTTCTTAACGAGCTGTGCGGACGATTGTTGTATGTAATGTTCCACGCCATCATTTTCTTTTTCAGTTCATTATAAGTTTTAAATTTTAAATGATTATAAAAACTTTCCTGATCGCTTCTATGAGAGCGTTCTACTTTGCCGTTTTGTCTTGGAGTATATGCTCTTATTAGTTGATGTCTTATATTTAATTTATTTAATAATATATCTAAGGCGTGAATCTTAGGCTCTTTTTGGTTTGGTTTTTTAATATTGGTAAATTCAGAGCCGTTGTCTGTTTGAATAATAGCTGGAGCATAACCAAAATACGCAATTGCTCGTTTAACAAAATCTAACGTAGATTGTATGTTATGCTCTTTGTATGGATATAAAAATCTTTCTCTTGTTGCTTCGTCTATCATTGTGTATTGATAATATTTATTATCGTCATAATGTATCATTACACCTTTATAGCACACTACAGGAACATATTTAACGTCCATTTGCCATTTTACACCAAGCATTTCAGGCGTTTCATAAGGCTGAGGAATATACTTTTCCACTAACTTATGCGGTCGGATATTGTTTTTTAAAATAAAGTTATAAAACCCTCCATAACTCCTTTTATACGCATTTTTGGCTCGCAAAATACCAAAAGCCTCATTATATGAAATATCAGGCTTTTTCTTAAAAAGATTTATAATAGCCGTCTTTTCCTCAATTGTATGGGAATTTGGATGCGGAGTTAAAGGTCTTGACGATTTATTTTCTAAACTCTCTAAAGTTCCGTCATATAATGCTTTCCACCTCCAAAGAGAACGTTCTGTGCACTTGAACCTGCTGCACACCTTGAAAATATCTTCATTTTCATCTTGCCACAGCTGTAAAGCTTTCCGTTTTTGTCTTGCTGTATATCTCATTCCTTTCATCTTTTGATACCTCACACTTGAATTATATAAAATAATTTTCAAAATTTCAATACCCTTTGTTTTTGAATTTTTTAAATTGTTTGACATTTTTTGATAATTGTGTTATCCTTTTAATGCGACACAATTAAATAATTTCCTTATGTGAGGAGTGGCTTTTTGCCTATCTACAAACACTTCCACCTTACATAAGGAAAATTGTGCCGCAACAATGGAAGGTTTGTTTAGTATAGGACTGTGCCTTCCATTGGAGGGCACTTTTATTTTATATTCGCATAAAATAACTGTGTCTGTAAAAGGAGTTATTTATGCGTTTAAGAATAGAATTTAACAGATATGAGAGCAAACTTGCGACGTTTACTTCCCTAATGAAGAGTGGAATCGTTGGTTTTATTTTCACTTGGATAGCTTTTAATATTCCGTCGTTTATTGTTTTAGCCTGCGGCGTTACTGGTGGAGTTGTTGGAATCGTGTTCGCTGTAATGACAATTTTAAGTATAATTGCTGAAATACTAATAATTAAATATGCAGACCCTGATAAGATTGAGCAAAAATATTTAGAAAAAACAGGCAAATCAATAGTTAAAGAGGAAACATCTCCTGAACAAATGCAAGTTTTACACAAAATTATGCAGGAAAATAAAGAAAAACAGCTTCAAGACGCAAAAATGAGAGCATATATAGGCACTCAAATAGCTGAAGATAATCAAAAACAAGACAAAAATAACAGTTAATTTTCTCAGAGAACACAAATGCCTGTAGAATTGCTTATGTAACGCAAGCGTGCGTGGATGATAGTGATTATTCTTCTGACCCTGCCGCTGGTGCAGCGTGGTATTGGTGGTTAAGAACTCCTAGCTCGTCGACCTCTCGCATCGTTCGCCTTGTCTACTCGAACGGTAGCCTGAGCAGCAACTATGCATTTTACGGTCGCTACGGCGTGCGTCCGCTTTGTAACCTCAAAAAAATAAGGTGTTTAGTGCACCTTATTTTTTATTATTCTTCAATATTTTTTATTTCTAACAATTCTAATTTTGTATTTTCTTTTACCGCTTCACTTGGTTTTTCTTCTTCCTCTTTAGTTGTTTTATCCTGTGGAACTTCTTCCACTAAAATCTCTTGTTCTTCTCGAGCTGGCGTTTCTTCAGTTGAAGCCTCAACCGCTACACTATCTTCGATTTTAACAATTTGAGGATGAGCTTCGACATATTGTTCTAATTGCTGCATTAAGTCTATTTGGTCGCTCATATAATCAACAGTATGCACTGTTATATTCTCATAGCCCATTTTATAGCCAAAGAAACCGTTTAAAACAACCAATAAGACTTTCAGGCAACAAGCAGCAAAGGTCGCCCAAGATGGATCGATAATAACATCAAATAAAATTACGCCTGTAAGTAGTGAGGTTACACAGGTATAGATAAATTTTGTTCCATAGGCAATATTTTTGCGTGTTTCAGGCTTGATTCCCAACGGACTTCTTCTGTGGTTGCCTCTACCCCTTTTAAAAATCATTTCAGGAGTTAATTTTACTGGCTGAATAGAGTTTGCTTTGCAAATAGCCGCAATTTGTGCTTTAGACAAGCTTTCGTCTGTCCGCAAAGTTTCCTCGTCTTTTCCAATATATTTTTCTGTATAATCTTCAAAATCTATTCCAACCTCTGACAGAATTGAATTTTTAGTATTTTTCAGCTCTTCCGATATATAATATCTGCAAAATTCTCCAATTCTGTTTTGATGCTTGTTATCAATTATTTTTTTCTTGATAGTCTCATATTTTTCAAGAGTTTCTATATATATTTTAGTTGCCCTTCCTGCACGAGTTCCACTTCCAACAAAATTCACATACATAGAATACGAGCAAAACAGAAGAATAAAGAACGTGAGACCAATTTCAGCCCAATGTAAAGCACTTGATATTTTAACATCAGTTGTAAAGACAACTATGACAACAATAATGATAAACATACCAATTATTAAAGCCATATTATTAAATAACGACTTTACCACTCTCTTTTGTGTTTTACCAAGTCTTTCTACAGGATCATCTTTTCTGTTATCATTTTTTATAGGTTCCATTTATCACACCTCACTTCCATTATTTTCAGAGTCTTCAGGAGTTTCAGGATCGGGCTTACTTTCAATATTTTCCCCAATTTTATGAAGCCCTGCACCGCAAGCATTTGCTATAAGACCAACCAAACAAATAATAACCATTTCGTCTATAATGTTTCTGAGAGCTATTAAAAGAACAAATAAGATGCACCACATAGACCAAGCTGACGGCGATTTTAAATATGCTTTAATTTGTTTCATAAATGGAATAGCAGACAAAAAGGCAAATACTAAGAATAAACCCGAGATTGTTGCAGAAGAGCTTCTATCAACCCATACAGGGAATTGAGAGATTGTTGCTGCTAAAGGAGCCGCTACGTCTATACAAAGTGCAGAAATTTTGCAAATCTTTCCTTTGGTGGAATTTTTCATTTTATTCCTCCGTTTGCGTGCCTGATTGTTCCTCAGCGTTTTCTTTTTCCATTTCGTTATCTAAAGTTTGTTTTAGTTGTTCGTCATTTCCTATCAGCTTCAAGGCGTCTGCATATTTTAAGTTGATTAAATCTTTTACGCCTTGTGGAATATTTTTAGAGTTAGCGTATACAGTAATCAAAATTTCAAGAATAGCTTTTGTTTGCACAATAGACTTTGCTACCGCCTTATATTTTTCATCTTCAGTGTTAGCATATTTAGTTGTAATATCTTCAAGTTTATTATATCCGTCAATAAGTTTATTTACAACGTTTACAACATCTGCTTGAGAACTTGAGGTGGTCAAAACCCCACTTGTTATCTTGGTAAGCTTCTTTTTTGAATTGATATAGTTTATTAAAAATAAAACTGCAAGAATAATATTTCCAAGAGCAGAAATAAGTTCAGTTTTATTAGCGACAACCCATTCCCAAACTCTACCAAAAAAAGTATTATTTTCCACTTCTGTCTCTTCAGGAATAATTTCTTGCTCTTCATCTATGTTTTCGCTTGTTGAAACAACTGTCTCTGCAGATACAGTTAATATGCTTGTTTGTGAATTTAGAGCAGAAGTTCCCAAAAACACTCCAAAGCATAAAATGATTGCAAAGCAAGCCAAGATACTTAAAGATACTTTTTTCTTCATAACTTATTTACCTCCTTATGTTATGTCGTATCCCTCAAGCAGCTTGGTCAATTTAGTTTCAAGCTCCGAATAGTTTTTCGATAGTATGCTTAAATTGTTTTGTATCTCTTGCATTTCAAGTTGAATTTCTACCATTTTCTCAGGCAAATTCATATCATTTGGAGCAATAAGAATATTTCCATCTTTTGTTTTTGACGCCTTAATGCCCTCACACTCCCATTTTGGAGAGTTTATTTCGCCATTTAAAATTGCAACGGTTATTTTAATTTCCCCTATCAAAAAATTTTCAGGAATTTCGCAACAATTATCTTGTAATAACCTATATAGTGAATCGTTTGCGTTTTCAAAAATTGCTGTTGCATTTTTAGGAGCATTTGCGAATGTTATATAAAGTTTATCTTCCACTACTTCAGGTTGACGAGTTAAAATAAAACCTTTTTTGTTATTTAATAACTTGATTTCCATTTTCATATCGCCTCCCCTTAAGTCAAACTGCAGTCAAGTTGACATTTCATACCATATAACTTGATTTCGCCGTCTGCACCGTTCCTATTGATTTTTACTTTAATTTTTACATTATAATAAGTTACACCTTGTTGTTTTGCAGTATTTGAAAATACGTGATTTGTTCCGCTTAATGCAGCAGTAGTAATATCATCCCATACAGGTTGAGTATCATTTGCATTATTAGTTGCTAAGACTTCAATTGATGCATCTAAAGGCATTTTTAAATCTAATTTAACATTTATTGCCTTAGGAACTGCTGATATTGACGAACCAAAAGGCTCATAGACAAATTCAATAACTCCGCCAATTTTATTAAAGTGCTTTGTCTGAGTGGCAGTTGAGCCGTCATCATCTTCAACTTCAATTTTTATATAATTATCTCCTGTGCTAAGTCCGTTCCACGTTTCAAGGTCAATTTCAAATACGTTATTTGCAGAACCTGTCGCTGTATATGTTTTGATTAAAGTAGTATTCACATATTCTTTAACTGTTACATTTACATCATCGCCATCATACACTGTGTAATTATATTTAATTCTTGTTGCGACATCTCCAAATGCAGTGTTATCTCCTGAAATAAATGGTGGATAATTGTCCTGCACCACAACAACACTTGAAGTCGTATAGCTTGTTGAAGTCGTTCCTGACAAGCCAGCAACCCTATACTGAACCGTATTTATGTTGTCTGTAATGACGTCTTCGTAAGCTAAGTTGTCTCCGACATAAATTTCGTAAAATTCTCCGCCGTTTATAGAGCGTTCCAATTTGTATGTTTTACAATTTGAACCAGCACTCCAAGACACTTCTGCCTTACCTCCCTCTATTCCTCCTGTGTTATAATCAGGATCGCAATATATAGGCGTTTTTACATTTATTGTATCAGGAGCCTCAGGCGGCAATTGAATAACATAGCAACCGTCTTCGTCAACAGTATCAGACACCAGAATATCAGATGACAGGTTACAAAGCGGACGCACGCCGTAGAAACCGTTAAACGCATAGCTGTAGAACAGGTAACCGCCCGAGAAGACATAGCGAACGTAGCGAGAGATCGACGAGTTAGGAGTTCTTAACCACCAATACCACGCTGCACCAGCGGCAGGGTCAGAAGAATAATCACTATCATCCACGCACGCTTGCGTTACATAAGCAATTCTACAGGCATTTGTGTTCTCTGAGAAGATTGATAGTAAACTTCCCTCCATAACGCTATTTTCTGCAGCACCAAAAGTTTCTGCACGTGAAGCTAAGAATACTTTACGAGTTATAGATTCGTAATCTCCGCCATCTGTTACAGTATTAAGAGCAACCTTTAGTGTTGTTTCTAACAACTGAGATTTGAAATAACTTGAAAAACCGTTTAAAAAGCCTGCATCTTCTGTGTATGTGTTTGCGGATACGTGAGTGCTTACAGTAGTTGGAGCCTGATCAGCTTCGTGTTTTGCAGTATACCATTGCCCTGCTGCTGCATCAGAGTTTAACCATTGGTCAATATTTGAAACTGAATATTTGTTATTTCCATAACTTTGTCTATTTGAATCTGTATTGTTAGGCTCTTTAGCATCAAAAGCTCTTAGAGCTATAATCTTCTCTGTGATAAGAGTTGTGCTATTTGTAGGATAATCTGTATGATCTTTATCCGCCTTAAGCCAAACAATAGGTTCGCCTAAGAATTTTGTGTTTGCGTCTTTTACTTTTGCTCCTATAGGCAAACTTCCTAACGTTTGAGACATTTTTTATTTTCCTCCTTTTTGAAAAGACTATTATATAAGCTATCCATTTTTTGTATTAAATGATAGCAATTTCCACGTTTTGCGTGTCCTTTCCAACTGTTATAGGAGCACTCAATACGTTTCATTGGCAATCTCCCTTGCGTATTCAGACTTTTATACTTTTTAAGCCGTCTACGCATATTTGTCTTTGAAGAGCGTCTAAGTTTTCTTATAACCTTTCCGCTTTCTGTTAAATAAGTGTGAAAACCAAGAAAATCAATTCCATTTTTAAGAGGAGAAATAGATGTTTTAGAATTTAATGTAAGTCCAAGTTCTTCAACTTTTTCTTTAATTTTTTGGAGGCAATATTTTAAATAATTTTTATCTTTATGTATTAAATAAAAATCATCCATATATCTTCCGTAAAACTTTATCTGCAATTTCTCTTTTATATAATGATCAAGTCCGTTTAAATAAAGTAAAGCAAATAATTGAGAAGATTGATTTCCTATTGGTATCCCAACACCCTCTGTGCTGTCTATTATCATATCTAACAGCCATAATGTATCTTGACAGGATATATGTTTTCTCAATAATTTTTTCAAAATGTTGTGGTCAATGTTGTAAAAATACTTGCTAATATCACACTTAAGCACCCAGCCGTCAGCTGACTTATTGATTGAATAGTATTTTCGCATAAACTCTTTTAGTCTATTCAAGCCTAAGTCTGTGCCCTTTCCAACCTGTGAAGCATAGTTATCATAAATAAAACTTTTTGTTAATATTGGCTCTAAAACATTATCGCATATTGAATGTTGCACAACCTTATCTTTATAACTATTGCTCATAACAATTCTTTCTTTAGGCTCATAAACTTTGAAAACATTATATTCAGACAATCTATAGGTTTTATTTTTTAATTGCTCACTTAAAAGCAATAATGCTTCCATTAAGTTTATTTCAAATTTTATAGCTGCTTCTTTCCAGCGTTTTCCACAACGAGCCTTTTTATAAGCTTTATATAAACTCACAAAATTATAAATTTTTTCATATTCCTGCATATATTCGACTCCTTACCGCTAATAACTTACACCTTATAAAATAATGTGCTTGTGTCGGTAATCTTGTATTTATCCTTACGGAAAGGATATGTCCTCCTTTGTTGGTGGAGTGCTGCTTTCGCTTTACGCTACTCGGTCTGACTATAACCCACCAAAGCGGACGCACGCCGTTGTTACCGTTATACGCATTGTTGTTGTTCAGGTTACCGTTCGAGTTGACATTGCGAACGTTGTGAGAGTTCGACGAGTTAGGAGGAGCAGAACATACCCTAAATTCTTATTGTTTTTTATCGTTATTTCTCCAAGCTGCAGACATTCGTTTTACTTCAACAACAAGTCCACACCAATATTCAACTGACTTTGAAGAAATTTTTATTGATTTTATTTTATAAGCAAGCTCTATAAGAGTATTTAGTAATTTACACAACACAATACTTTGTTGTTGGCACTGTAGACGTTTTGCTTTTTCTGTTGGATCTGTAAGATTATACTCATTTGCCCTTACAAGATTTTCATAAATCTCTATTGATATATTTTCTATTCTTGTACCGATTGAAAATCTGTATTTTTTAGGAAATCTTTCAGTGTTCGCCGTCATATTGAAGCTATGTTCCAACAAATCTTTTGCTTTTGTTATAACCATCATCTCTTTTGGAGAACGCTCATTATATTTTAACACTGCAAGCACCTCTCTGACGATAGCAATGTTCCACTTGTTAAAGTAAGTCCTGTTGCGGAAAGACTACTAAATAAAATAACTTTAGATTCGCCTGATAATGTGCTATGAGATAATGCTATATAGTTATTATTTTTCTCTACTGCAGCTTCAAGTTCGTCTATACTCGTCTGCATTTCTGTAATAAGCTCGCTATTGGTATCAAGATACAAACTACCAAAAGCAAATGCAAGGCTTCCATTTTTATTTATGATGTATAATTTTGAGCTATCTTTGGTTGCAAGTCCCTCGTATGCTGACTGAGTAATAAATCTAAATGTAATTGATTCGCTTGTTTCCGTGTCATTGACACCGCCTGCAAACAAGGTTTTACTTCCAAATGCAAGAACAAACCTTCCACTATCATCAATAATATATAAAGTGTTAGCATCTTTTGTAGTAAGTGCATCATAACTAGTTTTACTTATTGGAAGAATACTAACAATAGTTCCATCAGGCATTTTCAATTTGCGAGCACTTAAGTCGCCTGTTTCCATATCCATTGTAATAGTTTCGCCATCTGCAATACCTATTGAGCCATACTCATCAATTTTCTCAAGATAACTTATTGCTTCTTCTGCAGCATCCATTCTTGTTTCAAGTGCAGAAATATCCGTATTGACTTGATTTAAAAAGTCTGATTTTACTCTTATTTTGTGTTTGTAGTTATCCTCAGGATCGTCATATACTTCAATTGTGGAACCGTCTCCATAGTAATAGTCAATTAAGGCTGATAAGTCAAAAGATACTGATTGCCCATTTTTTACAACAAGTGTAACAACATTTGTTTCTGTGTTAAATGAGGCGTCTTGAACAAAGCTTTCAAGAGGAAAATTGATTGTTGTGGTAGAACCATCAGTTTTGTGCAGAATAAGACTGCCTGTAGTTTGATTATATTCAGCTCCACAAAACGCTCCATTAAGCACGCCATCTATAGAACTTATTTCGTCTTTTAATATCTTTGCCTGTTTTGCAGAAACTGGCTTATCAGACACGTCTGAAGTAAGGTTATCAACAATATCAGTTTTGTTTATTTTTGCTGTCTCTAACCTGTCAAGTTCTTCTGCGTGGTCTTCAAGGGTTGTTCCATAGCCGTCAAGCGTGTTTTTATATGTTGTTTTTATACGGAAATGTTTTTGCCCATTTTCAGAATAAGACTCTATTGTAACATCGTCTCCAAAATATTCGTCAACAAGATTAGAAACGTCAATTACAATTTCGCTATCGTCCATTAAAACTAAGTGCAACTTCTTTGTTGAACTCTCATAGTAACTTGCACCACTTTTTAATATTTTTTCACTTGGCAAGTCATAGGTTATAGTCTCCCCGTTTGTTTTCGTGAAGATAATAACACCCGTTGTAGAGTTATAAGTTACGTTTTTAAGAGATACATCTGCTTTTCCATCAACAGATTCTATACTTGCATTTATATCATCTATCACTTGCTTTAAGGCGGCGGCTGAAGCTACTTTAGCCGAATTATTCACATCTTCGCCAACAAATTCAGGCATAACGTTTGCTTTGTCAAATTTTTCAGCCATAATTGCACTATGAGCTGACGAGTTTGTGTTATGGTTATTTACTGCAGTGGTTATTGACTGTGAAATATTTGTATCAGTCTCAGCTTTAGTATATCTATCATTTATCATTTCAAGCAGCACAGAGCTATTTTGAGCCTGCAGAGCGGAAGTAACTTCGTTGATATATGTTTGGAGCGTTTTGTTTACTTTAGCGGTCTTGTTAGAAGTTGCAAAACCGTAAGTTTCTATTACAATTTTTGCTGCAAGATTACAATTGAATATATCACTAATAAAATCTGACAGTTTTTTACCTGTTTCGGTATCGTAAATATCTGGCAAGCCGATATTTGCCGCACCATTTTTGCTTGAAAGTAACGCTTTAAATTCTTGCAACGCTTCATTCTCGTCGCTTATATTTTGAGCAATTCCGTTTATAATAGTTTGCAGATTTTTTAAATCGCTTGCAGATGCAGATTCATATAATTTTAGAAAACTTGCAAATTTCCCATCTATAAAAGAATTGCATAGATCTTGTAAAGAATAACTAAAATTTTCTCCCTCAAGCTCGGGATACAACCCACTTAAATCAAGTTTTAAATAACTTGCTGCATCTTCCCCGCTTAAAGTATCTTGTATCATATTAAGCTTTTTAGCTAAAAATGTTGCCAGTTGGTCAAACCAAAGTTTAAGTTGTGTTGGAGATAGCCCCCCTGTTCCGTAAGATGCCGTAACATTTGGTCTATCTGCAAGAGAAACAACACCCTTAGCCTTAAGTTCTGCTGGCGTTATGTTTACTAACTTTTTTAATGACATAATATCCTCCTATAGTTAATTTTTCAATCGCCCAATAATTTGGTATCTGAATGAAACGTAATATAAAGCAAAAGGTTTCATATATTCATCTGAATAGATGTAATATTGTTTCTCTACCCATTGTTTTTCTTTTTCTTTGACAGCAAACAAGCTTTGTTCCGTTGTGTTAAAAGTGAAGTCAGTGAAGTCCATATCTTCAAAAGAGAATAGTGCGTTATTTATTCTTGCAATTTGCTTATAAGGGTTTTTATTTGTGCGAACCTTAATCTTTACTGCAGAATTTCTAAAAGATTTTGTTTTTATTACGGTAGACCTTTTAATCGTGTTTTTTGTTAGATGAGGAACATCACAACAGTCCATTTTTGTTGCACATCCACAATAGATTGTCCTCTCGTCAAATGTATACCATTGCGAGCCAATTTCTCCTGAAGAATCTCTTTTGTCAAAATTGAATGAGCAAACTATTCCGTTTTCTGTTCCAAAAAATATGTTATCAGAAAGATTTTTTAAAACAATTGCCTTATTAAACTGTCCGCCTGTATAGTTGCCTTTTCCCTCACAAAGATAAGCTTCATATTTTACAAATTCTCCAGTAAGTTTATCGTAAACTTCGTGAATTGTGTAGTAAACACCAAGCGTATATGTCTGACCATTTATCTCAACATTTACACCCTCATTAAATACTCTAGCAGATTCTTTCCCGTTGTCATCAGGAGCGTTTACAATTTCTCCTGTAAGGTCTCTTGTTTCGTTGACGTCCATATAATAAACTTCTTTAGCCAGTGTAATAGGAACTTCAACTATCTCAGCGTCATCTCCACAAGAACACTCGTTTTGTCCTTTTTTGCACTTTCTACAATAATGTATTTTTGCATTTTCTAACTCTTCAGCTATATTTGATGCATATCTGTATTCCAAATATTGATTTTTATAAATTCCAATATTCTCCAAGTAATACCATTCATACTGATTTACACCAATCGAGTGTGTGTATCTCTGTCTACTATCGGCTAAAAATATACACCCGTCAACTAAAACGAGCAAATAGCCGTTCCACTCTTCAACAACTGCAGAACTTAAGTCCATATTTACAATTTTTGCATCTATAAGACTTGACCTATGCTCAACTGCACGCTCATATCTCACGGAAAGTTGTCCTACCGCCTCCACGCCAAGACGTGAAACAAAAATAGGATCGTCAAGAAAATTTACACAAGCACCTAAACAACCAATACCACTTAAGCCTTGAGATGACGGATAGACTTTAGGTTGAAGATTGTTGCCTGTATCAACAGCTGTGTGAAAGTAAGTGGAACCATCTTGTTGTGTATCGTTTTTGAGAACCATCAGTGTATCTGCAACAGTCATCATTCCAGTAATAGGAGCAATACCAACGCCGTCCTGCATATAATTTAAAACTCCAAAATAAGTAGGATCTACATATCCTGTTGTATTCATAGAGCTATAAAATATATGGTTTGGATAATCAGGGTTTCCTGATAAAAACACTCTATTATCATAAATTGCAACTATTGTGCAGTTTGTTATAAGCTTTGATATATCCGTCATTTCGTCAGTAACACCTGACACACTTGTAAAAGCTTTCTTTGCTGTTATTTCTATGCCTGCATACATTTCGGGATAATAAACGTCAGAATCTCCGCCGCCACCAATAATTTGAACAACGCTTTCAGGTTTCGGTGGTGCAGAAGTAAATTTTATAACACCGTTTGTAAGATCAACTGTAAAATCTGTGTTTTTTACCTTTACTTCGCCATAAACGTTTACTTCCGTAACATCATCAAGCATATTTTGGTTTAAATGAAATTCTGTTGTTGTTCCATCAGCTATAAAAGTGCTTTTGAAATACGGGCTTAAAATATTCCTTTGCTCGTATTCTGTTCCAATGTCAGCATTTTCTCCCTCAGGAATTATATTTATATAAGTCGTAGGGATATAGGCATTATCTAACACGTCTTTTAGATTAAAACCATCATAAACCAAATAATTTTTTCCATCAATAATGTATAGTCTATTGTTAAAAATAAAAGACGCACTTTTACGAGTATTCATCTCGTCAAATAGAGCGTCTTCTACACTTAATACGCCCTCCTTATAATACAAATGCAGCGATTCTCCCTCAATCAAATTGCTACTTGCATAAGTTAGTTCGTGAGTCTCTTCGTTATAACTTAAGAGTAAAGTCAGATCCTCTCCGTTTGCCTTAGATAAACTTACAACCTTAGCAACATTCTCGGGTAAAATTTGTTTATAAGTATGCGTTCCGTTAATTGTTGAGGTAGGAGCTGGCACGGTTATAGTGGTATTTAATACAACATTGATAGAGTTAGGATAGTTATGCCACAGATACAATTTATTGCCTGAATGAATCAAAACTTTTTTTACAACATTATTATTTTCGTCTTTGTGAGAAAAATCAAAAATGCCGTAAACATTTCCCTCTTCAGGCAAAACTACACGCTTTCTAAAGCCTGCTATTGTTTCTAACGCTTGCCCTTGTCCTGACTGGTAATCTCTATACATATTGACTGCATAAGCTAACCTTTGTTCGTTTACTTGTGTGTGATCGCTTGAAAAGTCAACCCCTCTGAAGTTGCCATAATAACGATTATACACATCTCTATTTTCCAAAAGGTCTTTAGTTGTTTTATATGTTGCAGCCATATTTTACCACCCATTAACACTTTTAATTGTTACTGATTTATTGGATGTCGTTCGACTTTCAATATCCGCCACCCGCTCTCTATATAAATTCATATAATATTCTGCTTTGGTTGGCTCATCATCACACCACACATATCCCGCAACTAAAATAGGCATTAAAGAGCTTAATTCTTCATCGAGATCAATCTCTTTTTCGCTATCAACAGCACCTTGCTCATCTTCAATTTTTTCTGGACGGCGTTCATAAAGTATTTTATAAACACCTTTCTTGTCTCTCGGAATAAGAATAGTGCTATTGCCCTCTATTTCATAGTCTTGGTTAAGAATACAATTTTTTTCTCCCTCTAGAACTGGAGGTATGCTGAAACATAAAAAATCTTCAACGTATTTGCTTAAATCATATCTTGTATATGCTTCCAAAGCTGGAATATCGTCTTCTTTGTCGCTATATAAAAATTCATATAAAGCAACATTTTTAACAGAATATAAGTATTGACCTGAGAATCTTAATCTCACTAAGCCGTCAACAAATTCTGTTCCATCTTTTATAAAACCTTTATGAGCAACAAACGCCTTTGTTGAAGAAAACTCCACAGAGCCTATAATGCTCCATTCATTCAAATCTTGATTGAATTTTTCAATATAAACTACTCCGTTGCCGTCTGCTTCAAAATAAAAAGACTTAGCGTTAGTTGCTTCAAAGGTTAATTCTGTTTCTTTTTCTACTGGAGTAAAAGTGTCTTCCTCCACTAAATTATTTATTGGTTTATGATTTATAAGATAGTAGCTTATTGCAGGTCGAATTTTATTGACCTGCAATAAAGCCCTATTTGCCGCATAGAAAAATCTATCTTCGTCCTCTAAAGAGTCTTCAAACCCTAACTGAGCGACTTGTTTATAAAGCTCAGAAATAGTCATAATATCCTCCTTTAGATTTATTCGACTTTAGTTGCTCCTGTAACTGCAGAAGAGCTATTCACTGCAAGCAAAATATGTTTCCAAGTGTTGAAGCCAACACCAAAACGGCAATAACCATTCCAATAGAAATTACGAGTATGGTCGTCAATATTATTTCTAATATCAAGAGGAACCCTGTTGTAGAACATATTTCCAAGCAAGTTTTCATTTGCCTCTGAAGACATAATCATAAAGCGATCATCAGTTGTTTCCCAACCATCGAGAACAACAACAGTCCAGTTACCGTATTGAGTATTGATGTCGTTATAATCGCTTCCAACAGTCCTTTCAGAACCAACAACTTTCTTAACCATAGCTTCAAGTTTTGGACGGTTGCAAGGAATAATAATTACGTCTGCAATATATTCCATTGTCTCCCCATTTTCATCCTTGAAGTTTCTAAGTTTGTTTGCAAGAACTCCCATTGTTTCTTCAAGTTTTGCAGCAGTGCTTGTAAGGTCGCCATAGAAGTAGTTAGTTTGAGTTTTGCCTTTCATTTTCTCAGTTGCGTAGGTATGTGCATTGTTAAACAAAGACAACCCGTCTTGACAAGCAAGATCAACAACAGCCTTGTTAAATGTGCCACTTGTTTTAGTTCCGTTAATAAGAGCCCAAGCTGCAATCTTATTACGTGTTTTGTAGTATGCACGAACAAATTTCTTTGGCTTATTCGTCATATTTGTTCCCATACCGAATTTAGCATCGTCTGCCATTTCTTTTGTAATAGTAAACTCTTTCATAAAAGTAATATGTTCAATTGTCTTTTTGAAAGTAGTTTCAACGTTGTCATTTTCGGCACCTTGTCCCTCTTTAACGCTTTGGAAAGTATCGAAATCAGATTCGCCGATAATTGTTTCAGCATATCTATTTGATTTTTCAACGTTATACAAGAAGTCCAAAACACCTTTTCTTTTTTCACAAGCATTAGATTCGTTTTCAATCAAAGCTTTAATAGGATGTTCAAACTTTCCAAACATTGGATCGTTTTTACCTGACATTTTGCTGTAAATAAAGTTACTCATTTCTTATTTTCCTCCCAAATTAAAATCTTACTTGAATCAAGTCTCCAATTGCAGCAGCACCATTAAGAGCAACAACTGTTGCCACTCCACTTGTTGTGGTGGCGGTTACTTGAAGACCGTCTGTATGAAGTGTTACCTTATCGCCAACCTTAAGTGTAGTTGGAGCTGCGGTTACTGGAACCTCATATACCTGATTTGCTTCGACTCTGCAAACAGCAATTTCTCTATCTTCTGCATCTGCTGCAACGCTTCCCATAGCAATATAAGTAGGTGTAGCAGTTGCTCCGCACTTTGTAAGTGCACCATTAGAAAGAACAAGAGCTTCGCCCTCTGACACAGCTTCAGAAGCTGTTACAGGCAAATATTCAGGCTCAGGCACGTTCATTCTTGCGTTTTCAATTTTACTAAGCTTAAACATATTTTTTTCTCCTTTTTAAATTGTTTTTTTGTAAAGTGCGACTATTTCTTTGTCGCTTAGATGCGGAAATAAATCTTTCCATTCTTTCAATGCACTTTTCGGCATTGTTATTGAATTATCTTTAGAACCTTTTGGAACAGATGATTTTAGATGATTTTTTGTCTCGTTAAGAGATTGTTGTTTTACTGCACTTGCAACACTTTTTCTTATACTATCAGCATTTGCTGCAGCATAAGCTTCCTTTGGAGACAAGCCCTTGTCTCTCAACATTCCAAACTTAGGAAAGTTTTCAATTTGTTCAATTGAAGTTAGGTTTTTTGTCTCAGGATATGCCGCCTGCACTTCAAGCAAGTCTGCTTTCATTTTCTTTTCAAATTCGACTTTTTGTAAAAGTTTTCTTGCTTCATTATCTCTCTCGGCAACAGCTTTATTTTTCCGATATTCTTCAACTGGAATATCGTCTGCTTCTGCTGCCAATTTTTCCAAACCGCCTAAAATATCATCAGTCTCAACCCCCAATTTTGAAAGAGTTTCCTTGCCTTGAGTCCTAAGCAAACTTAATTCTTTCTCAAGCTTTGCAATTCTATCATCTTTCTCATTGTGCGTTTCTTCTGCAGGAGCTTCAGCTGGTGGCTCTTCTGAATCACTTGATTCCTCGCTATCTTGTTTTTCAGCGTCGTCTTCAGCTGGCTCATCATCAACTTCTTCATCTTCTGAAATATCAGGAATGATAATATTCCCGTCCTCATCATATTCAAATTCATCCTCGTCATCAAAATTTGATTCTGATTCAGTATTTTCGTCCAATTCTTCAACTGGTTCATCTATCTCTTCATTAAGTTTGTTTTCGTCTTTTTCGTCCATAATCGTCTTCTCCTCCTATTTTAGACTTAAATTATTTACTACCATTTCTAAGGTCGTTGCCTTTTACTACTGTTGATTTAGGCTGGTCTTTTACTGGCTTTGGAGCCTTAATAATTCCGCCTTTGTTAGTAGCAAAGTTGTTCGCTTTGTTAGACTTCATAGCAATTCCTCCTTTTTTAGATTTTTTTATAAAGAAAAGAGCCCTATAACACTTGATTTTAAGTGTGTAAGGGCTCTATCTCTATGGATACTGGCACGAGTAATTATTTAGTTGTTACTTCCCATAATTTTCCACATCTTCGGCATTTAAAAGTCAAACCTTGAATATTGCTGCCTTTTTTTATGCCTATTCTTGGAACTTTTTCGTTACAGTGAGGACAAACGATTTTAGTGATTTCAGATTCCATTGTAGGAGCGATTAAAAGCATCTCTCTTCCTCCTATCATAAATCATAACACAGATTAAACTGCATTTAGTCACTATTTATCTGTTTATAATCACTCTGCCGTTTTTAACCTCATAGCCAATCTTGCTTAATAAATCTTCTTTTTCTGATTGTGTAATCTTCATAGCTAATATATATTTAAGCAATTTGTTCTTTACCTGCTCTTCTGTATAGTTTTTATATTCTCTATCTTGAATTGTGTAACCCTGAAGCAATAATATCAGCAACCTTTGCTCATCTGTAAGGTTTTGTCCTAATAAATAAGTAATCACTTTTTTCTTTTTAGATCCACTTATTGTCGTTCCTTGAAGTGTTTTATCAGATTCAATCCCTGAAATACCCGTTAATGCAATAGATAGTTTATTTATAGGGATAAATTGAGAATATTTATAAAGATTTGTCTCTGCATCAACGTTCAATGTATCAGAAAGAGCTTTTGAATAATACGCATCATAAACCTGTTTTAACGCCTTTGCTTGTTGCTCTTCCGTCAATTTACCAAAAGACCTATCCGTGATCATACTTTCGATATATTTGTTTGCCTGACTATAAATTTTCTTAAAGCTTTCTCTCTGAGCCGATGTTATTGCAAAACTTTCTCCATTATAAGTCAAACTTGTTCCAACTGTGCGAGGCAAAACAGAATATCCTAAAGAATATAGACGATTAAGTCTTTCTATTACTTTATCGCTAATTTCTCCACCTATTCTTTCGTTTAGTAAAATACTCATAATTGTTGTAATCATTTCAGCATCATCGTTTTCTATAGCAGCATTTAAGTCAGAAATATAGCTTTTGTTATAGAAAGTGTTGTCTATTTTATATGCTGTTGCTGGACTAATACGTTTTGTTAAGCCATAAAGCACGTTATAAATATTTCTTACAGGGAAGCCAAAAGCTTGACCAATGGCGTATGATAATTTTTTAATACTTGATGCAATTTCTTGACTTGAAGAATTTCCTGAGACTAAATTTTCTACTAAGTCAAATATATCAACGGCACTATTTAGCAAATCGTTTAATGCAGAATAACTATAGCTGTCTATATCATAGCCCTCAGTAAATTTTGTATAAATATCTCTAATCAAAGGCAAACCGCCAAATAAGTTACCAACAAAATCTACAACTAATGCTTGAGCCTTATCTTCTTCATCATCATTGTCTTTATTATAAAGCCAATTAAATAATTGAGCTACGCCAACCATAAATGCAGCAGTTGAAGCCATTGCCATTGCAGATTTCCTTAGTTTACGTTGAGCAGTTTTTATTTGCTTTCTTAAAGTGTTTTGCAATTCAACATCAGTCGTCGCTCTCAATTTTGCTCTTAAAGTTGTCAATTCTCCAACGGAATCAACCAACCTTGCCATTGCTTTCATACTATCGGCAGAGAACATAGTTACCGTTCTTAAAACTTCATTACCTGATCTCATAGCTGCAGAACGCTCAGTTACAATAGAGTTTTGTTGCGTCTCAAGAATAACTCTTCGCAATAGTTTTCCTGCTTCAGTCTTATTTGCGACTGTTCCAACTTTTGCTCCGCCATTCTTTTCAACCTGCACCTGACAAGCTCCAAACAACTTTCTAATAACAAATCTATCCATTTTCCCAATAGGTGCCATTAAGACATTTGAAACCTTGCCAACTTTATCTAATAACCCTTGTGCCATTGCTGCAGTATTATCAGCATTTCTCAGTTTTGCAAGAGAACAATACGTGTCAACGTCTTTTCCTGATATAGTTAGGCCTCTAATCACGCTATTTGTATCTAAGATGCTTGTTGAGGCAAATAATGATGATAATTGTGTTACCCAAGTTTTTGGATTCGCTCCCAATTGAAACTTTGCATAACTTCCTCTGATAAACCCAAGTAATTTCATTCCCTCACTTGAGCTTGATGGTATTCCTTGAATGTCGGATATAAGCTTGCTAAAATATTTGTTTCCTTTATCCCAAGTATTTGCACTTTCTGTTGCCACACTTACTGGCTTATTTCTGTTTCCCGAGATGTCTACATTATACAATCTGTTATAGTTCTCAATTGCTGGAGAAAGATAAGCATATTTTGTTACTGCCTTAATATGTCTGTTATATACTACGTCTGCAGACTCTATATAGAGCTCTTGCTTTGCACCTCTTACAGTATCTTTATTGAAAGAAGCGTTGCTTACTCTATCTAACTCTGAAGCAATATCAGATGTGTCAATATTGCGTGCTATATTCCCTCTGCGAATAGGATAATAATAATCTTCGGTTGCATTTGTAAAACCAAGCCTTTGCATATCTCTTTCGGCTTTTAATTTTTTCGCATCTTGATTATATCCAGACTCTAAAATAGCAATATATTCTCTATCTGTATTAGATAGTAACTTGTCTATTTTAGCTTGTTCTTCAACAACACGTGTAAGCAAATCGGTATCACTTGCAACATCAGGAGCAAAACCTTTCACTCTAACTTTATTTTTCTTATTATCAATAAAAGCAAAACCATTTTGTGCTAAACCTGCTTGTGCTTGTTCACGTTTGAGCGTCATATATAAACTGATTAAATGTGTCTTTGGTATCTCTACACCCTGATAAGTAACTAAAGTATTTTCAATTTCTCTTAAATATTTCTTGTGTGTGTCAAGAAAGTTTTTATATGGCGTTTTTACTTCCATTTCTGCAATTTCTGCATCTACTGCCGCATCTCGAAGTTCTGACATCATTTCAGTATAAAAACCATTTTCATACATATCCATACGTCTTGCAACCGCCATAGGATCGCCAAATGTTTGATAATAAGTGCTGCTTGTAAGACGATTAAATATTCCTAATTTTACGTCTTTATTTCTATGCAGAACATCAATATATCTTTCTGCTTCTGGTATTGCATCTATCCATTTACCTTGTCTATAAACTTTGTTATAATTTTCAACAAAATTTACAAAATAAGACATCACATTTCTCAACATACTCAATTCTTCTGTAGTATAGTTCCTGTTGCCTTGCGATAGAGTATCAATCATATACGCAACATCTTCGCTATAACTATCTGCAAGAACAGGGTTATCTTTGTTATACCACTGCCTTAATTCAGCCATTATTCTACGAGTGCCCGTTGCATTAAAATTCCCTCTATATTTTATATTTGCCAAACGCTCAATTGAATTTTGAAAAATATCGTTTTTGTATTGAGTTGCATTTAAGAAAGTCCCGAGTTTTAAGTCTTTCAACTTTTGTGCTCTATCTGCTATATTATTCATAAGAATATTTTGTTGTCGTGTTTCTTTTACTTGTCGTCTCAAACTTTCTATTTGAGCAGTATATTTCTCAACAAGTCTTCCATATTTAGATTGAGTCCCTTTCTGGTCGTATGCTAAAAGAATATCTTTTGCAATTTGCTGCCTCAATGTTTCAATTTGTTCTTCACTACCATAATCTCTAAGCATAACTTCCTTGGCTTTTTGATTAACATCTTTACGCAATGATTCATACTTTTCAAGCATTTCAAAGAAGCAATCTGCCTCATTTATAGCCTCAATACGTATACCTCTATCATTTAACTCTTGAGCTATAACATCAGGAGCCATTCCGCCCTCTCTTGCACCCCAAACAAGGGCTATGCTGTTGCGTTTGTCGTCAAATTTATACTGAATTTCTCCCCAAATACTTTTTAAATCTACTTTGTGCATATAACTACGCAACACTGTTAAATCATTCATAGCATCTGCGTTGTCATATACATACATATCGTTAAGGACGGTGTTTTCAATGAGATAGTCTGCAATATTAAGAGCAACTGAGCTTCTATATCCCTCTTTTGCAGAGTTTAATTGTCTAAATAACATATCAACAACTTCAGCCTTGCTCTTTCCGCTTAAAGAGCCATATTTGTCTTCAAGAACAAGCCTTTCGTCAATGATACTATTTATAACTTCAGCCGCCTCCGCCTTTGAATATACTTTTAAGTGAGTATTATTTGCAACAAATTTAGCTCTTTGCCCTCTTGAAAGTCCTCCTATCGCCCTACTATCTTCATTTTCGTTGGTCTGTAAAGCAAAACGTATATCGTCAGATAAAGTTTTTATCAGCTCTGCTCTTGTTGGAGTGCTTTCGCTATAGATTTGAACATCTATTCCCTGTTCCCTTAAAAAGTCCAAAATTCTTTTATTGGTATTGATGGGAACAAACGCCTTAACAATCTCATTAAAATTTACTACTCGCTCTGGTTTGGCTTCAAAATATTTTACTGGCAATTCTGCAACTTTATCAGCAAGTTTTCTTATGTCAGTAATTTCCGTATCTGTTATATCAAGCCTATAATCTCTTTTTATAAGTCTCTTTGCTTGTTCATTGGTCTTTGTTTTTGATATAACATCGAAAATTGCATTAAGAGCAATATCGTGTTCTTCCAAAAAATTGCCAGTTTTTATTCTTTCAGACAAACCGCTTGCAATATTATGCAAATCATCGTTGCATTCTTCGTATAGTTTAGAACTTTCATCTGTTATTGTTTGTAATCTATACTCATCTTGATGCATTTCTTCTATGCTATAATATATTTTGCTTAAAGCAGCTCTTATCTCTCCTATACCAAAACCAAAGACATTACCGCCCTCGCTGTTTTTTCCACCCTGTTCTTTCATAATGCGGACAGCATTTTCTGCTGTATAATCATCGTGTAATGCTTCAAAACTACGTGGGTTACCACTATTTGTATAGTAATCTTTATTGTTTCTTAAATATTTCTTATCTAATACTTTGTCTACAGAACTTTTTGCATAATCGTTAAATTGTTTGTCGCCATTAAGTTTTTCTTTTGTTTTTCTTTCTGTTTCGTAGGCATTAACTACTTGTTCTGCTTTCCCTTGAGCAATAAGTTTGTCGTTATTATAGTCTTTTTCTAAAATATCATAAATAAATTTTTCATTACGGGCATCATCCAAACTTCTAATTAGTTTCTCATACGAATGTTGTAGTATATTTTTCTTGAACTCACGTGTCTCTTTTTCTTTAGCTTTATCTACAGCATTTTGTAATTCTTGCTGAACTTTATCACTATTCATCAACTCTTCAAATGAGTAATCTTTGAGTAAAAAATTTTTAACGTCTTCTTTCAAATATATAGCATTTGAATATTCCGCTGGTTTATAGACAATTTCTGCTTTAATTCCAAATTCTTTAAGATAATGTTTAATGAAGTATTCATTGTTTTTAAGATTGTCAATCATTCTTTCTCGAGTATTTCCCTCTGCGAAATCATTGGCTTCAAGCATAGAAACACTTGTATCCATTTTATCAGCAAGAGCTCTCAATTCTTTTCCGTTAAAAGAATATGCAATTTGAGGAAATCTTGGAGAGTATGCGTCGGCAGAATACACTTTATTGTCATAATTTTTCTGTGGGTCAATTGCATCAGATTTTAAAATGAGGCTTATGTTACCAAAACCCTCGTGTCCTATATCACTTCTAACTATAGCAATACTTGGCATAGCAAGTCCACCTAACTCTATTGACTGCAAGAGTTTTGCTTCACTTGTGTTGTGAATAGCAACTAAATCTTTGGCGTCTTTGCTGTTATCTAAAGCGTATCTAATATCATTATTTAATGTAGGTCTAATGTTGGTTGTTTCTTTGATTTGATTAGAATTGAATGCAACATAATACCCCTTCTGTTTATTTATTATTCCATCATAACCTTGTTGCTGTATTAAACTTAGCATCCTGCTTGTGTCAACTCTATCTCTATATCTTGCATTATATAGATAAGCATCAACATCGAATTTTCCACCAAACTCATCTCTTAATTTGTTAATAATAGAAGATTTGTGAACAAGGTCAACATATAAAGGTTTTTCAAGATTTAAATATGCAGATATAACTCTACCGTTCCTCTTTGCATACTTGCTTGATGCTTCTTCTTGATTTTTTGTAAAATAAAAGCCTTGACCAAGCATCCCTGTGGCTTTCGATTTTTTAATATCAAAAATAGTAAATTCATTGTTACCTGTTCCGTGATAAACAACTAAAAGATTTCCGTTTTCATCAACAACTTTGCTATTTGAAAAATATTCACGTTGCTTATCAGTCAAAGCATTGCCATTTGAGTCTGTCTCAGGTAAAGCATACCTTATATTCCCGTCATCTATTCTAAAAACTCTTTCAATTGAGTCTGCAAATTTTTTACTTTGAGCTCTTACAAGTCCTAAATTGTATTTATTAGAATTAAATTGTCCTGTTACTTCTATATTGCCATAATAATCTGCTCCAACATCATTTACAGGAATAACAAACACATCTGCATACGCATTGCCAGCATTAAGTAACGCAGTCATACGATGTCTACCCTCGTGATCTACTACTTTGTTGTTTTTTAAGTCAATTTTAAGATACATAAACTCGCCTGCGGTATTCTTTATATCGGAAGCGGCTATTTTCTTTGACATTTGTGTAGAACGTGCGTTTAATTGTCTTTGTTCAACATAGTTTTCTGTTGTCATATCAAGAAATTGTTGAATTGGTATTCTTGTAAGATAAGTTTTTGGCTCAAAATCTATAAATCTATTCCATCTTTCATTAGATATATGAGCCACTTTGTTGGTATCAACATTTCTTTGTATAGGTTTTTCAATATTTAGTATATCAACAAGATTTTTTTCTGTAATATTTTCATTTACAATTAAATTTTCGCCGTCAAAATAATAAACATTTCCACTACCTCTTGATTTTGCAAAATAAATTTTCACATCTTCATTTTTAGCGTGCCAAATTAAATTATCTTGCGTCTCATTTACAGATTTTGTATAAATTTCTGTAAATAAATTTCCTATTCTTTCTTCTTTTGGTTTGTCTTTGATGATTTCAGATAATTGTCTAACTGTTCCGTTGTCATTAAAAACGGAAAGACTTCGCCGTTCTCTATTATCCCGAACGTTGGTTTGTCTGCTTGTTTGTTGGTTTTCTGTTGTTTCTGCGTTTTCTTCTCCATTTTTAACTCCTTTTTGATTATTATAACCATTTTCGCCGTCATTTGCAAGTGCCATACGATTAGATGCAGAATTATTTACCTCTACAGAATTAGATTGTTGGTTTACTGCTGAAAAGCTATCGAACAGTTTTTTATATCTGCTAAATAAAGATTTCGCAGCTTTAGTGAGCTTAGTATCCTCTGAATATGTTTCAGTTGACCGTTTAAAAAAGTTTACAATTCTATCTTTTATTGTTGGTTTATCCGCCACCAATTTCTCTATTAAATTTTTATTTGTAAGCATACCCTCTGCATAATGAGCGTTTATCTCGTCCATTAGCTCAATTGCTTTGCCTCTTCCAGCTTCAGAATAACGTTTAATAATTGATTGTTTCTCTGCGTCAGACATATTTCTTACACCACGTTCTAAAATTAGCTTTCCGTCTTGAGTTCTGTAAATAACGTGTGTAAGTTCGTGAATAAGCAATTGCTCGTGTGTTCTTTTTGTCTCAGGGTTTACAACAATTCTGTTATTATTAGTATCAAAATAGCCATCTGCATACAAATCTCCATTTGAGTCTGTTCCAACCTTACAAAGCCTCTTACTAAAGATAATATTTAAGCCAGTATGAGCCGATACTCTTGCATAAGACAAAACATCTGCTTCTGCTATACCTGAAGCTCTTGCCTGCCTTATGACAGCTCTGACCATACTTTTATTACTTTCGTTTAATTTTGCATAATCTTTGATATTTTCACGAGCAAAGGTGTCAATTTCCTGAGCCTGAATCTTATATCTGTTCTCTTGTTGCTCTCTCTGCTCTAACTGTTCTTTGACGGCGGAAGCGGCTTGCTCATTTTGATTATTTATTTCTCTAATAACTCTATTTAATTCTGCACGAGTTAATTCATTTGATAATCTCCCACTTTCATAGTCAAATATTCTATAAGAATCTCCGTTTTTTACAATTGCAATATCAGCATTTGCAGAGCGGAAGCGGTAAGTGCCGTCCTGAGTAAGTCTCACAACTCTTCCAAGTCTTTGAGCACTTTCAAGAGAAATACTTTGAGCTTCTTTTATAATTAAACTCTCTTGTCTATATGTTTCAACTCCACCATTTTCAACAAATTCAGTTATTTTATTTTGAAACTCTTCATTTGTTATTGTTTGCCAGTCTTCAATGCCTAAACGTTCTGACACTGCTCTTAATTCAGAATCTGTTGCTGTTTCAATAAATCTATTTAAGTCGGCTTGAGAACTTAATCTTTGTCCCATAAGAGTTGCTTCTCTAAATTTAGCAGTATCCATTGTTAATTGCCCTGTTGCATCTGCAACTGCAAGCGTTCTTAAAATATCATTGTTTTTTAGTGCATTTGCAAAACTGCCACGTTTATTTACATCAACTCCATTCCTTATTTGCTCTGCAGTGAATGTAATAGGGTTCCCGTTTGCATCAGTATATCCATAACTTGATAACCTTTGAGCAATAAGTTCTGCATTATTTACAATATTTTCAGCACTTCGAGCAACAAAAGGCGTAAAGGTGGCGGAAGTATTTGCTCTTTCAAGCATACCTACAAGCATTTTTTGTCTCATAGTTGATATTTGCCCATTTGTTTTAGTCAAACTGCTTTGCAATTCGTTATATAAGCTTTGAACAGCCTCAAAAGATTCATATCCAGTATGGTTATTTGTCTCATATTCACTGATTTGCTGTGCAGTTGATAAAACACCGTCAGCTTTAGATTGATTTACTATAGTGTTCCCACGAGTATAACTTCCAACATTTCTTACAGAAACATCAAAACCTCCCATTATTGCACCACTCAAGCCCCCTACAAGTGCTGCATAGCCAATCTCTTGAAATGTAGCATTTTTTGCATTTGGATCGTATGTAAGACGCTTCCAAACAGGTGTAAGCATCTCTGACAACCCCTCTTCAAAAGCCTCTCCAACAAAACTCTTAAAAATTGTTTTTGTAAATGTTTGTCTTGCGGTAGATTTTGCTACTTCTTTGCCGAATGATTTGGTTATATTCTTAATCACAGCACCAGTTCCTGCACCAATACCAGCTGATAAGCCCTCTACAGTTCCCTCTGTAATACCAACAAGAGCACCATAACCAAATTCCTTTCCTCCAAGTTCTCCTGTTTGTTCGTAGGCTTCTTTTGTCGCCCTACCTGCCGCACCTAAGCCTGCCACACTTGCAGAAATAAGACCTGCAGCAACAGGGCTTAAAGTGCCTCCTGATGCAACTGTAATAGCACCTGCAGCAGCAACTCCAGCTATAGCAGGCAAACTCGTTCCTATACCTCCAGCAACATCTCCTACTACTTTCCAGCCATCTGACGGATTATACCACTCGTCTGCGTGATTATAATCTACCCAATCATTTGCAAATTGCTGTTCTGCCCAGTCATCAGCACCAAATAATTTAGCAAGTCCTCCAGCAGTATAGTCCCAAATACCCTCAATGCCACTTAAAAAACCTAAACCGATTTTCTCAAGAACATATCCTATTCCTCCGAAAAAGCCTCCATTATTCTTTTTTGCTTCTTCCTCTTCTTCTCTTCTTGTTGCAGCTGTTTGAATTTGATTCTCAGTTAGTAAAGATGCAGCTCCTGTTCTTGTGTTAAACTGTTGTTTTATTGATGAAAGTGTTGCCATTTATGACTCCTTATTTTAATTTTTTAAGAATTTGTTTATATAATCTTGCAGCTCTTCCATTGAGATAAGTTCTTTGCCAATTGCAACCTTAAGAATACTACCGTTAAACGCATTAAATTGCTCTTCAGTTACATAGTCTTTCCACTCGCTATATGAGAATAAGCCGTATTTGTTAATATCCGATTCCATTTTTTCTTGGTCGTATTTATAATCTGAATCAAGCTCAAAGATGTTTGTAAAGCCTCTTAGTGGTTCGCTTGGAACATTTTCATCGTCTGTAATATTCAATAAGCCATTAGCAAAGCTATTGATATGTTCTGCTGTAAGAACGGCAAAACACTCTGTTGCTTTTTTGTAAGTTTTATAGTCCGTTAAAGAAACAATTTCGTTTTTACACTCTCCATTTTCATTAGAAACAAAATAGAAGTTGTGTCCTAAATATTGCTCAACAGTGTTATTGTTTATCAAAACATATTTTCTTGAATCAACATCAAAGAAACTGTGTCCGAATAAAACTTCAATACTTGCGTTATTGCTAAATGTAAGATTAAGAACATCGTATTCTTTTTCGCCATCGTAGAAAATGTATGATATTGCAGAATTATCTAACCTGCCCGTATTGTGGTTAAATACCTTGACAACATCTCCAACTTTCAAATCTTCTACTGGAACCTGAGAGCCGTCTGCAACTGTAATTAAAGTGCCTTTTGCATAACAGCCGCCACCATCGTCTTCTTTATAAGTAGATTCAAGAAGCGAATCGAGCTTGTTTTTGTTTTCATCTGTCAACCAACCTGTATTTTTCAATTCATCTACAACAGAACGTGCTGTTTGCTCATCCAATTGAACGCCATTTGCATAGAAGATAAATGCTGCAGAGATTGAGCTTGCAAGACTCTCGTTATATTTTTGTTTAAGGTTATCATATTGAACTTTCGTGATATACCCTTTATTTACTGCGTTATCAATATCTTCAGTGTTTACTGCTGTAAAGTCAGAACTAATTGATGACGTATACATATCATAATAGTATGTTTGATAATTTTCTCTGAGGCTTTCATATTGTGCTTGAGTGATTGAGCCACTATCAAGAGCAGATTTTAGCGACTCGAAGCCACTTGTATCTACAGAACCTAATAACTCGTAATACGTAGCATTTTGTTGATTTTCTTTAAATGTTTTTGCTGCATCAGTGAGTAGTTTGACTTGATCATCGTTTAGACCATATTGTGCACCCAATTCCTCAATTTGTTGCTCAGAATATGTTCCGTTGTTAGCATAAGTTAAAAGCTCAGCATAAGCAGATTTCCTTTGCTCTTCCTGTTGTAATTGATACTCTGCTAAATTTGCCTCATTTTGAGCCATATTTTGGTCATAAGTGAGTTGTGCGTTTAGCCTATCAGCATTTGCTTGCTGTTCTGCTTCAAGCTTAGTGCTTTCTGATTGAACATTTGCTGCTTGGACTTCTGCCCTTTGAGTTGCATAAGCTTGTTGATCAAGATAATCGCTATATCCGCTTCCAGTTAAACCCATACTTGCCAACGTTTCCGCATTTGTTCCATAACCCGCTCTGTTTTGAGCATAACTTGAACGTGCGTCAACTATGTTTCTCTCTCTTTCAGCTTCAGCTCTTTCAATAGTTGATTGTTTTTGCTCGTCAATATATTGATTTGTTTTATCAAGCGTCTCCTGATAACCCTCTGCTTGCTTCTTCAAGAACTCTTCATAGCTGTCAATTGGAGTATCTGTTGTTTCTTGATTTGCAGTTGTATTTGTTTGCCCTGTTGTAGTTTGTTCTACAGGTGTTGAAAGACTTCTTACGTTTGCAGAATAATTAAGATTTGTTGCAGCTGCAGGCACTTGATTATTGCTTGGAATTGGCGTGCCTGATTGACTTACAGCTTCAGGTATTTGATAGCCATAATAATCTGCTGCCTTTCTTATCATTTCTTTAGAATCATTATCTGCAGAACCATATTGTTGCTGCCACCAACTTGCAGTATGCCCGCCATAAAGTGCACCAGAGTTTGCTTGATAGCTTGTATCAATATTTACATTGCTATTTTGGTTGTTGTTTATAGATGCTCCCTGTGCAGTTTGTTGAGCTGTAGGAATACTACCTTGATTATTCCTTAAATTGGTAGCATACGTTGTATCTAATTCATTTCTCTTATTGGTTGCCATTGTTTTCCCTCCTGTTAGAGATTTGAGATTTTAAATATTCTTCATAATTTTTTCTGTTTGACACTTCATTGTCTAATTGTTGAATTTGTTGTTGGTATTGAGCAATTTCTTGTTGTCTTTGAATTTCTTCTTTTATCCTTTCGACATTATCGTGAGCCCACGGATAATGAGCTTTTTCCATATTAAGCCAAAAGATAAGTAATGTTGTTAGCTGTGTTGGATCGCCGTATGCTCCTTGCTGAAAGTTAATTCTATTCTCTTGCCAGAGAGTTTCTCTGTTACGTTCAACATCAACTGTCGCATCAGTGGAGAATAAGTATTCGTCGTTGTAATAGTATTCGCCAGCTTCATCTCTCTCAATAAAATCGTATCTATTAAACATACAATTTTGCGTTCTGCCCATAGCGTCTTTATATGATGCAGGTCTTGGCTCGTCAGCGTAAGCAAGATAATATTGAAAGATGATTTGGTCTATTTCAGCATAAGCAGCATTTTTCATTTGGCGTTTACTATCAAGACGTCCTGCTGCTTGGTTTACTTGAATTTGTTTTGCTTTTCCACTCTGTGCACTGGCGTCATATTGCCCTTGATAAGAGTCAGATATACCTAATATTCTTTTTGCTTGGTCATAAAGTCTGTCTGACTGTGCAATATCTCTTGTTATATCAACTTGCAAATCAACTCTTCCGAACATATTAAAGGTAGACGGCTTTGCTCTAAACACTTTCTTCCAAATAGAATTGTCTATCTCTCCATTAAATTCTTCAGGAACAATAGGGAATACACCACTTCCCATAAGCTTCTCAACTATTCTACTCTCAATTTTATTGATTGCTTGTTGCTGAGGTCTAATAAATTCAACGTCTGACTGTCCTAACAAACTGTCTTCTTCTGAAGTGTTTTTTCTAATAACAATAGGCAGTATATTTGGAGTGTAAAAAGGCAGTTTTGTCTTCTCCATTTTAGGCACTTGAACATCTACCATCATTGGTAGTTTTACGCCGTTTATATCCTCTAAAGCAACAGAGCCGTCTTCAAGAATAGCTTGTTGTTTTACTGTCTCTGTAACAACTTGTCCGTCTTTAATCACTGGAGACATAGCAGGCAAAATTTCGCCGTCTGTTAAGATAATATCTTCTTCAAGTTCTTCATACCCTTCATTTTGAAGCTCATAATCTCCTTTCTCGCAGGAACATATTTCTTTACGCTTGCCACACTTCTTGCAGACATATCTTTTTCTTGCATAATAGTCCTCTATATCAGACAATTCAGTATCTGCTGACCAAATATATTGACATACCTTATCTGCATCATTCTTATAGTAGCAAACATATAGAGTTGCTGTTTTATCATCAGAGTTCTCTTCAGATTCTGTTTCGTCCGCCACCTCAGGAGCTACTCCATATTTACGAACAATATCTTCCTTTGTTGTTTCAAACTCAATAAAACAATATTCCATTTCTTTGACGTCATAAATGTTTGGTTGCCCTGTAAATTTTTTAGGACTTAAACAGCTTATTTTGACGTCTCCAACAGTGTTATGTGTTGTTATAGAGTTATCCCATTCTATGAGCCATATTGAGCCACCATAAATAGGATTAAATCTTTCGTCTATATCGTTTAATTTCTCAAAAGGCAATTCATTCCTTTTGTTTCGCAATAAAGTTTCTATACTCTTAGCATTTCTTTCGTTCCTGTCATTATACATCTTTGGAGATACTGCAGGAGTAGGCAAATAACTTGTTACCTGACTTTCAACAAGTTCATAAGTTATATTTCTTACCTGCTTTGCATCTACTTCAGAGCCGTCAATCTTTTTGCTACCCTTGTATTGTTCTATGTTTTGATTGAGCTTCTCATATAATTTGTCAGAATAACTTCGTGCCTCATTATACAAGTCTTGAAAAAATGCTAATTTATTTGAATCTGTTACATCTATTTTCATAATTCAGGCTCCCCATATCTTTTTATAATTTCTTGTCTTTCCGCCTCACTTCGTGCGTTGTAATAATCTTCGAGCTGGTCTTTGCGATATTTTACTTTCTTTGCTGGTTTTGGTTGAGGCGGTTGCGTCCAATAAATTGCAAAGTATCTTAATGCATCAGGAGCGTGTGTCAATTCGTGTGGTTCTTTTGCACAGTCTTGCACGTCCTTTTCATCAATGAGCAATTGAGGCAATGTCCTTATGAGATTTTTACAGGTTCTAAATATCTTTAATTTAGCTGTCTTATGCCCGTCAGGAGTTTCGTATACTTTTAATAACTCTTTAATTTCAAGCCAACCTGCGTGCCTATCATTATTTGATTTTGTAAGCTCAAGTCCATTCTCTGAAAATACTAACGCTCTACTTTTCCCTGACTCTTGGCTTCTATTCCATAAATCAGGAGGAGCAAGTCTTTCACGAGGCTTATACCACTGTTGCACAGTTCCGTCATCATTCTCTTTCAGTTCCGCCACCTTTACTTTTGCAGCTGCATCTGAAATGATAAGCCCACTCTCATAAATCTCATAAAAAACATATACATTTTTCTCATTATCAATCGCCATCTTTAAATAAGCAAACATATCGAGACCATAGTCCATCGAGTCATATATAGTCCAATCTGTAGGAATAACAAACGGTTCGCAAGTGTGTATGCTATAGTCAAACTCATTAAAGAAACTTCCGCCAAGATTGCTTAAAGCTTCTTCAGCTGTTCGAGGATATTCTTGTTTTACCATTACTCCTAAATCTCTTGCTGTTCTTTCATACCATTCTTGCGTTCTGCGAGGATCAGAAAACACCGAAAGGAATATCTTATGAAATGCGTTGTCTTCTACCCATAGACGCTCAAATAACGTGCCTTTCTTAATTGTAGAAAGCCCTATCACTTTACCTCCTGTAGGTCGGTTGATTGTTGGATATGCAGAAGTCCAAATCTCTTCAGCAAACTCCTGAAACGCCCACTCATCAAGCAATAATATATTGCCAGTAAATGAACGACCTGCTGCAGGCGATGACGGGAACGCTTTAAATGTTGATATAAGCTTTCCCCCGCTATTTGTGATAGCTATTGAGGTTGTCGTCTTCGAGTATGTTAAGCCGCCGCCTTGTAATATTTCAGGCATATTGTCAAGTATGACACTCATACGCCTTACTAACTCTTTTGCGTCATCTTCTGTCTTTGATAATGCTACAACAGTATGACCAAGATTGAATATTAAATCGTGTGTGCAGTAATATAATGCAAGCCAAGTAATTCCCATTTGTCGAGCCTTAAGAATTAAGTTAAGTCTATACTTTTCAAAGTCTATTAAGGTTTGGTTTTGTGCATCCCAAGCGTGAAAAGGAACAATAATCTCAGGAGAGTCCTTATCTTCTATAACACAATAATTGTTAGCCCAATAAACAACGTTGTGCCTGCAATATTCAAACTCTGCCTTAAGTATTTCTTGTATATACTCTCCATAGTTGGTGGCGGAGCTTTGCTTTTTATCACGACTTTTCTTCTGCATTTTGCAACCTCTTATTTACTTTCTCAATAAGGGCTAAAACTTTTGGATCAATGTTTGCAACATTGCCTGACACTTTTGTATCTACTTCTGATTTATCTTTCTGATTATGATTGTTTACTGCTTCAAACTTTGCATAAACAGGGTTATATAAACCAGTTACTGCATTTGTTGTGAGCTTTCCAAGTTGAATCTCTTTCGCACGTGCGTAACAGTCTGCAAATCGGGGGTATTCTTTACACCAATTTTTTAAAGTTCCAGTTGTTACGCCAAGTTCAGCTGCAAATAATTCAAACGTTGGATACTCCTCAGGCAAAAGGATAGGTGTCCTTGAAGTAAGCTCGCCTTTATAGTAAGTCTCTTTATACTCAATTCTTGTGTTAGGTCTATTAAAAAACTGTATAAGCTTATCGCAATATTCGTCTTTATACTTACAAGCCGCCGAATTATTCTTTTTGAATCGAGTTTCTTTCCCTACCTCATTTCCTTTTTCAAACTGTCCGTTTGCCTTTCTCTTTTTTTCAGGTTCTTTCTTCAGACTCATTTTGTTTCTCTCCTTATAACAACAAAATAAGCCCTGATACTCCATATTGGAATAAAAGGGCTCTAACCTCAAAGGGTATATGGCACATTATCTATTATTTATCTTAGCACTCATTTTGCAGCGTTTAGTCACTATTTATAATTCTATGAGCGTAAGCGATTGTGCTTTATTTATATATAATATTTATTTTATATTATATAACTTAACAAAAATATTTAATAATAATATATATTTATTATAATAATGCAAGTTCCTTTGCAATATCATAAATTAGCTTGCGTTTTCGTCTGTAATACGTGTTTTTAGATATAATCAATGCAGCACGTGAAAAATCATATCCTCTTCGCTTTTGTATATCGTTTAGCATATCACGGCGTATGCCAACTTCAACATCTGTCAAAGCTTTGTCTATGGCGTTATTCAGCTCAACATACTTAGTCAAAACATCTCCTGTTAGGTTGCTGAATTTAATAGCTCTTTCTCTTCTGTCATAATCTGAGCAAACAGCTTTTACAATCTCAACAATACTCGTAGGAATTTCATACTTAAAATACATTCTTTGTCTTGACATTTCTACCTCCGCCTATAACCAGCCTTTTGGTTTATTTTTCAGCCTAAGTTCGTTATGCTCCGCCACCCATTCTGTTGGTATTGGAGTTCCACTATTTGCATATCGTATAATTGCTTTTGCAAGCTCGTCTGCACGCCTTTCTTCGTGTATATATCTCGGCATTATTCCTATAGGCGGAACAGTCTGCACTCTGATTCTTAAAAGTGCTTCTTCTTTTGTTTGATAATGAGATGGTTTTGAAGTGCGTCCACTTGGATATTTTGTAGTTACACAATTTTCACAAATCTCTGTGCCTCTGTTTATACAATCTTTGCAATTATATTCGTCTTTCACTATTCGCCTCCCTATTCCTTATCAAATCTATTTTCTTTTGCAGATGCTAAGTTCATAAAGTCTTTCATCTTATCAAAGTCAATCATCTTTTCCGCTTCCTGAATTGTCTCAAATGTTTTGTCAGTAATTTCTTGCTCGCTCTTCTTTAAAATAAAACCAGTCGGAGCAACAGCAGAATTTCTTACAAACGCAAATATTAAAACTCGCAGCCGATCGTTTTCTTCCCTTTCTTTGTCTAAAGCATCAGATAATTGCCTGTTGGCTTTTATTGCTAACGTATATTCACTGTAAAGAGTATTGTAATCTCGCTCTTTCATTTCTTTTGTAACTTCCGAAAATTTCTTATCAAGTTTACTTTTCATATCCCCTCCTAATCTATTGTTCCTGAGAAAAATCTAATAAGCATTACAATAATTTTAATAACAAAGTGCAACACGGAAAGAGCTGTTAGAGTGATTGATACCCATAAAGGCATAACCACAACCCAAGCAATAATAATTAAAGCAATTGCAATTAACATAATATCTCCTATATTTTTTCTATCTTCTTTACGAGAGATTTTGCAAATTTTACAGTATTTCCATCAGGTCTTTTTATCACATATCCAAAGCCAAAATCTGCTCTCTTTAGCACTCCATTACACCGTGTGTCGTCTTTGAATGTAACTTTAACCCATTTATCTATGTAACCGTTTAATAGTTCGCTTTCGTGCTTATCATTTTTCATCTTCCGCCTCCAGTTCCTGCATAATATCTAAAATCAAATTTTCTGCAGCAATATAATTTTTAAAAACAGTAAAGCCTGTCTCAAGAAATTCTCTGCTGTCAGTATCAATTTGTCTTTTTAGTATTTCTTTCAACTTCTGCCACTTATCAGGCTTTTCAATTTTTAAGTAGTTTACTCTCTCATTTTTAGGACACCACTTAAGCCATTTCCCGCAGCTTTTACACTTTAAGGCAACCATATCCGCCGTCAGAATATCCTGCCCTTTTACTCGTGGCTCTAAATAGAGCTCTTTGCTTCCGCAATGTTTACATTTATCAATCATTTTTATCCTCCAAAATATCAAGTATTGTCATCTGATTATTGATAAGGTCAACTTCTTTTTCAACTTCTTGAAAAGTCTTGCCATACTTGAAACCTTGACTAACAATCTCTTTGTCCTGAGATAACAACTTTAATTCAGCCCATAATTCAGGATATTCTTTTTTTAATGCAGCGAACTCTGGTATTGCTTGATTCGGACAAAACCAACAACCACCTCTGCTCACATTATCGTATATCGGAGATAACAGATTATATTTACGGCATATATCATAAGTCATACTTTCCGTTATTCCCAACTCAAATAATATACTACGTTTACCTGCTTCCTGCATTGTTTTTTTGTTGTATCTCTTTGTTTCATCTGCTGCAATTCCTACAATAGTTTCACATTTACCAATGCTCTTGAAAAATTTGCGAAGTGGACGCATTTTTAATCTGTCATTTCCTATACACATACCACCTATAAACCAACCACGTTTTTTTCCTATTCTTGAAGGTATTTTTGATTTTTTACCAACTCTATGATTAAATTCTTGAATATAATCACTTTTATCTCTTAAGATAATAACTTCATAGCCAAAAACATTTTTAATGATTGGTATTGCAACGTCATAAACCCATTTTATATGCTTAGGGTTTTCCCCGCTTATATTTCTTTTTAAGTCAAACATTACTTCGGTTATTACTACTCCATCCACCCTGATCCCAAGCTCATAACACTTGCAAATGCTGGCTGTGCTATCTTTGCCTCCGCTCCAACAAATAAATCTTTTTGTTTTGTCTAAAGTTTGTATCATTTATCCCATTCCTTAAAGTTGATTTTTCAACTCTTCCACTTGTTGAGTTATGTTTTTAAGGGTATCTTCAAGCTGTGTAAAATATATTCGTTTGCTATCAATAAGCTTGTTGTAAATCTCTTCAGGCATAGCAAAGATAATTTCTTTTACTGGCTTATAAGCTCCCATTCTATAAAGAAAATCATTTTCAATTACTTTAGGAATTTCAACTATTTCAGAAACAAAACCTATATCATAACCTCTTTTTGTAGAACAAAGAACAACATCTCCCACCTTTGCCTTGACGCCTTTCTTAAACTTAAAGACAAAACTGTGGATGCTATCCTTTTTATGTTTTACAATAACAAATTTTTCTTTATCCACTTTATACCTCCCAAATAAGTTTATCTTGTCTAAAATCTTCGCCCATAATATCTTTTAGGCTTGATTTCATAAATACTCTCAAATGATGTTCATCGCAAAAATTTACAATGCTGTCTACCCATTCTTTCTTTGGTATAACTTTGCCTTTCCTGTTACCTGTCTCGGCACCAATAATCACTTGTTTTAAAGACAAAGGATAATATTTATATCTGTGCAGGTTTAAATCTTCCAATAGAGGCTCAATACTAATAAAATCAAAACTTGTTCCCTGCAGTTTATCCCAATCGTTTGCTTTAGTAATTGATAAACCGAAAAATGCTATATCTTCAAGCCCTAAGAAGAATTTACTATGCCCTAAAAAACCATTAGCACATTTTGATAAAAATATATATCTATGTTGAGTATTTTTCTGCATTGCCTGAATGACTTGATCAAACCATATACTCTTCCATAAACCAACATCGCTCATACTATCCATAAATATTGATTTTTGTTTTTTAGAGCTTAGCTGTTTTAGTCTTTCAGGAAAGAATTGTGGCTTGTTCCAATCTTCAATAAAATGGAAGCGGTCGTTTATTTTTCTTGCATAGCAATAAGGGCAACCATTCTTGCAACCAACAACAGGGTTTATTGTGCAATCGCACCAATCTATCTTTGTTCGTTTCATAACCACTCCCTTAATTCTTCAACATAGCACCAACTTTGTGGCGGTCTATCCATATAGTTTAAGCATACCCACTCAGTGCTGCATTCGCCAAATGCTCTATAACACTCTTGTTCGCTTTCACTTATACATTCGCAACCAACTTTACAATTAGGGCAATATGGCATTTGCGGGCTTATACAAGGTTTCTTAAACATTTTTATATTTTTTGGCTCGTCATAGATTTTTAAGTCGTCTATGTGCCAAGCATAGAAATTTTTAAATAGATTACCACCTAAATAATCAAGTATTTGATTAGGCTTCAAACAAGTTTTTTGTTGAAATTCTTTTGAAATATTTTTAGGCATTTTTATAAAATCAACTTTTTTAAGCATAAATTCTGCAATAACTTTGCCATTAAGAAAATTATTTTTATCATATTCTGCACCACAACACATAAGTTCGCCACTATATCCAAACTTTATTTTACCGCCATCATAATCTGCATTTTTTGGCAATCTATATAAGTCGTCAAGCGTTTCTCCAATTCCGTTGTGGAAGAAGTATTTTCTTGCTCCTGTGCAGTAAATATAAACTTTGATAGGCAACGCACACTTCGGCATTGTTTTGCGAATTTCAATAGTTTTCTTATAATTACATATCTTTTCGCACCATTCAGGCTTAATGCTTATCATTATTGCTTTCATCTTCCACCTCGTGTCCTTTGCAACCTGTTTGATAGTCAAAATTATCACAATCTCCACACGGTAAAACTCTTCTGCCTAATGCAAGTTGACTTTTCATAAAATCTCTTATTTCTTTTACGGACATTAAAACTTGTCCATTATCAAGCGTTATACAGCCTTTGAGGTCTTTTGCGTTTTTTATTGCACCCTCAATACTCAAACAACAATGATACCTTTTACTTGTCTGTGTCATCTTTCTCTCCTTTTAACTTTTTGATTTGCTGGTCAATAACATTTTCGATATCTTCAAGTTCAGCATAATACTTATTACCAATCTTTTTGTAGTGACTCTCATATAATATAGAGTTCACTTCTTCAAGTTTTTGAATTGCGAGTTGTGTATTTGTTTTATGTTTTAGATGCTGCAAGTCTCTATTGCTTTGTGTTTTTCTCTTTAGCGATTTGTGGCAATTAGCTAATTGATTTTTTAATTCATCTAATTTATCATTCCTGATTTTAATTTCTTTTCCTTTTTCTTTAAGTTGTAGTTTGAGCTGGTTAATTTGCTCAATCCTTTTATCTACAAAACTTACTTCAAATTCCCCGTTTAAGCAGTCAAAGTTTGAAAACTTTTTTTTATAATAGTTTCGTATTTCTTCAAGGTCATTGTCAGAAAAACCAACATCACATTCTTTCGGCAGTTTTACCTTAATGTTCACAAATACTTCTCTATTCATCATTCCCTCCTTTGTAAACTCTAAATTTTATAACTTTACATTTGTATTGAGGCAGCGGCTCAATTTTTAATCGACTATGTTGATTAAATTTTTCTACTAAGCAATTTAGGACTGAAAGTATTCCTCTGTTCCTTTCGTCTTCATAATCTGCTATACCATCTCTAAACGGCTGCAAATTCGTGTCAATAAATTTTCTCAAATCGAAAACAAATCTTAACATTTTGTCATTTGATTTTTGCAGAATCTCTACCTGTTGTTCGAGTTCTTGTTTGTTCATATACCCTCCTATATCCATTCGATTATAGGTTTACCCTGCCAACCTTTCTGCCACACAAACCAAGCATAAGCTACTGCACTACCGCCACCAGCTTTCATTTCTTCAAATCTTCCATTCTTAGCACACATAACTCTTTCACTAAAAACATAGATGACTTTAGGTGGATATTTGCTGAATAAATCTTTATATCTCGCCTTGCCCTCAAGAAAAGTTAGCTTAAGAAACATATAAACTTTGTGTCCCCAGCCTGCTATATCAAGTGCTTTTAATATAAATTCCTTTGCATATTTATAAGGCGGGTTTGTTAATATATCGCAATCTTCATTTGAACCAAGTCCGCATACAGACATTTTCAAGAAGTCTTGAATAAAGTCCAACTTATAATCTCTCTCAATAATATCTGAAGCTGTAACTTTATAACCTTGTTCCTTAAGTCTCTTAGCAAGATGACCTCCACCTGCTGCACACTCCCAAATATGAGAGAAAGGCTTCTCGACTTGTAGCAGTTTATCTATTGCAATAGGGTCAGTTGCATAATAATCGTTCTCTTCTCTTTCTTTGTCTGTATGATTACTTGCACCAAGAGTTTTATATATACTATTTCCGTTCCCCGTCCAGTCTTTCATTATTCTGTTTCCTCCGCATCCGTAATTCTATTTACAGAGACTTCATAAGCAACATTTTGGATAGCTCTGTCATCAGTTTTCTTTTCGTATTTTCTGCTTTGGAAGCGTCCTACAACAGACACTTTAGTTCCTACCGAGAGCTCCCCGATATGCTGAGCTGTTCTTCCCCAAATAATGCAAGGAATATAATCTGATTTCCCTCTTTCTCTATTTACAGCAAGTAACACGTCGCAAATATCTCTACCAAGAGGCGTAACTCTATGATTTGGCTGTCTGCAAAAACTTCCTGTTAAACTAACCTGATTAGAATCTTCTGTATAACTTTCAACAACCTGCCCGAAGAAAACTATAATCAGTTTGTTTTTTTCGTTTTGCATTTTGTTATAAGTTCTTATTTGTCCTGTAATAGCCACTTTATCTCCTTGTTTTGCGTCTTTCAATAAGTAAGCTGAAATATTTACAGGAATTTCATCCTTAACTCCACTTTCTCTTGCCGAAGCAATAACAAATGAATAAAACTTTTCTCCACAGCACTCATATTCCGTTGGTTCCGTTATAATTTCTCCAGCAACAAACGCCTTATTATTTTTGTTTATCATTTTATCCTCCAAATTAAAAAATTGAATTTTTTGTTTGTTCTGTCAATCTATAGCTACTTCCTCTCAACTCTATTTTTGCGGTTGACATTGCAGCAATTCGATCCACAGTCTTTTTCATTAAGCCACATTTTTCAACAAGCTCCACAAGGCTTTCATTGCTTGAAAATATTGTTGGTTTAAGATTTACGTATCTGCTGTTTATTACATCGTAGATTTTGTCTTGTATCCAAGTTTTTTCTCCATTTTTGACTACAATTTCTGTTCCTATATCGTCAATTATCAGAAGATCAACTTGTGTAAGTCTATCTATAAATGCACTTTCTGTCATTGAATAGTCTGAAAAGGTTTTCTTTATTTGCTTTGCAATCTCAAAGAAGTTTGTAAATAGCACTGTTACAAATTTTGAAAGTAAATAATTCCCTATACAAGCAGTCAGTAAGCTTTTCCCTGTTCCAACGTCTCCATATAAGTAAATTCCTAAGCCCTGATTCTTAACCTCGTTCCACTTTTCGCAATATTTTTTACATCTTTCTACTGCTTTTAAAAAGTCTTTAGGGCGATTAAGGTCTAAGTTTTCAAAGTTTGCATCTTCGTATTTTTTACCCAACAAACTCATTTCCTTTAGCCTTTCTAAACTTCTCATACGTTCTTTAGCTTTTCTTTCTTCTTCAGCCTGTTTTATAGCTTCAGTTTGACATTTGCAATTACAGATAACTACAAAATCATTTTTTTGAAAATATCTTTTGTTTCGACATTTTGAACAAATCAGCTCACTGTTTGCTGTCAATATCTCGTCCTGCTTGAGCTTGTAATTCTCAAAGAATTTTTTCCTGCAAACCAATTCCTCTTCTTCGCTGTAATCTCTGCTATGGTCAAATCTGCTTAGAGAATTTATTTGTTCTTCCATACTCTTGCCTCCATTTCTGACACTTTTTCTTTTGTTTGCTGAGATTGCTGATGTTGCACTGTTATTTCACTTGCACTTTCAACTGACTGCCAATTGTTAAGCACCCAACACAAATCAAGTGTGTTATATTTAGGCTGCACAACATAAGTTTTGTTTGCGTGCTTTATTAAAGTTCTAACTTCGTCTAAAGTGTGAAACTTTGCAATCTCGTCATAAATTAAGCCTAACTTATAGTCTCCGTTTGGATCTTCCCTATGGCGTTTAATTAAAACTGGACTTTCAGATTCGCAAACTTGCAATAATTCATTAAAACTAAATTTATTTAATAAATCATCACACACGCACGCCTGTTTATTCTCGTTCTCTTTATATTCTTGTTCTATTTCATTCTTGTTCTTATTCTTATTAGGCGAGAGTGTTTGTTGATTAGTTGACGATTGTTCGCTTATCTTTCGACTACTATTCGCCGAATGTTCCCCGAATGGTTTACGAATAATCTTCGCTTTATCTGAATAAGGTGTAATTTTGCTTGCTTGTGGTTTGTCTACCTTTTGCCACTTAGCCCAATTTTCAAGCTGATAATATTCATTGTTATCAATTTGATAAAAGACAACAGACATATTTTTTGCTATCTCATTTAATGCAAAATCAACCTTTTTAACCAGCTTTGCATCTTCGCTGTAAGGGAAAAGAATTGACTTTAAATAGGCGGGCTTAGCTTTTCCTCTGCCCTGATCATCCGCCTGAGAGAAAAGCCCTATCCAAACAAGCTGAGCAAACTCAGATAATTCTGAAAAATCTTCCGAGTTCCATATTGCAGGGTCAATCATTCTTTTCCTTGCCATTTTATCCTCCTAAATAAACTCATTTAGAGTAACTTTAACCTTTGGTTCTAAAGCATATCTTTTTACAACCGTTAGCTCTATTATTTGTGTGTCGTCTTTATAAGCAACATTATTTAAGGCATCACATATAATCTTTGCTATATTATCTGCATCAGGCTTTGTTTGAGGGTTTATAACACCCTCAACAGCCATATTGATTTTCTTTTTTGAAAATGATTTAGGTATCGCAAAATATGCTTCTATTTTGATTTTTATAGGTTTTTCAAACAAGCTGTATTCCTGTGGTTTATTTGATTGAAAACTTAACTTTACAAGGTTTTCATAAATTGCATCTTCCTTAGGTTTTATAGCTTGTGCGTAACCGTGTATAGTTGAGAATTTTGGTCGTCTCTTGCCGACTGGAGCACCAACGATTTCAAATACCATATTTATTCCTCACTCCCTTTTTTCTCTTCTGCAAAGAAGTCAAACTCTTCCGCCTCTTCAGGAGTAATTTCAACAGGCTCTTGTTCCACTTCAGATTGATTAGCCTCTACACCGCCGTCAAACTCGACATAGCTTGGTTCTCCATTTTCATTGATAACAGAATTGTCAATATCAATAGCTTTTTGCATTTCAATACTCATAACTCCCCATTGAGAGATTAAGTATCTTAAAAGTGTTTTGTAAGCCATTTCCGTAAAGTTTTTATACCAAAAACTGCTATATTTATAGAGTTCTTTTTGTGGTATTTTGCCATTGATATAATCATCATATTTGTCAGCACTAAATGCTGGAGAATAGGTATCTGCGTGTTTTATCATTTTGTTCTTAGTCCAATAAACAGTTTTTCTAAAGCCATTAAGCAATTCAAAATAAGCCATATAACCGATTGTTGGTTTAGCTTCTCTCTCATCGTCATCGGCAATAAATTCAAATAATTGCTTCCCTGTTAATTTATCACGCCCTTTATATTCGCCCTCTTTGATTTCTAAAACATCAATATCAAGATATTGACCTGACCTCATAGCAAGTTGCTTATAACCTTTAGCACCCAAAATAAATTGAGCTGAAGTTGATATAATGTTTCCTTGTTTATCTTTTTTGTTAAAAGGCACCATATAATATTGCCCTAACTGTGGACTTGGACTTAATTTTAAAGCCTCGCCCTGCAGGGCTGCTGCCAAAATTGAAGATTGATTACATTTCTGCAATTCGGGGTTGTTGCTTACTGCAGATATGATTGCTGTAGTAAAGCTTTGTGCGTTTTGCCCTACCGCTTGTTGAACTAAATTTTTAATATTTTCTTGGCTCATAAATACTGAAAATTTAGGTTGATTTGTTGATAAACTTCTTTGATTTGTTGTTGTTATACTATTTGCCATTTATTTTCCCTCCTTTATGGCTGTAAATTTTATTTGATTTTCTCTTAAAAAGTGCTGTAATTGTTTTAATTGTTCTATTGTTCCCTCTACTTGGAACTTGACTATTTGAATATTTGTTGCATTTGCTTTTTCTTCAGGTTTTTCTTCCTCTTGCTTTGGTTTTAATTCAGCAATTTTTGTTCTCTCTTGTTTTAATCTCTCATTCTCCATAAGAGCTTCAGAGAGGTTTAAAGTCCTGAAATAAAACGCTTTAAGTGTTTCTTCGTCTTCTGACTTTAAAGCTTCTATAGCAACCACTGCAGCTCTTGCATTTGAAACAATTGTGTCTATATCAGCTTTAATTGATTTCATACTGACGCTTACGTTAAGCCATCTTGCTTGATGAACTTTTTCATAAGGAATTAAGCCTGAAAATTCTCCTATAGCTTCCTTAAAATATTCAATAACTGCTTGCTGTTTTTCTTCTTGTTTTTTTAATTCGTAAGCCTGCACCTGTGTAGATATTTTTTCAGAAACTTCTTTAACTCTATTTATAACGCCATCCACTTCTGATTTAAACTTGTCGTAAGGCGAGCTATATACCTTTCCTATTCGGATACGCTCATCATTTAACGCTTTGCAAAATGCGTTTAATTGAGCCCTATCTTTTTTTGCAATATCAATAGTAGAATCGTCATAATTGACGTTTTCATAGTGTTTCAGTTTTTCCTCTACCTGAGCTAAAAGTTCTGAATTATTCCAAGCAAGCATTTTTGGAATCAATTCCTCTACTGGTGTTTTCAAAATAAGTTCTAATTCTGACATATTTTTTATCCTCCATTTTTAATCTAATCTTGGAAGTATGAGTGGTGGTCTTTGTTTTTTCTCCACAAACTCCCAAAACTCTTTTTCTTTTAAATAAAGATATTTTAAATCTTCAATTAAGTCTTTTCTGTAGAACATATAATGTCTCGTTATTATTTCAACGTTGTCATCTTGTCCTATAAGTTTTATTTGTGCTTTTAAACAAGCAAATTTTCTATCTGTAACAAGTAAATAGTGTAATATTTGAGTGTAATAATAATCAGGTATTTGTTTGGTCCATTTTGATAGCAAATTGTGATTGTGAATTTCGGTTGTTTTGCCCTCATATATTCCCTCTTCTCCAGTTGTTTTGTCGGTTAGTTCTCCGTCTAAGGAAGCAAACATAAAACCTCTTTTATAAACAACATTTTTATTTGCTTTAACTTCAAATTGAGGAAAATCAAGTGCAAATAATTCTAATAACAATTCTTCTGATTTCTTTCCATATTCAACTTGAGGCTTATCTGAAATATCTTCAGGCTCTTTTATTCCAACTTTTTCTTCCCAAACTTCTATATTTGTTTTAAATGGACTAATACCAAGTATTGCAGCTGCATCAGATCCTCCGATGCCAGTTTTTCTAAACTGCAGCCATTCAGGAGTGTTGTGTTTTAACTTTATCTTCTCAAGCATCTTAAGCTCCTTTATATGAAAGTTTGTGATAAGCGTTCCATAGTGCAGAAACATAACTTTCACGTTCTTCCTCAGAAATACTTTTAAAGAATTTTTCAACCTCTGCCTTAGTGCTGTTAAGTAGCTTTGAAATTATTCCTTTTTTGCAATTTTGAGACATATCACTACCTCCTTTTGTTGAATTTTCTTCGTCTAAATAGACTCTTATAAACCTGCAATTTAGTTCTCTAAAAACTGTTTGTTTTGACAGAATTGAGTTACAATGCTTCATTGATATACCAAGTGTTTTAGACATTTCTCTTGTAGATTCAAATTGCATTGTTGGTAACTCGTATTTGTCATTTGATATTGCTAAAATTACACTTTCTCGTCGCATACTTCTACCTCGATTTCAGATTTCAGAATACAAAGCGGACGCACGCCGCTGTTACCGCTATACGCATCGTTGCCGCCCAGGACACCGCCCGAGTAGACACTGCGAACGTAAGAATCGTAAACCAAGCTATCTGCAGTTATAGTCCAACACCAGTCATCTGCAAGCGGTATCAATTTCCTATATTTGCGATACTCTTCACAAGTCAACAACGATATATAATCTCTGCATTTTCCGTAATCTGTCATTCCATCATCAGTAGTTAAGTCTCTTTCAAATTCAACAAGGTCTTTTTTGTTTATTTGCGATGTGTTTTCGTAAGCACAGCACCAACCACACTTATTAAAATTATTTAATTCATTTCGTAAAGTAGATGCTGCCCAATTATTGTGGCTATCCGTGTCAAACGCTCTGTTATAGAGCCTATGTTTTGATAATACTTTCACACCTTTGGTTGTTTTGTCTAAAACTACCCATTCCAAACCACCATAAACAATAAAAGAGCCCACTTCAACTTCACTTATTGAAATAGTTTTTCTTTCTTCTTCAAAAAACTTTTTAGCAGCTTCTTCGCCAACCAAACTTTCAATAAGCTTCTTTGCATCAAGTGTGCTCATTTCTTTTAATCTTTCAAATTTATTCATATTTTACCTCCTAATTAAAACTTGTTAGATTTCATTCGTGTTAATATCAATAAGTTCAACCCAGTAATGTTGCCCATCATAGCAACAATCTTCGCAAGGAATATATAAGTCAAATCTTAGTTGTTCTTCTGAATATTCAGCTCCATATTCTGATTCAGCTAAATTTTTCAGTAAGTCTTTAATTTTGGTAAATTCTTCTTCCCTTTCAATTGCCGTTCTTTTTGCAATAAACCCTTGTGCATTAGGGGTATAGTAGTAAAGACCGTAAATTATCATTGTATCCTCCCTTATAAATTTTCTTTAGCAAACTTTCGATACACTTCCTCCTGCTCTTGCCTTAAATCTGCTGTAGGTTTATCTTTTAATATAGGATTCTGTGCTTGCACCTTTCTTCGTGCTCTTGTAATTGATTCAAAGCTTGTTGGCAAGTTGCCGCTATGTATAAGCTCTGAAAATGGTATGTTAGTGTCAACTCCAAGTCTTCTCATAACTCCAAGAATGAGTTCATTATCATTTGTTCGTGCTGAGTAATTTGTTCTCAATTCTTCTGTAACGCATTTAACGACTTCTTTAAGTTGTTTTCTCATAACATACCTCCTATTTGTTCTTATCAAAAAAATTTTTCAAAGCCAGCCTAACTACGTCGCTGATTGTGTATTTAACGCCGTGCACTGTTTCGCTTTCTTTTGAGTATTTCTTAAGCTTGTTGTGCATATCAGGAGAAACATAGACGCCAATACAAATAGATTTTCTCTTTGTTGTAGCTGCTTCTTCAACCATAACTTCCCTCCTTTTAACAAAAAAAATAGGCTCGTCAATAAGACGAACCTACAGGTTATTTCCTTATAAAAATAAGGTTTATCATCTTACTGACAAACCTATGATAACATTACAAAATTACGATTATTTTTTATTGCCAAAATTTTCCGTTAACTTGTTTAAATAAAAATCTCGATTTGATTTAAGCCTTGGCTCGTCACTTAAACTTATTGCTTCGTTAACTGCAATAATTGCCTTTTTATATTCGCCTAAATAATAATAGCAAAGCGAGAGCAAATCATACGGTGTGGCGCTCCAACATGCTGGAGAAGACATATAATTTAATTCCCTATTTGTTATCTTAAACATCTCATTAAAATAGACTGCACTTTTTAAATAGTCTTTCCTATTATAGTAGAAAACTGCAAGTTGATAGTAAGGTTCGCGAACATGGTTTGCTTCCAAAATGGCACGAAGCAAATATTCTTCTTGCTTTTTATATTTACCAAGGTAACCATAACAATCGGCAATATAACGCATACTTGCAGCGCGCTCTTCGTTCCAAGTGGCACGCGGTAATTTTAAATGGCGTTTCAATGTTTTAATTGCTTTATTGTATTCACCGTGAAACATATATTCACGACCTAGGTAGTGCATATTTCTATCGTCGCTTGGGTCTTCTTTGACGCTTAATTCAAGTAGTGGCAAATAATTGCTTCTAGACTTTTTGTTATCCGCCCTGTGATTTAACTGAATATTGGGTAGATATAATGTGTCGTACTCAACATTTTGAATAGGTGATAACACTTCATGCACTGGATGCGTCCACTTAAAAAGACCGTTTCTATGAATTTTATCAGCCATAAAAACAATGCCTTCGCTTCCGTCTTCGTTAAAATTCCACGTGTAACGGTACCTAGCACGCCCCACTTTTTCAGTCCAGTTTTCTTTTAGAATTTTACTCCAACCTGGTTCAAACATTTCGTCTATATCCACACAAACTAATATGTTGGCGTCAACAGGCACTAGTTTTAGACTATCATTTCTCGCCTCGTCAAAACGAAATTTATTATATTTTTTCGTTTCAACTTTTACTCCTAGGTCTCTCAGTTCGCTAACCGTGTTATCCGTGCTACCCGTGTCTAACACCACAATATAGTCCGCTTCTTTAACTGAATTGAACCACCTATCCACAAATTTTTCTTCATTTTTTGCTATTGCATATACACATATTTTATTTTCCATATTAATCAGTATGAAAAAAAGCTCCAATTTGTGATATAAAAATATTATAAAATAAAAAACCACAAGCATTAACTTGTGGCAATTTTCTATTTTTAAAGACCTTTATTTATTTGATTTATTATAATATGACCATCAATCACATTGCGTGGACTAATTAAAATATCCGTTTCATACGCGTAAACTAACCTGCCATCGCCTGTTACCGCTGAAATTAAAAGCCCACCTTTTCTATCTGTTGAATTAATTATCTCTTCAACATCTGCAACAAAATATCTTTGCACATTTTTAGGGCGCGCAAAATTTACAAGTTTTCCGTCAACTGGGCGGAAATCGTCCACCGCGTCAAATATTTCAAACTTTTGGCAATATGATGGCAAAATTATATCTTCCAAATTGCGACTAGGTATGCGATAAGTTTCATAGCACTCAGGAGTGTCTAGTTCAGGGTGAGTGAAATAATAAAACCTTACATAGTGACTTACTTTACCATTGCTACCAAATAAAACTGCTCTTGCTTGCTCTCTTGTTATGGTTTCTTTTTCTCTTTTTTGTTTGTTCTTATTGCCATATAAAATTTCCATGGCTGTTTTTCTATCTATACTCATACTTTTATTCTATCACTTTTACGTTGGTTTGTCAATATTTCAAATAATTTTAAATAGCAATGAAAATTTATTAACATAAATATAATTCTCATGTGTGTAATTCAATAATCTGTAACATAACTATAATCTAATTTTTACAAACTTATGTCATGTTCCAAATTGTGATGTGAAAAGTTCGTAATAAAAGCCTTTTTTCTCTAATAATTCTTTATGTGTTCCCTGCTCTATAATATGACCTTTGTTCATAACCAAAATGGAGTCCGCATTTTCTATTGTGGACAATCTGTGTGCCACAATAAAGCAGGTTTTTCCTTCCATCATTATATCTAACGCTTGCTGAATTTTCATTTCAGTGCGAGTGTCAATATTGCTTGTTGCTTCGTCTAAAATCATTATTGGTGGGCGAAGAAGCATAATACGTGCAATACATAAAAGCTGCTTTTGACCTGCACTTATATTGTCTGCGCGCTCAGTAATTATCGTGTCATATCCTTGCGGTAATTTCTCAATAAATTGATGAGCGTTTGCAAGTTTACATGCTTCAACAATTTCGTCCATACTAGCATCAGGTTTTCCATACGCAACATTATCTCTAACGGACGCATTATATAACCAACTTTCTTGCAACACCATACCATAAAAACTTCTAAATGATTTTCTTGTTACTTTTCTAATATCTCGACCACTAACCTTTATGCTTCCGTCGTTAACGTCATAGAAGCGCATTAGTAAGTTTATAATAGTGCTTTTTCCGCAACCGGTTGGGCCAACAATTGCAATTCTTTGACCCTTTTTAACATCTAGATTTAGATTTTCAATAAGTTTAAAGGTTGGTTCATAACTAAAATACACGTTTTGAAGTTTAACTTCGCCATTGCACTTACGAAGATTTATATTTTTACTATCGTCCACTTCATTTTCTTGCGCTAACAATTCAAACACCCTTCCTGCACTTGCAATTGCTATATTTAAATCTGCAAAAATGCTTGTTAAATCGTTGAATGGCTTAGTGAAGTTTTCACTATAATTCAAAAATGAAGAAATTCTACCAGCGGAAACCAAACCGTTAACCGCCATAATTGCACCAGCCACACACACAATTCCATTTAAAATTCCGTTCACTATTCGAGACGTTGGGTTTGCAAGAGAAGCGTAATACATTGATTTTTCACTAGCAACATACAAATCTTTATTGATTACATTGAAATTTTTATTTGATTTTTCTTCGTTGTTGTACGCTTTAATAATTTTCATATTGGTTATCATTTCTTCTGTGTAACCACTTATATCTCCTTGCCTTTCAACACGCGCTTTATACAATTTTTTGCTCTTTTTTGTTATGACGATTGCAAGGACTAGTGAAAGTGGCGCCATAATCACCACAATAAGCGCAAGTGACCAATTGAGCGCAAACATTATAACCATAACAATCAAAATTTGGAATATTCCGCTTACAACCGACTTAAAACCGCTGAGTAAGCCGTCTGTTACATTTTCAACATCTGCAATCATGGTGTTCATTATATCACCATGCGCCGTGTTATCAATATAACGTATAGGCACATTTATTAGTTTGTCATAAATAGCGCTTCTAATCGATTGCCCAGTGCGGTAAGTTAAAATATTCATATTATATGTGCCAAGCCAATCAAACAATGAACTTGCAACGGTTAGAATTCCAATCAACACTAGATATTCATACAAAAGTGTAAAATTAACATTGTTTACACCTATCATTGTGTCTAGCGCAAAGCCGGAAAACATTGGAATTAGCATGTTTAAAACTATTGCAATTAAATCAAAAATAACAGACAGGAAAAACACAACCTTATGCGGACGCACATATGGCATAAGTTGAGATAGTAATTGTTTAAAGTTGGTTTTGTTTTTCTTCATACTCTCCTATTTCGCTTGCGACTCATATATTTCTTTATAAATGTTACAATCTTTAATTAAATCTTTATGTTTTCCCATTCCAACCACATTTCCGTTATCTAGCACAATTATAAGGTCAGCCGACTGAATGGACGTGGCACGTTGTGAAATTATAACAAGGGTTGTGTCCAACGTCTTTAACGCTTTTCTTAAATTGCTATCCGTTAAAAAGTCAAGTGCTGAACTACTGTCGTCTAAAATCAATAAATCTGGTTTGTTAATAAGTGCACGAGCAATGGTTAATCTTTGCATTTGACCACCGCTTACGTTTTTTCCGCCTGCCATAATTTGATAATCTAGCCCATTTTTCCAGGTGGAAACAAAACTGTAGGCTTGGCTAATCTTTAACGCTTCAATCATTTCTTCGTCGCTAGCGTTTGGGTCTCTTAAACTTAAATTTTCCCTTAAACTTCCACTAAATAGCGCGCTACGTTGCTGAACAATACTAATATCACGCCTTAAACTTTCAAGCGAAATGTTCTTTATATTTTTCCCTTTAAATAAAATTTCACCCTGTGTGGCGTCATAAAAACGCGTCATTAAATTTGCAATCGTTGTTTTACCACTACCTGTTCCGCCAATAATACCTATTGTTTGATTAGGATAGATTGAAAATGACAAGTTTTTGATAAACGACTCGTTTGTTAAATCACTTGAATAGTTAAACGAAACGTTTTTAAATTCCATTAAAGCGTTATATTTTAATTTATCTGTTTTTATTGCATTTGGTTTATCTTGTATGCTTGGAGTGGTAACCATAACTTCATTAATTCTATGCAAACTTGCATTTGTTCTAACAATCATAACAATTAGTTGCGACATAAGTAAGAGCGAAATAGTGATAATTGAGACATAGTCAATTAACGCTAAAACTTCACCTTGCTCCATACCGCCAATATTTATCTGCCAACCGCCTAAAATTAAGATTGCAATGGTTGCAATATCCACTATCAAAAAGACCATTGGGCTAAGCAGTGACGAAATTTTTGATATGCGAATGCTAGTTTTTGTGTAATCTTCGCTTGAAAGTTCAAACCTTTTCTTTTCATCTTCTTGCTTGTTAAATGCACGAATTACACGTGTGCCTTCTAAGTTTTCACGTGTGATTTTACTAACCGTATCCAATTTTTCACGCATGATTACGAAGTGTGGTGAAGTCTTTTTAGTGTATATCCACAAAATTAAACACACAATCGGAATTAAAATCAAAAATACAATCGACATTTTAGGGTTGATAACCAAACTTATAACAAACGCACCAATCAACAAAAACGGAACTCTTATAAGAAGTCTTAACGAAACTCCAACCGCATTTTCCACTTGGTTTACGTCATTTATAATTCTATTTACAAGTGAAGCCGTGCCAAAATTATCAAGTTCGGCATGTGAAAACTCGGTTATTTTTTTATAAAGGTCCGCTCTCATACTGGTGGAAACACCTGTGCTTGCAAGGGAAGCACATTTTTGACTTATTAAACTAAAACCAAAACTAATTATATTTATTGCAAGGATAATTAAACCGTAACGAATGATGTAATCAATATCGCTATTTTTAACGCCAACATCTATAATTTCTGCGACTATTAGTGGGTTACAAAGTTCAAGTAAACTTTCAAGGAGTTTGAAAAATGGTCCGAAAATTACGTACCACTTATATTTTTTTAAATACCCCCACAACATTTTCATTTTTTAAATTATAAACAATTTTTACGTTTTTTACAACTAATTTAATAATAATTAAATAATAATCAATGTTAACAAACATTATTTAATTTTTGCAATGATTAAATTTTGCGTATTAAAACAGATATAAAAGGTTTTGTTTAAAATTAAAAATTGTAAAAAAATTTGTCAAATTAATAAAATTTTTGAAATTGATTTTGAAATTTATCCTATTTAGACTATAATAGTGATATGTATGAATACACAAAGCAGGATATAGAACTAATTGATAATTTGCTAGAAATGTTATCAAAGGACAATGAACAAAAATTACCAAAAAATCTATCTATTCAAGATAAAAGGTTTTTTATTGACGCGTATATTTTAATTCGTTCGTGTGGCGATTTAAACGAAAGTTTACTTAAATTGCAGGACAAATTGTTGTTTAAAGAAAACGACGGCAACATTATAGATATATCAAATATTAAGTTTAGAAAAAACACCGCAACAATAAACGGCAACATTGCTTTTGTGCCAAGTGATTTAGCAGTTGTGTTTTCAAACAATTTGTTAAACAATTCAAACCCACTTGACTGTTGTATTGATAACAACATTATAAAGTATGGTGGTTTGCAAATAAAAGAAGATTTATCAAAAATCTTTGTTGAAAATGGCCAAGTTTTATCTTACATCATTCCATACATTGTGAATGGTTATAACCTTGCATGTAAACGTGTGGCAAAAGTATTGATGCCAGTGATTTCTGGTGAAATGAGCATTGAATTTAAAAACACACTTATCTATAATCTAGAAAAGGTGTTTGATTATGCAAAGCAAAACAACTTAAAAACAATTTCCGTAAATTTAGAGTTTCCTTCCTGTTATGATAATAAACTTGTTACTCATTTAGTTATAGAAGAGTGCAAAAGATTAAATAAAACTAAAAAATTAAAAGCAAAAATTATTTTTGTTTCTAATTAAAAATCAAAAAATAAATAAAAAATAGTATTTTTTTCAAAAATTTATTTAATTTTTAGTAAAATATTAAAATTATTTTGAAAATTTTTAAAAATTTGTTAAAATTTACTTAGGAGAAATTATGGTAGAAATTAAAGTTAAATATTTTACAGATATTGATGAAATCATCAACATTGAAAACAAAAGCGATTGGTATGACCTTCGTGCGAGCGAAGATGTTGAATTAAAAGCAGGCGAATTTAAACTTATTCCACTTGGCATTGCGGTGGAACTTCCAAAGGGATATGAAGCAATAGTTGCACCACGCAGTTCCACTTTTAAAAATTATGGTATAATTCAAGCAAATAGCATTGGTATCATAGACGAAAGTTACTGCGGTGATAATGATATGTGGCGTTTTCCAGCCCTTGCTATGCGGGACACCGTTATAAAGAAAAATGATAGAATTTGCCAATTTAGGCTTCTTTCTCACCAACCAGAAAATGTTATCACAAAAGTTACTCACCTAACCGGAAAAGACCGTGGTGGAATTGGCTCAACCGGCACAAAATAATTAAAAATTAATTATTTTTATTAAAAAATATTTTACAAATAAAAAAATCTTGTATTTAACAAGATTTTTTGTTTTTTTATTATAATTTTATATTTTTTCTTATATTTTTTTAATTTTATCTTTGTTTTATTTTTTATTTTTGATTTTATGTTTTAAATTTTTTTGCATTTTAAATTTCTATATTTATTAGTACTCATTATTGATTTCAACATTAAAATCAAATCTAACTCCTTGCAAATAGTTATCTATTCCCACACGTTCTAAATAGGCTCTAAAATTTTTATATTGTTTTCTATTAAATGCTTTGTATAAATTTATAATATCCATGTTTTCTGATTTGCACAACTCAACCGCTTCGTTTAAATTTGATAAAACCTTTTCTTTTAATTTTTCAACTAAGGCATCCGTGAAAAAATCTTGATGTCTTATTAAAAATTTATCGGTTGGTTCATCTTGAATAACTTCGTCTATAAATACAATTAGGTTTACATCTACCGAATAAACTGGCGTGTCTCCATCAAATGAAACTTTGATTTTGGAATCTTTTTCAAGTATATCCACAACCACTTTTGCATTGTCGTACACGTGGTCGGTTATTCCTTCAACAATTAATGTTCCCTTGTCAGACGAGTTAGTAAACAAATTAACTTTTTGCACTTCACTTGGGGATAATTCATAATATTTTTTACCATGCTTGAAAACAACTGTGCTTCCGTTTGTTACAATATATTTCTTTTCGCCTGACGAGCCTTCTTGTGAACCCCCTGAACTTGCCGACCCTGACGAACTCGACGAACCGCCGCTAGACGAACCCCCTGAACTAGAACTCACTTCTATTGCGTTACTTTTTTGTTCGCCCGTTAGTTCAATCTTTGGCATTATACCTATTGATACATCGCTAAAAAAGCCTTTATAAAAAGATTCAATATTGCTATCTTGGGCTAAAATATACTCTTTATCAAAATTAATGATTTTTTCAAGTTTCAGTGATTTTTCCATAGCAAGTGTGGTTATTGATTTGGCAAATTCTTCAATATCACCTTCAAAGTAAGTAAGTATTGCATTTGTTCCCACTTTTTTTGTGCGAGTCATATAATCAAGCGTTTTCATAATGTTATCTTCACTTAATTTTTCACCTATTGCCATGATTTCGCACTGCGCAAACCCCATTTCTTTACCTATTGATAGTGCGATAGAGTCTACAGTTGATGCGAGTGTATCCCCAGTTGCTGAAAACACTTCATATTTTGCCTGCTTATCTTGCCCTGGGCTTAACACTGTTACAACCGCTTTTATTTTATCTTCGTCTTTATCCAAACAAAGCATGGTGACAATCGCCTGCGTTTCACTCATTGCAGGTTTGTTTATTGTTGGTAATGTAAAGAAAAGTAAGATAATCGCTATCCAAATAACCAATTTTTTAGGTGTAAACAATGATTTAACTTTTTTCATTTTTCACCCCGCAACATCTTAAACTTATTAACACTTACATTCGGCGCTATTTCTATCCTGTTTTTAATAAAGTTTTTAGATTTAAAAATCTTTTTTCGTCTGTTTTGCATATAAAAACCAATATAAAGCACTAAAGGTATCACGTATTGCGCAAGTATAGTTATAATTGATGCAAATGGAGTGAAAAATAGTCGTTCCAAACCTATAGTGTTTTCACCAACTAAACTCCAAATTAAAACATATACCATAACCACAATAATTGGAATTGTGTTGTTTTTTATATTAAATGTAAATTTAATTGCTTGCATCATGCAGTAACTATACAGCGCTAGTTGAACAGCCTGCGCAACCACCCAAAGTGCCACAATTAACCAGGACAATTCGTTTATGCTAGACTCTTGGCTAGAAAATTGGCTGATATCACTTATGCAAAAATTGTGAGTTGCAGAAATGTTGTCAAAAATTCCATAAAACACATAATACATTATTTGAACAAGTACTATTGCAAAAATAAGATACTTTATCATTGTCCACTTTTTTTCTTCTTTAAAATCAACTTTGCCAAAAAGCAACATCATAAAAGAAGCCGAACCAAACCAACTTAAATGTTTAAAACCGCTTTCAAATAAAGGCACAACTCCGTCTTTAAACATTGGAATATACGCTGTTGGGTCTGCACTGCCAACAGACTGAAAAGCAATATATAAACAACCTATTACAATTGCTAAATTTATCATTTCACTGACACGCGCAATATTACGAATGCCCTTATATGTCATATATCCAATCAGCGCCATAAGTGGGAGAATAAAAACTAGCCAATTAAATTCATTATAAAAATTTTCCACAACAAAAAATTCAAGCCCCTTTGAAATGTTTGCTATAACTAATGCGTATTTTAGAATGTATATTGCCAAGAAAACGCGCGATAAAACTGGTCCTAAACATTTTTTCATAAATTCCAAAATGTTTTTTTCTTCACACTTTTTCATTAAATCTAGTATCAAAAACACATAGAGTGCATCAACAATCATAAGGACAAGTGCCACCAACCAACTCATGTTGCCGCTATCAACGTAAAGCAAACTTGGAAGTGCAAGAAGTTTAAGTGAGACAAAACTCATAAATACCAAAATAGATAACTGCCTATAATTAATCTTCATTCTCACCCCTCCTAATCATGTTGTTGTGATTATTGGCGATAGATTTAGGCCGTTTTTTCATTTCGCTTATAGTTTTCCGCATGTAAAAATCTTCTTGGTCGCTCTCAATGAATGGTGTTGCTGGCGCAAGATATGCAGATTTATAACTATCAAAACTAGATAGATAAGAAAGTACAAATACACAAAACAACAGCACCCCATAAAGCCCTAAACATGCACCAACCACAATAGCAAGCAATCTCAGTATGCTAAATTGTGCCGCTTGGCTTGGAATTATATAAAATGTTATACCGGATAGTGCCACAATCATTACAGCAGGCGGGCTAACAAGCCCTGCGTTTACAGCCGTTTCACCTAAAATTAACGCACCAACAATAGACATTGCCATACCAAAATATTGTGGCATACGTAAATTGGCTTCATATAAAATTTCAAACAACAGCACCACAAACAAAATTTCCATAAATGGTGAAAATGGTATTCCTTGTGTGGTGTTCATAATAGTTACCAAAAATTCGGTTGGTAAAATTTTATAGTGATATTTTTCAAGTGCGATGTAAATGCCTGGGAGCAACACAGCAAGCACCACACCAACAAAACGCAAAATTCTAACAAAAGTTACGCGAATTGGTTGGCTATAATAATCGTCTGAATTTTGCAAGTCTTCAATTAAAATAAATGGAAGTGTTAAAACAATCGGGCTTCCGTCCACGATTATTCCAACGCGCCCTTCAAGCATCTTGCCAACTAATATGTCTGGCTTTTCTGTATCTCCTATTTGTTTAAATAGTGAATGTGGATTTTTTTGAAGATAACTCACTAAATAATGGCTATCAAGAACTCCGTCAATTTTAATGGCTTTAAGTTTTTTCGTTATCTGTTTAACAACCGATTTATCTGCAACGCTATCAAAATACACAACCGCCACCTGCGTTTTAGTGAGTTTTCCAATTTCCATCATGTTGACAACTAAATCGTCCGACCTTGCTCGTTTTCTAATTAGAGCCAAGTTATATTTTATACTTTCAGTAAAACCTTCTCTCGGACCTTTAATAACCACGCTTGTTGGCGGTTCAGCAACTGCGCGGACTGTGATTTTTTCAGTGTCACATGACAGAATTTTATCGGCTTTATCCACCAAAATGACAGTTTGACCATTTAATAGTTTGGTGACGGCCTGGTCTATATCTAAAATTTCTGTAACTTCAATGCTAGATAACACGCTATGCTTCAAATAATTGGCTATATCTTCCTTTGGTTTATTTTGTTCGCTAGTCATTGGAAATAGAATGCAATCATTGAGTAAATTATTATCGGTTATAGGTGCTATATAACAAATTGTAATATCCGTGCCAAAAAACTGCACTTGCCTAGATTTTAAATCTGAACTATCGTGCAGTTTGGTTTTTATTTCATTAAAAGTGTTCACTGCATCAACTAACATATTCCTAGTTTAACTAGTTGATGCAAATTTATTCTTATTCTAATGTGTAAATATAAGTTGTGGTTTCAGATGCACTGTCATACACACTATATACATTAACGCTATACTGTTCAGTTCTATCCAAATAATACCTATTCATATATGTTAAAACATCTTCAATTCTATTAGGCGTTGTTAAGATTGAACCACCCATATCTTCAACGCTTATTCTAAACTCAAAACTTGCAACTCCTGAACTATTGTTCTTTAGGTTATATGCAGTGTAGAACATTGTGTTTAGAATGTATGCTTGAATTTGACCCATTTGCGATGTGCTACTATATAGTTGATATGGATTATTAATGTCGTCCGTGTACATCAAACTATAAGCAAAACTATCAAATGAACCCGCATTGTTTTCATTTATAGCGTAATTTATATCGTCCACACTCATACTGAATGTTGTATTTGAATAATAATTGTATGATTGTGTTGCTTTTTCACTAACTAGCAGTGAATCTTCAACCGAACCTAAATCTGAATACAACTTATCGTCTGAAACTAGGAAATACAAGTGTGAACTTATTCCATAACTTTGTGCAATACTATAACTTAACACTCTGTTATCTGAATATGTTAAATCACATGAATACCAAGCATAGTTTCCGTTGCCTGCCACATCTATATACACTTTATTCCAAGTGTGATTTCCAATAATTGTTGTGTTTTCAGTTGAAACGGTGCCGTTTATCTTTCTAGTTTCAATTCCTTCGATTGAACATAGCAAGGTGAACGCTTTGGCGTACAACTGATTAGTTGCAAGCCTGTTTCCTAGATAGAATTCGCCGTCGTAACCGCCGTTAGAAGAATTTGTTATATTTAAAAACAATCCTTCTAAATAAAATTCGCTTCTCATTCCATAGTCTTCAACATCACCACGAACCAAATCACTTCCAACAACCGTGTATTCAGCATAGTAGTTAAAGTTAAGTGCATATTCAAGCCAATCAAATATGCGTGTCACTTTTTCAACTTCGCTCATATTGTTATTTACTATTGCTGTTAAAACCGAGCGAGCATTATAGTAAACTGTTTCAGCAATTTGACTATCTCCCACAAAATTAGGTTTTCTTCCATATTGAACCGCGTGCAATAATTGTTCAGTTGTTTCAACGTCCATAGTAGGAAGTGAATCAATATTGAAACTTGCGTTCGCGCTTCTTCTTTCATAAGCACCTAGATAATTATAATCATTACCATAATCTCTTGCTTGTGATATAAATTGCGATGTGGTTGAAATCTTCTCGCCATCTAATGTGTTACTATACATTATTTTAAACACAGGGCTACCAGTTGAGTGCAACATAACTTGAACATTATCAAGCACCGCCATTTCAGGGTAAAGTTCAAGTATCTTTGTGCAAATGTATGCAAACAATGTGCCTTCGCTTGAAACACTTGTCATACTGAGCCAATTTGAGTCAGTTGAAAAATCATAAATCAATTCGTCAGTTGAAGATTGCGCTAAACTCATTATAGCATCATATGCTGAGTCGCCTTGCAAATCTAAATATAAATTTAGATAATAATTTTCATTTACGCCAAATAGATAGTGATACCAAAGTATATTTTTAAGGTCGTTTATATCTGAAATTATAAAGTTTTGTTGTTCACCAAATATGTACACACTATATCGCGCATAATCATAATCGTTGGTGTATTCATATGTGATTTGATAATCTTCACTTGTTGGGCTAGACATATAATTCATGGCATTTTCACCAGTTGAATTAACTTGCGCTTTAACATTCACAATATAATTTCCTTCAACTGTTATGCTAGAATTTATGTTTTGTTGATTAGTAAGCGACATATATTCTTGCGTTTTACCATTAGGGTCGGTAACGTTGATTATGTAATAATCGGCATGCTCGTCCCCAGTCCAACGCACCACAAAACTTGAACCTGACTCGTTGTTATATTGAATATTAGTGGGAGTGTTTAAAGTGGATAATTTATTTACAACTCCATATGTGCTAGACTCGTCCGAGTCGCCATAATATCCGCCGTCTTTGTTTGCCAATGCTGTGACATAAATATAATATTCACCCGCTTCACGAACATACTCAGTGATGTCGGCTGATTGAATTACTTCAAATGGGTTTTCTAGCCCCCTAGAATTTAAGTATTCTGAATAATTACCGTCATTTAACTTAACTATTCTCACTCTATAACTTGCTGCATTTTCCTGCATGTCAAACGACAAAGTGTAAACCCCATCATTTTCAGCAACACGAATATTTGTAACCACATCTAATTGCATGGTCAACACATATTCATAAACATTGTATTCACTCGCTTTCACGTTTTGATCTGTGCTAGCAGGAAGAGCACGCACCATTATTGTGTAACTATTGGCGCTCGCCATATACCTAGTTACATCTATTCTATACAAGCCGTTTCCAGCAGTGTTTGATTGAGTAAGCCTGTTGAAATTTATCATTATTTCATAACTATCTGCGTAAGTTACCCCATAGAAATTTAGATAATACCTTGCATCATTTCCTGTGCCAACTTTTTCTATTGGAGCATCTTGACCTAAATCATTTTTCCTAAACTCTGGAACGCTTAACACTCTTGAATGGCTAACTTGTAGTAAACCAAGAGCTGTCAATGCAGAGTTAGACCTTGCTGAGTATGGGTCCGCAACCGCTTGAATTTGCACTTGATAATTGATGTACTCACCTTGATTTATTATGTATTGGCTTAAATTTATAGTGGTTGATGTGAACACTCTTGGAATGCGCATTGCTTCACTCATTCCATCCCCTAAAAGGTAAACATAATAACCGATTGCACCTTCAACTGGTGAGAAAGTTAGAAGATACGTGTTAACATCAACAAATCCTTGATTTGGACCAATTGTTGGAGTGGCAAGCGGAATATAATAATCAATTTCGAACTCTTTTTTAAGTGGAATATATCCGTCTAACACGATTGTTACAGTGAAACTATCTATTTTATCGTAATTTAATAAATCAACATAATTTTCTGATTGAACTAAAATGTTTCCGTCAATTTCAACGACGTATGTTGCGCCGTCAACATTTGTCCAAACAATATTTGTGCCTGATGTTTCAAGTGTGATGTTTTCTATAATTTCTTGGTCTAACACACTCAAAAATTCACTTAAACTAGACGAAATGTAATTACCCTTTGATATCACTTGCACGCTTGCTGAAATGAAGTTTTCAGGAAGTGAAAGAGTTGAACTTTGTGAATATTCATATCTATCAACACCACTTGTGGTTAACACGTAAACTGCGTAGCCTGCAATATTGTCCACACTATTTTCGCCTTCATTCCAAGTTAAAACATAACTATTATTTAATTCACTATATGTAATTTCAACATCGGCAGGACTTAGTTTGCCACTTACAGTTAAATTCACCGTTTCGCTAAATTCAGAATTATTATAATAACGATTTTCACTATTTTCAGTTAGGTCAACCGAACGAATTCTAAATGAATAATCACCCAAAACACTTAAATCAATTCCTTCTGATATGAAGTATTTTGACAAGTTAATATCAATTAAATTATCTTGCTTTGTTACATAATCGACTGAATTGTTGAGTTCAATTACTTTGCTTGTTGTGTTGCAAATAATTTCAATAGCCGTTGTGTTCACGTCAACAACCGCCACCAAGTGGAAGTTATCAACATATTGTTCACTTGTTTGGTCGTATTCACTAACCTTGTGAATTTCGCCAACCACAGGAGTGGATAAATCTACCACATGTTTATAAACCGTTTTATAAGTGTATCCACTATCTGAATAGACGTTAGACGCACTTACCGCATTTATATAAAATTTGTATTCACCAGCGCGTGATAAAATTGAAGAAAAATCAAATCTATTTGTGCTGAATTGATACATTGTAAGGTCGGCATTGGCAATGCTTTCAGCGTCGTCCGACTGAATTATGTTGCCTGAATAATCGCGAATTTCGGTGTCACTTGGAGTGATAACTTTAACAGCATATAAAGATGCATATTCCACTGAATCCCATGTTAACACTGTGCCAACAATTTGAATATTGCTTGGTTTATCAACTGGTTTTGTGTGCATATAGGTTACAGTTTGTGTGTAGGCACTATCTACTTTATCCTGTGCACACGCTTTCACTTTAACGTTATAACTCTCACCAAGGGAAAAGAAACGCGAAGCGTCGTATCTTAAATAATTTACATTATCTCTGTTGTATAGTTCTATATAAGGGCTAGAATTTTCAACTAAAATATTAAATTCTATATCATTTATTGAAATAACATAATATTCGTCATTTTCAACACGCGCAAAACTAATAAACCCGCCAGACGAAACCGTTAATTCGGTTGGCGTGTTCATAGTGTTTTGATTTGTGTTTCTGCAACCTGCAAAAATTAGCGGAACACAAAATATTATTAAAAGCAATAGCGCCTTAAACTTTTTCATATTACCCCTTATAAATTTAAAGTTAAATTTATTTGTATTTATTATACCCAAAAATAATATATAAATCAATTAAATTCGACAATTTAGCAAATTTACCGCATTAAAAAAATAAATTCAAATATGTTATATTATCTTAAAGGATTTGTCTGGAAGCACACAAGCGTTAGCGGTGTGGTTACAAGCAAATCCGAGATAATTCAAGCGTGATGCCACGTGAAACGTGGAGTTTGTGAAACAAATATAAAATTTTGCGTTAGTAAAATTTTAACATCACTAGTCTATATATGTAATAATTGAAAATTTAAAACATACATTATTTTAGGAGTAATTATGAATTTAAGTGAATTGTTGAATATTTCAGTTTTGTCATTGTATGAAGGTGAACTGCTTGGCGTGGTGGACAAGCTTTATTTTGATAAAAAACTAAAAAAACTTATGGAGATAGAACTAATTGGTGAAAATGACACACGATTAAGACTTCCAACTAAAAATATTTATCACATTGGCAAAAATGCAATTACGGTGAAAAACAATCAAGCGGTAAGCCTAAAAGTGGAAGAAAGTGCGTTAAACCCTGCCCCACTAAATTTTAAAGCCTATTCAATTAAAGGCGAATTTTTAGGTGTGGTTAAAGAGATAAGTTTATCAGAGAAATTTTTAACAGAAAAATTTGTCCTTGATAACGGTACAACACTAGAAATTAAAAACCTAGCATCAAGTGGAAAAAATACCATTATTTTCTATGACCAGTTAGGTAGCGTTAATGTACATAAATTCGTTCCAAATAAAACACCTAAAATTTTTAAAACACCTAAACCAACAATCGCAAATGTTATGCCTATTGACTATCAAACAAAACAAGAAGAAATTATAGAAAAAGTTGAAACAAATGAAAAAACAAACGCCGTTATAATCGACGAGAAAAAAGAAACTCAAAATGCCGATTTCTTACTTGGTAGAGTTTGCACAAAAGACATATTCAATTTTAATAACGAAATTTTAATCAAAGCGCACGGAATAATAAATAAGAAAAATTTAAAAGAAATTAATAAATATGGAAAATTAAGAGAACTAATGCTATTTTCAAAATAAATAAAAAAAATCTTACAAAACACGTAAGATTTTTCATAAAAAACAAAAAAAATTTAATTTTTTTTAAAAAATTCGCTATTTTTTATAATTTTTTATATTTTTTTAATTTTTTTGTTATTTTTTTAAAAATTTTTATTTTTATTTAATTTAACATGATAAAAATTGCACGCTATCTTTTAGATATTTAAATATTTTTATATGGCATTCTTCGTCTTCAATAATTCGAGCAAAAAGCGCTTTTAAACTTTCATTGCTAACTTTATTTATCGCATTGGAATAGTTTTCAATCGCTCGCGTTTCAGCCATGATGTTTTGGTCTAACATATCTTTTAAGCGCAAGTTGTAATTTATGTAATTTGCGTGAAACTGTCTTCCCATAGCGTCTTCATATTTTGGCACGCCACCAAATTCGGTTATTGCATGAAGTAGCATATCTAAATGTGTCATTTCCACAACCGATATTTCTTCTAAAACTTTTGCTATATCTTCTGCCGATTTATCTGCAACAACCGATTGAAAAACGTAAGTGAGAATGCCAAGGAGTTCACTCGCGTTTGCACTGGACGCCAAATTTTTTAAAATTGCAACGGTGTTAGGGTCATTCTTTGCATTGGTTATTTCAGGGTATTTTTTGTCCACTCTAACTTGAAAGTTATCTAAATCCATCTTCCCTCCATATTTTATTTTCTTTTTTTATTTATGTTAGAAAATAAATTCTTGTGCAAACTTTTATACTGAATTTATTTATATTTTTTTAAATTCAACAAAAAACAAATTAAAATTGATTTGTTAATTTAAAATAAATATGTTAATATATTAAAATATAATAAAACTAATTTCCAAAAAGGATATTATGGCAAAAACTAAAAAGAAAAAAGAAAAAAATAAAAAAACAAGTATTACTAGATTTAACCCAAAACCAGAAGTTGGTTTAACAAGCGCACAAGTTGAGGAGCGCACAAAGGAAAATCTAGTAAACGTTTCAACAGTTAAAACCAATAAATCTATTGGTAGCATTTTTGTTAAAAATATATTCACATTTTTTAATATGACGTGTTTACTTGTTGCAATCGCACTAATGGTTGTGAATGCATATTCTGATATGTTATTTATGGTCATTGTGATATGCAACACAGCGATTGGAATAATTCAAGAAATTAGGTCGAAAAAGACTATGGACAAACTCTCTCTAACCAACTCAAATTTCACAAAAGTTGTGCGTGATGGCGAAGAAGAAGAGATTTACAAAACCGAAGTTGTGTTAGACGATGTTTTATCCCTAAACCCAGGCATGCAAATAGCGTGTGATAGTGTGGTGCTTGACGGTCAAGTTGAAGTTAACGAAAGTTTGCTAACAGGTGAAAGCCAACCAATTAAAAAATCAAAAGGGGACGCTCTGCTTGGTGGTAGTTTTATATCCAGTGGTACCTGTTATGCCCGAGTTGATAAAATTGGTGACGACAACTACATTTCAGACCTAACTGCCAAAGCAAAACAATTTAAGTCTGCAAAAAGTGAGTTACTTTCTAGCCTTCGTGCGCTAATTAAAATAATTTCAATATTTATGGTGCCTATTGCCATTTTGATGTGTTATAACAACTACACTTATTACACGGCAAACCCAGCGCAGGACTACTCACTACTCTACATGGTTATCACAAAAACGGCTGGTTGCATCATTGCAATGATACCAGCAGGAATGTTTTTACTAACTTCGGTTGCTTTGGCGGTGAGTGTAATTCGCCTTGCTAAAAAGCGAACCCTTGTACAAGACCTTTATTGCATTGAAATGCTAGCGCGTACAAATGTGTTATGCCTAGATAAAACTGGAACGCTCACAAATGGTTCAATGAGTGTGAAAGAAGTTGTGATGTTACCAGGCAAAAAAACAGAAAAAGATGTGGATAAAATAATTAGCAGCATGGTAGCAAGTTTTCACGATGCAAACCACACTGCCCTTGCTCTAAAATCGTATTTTGGTAAACCGCAATACTCCGCTGAAAAGTCCATTCCATTTTCGAGTGAGCGAAAATTTATGGGCTGTAAATTTAGGCAAGTGGGAACATTTAAACTTGGCGCATACGAATACGTTATGGAAAAACCAACGGAAGAAATTAAGCGCCTTGCCGAAGAGTATAGTTTTCAAGGTTTTAGGGTATTGTTACTTGCCGAGTGCGACGATAAATTTAGTTCGTCAAGCGCAAAACCTATCGCCCTTATTCTTCTTCAAGACAATATTAGAAAAGACGCTCCAAAAACTATTGAATGGTTTAAACAAAATGAAGTTGATATAAAAATCATTTCAGGTGATAACCCAATAACCGTTAGTGAAGTTGCGCGTAGGTGCGGTGTTGATAATGCGGATAAATATATCAGTCTTCAAGGAATGAGCCCGAACGAAGTTATGGAAGCGGCTGATAAATACACAATTTTTGGTAGAGTTAGCCCTGAACAAAAAGCAATACTCGTTAAAACCTTAAAATCACAAGGAAAAACTGTTGCCATGACTGGAGATGGCGTAAATGACATACTAGCATTAAAAGAAGCCGACTGTTCAATTGCTATTGCAGCAGGTAGTGACGCAGCGCGTAGTGTTAGCCAATTGGTGCTACTTGATAGCAATTTTAGTTCAATGCCAAGTGTCGTGGCAGAAGGTAGACGTGTTGTTAATAACGTTCAGAAATCAAGTTCGTTATTCTTAATGAAAACGATGTTTGCTATATGTATTTCAATATTTGTGCTTTGCATGAATAGCACATATCCATTCTCACCTATTCAATTCATTATGTTAGAAATGTTTGTAATTGGTCTTCCGTCGTTCTTCCTTGCACTTCAACCAAACACCAACCCTATTAAAGGAAAGTTTTTGTCCAACATCGCAAAAAACACAATTCCTGCTGGTATATGTTTAGTTGGTAGCACTATTGCGATGTACATTTATCAGATGTTTACCAATGTAACAAGCGAAGTTGTTGTAACAATGTCTTCAATTGCTATCACTGTGGTTGGCTTTATTGCGCTGTTTAGAATGTGCAAGCCATTTAACTGGTTTAAATCAATTATGTATGTTGCGTGTGCATCTATTTGTATAATTCTAGTTACAACTATACCTGAACTATTTAAATACGTTGCTTTATCAAATATTGATAAAATGTTCTTAATTATAGTTTGCTTCTCTGCTTACCCAGTTTACTTGATATTCTTGAAACTTTTTGATTTGCCAAACCACGCACATAATAACACGAATTAATCTAAATGAATTATGTTTTCTATTTTATCTAAATTTATTTCAAACCTAAATTTGCCCGAAAGGGCATTTTTTTTAAATAACACCACGGTATTATCTTCAATCGGATAATAATCGTCAAATTCAGGAAAAAAGTTTTTTATGTTTTTACTATCTTCTTGTTTGATGCTATCGGAGAGCATTGAATTGCAATAATTTAAATTTCCAACCTTTAAACAATCTAAAAACACCAAGTGCTTTAATTTATTTGAAATGTTTATCTCTTCATTATCTAAATATACATTATATTCTTCGTAAGTTTTATTTTTTATGTGTCGCACTTTGCCATGATTTAAACTATCACACTCGCGAGTTAAAAAATACATTTCGTCCTTTTCTGTGTTGATTTCGTCGTAGTAATCTGCACATTTTAAATTTTTTCCGTCAATTATAACAAAATAATTTCTTTTTCCTTCAAAGAAAATCACGCAATATGAATTAAACACTTCAAAATGTGAATATGTAATATTTTCAACATCATTATTGCATAAAGTTTCGCCATTCACTTGTATATTTAACGTTTGCGATAAGGTTACATTCACATCAAAATTTAAATATTTAAACTCGGTAAAACTTGGCGTTAAATACCTATTTGAATTTAAAAATATGTACTGATTGTGCCCAATTTCCACTTTATGCGCGTTTTCATGTGGCAAATTGTTTAAAATATCCATAAAAGATATTGAAAATGGTAAACTTTTATCCATTGGATAGACAATTTGTGGTGTGTTATCCACATTTTCCACACAATATCTCACATTTTTATCAATTTTAAAATTTTCTTTTCCGCCTATCACACACGGAAATTTACTCACTAGATATATCATAATACTATTTATGAAAACAAAAATTTTTTGATTACAAACACAAAATAATTAAAAAGCATATAAAACTATAAACTGTGATGTAAAATTTTACTAACGCAAAATTTCATGTTTATTTGCATATTCACCACAATGAATTGTGGCATCACGTTAGAATTAACATCGGATTTGCTTGTAAACACTCGCGCTTTGCTCGAGCGCTTCCAGACAAATCCTTCCGATAATATAAACTATGTGATGTAAAAATTTTACTGGCGCAAAATTTTACGTTTATTTCATATAAAAATACGAAATTAATTAAAAGTGTTTAATTTCGCATAAACCTACGAAATTAAACAAAATCACTAAATTTTCGCAAAATAAAATCACAATATTTGTAAAAAATAAAATTATGATAAAAGATAAAACTAACCAAACAAAAAAAACGCCCACAAACATAAACAAAAACTCAAACAATTCGTGTGAGAATTTTTTAGATGTGGAAATCAACACAAATAAATTATGTGAAAATAATGAAATAGACCCAAATTCTAGCACTAGCACAAATAAAGAAAAAAACAAAAAAAGTAAAATAAATTGCAGGCTTCACGTTATGCCCCCGCAAATTAGCGACGAAGATATAAACGCACTTTTTTCAGGGCTTGTGTCAATTGTAAGGCGAAAAATTGAACTAGAATCTCGTGCAGAAATTATAAACATCAACTTAAATTATGATAAACTTGCTCGCGCTCTAAAAGCAAAACAAGCCGAATGTGTAAGGCTAAAAAATGAAATTTTAAATCTAAAATCACAACTTGAAAACAACAAATAATTTAATATTTTAACTAATAAAAAGTTGCTAGCAAAATTTTATTTAAATAATCAAAATATAAAACACAAAAAAATAACAATAAAAAATTAAAAAAATTTTGGTCGAAGTGGTGAGACTCGAACTCACGGCCTTATGGTCCCGAACCATACGCGCTACCAACTGCGCCACACCTCGAAAAAACAAGGCATCAAATATTCAAATATTATTATATTTGACAACTTATTGAATAAAACATTTTAATTATTTACACTAGAAAATAAATTCAAAAAACATATTAAAAGGGTTATTACTTTATTTGACCCGCTTTTGAGTTTCTTTTTTAATGTCTTAAATTAAACATGATGCTCTTTTGTTTTGTTTAAATACATATAAGGTTTTTTACAACTAAAATCTGAACCAAGTGGAAGATTTAAAGAGTTAACGATATCCTTTAATATAGCAAACTTTTCTTTATCTGATTTATCTTTGATTGAATTAAACTCTTCAATTTCTATAAACAAGCCTAAACTATCCACATATTGCACGATTATAGATATCTCGCCCTTCTTGTATTCGTAATTGTGATTTATATAATCACACCAGCAAGTTAGTCCTAAACTTGAAAACATTTGTTTAGCCTTATCAATATCGTCAATTTTTAATTTTGTTTTAATTTCTTTGATAACATTACCGTTTTCGTCCAGTGTTTTCTTTTTATACACTAAATTTTTGATGTCGCAACTATCTCCCACAATATGACGCACAATTAACGAACTATCTAAAAGCGTTTTATAATCAACATTTTCAACATCGTTTTCATTGAGAATTGAAAAATAAGTGTCCGAATTGTTGTAATTTTCTACAAATTCAAACCCCGCATTTTCTAGTTTTCTTTGCAATTCTTCCAAAGCGGTGTATGCTTGCACACAAATTTCCGTCATAACACTCCTTTTATTTTATAATTATATCACAAAATGGTTTAAAAATAAAGAACTTTAATAATGAAAAGAGATCTAAGTAACATTGGTGCTTCCGTCAGGATTTGAACCCGAACTAATGGTTCCGAAGACCATTGTGCTATCCATTACACCACGGAAGCATATTTGATATTAAAATGTTAGAATAATTCGAAATCGTGCAAATCTTTTAGCGCAATGGTTCACGGGGTCCCCACAAAACGAATGTTGCAGTGGGGTTATTCTGGGGTCCCCACAAAACGAATGTTGCAGTGGGGTTATTCTGTGGTCCCCACAAGACAATGTCGAAGTGGGGTTACGCAATACATCAAGCATAAATGAAGTTTACGAGTTTCGAGTAAACGATTAAAACGCACAGATGTATTGCGTGTGCTATCCATTACACCACGGAAGCATATATTTGTACAAAATTATAAATATTTTGTACAATAATATTTTTAGTAATTTTAGATTAAAAAGTTTTAATTTCAATTCCGACGACACCGTATTTTTCAATGTCTTCATTAGTATAATATTGGTTCATATCGTTTGGACTTGCTATTTCCGTTTGCTTATAACCTAATTGTTTTTTATTAAAATGGGAATAAAGTTCTTCAAAATTTTTAAATTTGTGTAACCCTATCACTTTTACATTTAATTTTTCTGAACTAAACATGTTTGTAAATTCAATCGTGTCTCCCACTTTAATTTGTTGGCGTTTTTCATCAAACAATCTCATTTCAATAGTTTTTAAACCCTTTTTTATATTTGTAAAAGGTTCATTTTGTAATTTCATAAAATGTTTCATAGTTTATTTTATTCCCCATGTTATTGTGACTGTTGCATCAACTGTTACGTCTTGCACATTTAAACTTTCCATACTAGCACTTGCTTTTTGAACGAAGCCAGCGCCATCATATGCCATTCTAAACGATCTTGGTGTGTAAACATTAACTTCACTAAAACTATGGTCAATTGACAATATTTCGCCTAAAACAACCCCTGCACTCTTTGATAAAAGTTTTGCCTTATTTGTAGCGTTTTTAACGGCATCTTTTAATGCTTCTTCTTTAAGTTTTTCCGTGTTTTCCAATGTGAAATTTATGTTAAAACTTGGTTCCGCAACACTTTCAACAATCACGTCAACAACACGTGCCAATTTTTGTGTGTTAAATTCAAATTTGATTTGCAATTCGTGTAAAGCTTCGTATTTATCAAAAACTCTTTTTTCTTCTCCTGAATTTTTGATGTACTTGTTAACTGTTCGCACTCTAAAATCTTCTGTGGTTATTTTCTTTTCGTCAAAACCTGCACGAACTAATCTAGTTTTTAAATCCATAACCGAATTGTCGGCATCCGCCATTGCTTTTTGATAATCTTTGTTTTCTCCTGAAATGGTTAGAGTGATGATAATTGTGTCTGGGCTGGTTGAAGTTTTTCCTTCACCTGTAATTTTTAAAATTCTTGTTTTTTCTTGCATAAATTTCTCCTTTTTATAAACTTAAACTTGGGTTTGGTGCTAAGTTCAAGTCAGCAATGCCAACACCGTTTATGAAAGCATAATAACCTGCACTTCCTATCATAGCAGCATTGTCCGTGCAATATTCCATTTTCGGAATATAACATTCGATGCCATTTTCGCGCGCCGCACGAGTGAGTTCTGCACGCAATCTTTTATTTGCACTCACTCCACCTGCAAGCACAATTTTTTTATAGCCATATTCTTTGGTTGCATTTATTGTTTTTTCAACAAGTTCGTCCACCGCGCTCTTTTCAAAACTATAACAAATATCTTCTTTTGGAATTGGTTTATTAGCCTGCTGTAAAGTGTGCACGTAATTTATAATTGCAGTTTTCTTTCCGCTGAAACTAAAATTATAACCAAGTTCGTGATTTGGTTTTGTAAACTCAATGAAATTTTTTCCATTCTCTGCAAGCGCACTCACCTTTGGCCCACCTGGATAACCAAGCCCCAAAACGCGCGCAACTTTATCAAAACTCTCTCCCACTGCGTCGTCTAACGTTTCACCTATAATTTCATGGTGATTATAATCGTCCACCCTAATTATTGCAGTGTGACCACCACTCACAACTAAACAAATAAATGGCGGAGTTAAATCTTTATACGTTAAATAATTTCCTGCAATATGCCCATAAATATGGTTTACCGCAATGAGAGGTTTATTTAACGCATAACTAAGCCCTTTTGCGTAACTTACTCCAACAAGCAATGAACCAATTAACCCTGCGCCGTATGTTACCGCAATTGCGTCAATATCGTTAAATGTTAAATTCGCAGTACTGAGAGCAAGTTTAACCACATTATCAATCGCAGTTATATGATTTCTACTTGCAACTTCCGGCACAACTCCACCAAATCTGGTATGTATATCAATTTGGCTAGACACTATATTGGACAAACAAACTCTACCGTCCACAACGACGGCACAACTCGTTTCATCACAACTACTTTCAATTGCTAAAATTTTAAAATCTTTTTTCACAACACTATTATATATCAACCACCAAAAAATTTCAAGTGATAGCAATTATAACTTTAAATATTGGTTAAAATTAACATTTTTTGGTTTCCTGTAAAAACTTAAAAATACAAATAAAACAAAAATTTTAATATTGACATTCTACCCTTTCTATGATAAAATCTAACTAGTTTAAGGAGAGAGTATGAAATTAAAAGAATTGATTGAAGAAAGAGATGTTCTAATTAAAGAACTTGACAAAATTAGCAGAAGCGGACAAAACGAACAAAAGATTAAAGATTATTTATCATCTTTAAATTCAGACATGGACGAGATGTTAGAAACTGTGCCAACCATATCAGTTAAAGAATTCAATGATATGATTAAGCAAATATTCAAAACAAAATACAATATTGATGCTGAATTTAAGATTTTAAACCACGCTTTCACAGATAAAGACGAAGAGAGAAGGCTGGACTTTGTGTTGAGTTTAAAACGCGAAAACTCATCAAGTTTTGATGATTTTAAGTTGGCAAGCCAATCAGTTCGCAGAAATTTCATAGCATCAAGCTCAAAATTTTTAGTAAAATTAGATAAATTTCTTTTAAGAACAATCGGTGTGTTAGATAAATCTCGTGAATGGAGAGAGTTGACAAATAAATACCCTGAATTTAAAGATGTTTTACTTGAAGTGATATCACAAATAAAAATAAATGAACTTTCAAAAAATAAAAGTTTAATTGCTAATATGATTGAAAAGAAATACAAAGAACTTTTATCAATCGATAATTCTGAAAATGAAAATTCAACAATAACTAAAACAGATATACAACTTGAAATAGAAGAAAACAAACAAGAACTTGGCGCACTAGAAACAGTGATTGATAGTTGGAAGCTTTAATAAAAAGCAAAAACATTTTAGTAATACGTAAAAAACACGGCAAGCCGTGTTTTATTTTTTTAATTTTTAATTTTATTTTTTTATTATTTTTGCTTTTTTGTTTTTGACTTAGTTTTAGAAAATTTTATCTTAACAAATTTAACTTTTTGATTTTTAACTTCGTAAATCATATCTGCGATTGGGTCGTATATATCTGTGTGAGTGAACAAAATAATAGTCTTTTGACCTTCAAATTTCGAAAGTATGCGTTTTATTTTTGTTCTAAATGTGTTTGGTGTGTTTTCTGGAAGTTCGTATATCATTAAAATTTTGCAATTTGTGAGTAACGCCCTTAATAAACCTATTAAGAATAATGTTGCAGGGTTTGTTATATCCGAAATTTGTGTGTCAATTCCTGCTGGAAGGTCATTGATGTCATTTCGAATGCCAATTGTGTCAATTAGTTTATTTATTTTGTTTATATCTTTTTCAACTAACAATAAATTTTCTTTAACGCTATCCTTTATGAAAATTGGGTGTGAAGCGCAATAATCAATGTGGTTTTTAAACGTTTTTTCGTTGTAGTCATATAAATTTAAATTATCTAATAGAATAATACCTGATTGTGGTGCAATTTTTCGCCTTAACAAATCAAAGATTACTCGTTTTCCGCTACCCTTTTCACCCTTTATAAGATTGACGCCTTTCATCTTAAACGAAATGTCCACATCTTTTAGAGAATAATTTTTATCACTATTTTCATATGTAACATCAATTAAACCTAAATTATAGCCTTCTGCTATTGTGTTGACTTTTCCATATTGTATCATTTGCCTATCTGTAAGCGACAAAATAAGGTTTACCCTATCAACATCAACTCGCATATTTTCAAGCGCGGTAGTTTTATCAAACAGCGTGGTCAATTTTTCAGTGCAAGTGGTTAAATACGGCACAACAATAAGGTAACTTTCCATTGAAAGTGTACCCTGTGATACAGTGTATAACAAATAAGCAGTTATTCCATACACAATAACATTCCAAAAAATATACCATAAATTTGTTTTGCTTGAATATATTTTATAGTATCTAGCGTACTCGTCCGAAAAGTCCGCAACACTTTTCAAGGCATTATCAAGGTATCTTTCTCTACCACCAAGTTCATTTATTACAGGTTTTCCGTCTATAACTTTAGAAAATTGATTTAAAATGACATCTTTTTTTTCAAATCGTTTTAACATAACTCTTCCTAATTTTTTGTTAAAAAGAAAGTATGCAATAAAATTTACAATTCCAAGAAGTGTAACAAGAACACCCGCAAAAAAATTAGCAGTAAAGATTGACGTTAATGAAATTATTACCAAAATTGAATAAGCAAAAAAACTTGCCACAGAATCTGGAAATTCACTTAAATTTTCCAAATTATTCAATACTATATTTAACATTTTATCTTTGGTCATTTGACTAACTTGTTTGTTATCGCTAGACAAAATTTTATCATACACCTTATTTGCCACAACTAATCTAATATGTTTTATTTGTTTACCATAAACGAGATATTCAAAATGTAACATTAAAGTTCTAACAGCGATTGTGATAAGTTCAATACCTAAATTTAAAAAAGCAATACGCCAATTTTCGGCGTACATTGCACTTATAGTTCTTGCGGCAAATATTATTATTACTGCAAGCAAACTAGTATATATTGAGAAAAACAGAATTTGCAAAAACCAATAAACCTTGTTTGGCTCACAAAGTTTGTACCAACGCTTAAATATATTTTCGCTTTTATCTATAATTTCTTTTGTTTTTGCCATAATTTTTTCTGTTCATTACGAGTTTTAAACATTTTTTATTTTTAATAGGTTTTACTATTCATTGCCTTCGTCGATTGGATATGGTCTACGAATTTGTGTGTTCGCAGGAATTGCGTTAGACCTAATTGGTGGTCTACCTGGACGCCTTAGTGCAGTGGCACTTTGAGTTGAGTTGCCATTTGATGGAGCACTTGGTGCAGCAGTTTGTTGTGTTGATGTATTAGTTGGCGCAACTCTTCTTTGTACCATAGTAACATTTGGTGCCACGCTTGGTGAAACTTTTGAAGGTGCGTTTGATTGACTTGTTTCGTTTTGTGCGATGTTCGGTTGTGCTTGAGAATTCAAATTTTCAACATTAGTTGCCACCTTATTTTCTTTTATTTCTGGCTTAATTATATTTGGTTGTTGATTTGAAAAATTTGAACGTGTTTCATTTGAAACATTCACTTTCTCAGAATTTTGCATAACGCGTTTTACTGCCTTAGCATTTTTAGTTTTAAGCCCTATATCTTTTCTGCACATAATCTTAAATTGTGCAATGCGAGTTAAAGAAAAATCAACATCTTCAAGTGCTAATGAATAAAATTCGTCTGCCACTCTTATGTCGCTAATCACACACAATAAATCATTATAACACATCTTTGCGCGTTCAACAAAATTTGGGTTATTCTTAACCCTTCCGTTAGTTTCAGCAATTTCGTCAATTATTTGAAAAGCATCAGTTATAGTTTTCTTTTTAATTTCAAAATTTCTACCAAATAAAATAACGTCCTTATCTAGAATATCCAAAATATTTTTTCTTGTTAAATAAAGAATAATGATTGCAAAAATTGATATAAACAATCCTGCAACACCACCCCACATAGCAACAGTGCTCCACATAAATACCCCCTTAAATATATTTATAGTATAACAAAATTTTTTATTTTTAACAAATTAATTTGAACGAATTTGATAAATATTATTTAAATAATTGTTTTTTGAAAATTAAATTATAGTTAATTTTTTAAAATTAAAATGTGATAATTAAATATGTTTACTTTTTATTTGTTTACACTTGCTTCATTTAAAACAATTTGATACAATAGATGTGTAATAATTATGGAGAAAAACATGGAAGAAAAAGTTGTTCAAACAAAAGAAGAAGTTGTCGTTGAAGACAAGGAAACAAAAAAGAAAGAGTGCAAAGAAAAAATTAAGAAAAAAAGCAGTACCTTCTTTTCTGATTTTAAAAAATTCATATCAAAAGGTAACATTTTAGACTTAGCAGTTGCCGTGGTTATTGGTACAGCGTTTAACAAAATTGTAACATCTCTTGTTAATGATATTATAATGCCACTTATCTCGCTTTGCACAGGTGGAGTAAGTGTTGAAGACTGGAAATGGGTGATAACTCCAGCAACCGAAACCACCGCTGAAGTTGTCCTTGCATATGGCACATTCATACAGGCGATAATTGACTTTTTAATAATTGCGCTAACCATATTTATAATTTTGCGAATAATAGTTAACTCTCAACGTGGTATACAAAAATTATCTAGAAAAATGAAAAAAGAGTTGAAAAAACAAGGCGTGGAAGAAGAAGCAATCGTTCAGCCTGCACCAACTGTTAAAATTGAAAGTCAAGAAGATATCTTAAAAGATATTCGCGCGCTTCTAACAAATATGTCTAACTCACAAAATAATAACGCTGAAAAACCAGAAGAAAACTTAAACACAAAAATTGAAGCAGAAACAATAGAAAATAAAAAAGCAGAATAATAAATTAAAAAATAAAACGTGCCACGCGTTTTATTTTTTTATAAAAATTAAATTGTGAAATTATTTTTTAATAAATTTTTAAAAATAATTTTAATTTTTTTGCACATTTTTTTATTTTTTAATAATTTTTTAACTATTTTTTATAAATTTATTTTTTATATTTTAAGAGCATTTGTTTATCACTATCACTTGCCCGAAAACTTTCTCTAATTTTTTGTATTGATTTATTTGTTACAAAAGTGTTTAAAACGTTTGAATTAAAAAGTTTAATTGTTTCATTTCTTCGCTTTATAAAACATTCTGCAATAAACCAACTTAGCGCCATATTTACGTAATATTCATTTTCATTTTTTAACGTTCCAATATTCTTCGAAATTTTTTCAAAGCAATCGTCGAACTTTAACAAACCAAACCAAAGTATCACACCTATGCGCCTAATAAAAATATGATTATCTTTTATGTACTCAAGTGATAAATTTAAAAAATTATTTCTATCTTTTTCTTTAATATCAAATTTTAATAAATCACAACACGCCCAACTATCAACAATTTTTCCATAATCATATAATCTAGTTTTAAATTCGTTAAAATCTTTTATGTTTGCAATCAAAAAGCCATTTATAAGTAAATTTTCATAATATTCAGTTAAATTTAAATCTAAAAATGATATAAAATTGCCCTTACATATCTTTTTTGCAATCTTTTTTAATTCGGGTGTCATTATTCCAAGCACAGGAAAATTTGTGTTTGCGATTTTTCTTGAAAAATCTTGTTTTTTTTCATTTTGCCTAATTTTTAAATAGTTTTGAAATTCAATTCCGTCCGATTTTGTCCATTTTTCTTTAATTAATTCCATATTCACCTACACTGAAAACGCTATACTTAACATTTGTTGCATTAAACTAAAAACTCTATTTTCACCATATTTTATAACCATTTCCACTCTTCCTATTATTTCGTTTGCTGTAACTGGTCCATGAAGTAAACAATCTTCACTCTCTAGCCAATTATCTCCCATTAGAAAATATTCATTTTCTTGCATCACAACAACTTCCTGCCCTTCGCTATCAAGTTGGATAGACGCTGTTCCTCGCCTAGCGTCCACATAGGAAGTGTAATAATTGTAATAGTTTTCCAATTCTAAATCATGAATAGTGTTTCCGTTTTTTTCTATTGAATAAAGTAAAGTTCCATTCACAATTAACGAATAAGAATTATCATTTTCAACAATCTTAAAATTATCCCCCGGTTTTGCAATTAAACGTTTGATAATTGTTCCCTTATCCCACCAACTAACACTCGCCACAACAATATCGTTTACGTTGTAAGACGAATAGCGATTTACATACGCTGTGTCACCATCAATATTTGGGTCGCTTACAGACGCATTGAAAGTTGGTTGCATTGAAAAGCCACGAACAGGCGTTTTGATGTACACAAAATTAAAAACAATGTTTATTAGTGCAAAAAAAGAAACAACCATTATGAAAATCACAATGATTGACGAAAGAACATTCATGCCTATTCGTTTTGCTCTTGCGTTCATAATTAAATTATATCACAAAAAATACAATTTTAAAAATAAAATAAACATATTAAAAAATTTTAAAAAATAAATAATTTTATTAAAAATAATTAAAAATTTTAATAAATTTGCTTATTTTTAGTATTTTTTTTGAATTTTAAAAAATATTTTTGTAAATTTAAAAAATAAAAAACCGCATAACGCGATTTTTCATTTTCTATTTACTATCTTTCAAACCAACAGTTTCCAAATAAACTCTATCGTTCTTTTTACTTAAAACGCAATCTTCAATATAATAACCATTTCTAACGAATTGCATATTGCCTTTTTGTTTTAGTGCAAATGGTTCGATGTATGAAACGCGCTCTTCCATTGAGTTAGGGTTGATAATTTTATCAAGCATTCCTTGTTCGTACACTTCGCCTTCTTTTAGCAGACTATTAAATTTACGTGTGCGAATTTTTTCTGAATGTTTAACACTTAACCAGTGAATTGTGCCCTTTGGTTTAATGCCTTGTTCTTTTGCGTCGTACACGATTGAACATTTTAAGTAATCAATTTCGCCTGATTTGTTTTTCACAACTTCGTCGCATTTAATTACGTAAGCGCCCATTAAACGCACATAACCGTTTGGAGTTAAACGGAAAAATTTTGGCGCAGGGATTTCCATAAAATCTTCTCGTTCAATGTATAGTTCGTTTGAAAATTTTACTGTGTGTTTCTTACTTTTTTCAATGGTTGGATTGTTTGATATCTCAACGTCTTCTGTTTTTTTACTATCATAATTTGTTAAAACCACTTTTATTGGGTCGAGAACAGCCATGACGCGTAAAGCGGTTTTATTTAACTCTTCACGAATGCATGCTTCCAAAATATGTGGTTGAACTAAACTATTAGATTTAGCAACACCAATACGAGTGCAAAATTCCTTAATAGCACTAGCAGTGTAACCTTTTCTTCTAAAACCAGCAAGCGTTGGAAGGCGTGGGTCGTCCCAGCCGTCAACATATCCGCCGTCAACCAACTCAATAAAGTAACGTTTTGATATAACTGTGCCTGCAATGTTTAATCTAGCAAACTCTATTTGACGTGGTTTTACACCTGTAATCAATCTACAATTATCAACAAACCAATTGTAAAGTGGTCTGTGGTCTTCAAACTCTAAACTACAAAGTGAATGTGTAATTCCTTCGTGTGCGTCGCTAAGTGGGTGTGCAAAATCGTACATTGGATAAATGCACCATTTATCCCCTTGCCTATAATGCGTTACGTGCATAATTCTATATATAACAGGGTCACGCATATTGATGTTTGGATTTGCCATATCTATTTTTGCTCGCAAGGTCTTTTCGCCGTCTGCATACTTCCCTGCTCTCATTTCTTCAAACAAGCGCAAATTTTCTTCAATCGACCTATTTCTATATGGACATTCTTTACCCGGTTCAGTTAAAGTTCCGCGAGTTTGAGATATTTCGTCCGCCGACAAATCACAAACATATGCCTTACCTTGTTTTATTAAGTCGATTGCGCAGTTATATAGAAAATCATAATAATCACTAGCGTAATATAAATTTTTCCACTTAAAACCGAGCCATTTAATGTCGTCCATAAGTGCTTTTACGTACACTTCGCTCTCTTTGCTTGGGTTTGTGTCGTCCATTCTAAGATTTGTGTAACCTTTAAACTTTTCAGCCGTTAAAAAATCTATACATATTGCCTTGCAGTGACCAATGTGTGTGTAGCCATTAGGTTCAGGCGGAAAACGAGTTACTATTTTCTTTAAACCTTTTTCCTTAATATCTTCCACTATTGCTTGTTCTATAAAATTTGAAGGTGTTATATTTTCCATTTAAAATACTCCTAAAACCATTTTAACTTTTTACGTTTTTATTATAATATAAACAATGTGTTTTGTAAAATAATTTTAAGAAATTGGAAAAATTTTGTATTATTAGGCAATATTTTTAGTGACAATTTTGTCTAAATTGCTGATTTAAAAACAAAATGTAGGTTTGGTGCATTCATTCTCTAAATAAATTTTTAAAATAATTATTGCTTTTTTTATTTTTATATGTTATAATGCAAGCGTTAAAAGTTAATTTTAACACAAGTGGCTAATTTTAAGTCGATTTGAAATGCCACTTGACGCTTAAAGCGTTCCTTACCTAATTTTTAGGTCAATAGTCCACAAGGAGGTTAATGTGAAAAATTACGAGTTGATGTATATCATTCCTAGTCAATCTACTGATGAAGAAAAAGAAGCTCTTATTGCTCTTGTAAACGGAATGATTGAAAAAGACGGCGGAAAAATTGAATCTGTTGAGCGCATTGGAAACAAAAAACTTGCATACCCAATTGATAAAAAGCGCGAAGGTTTCTACGTGTTAACAAACTTTTCAACAGACGCCAATGTTCCAAACAGGCTTGGTGCTTTGCTATCAATCACTAACAACATAATGCGTTACATGATTGTTGCAAAATAGTATTAAAATAAGAAACATTTATGATTTCTATTTAACTTAAAATTGGTTGAAAAATTATAAATCTCTCCAATTTTTAAGTAAAGTGTTAGGAGAATTAATATGAACAAAGTGTATTTAATTGGTAATCTAACTAGGGACCCTGAATTATCAACAACCACTAGTGGTGTGTCTGTGTGCAGGTTGTCTATTGCTGTGTCTCGTCGTTTTGCTAATGCGGACGGCGGAAGAGATACAGATTTCTTCAATGTTTCCGCTTGGCGTGCAACCGCTGAAAATTGCGCTAAATATTTGAAGAAAGGTAGCAAAATTGCTGTTGTTGGCTCTATTCAAACAAGAAATTATGAAAAGAGTGACGGCACAAAAGGTTTTGCAGTAGACATTGTTGCAGACGAAGTTGAATTTTTATCAACTAGAAACGATGGTTCAACTGAATCAGGTGTTACAACAAGTTCAGGCGCTCCTGTTAGCGACTTGCAACCTGTTGACGATGATAGTTTACCATTCTAATCATTTAAATAATTTACAATTATTTGATAAAATTTACAATTTAATGTGAAAATATTATAAAGGAGAAAAACATGGAAAACGAAAAAGAAGTTGTTAATCAACCAGTTGTTGAAGAAAGTGCAAAACCTGTTCAAGAAAAGAAAAAGTTTTTCAAACATGCAAAGTCTAAGAAAAAAGTTTGCGCTTTCTGTGAAGATAAAAAACCTATTGATTACAAAGATGTTAACAGGCTTAAAAAGTTTGTAACAGAAAAAGGTAAAATTATCCCTTCACGTCAAACTGGAACATGCGCTCGTCACCAACGTGAATTGACCGTTGCAATTAAGCGCGCAAGAAATATGGCATTGCTTCCATTTAGCGGTGACTAAAATAAAAATTTTACAAACACACCACATGGTGTGTTTTTTATTTTTAAATTAAATTCAAAATTTATATAACTTTTAAAGTTTTATTGTGTTTATAAAAAAGTTGATTAAATAAAGTTTTTTTGTTATAATACGATTATGAATATTGAAAACATTAGCGAAGAATTGTCCTTTTTGGTTAACAAGTTTGAGTTAACAAAAAGTTGCTTGCACTTGGAAGCCCAACAAGAGCAATTAAATAAATTGTTAAAAGAGAGAGAGTCTCTTTCTTTTTGGAATAATTTAGATTATGCAATGCAAACAAATAAGGAAATTAAAGCACTGCAAGAATTATTTAATGATGTTACTAGTTTGCAAAACGAATTGTCTAGCCTTATTGCAACAGTTAAAGAGTTAGAAAAAAACACTGATATTGAAATGTTAAACCTTGCATTCGATGAAATGTTAGAGTTAAAAGATAAAGTGGAAAACTTAAACGTCCGTACCCTACTTGACGAAAAATATGATAATAACGACGCCATTTTAACAATTCATTCAGGTGCAGGCGGAACGGAAGCACAGGACTGGGTGGTTATGCTAGTTAGAATGTATAAGATGTACGCTAGCAAAAATGGTTTTGAGTTTTCTGCTGTGGACAAAGTTGAAGGAAACGACATTGGGCTAAAAACCGCCGTTTTATGGATAAAGGGTGATTATGCCTACGGAAAACTAAAAGGTGAAATGGGCGTTCATAGATTAGTTAGAATTAGTCCGTTTGATAGCAACAAACGTAGGCATACTAGTTTTGCTTCCGTTGAAGTTGTGCCTGCAATTAGCAAAGAAACCACTGTGAAAATCAACAATGAAGATTTGAAAATAGACACATACCGAAGCGGTGGTGCAGGTGGTCAAAATGTGAACAAAGTGGAAACTGCTGTTAGAATTACACACATACCAACAGGTATTGTTGTAACTTGCCAAAATGAGCGCAGTCAACTTCAAAACCGCGAACTTGCTATGAAAATTTTAACAAGTAAACTCGTTGCTCTTGAAGAAGAAAAGGCGCGCAAAAATATGCAGGATATTAAAGGCGAATTAAAGCGCATTGAATGGGGAAGCCAAATTAGAAGTTACGTGTTCCAACCTTACACTATGGTTAAAGACCACCGAACAGATTATGAAACGAGCAATGTGCAAGCGGTTATGGACGGCGACCTTACCCCATTTATCAACGAATACCTTAAAAAATCACATGCAAAATAAAAATACTCAACTATCTTTATAATAAAATTTGAATAAAAATTTTAATCTTTATTTATATCAAGTTCAAACAAAAAAACCACTTTTAAGTGGTTTTTTATTTTTCATTAAAATATAGTTTGAAAATTTACAATCGCATATTGTTTTGATTTATTTTTTTGCGGTTGACTTGCTCATCATTTTTTCTAAATGTGCCTTTAATTTTTCAAGCCCACCTGTTAGTTCGCTTTTTCTAATGCACACAAACTCAACTTTATTAAACACAAGCACTAACCTTTCGCCGTCTTCTAGGTAACTTGTTAAACTTCTTAGTCCGTGCACATTTTTTGCAATTTCTTTTCCGTCTTTAACAAGTGTTTCAACGCAATTAGGACCGTCTATAACAATTTGCAAATAGTCAATTTCGTCTAATTTTTGTTGTTTGAACGACTTTTTCTGCGACCTAACAAGCATAACAGGAATAAGAAGATAAAATACTTCCAAAACGACAAGCGCAACCGCCATGATTATTTCCCAAACCACCGATTGACCAGTGCATGCGTTATAAATAAGCATAGCAATAATTGCCACAAACAATATAGGAATAAGCACTGCTATAATCTTATCTTGTTTGCGTTTTTGAGATTTGTACACGTACTTTGCGCATGTGACACAATCTTTTTCTTCAATTTTATATTTACATTCAAACATCGTAACTCCTAAATTCTATCATTTATGCTGTAACGCTCTTTCTTTCTCTTACGAGAGATTACAATTATAATGATTATTGCTATTAATAGTAGCAATGAGAATATTACAATCAAAATGATTTGCCACAATTCGAGCAACACTCGTTGCCTTGTGATAAACAATGTGTTAACATCTGCTTCAAACTGGCTTAAATCAACTAAAATTGTGTTTTCTTGCTCAGTGTAAGTCAACTCGCCTGTGTTTTCACCTGTTAAATAAACAACACCTGTTAATCTATCCACTTTTGGTAAAGAAATATATAAATCATTAGATAAATTTAATTCAACTCCATTTTGAACAAAATGAAGTTCAATACCAATTTCAAACACTCTACCATTTGATAGATAACTTGCTATTAGGTTGTAAATATTTAAATAATCTTGACTATCATTTACAAACGAATATACGCTTAGCGTTGCGCCTATTGGAATGAGTGAAACTTTTGATTTATCAGTTAAACCGCGCTCATTAATTACTGTGATTTCACCAAAACCTTCAATAGTTGTGCTAACTTGGTATGGATAAATGCTAGCAGTTATTCCTGTTACTGGGTTTAACACATAATTGCTTGCATCTTCACCAGTTAGTGTGTTATCAGACACAACACCAATATCTTTATTTGCGCCAATATCTGCGTTTTCAAACGTTATAACCATGTTATCTAATAACAAACTTACATCGTCGTCCGCAACAATTCCGCGTAAATTGATATTTTCTGTTCCACTTAATGTAACTGCATTTGTGCCGTCATAAACTTTATCGTCCGCAACAATTCCAACAATATCAATTGGTTTGCGATTTATTCGCATAACACCGATTATTGTTAAAGTTGAATTGGTTAAGTTAAAGTTGTTGCTAAACGCTGTGTTGGTAAATGCCAAACCGGACAAATAGATATTGTAATACACATCTTCATTTGCTCTGCTTGTTTCAACTTCTTGACCCCTATCTGTGTAGGTTATTCTTCCAGTTATTGTGGAAGCCAAGGCAAAATTATATTGAGTTGAATAATTTAAATTCATTCCGGCGTTATCAGTAATCACTAGATATTGTGTAACAAGCCCTGGGTCGACTGTTGAATTGCCATCATACGTTTTACTAAATGTTCGTGATATATCATAAGTTATTTGCACGTCTCTCGGTATTATATCTAAATAAACTCGGTAATTTAAATTTAATTCATTTATCCACTCAAAATCACCGCTTGAATTGAACACAAAGTGAAGTTCATATCTACCAACGTTTGTTGGTTGAACTCTAACTGAATTTGAATTTGTGTAATAAATATTATAAATTCCAAGTTCATCGCGGAGTGTGGATAAAATCAATTCACTCGTTTGAATTTGGTATGCTTGCGTGCTACCAATAGTTAATTCTTGTGGACTTCCTATACCTTCATTGTTACATATAAACATGCTTGTGAAAACGTAGTCACCATTAACAACAGTTGCACCATTAAATAGTATAATCGGTTGAACTATTAAGTGAATTGTCACATCTTCAACGTATCTAGTGCGCACGCTTTCTAGAATTTCACCGTCGTACTGCGGATAAATTCCATAGTCTGCAAAATTTTCTAGTTCTCGACCTGTGCTATCATACAGTCTAATGCCTGTGATTTTAAAGTAATTGGAATAATTTGAGTCAATAAACCAATAATCAAACGAAACAGTGCCTAAAAATTGGAATGGATATGTAAGAGATAAATCTCTATCACCAATACCTAAAATAATTCCACCAAAACCGCCTTCAATACCGTTTGCTTGAAGATAGAACACTCTTCCATTGTCAGTGTAATAAAACGAACTTGAAGTGATATTTGTTGTTATGGTGGTGTTAACAGTTTTAACTCTATAATAATAATTTATTGTGAGTTCGCCACTATCTGGAATGTTTGCGATTATATCGCTAATGTTTATCACTAAAAGATAAGTGTATTCTTCGTCGTCAATTCGTTCAAAAGTGTACGAATCAAAGGTTAAGAAATTTACTAATACTAATTCAATTCCGCGACCTAAATCAAACGATTGACCATCAATTTCAACGCTATTAAATGAAATGCGAATTATAACTCTATCTCTATAATCAACCGTTTCACCTGGTTCAATTTCAGTTTCAATTCCATTAGAATACACTGACACTGAATAAGTGGTGTAATCTTCTGGCATTATCGTTAAATCGCCCCTATTTAAACTAGGTGAATCTGCATAATTTGAATTTACGTTGTTGATTAAAACTTCAATGTAAGCATATTCAATATAGAAGTTGATTACGCCATTTTCGTTTTTATAATTTGAAATATTAAATAAACTATCTGTGAATGTTGTGTTTTCTGCAAAGTTTACAATCACATCTTCAAGTGAATAATAAGTTTGATTTTCGTCGTAAACATATGAGTCGTTTCTAACGTATGTGTTATTTAAGAAAATGTATAAATTGAGTGCCTGAGAGTTCCATGTGTTTTCGTCGTAAGTATATTGCACATACTCTTGCCTATAATAGTACATATTTTCAAATCTAAAACCACTCGCTTTGTTAGCATTCATTGTGATTCTTAAACTATCATAAAGCGTGATTGAATTTGATAAAACGTTATTTACTTCCACTGTTGGGCTACCTTGATTTTGGTAATTTAATCTAATTTCGTATGATAAGTAGTCCAATTTATATTTAAATACTTGATTGCTTGTTATGTTTGAGAACGACAATTGACTTGCACTAGCAACATATGGTGATGTTAGTTGGAAATCTCGTTCGTCCGTCCAGTTTGTGAGTGCTGAAAAACCAGAAGGAATATTGCCAACATTTAAACTAACCTGTGCGCCATATGGAACGCCTGTGAACGTTAAAACGTTATCAACTCTTGTGAAATTTGCCGTTTCACTAACACCATTTAAAACATACACCAAATTTATGCTAGGATATGGAACAAGCAAATCATAACTATTATTTTTAGGGTTAGTTAATTCATAATTTACCACAACATCAAAAGTGTAAATTGAATATAACACGCGCATATCAACGCGAATGTAATTTTCGTCTTCCACTTCAACGCCGTATGTTTCAACAATATCTTCCCATTGAGTTAGGTTAAATGTATAACTGAATGTATATGTTACGTTGCTATTAGACTCAACAATTTCAGGATAAAGATTTTCCACATTGCTAACAAAATATGTTGCACTTACATAGTAACCCGTTGGTTTTTCAAACTCTAATGTTAAATCGGTAATATCAAGAGATGTGTAAGTTTGATTTTCTTCAAATTCCACCAATTCACCGTCATAATCACCGCCATATTGGCTAACTTGCAAACGATATTCTAGTTCAATAAAATTCAATTCTAGATATTGAACACTACTACCAATCGTTTGAAGCACGAAAGTTGTGTTTAAACTTTGAACAGTTTCACTAACTCCGCCCTTTATGAAAGTGTAACCAACAAAACTATAACCAAATGCAAACGTTCTATCTTCGCTCATAGGGTTTAACACAACAGTGAGTTCCCCTTCTTCTGCGTCGATAGTGCCGTCTTCATTTTTCTCAACCACTTCGCCGTTACGCATAAATGTAACTAATGATAAATCATAAGCGTCCGCTCTGTTTGTTGAAACATACAACTTAGAACTTTCCATTGAGTAAACAACGCTAATGCTGTTATCTCGAATTATTTGAGAAGTGTGTGTATAGGTGTTTGTGTCTTCATTTAGTGTGTAATCTAAATTTACAAGACCATTTTCAGTAAATCTAACAAATATGTAGCGGTAACTTTCGCCTTGGTCGTTTGATATTTCTCTACCAACCGAATTCATACTAACTTGATCGTATAATTTTAAGTTGCTTACAACGATTGTGTGTCTTACTGAATAATCAACATCTCCTGTTTCCACAACAAAACTCTTATTAACCACGGCATATTCTGGCGCGGTAACGTCAATATCTGCCATGACAACCATTTGATTTGTGTTTGTGTCTAGGCTTGGGTCTATATAGAAGGTGCTTGTATATCTAACGAAATCTTCATATATGTAAATATTTATATTCGTTCCGTCCGCAAACTGACTGATTATATCTTGTGAAATGTTTAAACTGAACGTACTACCTGAACTAAGATTATCTAACTCACTCAATCTATAACCTAGAATGCTGAAACCATTATTAACATAAGTACTTAGCGATATACTATCATTTAAATTTGCCGTTACTGAAAGGCTAATGCTATTATTTTCCGCCGACCTTAAATCTTGGTCATATATTGAATATGTATTGCTTGACGATTCCCTTGTGTGAGTGTAATCTATCCTTGTTATAGGATAAATCGTTTGCTCACCATTTATTAAAGTTATTTGGTCAAAATTACGAATATTTATCGTATAATCTATCAACTCATAAACCATTATAACTGTTACATTTTCTGGTCTTTCTTCATCAATTTCTATGGTAATTGAATCGTTCTCTTGGAAGGACGTGGTAGTTAAGGTGAAGCCATAAAAATCGTAACCAATATTGTTTGAAATGTCGGTTTTATTGATTTGCAATTCGTCTCCACGGTTTGCCGTAATCGGACTTTCAAGATTATAATTTCCTTCTAATACATTTAGTGTGCCATTGTGGTTAACCGCAAAAGCAAAATCTACTGTGTAATCTATTGAAACATAATCTATTGTAATTTCAAAATTGTTGTTAATCGTCGGATATGTTTTATAAAGTTGATTATCTCCGTCTAAACTATCAAACTCATAATAGTTGTAAACTCTGCCGTCAATCATTTTAGAAATTACATCTATTGTTGAAACACGGAACGCAAAACCGTCATTATTTTCCTGTGATTTTGCAAAATATTGTTTATTATTTATCTGTGAATATTGATATAACACAGAAACTACATTTAAAACGTCTGTTTCTTGCACATCTGTTACAACTTCGCCGTCTATCCTTGCAACTAATGTAACTAAATACAAATTGTTGTAAACTATATCAACTGTATTTATTAGATTGGACGAATGTGTAACCACAAAATTTACATAATATGAAGAACTTCTTAAAAAACTATCACTTTCAACTGAATAATAGTTTGACTCCCCTGTGTTAGGAAGCGCTGTTGTACCTTCACTCGTTATTAAATTTGTTGCAGTTATTTCAATGTTTACACTATCTTCAATCGCGCTAGATAATGCAATATTTAGATTATAATTTACATTTTCGCCAATTCTATATGCGCCAAGTGAGTAATCTACTTTTTCACTTGAACCTACAAGTGAAGAACTGTAATGCAATGTGTAATATCTAGTTAAACTTTCACTTATGTCTCCACTTGTAATGATTTGGTTTTCACTATACAAATCGCCAAAGTAAAATAAGCCTTCGTCTGAATAAATATATGAATTAGTGTAATATGTGACGCCGTCTGCCACGCTTGAATTTTCATAATACAATGTTTCGCTAGCAGATAAATTTATATTATCTAATTCGGTGATGTTTCCAATAGTTAGCGCGTCGTCCACTTGAACTTTGTAATAATTATATTTAAACACAGGCTCAACCTGTAAATCGCCGAACACACGTGATATTGTGAATGTTGAATAGTTAAAAACTCCGTTACTATATTCGTCGAAATAATTGATTGTGATATTGACGTTATAATTGCTATCTATATCAACTGTTTGAGTGTATACATTATTTTCGCCAAGCACTGCATCATTTGCGTTAACAAATTCAGACCTATCTTCGTCCACATATGTAATATTCCAGCCTGCAACGCTATAACCTTGCTCGGCGGTGGTTGATAAGGTTACGTTTTGCGCATCAATAACAAATCTACCATAACCAGAAGTTTTTCCTGCAACTTCGTTTGATAAATAGACTTGATTATCTCCAATATCTGTGGTTATTAAATATTTACTATCCACAATGTCGGTTGGTTCGTAAGCATATGTTCCACCAAGTGGCGCAACAAAGATTAGTGAACATATCACTAAAACAAATGTGAAGATACAACTAATTCTTTTTCTCATTTTTCTCCTATGCAAGAATTGCCAGCAATCGCTCCATCACTACATGCGGTTATAACTTGTTTAAACTTTTTACTTACAATGTCGCCTGCTGCAAATAGATTTTTCTCGCTTGACTGCATATCTTCATTCACAACTATGTAGCCAGCGTTATCTAACTTAATATCAATTTTTAAAAATGATAAATCAGGAATATGACCTATAGCAACAAATAGCCCTTCAATTTTTAATTTTTTATTTTTCCCTGCGACATCAACATTTATTGCTTCTAATTTATCATTTCCGATTAATTTTGTAACTTTTGCATTGGTTAAAACTTTAACATTTTTTAATTTACTTATCTCTTCAATTTTTCTTTTTCCTGCTTTAAATCTTTCGCTTCTGTTGATTAAATAAATTTTGCTTGCAACGCGTGTTAAATACTCAACATCGTCAACTGCTGTATCTCCGCCACCAACAACGGCAACTTCTTTCCCTTTGAAAAAGCCACCATCACAACTCGCGCAATAACTTATACCGCGACCAATAAGTTGCTCTTCGTTTTCTAGCCCAAGTTTTCTAGCCTTGTTGCCACATGCTAAAATCACTTTTTTAGATTGGTACGTGTTTGACTTTGTTTCAATAATAAACACACCACGCTTTTTTGTTAAACTTAAAACATTTTCTTCTCTTAACTCCATACCACTAAGTTTTGCCTGCTCTAGTATTTTGCTTGCTAAATCAAAACCTGAAATAGAGTTATATGCTGGGAAATTCTCAATGCTATATGATAGTGATGCTTGACCACCAACAGCCAACTTTTCTAAACATAGAGTTTTTAAGCCTGCTCGCGTTGTAAAAATTCCTGCAGTTAAACCTGCTGGACCCGCCCCTATAATCACAACATCAAAATTCTCCATACATATATTTTAACCAAAAATATAAAAATTTCCAAATAAATTACGACTTTTTTAAATAATTATTTCATAATTATTAAAATAAAATTTCTAATATTTGCAAAAATACTAAAAAATAGTGAAAATTCAATATATTTTTTATAATTTGAAAACAAATAAATTTGTTAAAAATATTGTAACCAACAACAAAAATACAAAAAAATCAGCATGTGCTGATTTTTATAATTTTTGAATTAATTTCATATCAACGCGACCGCGCTCGTCAATTTTTATTGTTTTAACAAGCACCTTGTCGCCAACATTAACAACATCTTCAACTTTTTCAACGCGCTCTTTGCTTAGTTTACTGATGTGTATCATTCCTTCCTTGCCTGGTGCAACTTCAACAAATGCACCGAACTGAGTGGTGCGAACAACTGTGCCTGTGTATTCACAATTAAGTTCAAAGTCGGTTGCAATTGTTTCAATCATTTTGCGAGCTTTTTCAATCATTTCACTATCTGTTGAAGAGACAAACACGTCGCCATTATCTTCAATGTCAATTTTAACGCCTGTTGCGTCAATAATTTGGTTGATAACCTTACCGCCACTACCAATAACTTCACGAATTTTGTCTGGGTCAATTTTAAAGGTTACAATCTTTGGTGCGTATTTTGAAAGTTCTTTTCTTGGTGCAGGAATTACTTCAAGCATTTTCTTTAAAATTTCAAGCCTACCAAGGCGCGCTTGTTCTAGCGCTGTTTCTAAAATTTCTCTATCAATTCCGTGAATTTTTATATCCATTTGAATTGCGGTTATTCCCTTTTCAGTGCCTGTTACTTTAAAGTCCATATCACCGAAGAAGTCTTCAAGCCCTTGAATGTCTGTTAAAACTGCAACTTTGCCTGTTTCTTTATCTTTCATTAGCCCCATTGCAACGCCTGCAACTGGTGAACTGATTGGAACGCCTGCGTCCATTAAAGCCAATGTGCTACCGCAGGTTGAAGCCATTGAAGTTGAACCGTTTGAACTCAATACGTCACTAACCACACGGATAGCATAAGGGAATTCTTGTTCGCTTGGAATAACTGGTTCTAGTGCACGTTCTGCAAGGGCTCCATGACCAATTTCACGCCTTCCTGCTGAACGCAAAGGTTTTGCTTCGCCTGTTGTGTAACCCGGCATATTGTATTGGTGCATATAACGCTTTTCTTCTTCTCCGTCTAGACCTTCCAATTCTTGCGCGTCTGAAAGCATACCAAGTGTGCAAGTAGACAAAACTTGCGTTTCACCACGTGTGAACACGCCTGAACCATGCACTCTTGGAAGAAGACCGACTTCACACCAAATAGGGCGAATTTCGTTTGTTTTTCTTCCGTCTGGGCGAATGCCTTCAAACAAAATTTTATGGCGAACTTTTTCTTTTTTCATATTGTATAGCACAAGGCTAACAAATTTTAATTCGTCTGGATAAATTTCTGTAAAATGCTCGTTCACTTCTTGGTCTAATTGGTCTTCTAGGTCGTTTCTAACATGCCTATCATAGATTTCAAGAAGTTTATCCATTTTATCATTTGCATACTCTCTAACCGCTTTATCAATTTCTTCTGGAATTGTTTCAAAATCAATGTGTGCTTTTTCAACACCTAAATCTTTAACAATTTCTTCTTGGAAAGCAACTTGTTTTTTAATCTCTTCGTGAGCAAACATTATAGCGTCCAACATCTCTTTTTCGCTAACTTCTTTTGCTCCCGCTTCAACCATCATAACTGCATCTTTCGTGCCTGAAACAGTTACGTCCATAACACTTTTTTCGCTCTCTGCTTCGGTTGGGTTAATAATGAATTTGCCGTCAACCATGCCAACTTTAACCGTTCCAGTTGGGCCTTCGAATGGTATTTCACTAATAGAAAGTGCTATTGAAGAACCAAGCATAGCAAGTGGTTCTGGGCTAACATCTTGTTCCACTGATAAAGGTGTTGCAACTATTGTTACATCATTATAAAAACCTTTTGGGAAAAGTGGGCGAAGTGGTCTATCAATCAATCTTGATTTTAAAATTGCAGAGTCTGCTGGGCGACCTTCGCGCCTTTTCCAACCGCCTGGGATTTTACCCACGCTATACATCTTTTCTTCATAATCCACGCTTAATGGAAAGAAATCCATACCTGGACGTGGAGCCTTAGACATAACAGTGTTGACCATCACAACAGTTTCACCACAACGGACAATACAATGTCCGCTTGCTTGCATACAGTACTTACCAATTTCAACACTTACATCTCTTTCACCAATTTTTGTTTTGTAAATCTTCTCTTGCATTGTTTCTCCTTAAACTATAAATTACCAAATTGAGTTAATATGAATAAATTAATTATTATAAATAACCACATAATTATAACACATTGAAAAGAAAAAGGAAACGAAAACGCGCAAGATTTTCGTTAATTTATATATTTAGTTGAAAAATTTTGAGCAATCAGCCGTGTTTAAAACATGTTGCAACATTAATTATTCATTAGTTCTTGGTCGGTTACAGTTGAAAGTTTACTAAAATTATTATCATATTCATTTATTGCAAGTTCAATTTTTTTAATATCTTCCTTGTCAAATTCTTCCAGACCTGTTGTGTATTTTAAAGTGATTTGTTTTGCCATATTCGCAATTTTATTTAAACCATTTGCTTCGTTTACGGCAAGGTTATAAAGTTTTTCAAAAACTAAATTATATTTTATTTCCGCATTATCTTCATTTATTGAATTGAAAAAATCAGCTCTACACTCTTGTTTGGTTTGACTTTCATAAATTTTAAGCCTTCCAAGCGAACGAAGCCCATCGTAAGCAAAATTTATATCCTGGTAAATCTCTTTAATCTCAGATTTTATGTTTGCAATCTCCGCTTCTAATTCTTCGCTTGGTTTTAAAGCGTTGTTTGCATCAAGCAAATCGTTTAACGCCACATCAATTTTTGCTTTTATCTGTTCAACTTTTTGCTTTAAATTTTCGTCATATTTTATATTTATCAAACTTTCAATTTCTTTAAGATATGTTTTTTTAATATCGCCAATTTTCTTGCGTGAGTTTTCCACACCATTCTCATAATTTTCTAAAAGCAAATTGTTTTCATTGATTTTTTGCCTGAGCAGTAAATTTTTATTTTTAAGTTCTTCAAGAGAAGAAAACGCCAAATACAAATATTGGTAATAATCAGCACCAACATAACGCTCCAAAACAGAAACAAAACGTGCTGTTAATGTTGTTTTGCTCGAATTATTCTCAATAACATGAACTAAACTATTCTCGTTCATATTTATACCCCTAAATTATCATCTTAATAAAAGAGTAACATATTAAAATTTAATTTTCAAACGATTTAACCAATTTATAAAGGAATTTTCTTTGTATTTTATTGATTTTTGCCTTTTAAATAGCATTTTTCAGCATTTTTTAATATTTTTCGATATTTTTTTATTGATTATTTTTTATGTATAATTCAAATTTTTAAAAAATCATTTGAATTTTTTATAAATTTTTTATATACTTTTATTAAGGTAAATGATATGTCTATTTATAAATCATCTTTTAATAGCAATAAAAAACCAGAAAAAAAAGAAAAAGTTAAAGTCGAAAAAGTAAAGCCTGCGAAGGAAAAAAAAGCTAAAGTAAAAAGCAGAGTTAAACCTTCACTTGTGTTTTTAATAGTTTGCGCGGTTATATTTGTTTTATGCTTGTTCCCTAACTTTATGCGCAACGTGATTTTAGGTGTGATGGGTCTTAGCGTCTATCCAATCACACTCATTGGCTTTTTCTTTTCACTAATGTTCTTCCGTGGCAAAACGTATACAATTAAAAAGAAATACGTCGTTTACTTATCTATAAGCTTATTTATTGTATGGTTTATTTTCCATTTAATTTTAACGTCACGCATTCCACTCAATTCTTATGGTCAATTTTTAGTTGACACTTACCACGCAAAAACCACTGCTGGTGGGTTACTGTTTAGTTTAATATCTTACCCAGTTGTCAAACTTTTAACTATTGTTGGCGCATACATCTTTTCGGCAATCGCACTTGCTATATTTGTGGGTCTTATTATTGATTATATGTATCTGGACAAGTCTGGCGAAAAAAAAGAAGTTAAAATGAAATTTGACTTTAAAAATATTGAAGATTTTGAAATAAACGAAGAGCCAACTAAACCAATAAGTAAAGAAGAACAACAAAAAACAATTGCAAAACAGCGCCTTGGTTTAACAAAGGGTGAAACAACAATAATTTCAAGCAATATGCCCAATCTAAATTTAGGTAGTCGCGCACCAGAGAGCAGGCCAATTAGTAAACGTGATTATATTTTAACCCCACTTGACCCAGTTATTCCTACCGCAAGCAAAGAAAGCATATTTCAGGACGACACAACAGGTTATTCAAAACCAAAACGTCCTCAAAAAACCAATTTTGATGAAGACATAAAAGCAGAGAACGCGGAAGAAATTAAACCTGCCACACCTTTTGTTCAAAATGAATTACCCGCCACCCCAACCCAACAAGAAGTTAAACCGAATATTCCAACAGTTGAGCAAACCTCATTATATAGTGAAGACCTTAATTCAGACGACAATTTATTTGTTGATAACGCTGAAGATTATAGTGAAATTTCAAGCGCAAGTGATAATGCTGAAAATAATTCTCACGATGAAGATAAAAATAATTTTGAAGATATTTATGAAGAAGATAATGTTTCTAGCGAAGATGAAACAACTGATGATTTTGAAAATAACGCAGTAGATGTCGACGAAGAAGAAGTCGACCAACCTAACGAGCAGGAAGAAGAGTTACAAGACTTATCAAATTCAGATAACACCACATCACTTAATAGCGTTGAAATAACTCCAAATCTAAACAAAACCGAATATTTGGACGATTATTCAAACAGCGTTAAACTTGGTTCAACTGTTGAAACGGAAGTGGTTCGTCCTAGTGTGGATATATCAAAATTCCACCTTCCAAATCAAAATCAACACAGTTTAGTGGAAGAAAAACCTGCCCCAACAACTCCACAAAAATTAAACATTCCGCCTTATGTTGCTCCACCTGTTGATTTGTTAAATTATTTAGATAACCCAACACAAATAACAGACGACGAATTGCAAGAAAATATTGACCGACTTGAACAAGTGCTTGAAGACTTCAAAGTGCCTGCCAAAGTTAAAAATGTTCAGGTTGGCCCAGCGGTAACTAGATATGAAATCTCTATGCCACCAGGAATTTCAGTTAATAAAATTGCTCAGATGTCTAACGATATCGCTATGACGCTTGCTAGTAACGGTTCTATCCGCGTGGAAGCACCAATCCCTGGTAAAAACTTAGTTGGAGTGGAAGTTCCGAATAAAAACATTGCGTCAGTAAGTTTGCGCGAACTAATTGATAGCAACGAATTCCGTCAACGTGGAAACCCACTTTCATTCGTGCTTGGTAAAGATATAAATGGTGATATTATTTTCTGTAACCTTGACAAAATGCCACACCTTCTTGTTGCTGGTTCAACAGGTAGTGGTAAATCGGTATGTTTAAACACAATGTTACTTAGCATGTGCTATAAAGCAGGTCCACAAGATATCCGCTTAATTCTAGTTGATCCTAAAATGGTGGAGTTCACAACCTATAACGGTCTTCCACATCTTCTTATCCCAGAAGTTATAACAAATAAGGATATGGCTGTTAATGCACTAGATTGGGCAATTAAGGAAATGGAACGAAGATATGCATTGTTTGCTAAAAATCACGTTGTTAACATAAATGAATTTAATAAATCAGATATTGTTAAATCTAAAAAAGAAGACAAATTGCCTTACATCGTTATAGTTGTGGACGAACTTGCAGATTTAATGCTTGAAGCAAAGCGCGAAATTGAAGATAGAATTGCAAAATTAGCCGCCAAAGCGCGTGCTGCTGGTATTCACCTAGTGCTTGCAACTCAACGCCCTAGTGTGGACGTTATTACAGGTACAGTTAAAGCAAACCTTCCAAGCCGTATTGCGTTTGCACTTACAAACTACATGGATAGTAAAACTGTGCTTGACGGTGGCGGTGCTGAAAAATTGCTTGGTAAAGGTGATATGTTGTTTAAACCACAAGATAAACCTGAACCAAGGCGTGTGCAAGGTGCGTTTGTGTCTAACCCTGAGATTGCAAAAGTGGTTGAATATATTAAACAACACAATAACCCTGTTTATGACGAAAACGCAGGTCGCGCAATTAAAAATCCACATCAAGGAAATGGTGGTCACTCTGGTGGCGGTGCAACTAATGAGCGCGATATGGAGTTTGACCCAGTATTGAAAGATGCACTTAGAATGTTTATTCAAACAAAACAGGCAAGTGGTAGTATGATTTCAAGGCGTTATTCAGTGGGCTTTAATAGAGCGGGCCGTATTATGGACCAAATGGAACGAGCAGGCTTTATTGGTCCGCAAGAAGGCTCAAAACCACGTCAAGTGTTAATCACCATGGACGAATACAAACAAATCTTTGGTGACGACGAAAATTAAACTCAATAACTTTAAAATCTATACTATTTCATATAGATATAACCACTTTAAAAGGCGGAAATGTTCCGCCTTTTTTATAACGGCGAATTTGAACGCACATATTTTCTTATGTAGCCCACACACCTTATAAAATTCACATTTTTAACATTAAAAATTTATATGGCATTTTAGTATATTCCCCACTTCCCTTAATCAAATGCGGAAAACTAAATTTTTACAATACAACTAAACTAAACTCAAAACAATAATCTCGACAATTATTTTTTAAAATTTTATTTCTTCTCTTTACAAAGTTAAAAAACTATGCTAATATCTATTCACGCATTTTAAGGAGAACACATGAAAATAGTTATTTTAGCAGGTGGATATGCCACAAGATTAGAAAGTAGAACAAACGGCGGAGAAGTTGCAAAAACTCTGCTTCCAATTACAGTTGAAGGAAAAACTCAACCAATTTTATATTTTATATTAGATAAAATCAATCAAATACAAACAGTAAAGGATATTAGCGAAATTATCGTTGTAACAAACGCAAAGTATTACAATCAAATAAAAGAAGCGTGCAAAGAATGGAAGGTAAACAATCCAAGAAAAAATGGTGAATTATTATTTACAATTTTAAATGATGGTTCTAAAAATAAATCTGAAGCCATTGGCGCTAATATGGACATGAATTTAGCCAACCGTTACATCTCGCCTAATTCAGAAGAACACATCTTAGTTATGGCTAGCGACAATTATTTTGATTTCGACCTTGACGATTTTCTTATCTATGGTCAATATAAAGAAATTATGCACGGACCTTCTAACTTGGTTGTTTCAAAAGTTTACCCAGATAGTGACCGTGAGTTCATTGCTAAAAACTTTGGCATTTTAAATCTAGGTGCAGAAAATCACATTCTTTCATTGGACGAAAAACCAGGAATTGAAAATTGCAAATCAAATAACGTTTCACTCGCTCTATATTTATTCAATCGCCACGACTTTGCTCTACTTGACCACTACTTGACATTAAAGCAAGATAACAAAAAGGAACGCGATAGCCTTGGCTACTTTATAAATTACCTTGTTCAAAACACAAAATCTTTCACCTTCCCACATCACGGAACCTTCTACGATATTGGCACACCTGACGAGTATGATAAACTTTCAGGCATGACAGACAATTTGTAAAACCAAAAACACACCACCGCAAAACACAACAAAGAAATTATGCGATTATTTTAGCTTATAACAATAAAATTTCATAAAAACGTTACATAATAACCTAAAAATACTAAAATTTTGTAAAAATAACTTGACAATGACTATTTTATTGGATATAATAAATTCGCATAAGGCGATGTGGCCCAGCGGTTAGAGCGATCGGTTCATACCCGATAGATCGGTGGTTCGATTCCACCCATCGCCACCATTAAGGTGCGATGGCAAAGAGAACCAACGCATCTCCCTGACAACTTTGTTGGCAGATAATCAAGGTTCAAAGAGAGCCATCGCCACCACGTCGTGGTACGACCCATTGTCAATTTGCTAGCTCGAATATAGACCTTTTGGTCGACCACTCCTTTTCCCTACTGCGTGTTATCCAACATTTGTAGGGTACCCATTATTCGACTCATATAAAAATCATTCAATCAAAACCTATTAGGAAAAGAAGCCATGAAGGAAAACCTGCGGTTGTCCTTCATAAAAGTGCCGACATTCGGCACAAATGAAGTTTTGCGATAAGCAAAACGATTACAACGTCGATTAAAACAGGGGTCCCCATAAGACATAGTCGAAATGGGGTTCATCAGGGCTCCCACGAGTGCCGTAAGGTACGCAGTGGGAATTAAGGAGCAACCGAGCAAAGGACTAACGGTTGCGCCGTGAAATAAGCAACCTAGCAATAGCTAAAGTATTTTAAGCAAAATTACAAGGGCTCCCACAAGTGATGAATATCACGCAGTGGGATACGTGCCGACATTCGGCACAAATGAAGTTTTGCGACAAGCAAAACGATTACAAAGCCGAGATGTCGGCACGCGGTCCCATGGTCAAGCGGTTAAGACACCACCCTTTCACGGTGGGATCAGGGGTTCGATTCCCCTTGGGACTACCATATAGCACACGCGTGCTATTTTTTAATGGGGAATCGAACCCCTAGGGGTTACTCGTTACGCTAAAACATACCCATTGGGGTATGTTTTTTTACGCTACTCGCCCCTTGGGACTACCACACATAACTAGCGTTAGGCTAGTTTTTTGTTTATATCTTTAAAAGGTGTTATTCTCTATTAAATGTTTTGTTGGGGCGTTAATATGGTTGAAATGCAACTCAAAATACTTTATAATTAAAAAGTGGATAATGTTAGGTTATATAAATTCGATAATATAAAATTTTTGCTAATCTTTTTTGTTGTTTTTGCTCATTTGTTAGAACTTTTTGACACCAACGGAGCAATTTACAGATGGATATATTCTTTCCATATGCCATTTTTTATATTTATATTTGGTTTTTTCTCTAAATTTAAAATAAAGAATTTGTTAAATAAATTCATTTTGCCCTATATGATTTTTCAAGTTTTGTATATATTATTTGAAAATTACATATTACACAATAACTTAACAATGCAATTTTACCAACCATATTGGTTACTTTGGTATTTGTTTAGTTCTGCAATATACTTGTTGATTTTACCAATCATAAACGTAAAAAATAAGTATCTTAAAATTACTATATTACTCATATCCGTAATAATAAGTTTACTTATTGGATATTTAGATGACGTTGGATATAGATATTCCCTTTCTAGAACATTTGTGTTTTTACCATTTTTTATCCTAGGCGTTTATTTTAAAAATTCGTATAGAGTTTTAGAAAATAAATTTAATTCAACCACTCGAAAAACTAAAATTATTATAAAACTATTGTTTTTAATTTTACTTATTATATCTTCCATATTGGCAATAAAATATAACACTAATAGGCTTGCATTATATGGTTCATACTCTTATAACAATGCAAATTACACTATACTAGATAGGTCTAGAATGTTATTACTTGCCCTAGCAATAATATTTTCAGTTATAGTACTTATTCCAAACAAAGAATGTTCATTTATATCAAAATATAATAATTCATACTCTATTTATCTCTTACATGGATTTTTCATAAAACTTTTTGCCTACTATGATATATTTCATTTTCCAATATATTTTAACTATGCTTTATCTCTAATAATTACAATTATAATGGTTATACTTTTAGGAAACAAATTTGTTGCAAAAATATTTAAATAACATTATGTTTCAAATTTTTAAACAAATATTCATACAAAAAATGAGCACGTTGATTAGCCCATTTTTTTACATGTTTTAAACACTTTTCTTTTAATAATTAACTTGCAAAAATTTATGCTTTGGTGAGTTCTTTGAAGTAGTCCCAAATTGTGGCTGGGTTGTGTGTTTCGGTGGATAATATGTTGATTTTATCTACCACCACTCCGTCTATTACAATTTCCACATTTCCTACCACTTGGTCGGTTTTTACTTCGGATAACATATTAGGTAAATTATAATTTAGTGAAACGTTAACTTGTTCGTTTTTGTCCGTTACAAGTGTGTAATTGCGTTCTGCTTTAAGGTGTGTTACTCTATCCATACCTTTTATTCTAATTGTCATTCCATTTAATGAATTATTGTCAAAGATTGTTTTTGATTCAAAATTATTAAAACCATAATCTAATAAGTCGCTTGCAAGTTTAAATCTTTCCTTACTATTATCTGCTCCAAGCACCACTGAAATGAGTTCCATATCACCGCGTTTTGCACCAACTGCTAAGCAATATTTTGCTTGATTAGTTGAGCCAGTTTTACCGCCCATGCAACCATCATAGAAACGTGATAAGCGGTTTGTGTTTGTCATTTGAGTTGTACGTCCATCTGGGTGAACAAAATCTTCTAGCCAAATTGAAGAATATGTGTGGTAAGTGTCATAATTCAAAACGTGGCTTAGAATAATCGCTTGGTCATACGCGCATGAATAGCCGTCTGGTGCAGGAAGACCTGTGCAATTCACATAATTTGTGTTTTTCAAATTAAGTTCTTTTGCTCTCTCGTTCATCATTTTAACAAAATTACTTTCACTTCCAGCAATATATTCAGCAAGGGCAACACTTGAGTCATTTGCACTTGCAACAATTACCGATTTTAAAAGTTCGCCGAGTTCATAATCTAGGTTTGCATCAATGAATATTTGACTTCCACCCATACCACTCGCATTTTCACTTATATGCACTTTATCTGTTAAACTAATTTCCCCAGCGTCAATTTTTTCAAGGGTTAAAAGAATTGTCATAAGTTTTGTAACACTTGCTATTGGTAGTTGTTCGCTAGAATTGTTGTCGTATAAAATCTTGCCTGAATTTTTTTCAATTAGTACGCTTGACTTGTGAACCACGCTACTCTCAAAACTTGAACTTGCGTAAGCGCTCGTTACATTGCTTGAAATTAAAAATATTCCAAAGATTAAAATTAAAACTAAACTAAATGTTATTATCTTTTTCATGATTACCTCTAGTTTAGTTTTTTTCAAAAATTTATTTTTATGTATTTTTTATTTTTATTTTAATAAAAAAATTATTTTTTGCTTAAATTTTTTTAAAAAACTTGCTAAAAATTAGTATTTTTTATTAATTTTTTTATATTTTTTAAAATTTTAATAAATTAATAAAATTATATATGTTCTTAAAAACATTAAAATTATAGAAAACAATAAAACTAATAATATAAATAAAATAGTTAAAATTAAAACATTTGAATTTCTATTAAAACACAACCTAAAAAAATTAATTTGGCCACACAAATTAGTTAAAGTTAAAAATAAGAGTATAAACAAAAAGTAAAGAGTTAAAAAATAAATTAAAAGCAATAATAAAAATATAAAAGTGTTGAAAAAGCCATATATTAAAATAACACATGTAAATATCACAAATTGACTATAAACCAAATAAAGATAAAATACCACTGCAAACGGCAATAAATATTTTTTTGAACAACATGAAAGTATTATAATATAAAAAATCAACACCGAAATAAGCGTTCCGAATAAAAAGCCACCAAAACCACTATCCCCTTTCAAGTATCTAATGTAGGTAACATTTTCAAGGTCGATAATTAACACACTATCATCAAACTGAATAGCGCTAAAAATCCCAAGCGCAATAACAACTATTGTGGCAATAATCAAAAATATGGCCAACCCTTTATTTTGTTTAAAAGGACTGAATAAATTAGAAAACAAATTATTCATCTTTATAATTTATATGCTAGGTTTTGTTATTTTTTTACTTTTATTAAAGCGTGTTTACGAAACATCTTTTAAAAATCCTTCTAAAACACTAACATATTTTTTATTTTCACATATCATGGAATAGGTGGAAACACCTAATAAGGAGCAATAATGTTCTGTAATGACAATTTTGATTGCAACTGCAATCCTATCCGCCCAAGACGTGGAGATACTATAATAGATAGAATAATATTCACAGGAATAACCGGTCCTACTGGCGTGCAAGGTGCTCGTGGCGTGCAAGGCGTTCCTGGACCACAAGGTCCTACTGGTCCGACAGGTCCTACCGGACCTACTGGACCTACTGGTGCTACTGGCCCAATAGGTTTAAGCGTAACCGGAGCAACTGGACCAACAGGCCCTACCGGTCCAACCGGCCCAACTGGGGCAACAGGTCCACAAGGAACAGGCGCAACTGGTGCCACTGGTGCAACCGGCCCAACTGGTCCAACGGGTCCTACTGGTCCTGCTGGCACTGGCGCAACCGGAGCAACTGGAGCAACTGGCGCTACGGGACCAACCGGACCGCAAGGTTTAATTGGTTTAACTGGTGAAACAGGCGCAACTGGTCCAACGGGCGCAACTGGCCCAACTGGTCCAACGGGTCCTACCGGTCCACAAGGAGCAGGTGCTACGGGTGCAACAGGTCCAACAGGACCTACTGGTCCGCAAGGCTTACAAGGTTTGATTGGTGAAACGGGAGCAACTGGTCCAACGGGCGCTACAGGCGCTACAGGTCCTACCGGTCCGACTGGCCCAACCGGACCTCAAGGTTTACAAGGAACAGCCGGAACCACTGGTGACACAGGACCTACCGGTCCTACTGGTGCAACAGGTCCAACTGGTCCAACAGGACCTCAAGGCGACGCGGGAGCAACTGGAGATGAAGGTCCAACTGGACCTACAGGACCTACCGGTCCAACTGGTCCTACTGGTCCAACTGGTCCACAAGGAACTGCTGGAACAACTGGTGATACAGGCGCAACTGGTCCGACCGGTCCAACTGGTCCTACAGGTCCTGCTGGCGCAGGCGCTCTTACTTCGTCAGCATTATTCACAGCTGGAAGTACAACTAATACCGACCCAATTTTAAGTTTAGCAACTGAACACCCAGCAGGTCAAACAAACATGGTTTTATCAGGAAATGTTATTAACTTAACACCGGGCGTTTACCTTGTTAGATATGGTACAGACTACAACAGCACTTGTAACGTTTTACCAACGATATCCCTTCAAAGAAATGGTGTTACAATTGATAGCACAACAAGAACTGGTGATTATAATTCTACCAACAACCTTACAGGTAACCATATCTTTGTAGAACCTGGATATGTCAACATTAGTTTATTAACAAATCAATCAAATAGTATCACTTATGATAAAAACTATATATTATTCGAAAGAATTGCTGACCTTTAAAATCTAAGAAAATTTTATAAACATTGCCAGTATAATTATTTTATAATTAAAACAACTTCCAATTGGAAGTTGTTTTTTGCTAATTTTTAATACGTTTTAAATTAAATTTATTTCATAAACCTTAAATATGCTTAAATAAAATTTGATGTGGTTTTACTTTACATTAAGATTATAAGTCAACCAGACAATAAACATTAAAATAGTAAATTTTGGTTAAATTTAAAAAACATAAAATTTGAAATTTCATACATACTAATGATTATGAAAAAAGTTATAATTTTATCGTTTAGTGTTATTTTTGTTTTGTTTGGACTTGCTTTTTTGCTTCCTGAAATCAAGCGAGTGAATGCCCTTCCAAACGACATGGTGGTTACATATGAAGACATCATTGAAGCCAACGAACGTGACGAATTTTCTAAATCAATAACCTTGACGCTCCCTAAAAATTTAGTTGTTTCAAATGACGAAGAATTAACTGAAACAACAATGAGTGTTAAATTATTTAATCTTTTTACAATAAAAAAAGTTAATGTTAAGTTATTAAATGACACAGACATATATATTGGTGGCGAAACGGTTGGTTTTAATTTGTTTAGTGAAGGCGTTATTTGCGTTGGAGCAAATCCAGTTGTTAGCAACACAGGAACAAAATATCCACTTGAAACGAGCGGTATTGTTGACGGAGATGCACTAACTCACATTGAAGGCATTGAAATTGATAGCATTCAGGACATTGATAGAATAATAAACCTACCAAATTTCGCAGGAAAGGAATTAACTCTAACTTTAAGGCGCGGTAATGAAATAATTGAAACCACCGCCACCCCAGTCTACGACCTACTAAGTGGGAAATACAAACTTGGTTTATGGGTTAGAAACAATGCAAGTGGTGTTGGAACCCTAACCTATATAAAGCAAAGTGATTTTAGGTTTGGTGCAGTTGGTCACCCTATTGTTGATAGTTCTCTCGGTGAAAATTTTAAAGTAGATAGTGGAAATTTATATAAATGCCGACTTCTTGGAATTAAAAAAGGTGAAAAAAATGCACCAGGTGAAATTCGCTCGTCAATAAACTTATCTGATAACCCACTTGGTCATGCAGACACTAACTGCAAATATGGTGTTTATGGTAACATATTAAATAAGTCCTTCATTGAAGCAAGCAGAACTGCAAAACTAGGCGGAAGATTGTCTGTTAAATTAGGAGACGCTAAAATATATTGTTCAATAGACGGCACAGTGAAAGCCTATGACGTGAAAATTATAAAAGCAAACAAGCAAGACACTGCGGACGACAAAAGTATGACAATTAAAGTGACCGACCCTATTTTGCTTGAAAAAACAGGCGGAATTATTCAAGGTATGAGCGGTAGCCCAATTGTTCAAAACGGAAAACTAATAGGTGCAATCACACACGTGCTAGTAAACGACCCAACTCGTGGCTACGGCGTTTACATCGACTGGATGGTCAACAACTAATACTCCAAAAGGAGTATTTTTTTTTAAATTCTTCTGGATTTATAACTATTTGAATTAACCCTTGTTTTAAAGTATAATTGAGAGTATACTTTGTTCCACCAGGCAAACCTGAGTATAGAGCAATTATCATTGAAGAGTTGTTTACCATATACCTATTTCGTTCATGCATACAACCCCTTACAAAATGCGTATAAATACATCTAACTTTATCCGCCTGCAACAGTATATTATTATATCTTTTTTTATATTGCTAAGATAAATCGTGTAAACTTTAAATCTAGCAACCATTTTTCACAAATTGCGGAAACCAAAATTAATGGTGAAAAATGCGTGTTAATTAAACCAAATACCTATATGAATTTAAGTGGAAAAGCGGTTAAATCATGTTTGGATTATTTCAAGTCTGATATTGACCATTTAATAGTTATTCAAGACGACACATCTCTTCCTGTTGGAAAAATGCGCATTAAAACAAAAGGAAGCGCGGGCGGACATAATGGAATAAAAAGCATTATTGAATATCTAAACACTAATGAATTTAAGAGAATTAAAATAGGTGTTGGCGCTTGCCATGATTTCATTGATATGAAGGACTGGGTTGTTATGGACTTAACAAAACCAGAATTAGATATAACTGATAATTTAAACCCACATATTGTTGACGCCATTTCGCTAATAATAAAAGGCAATGTTGAAAAAGCCATGAATGAATATAACTAATTAAAATTCATAGATAAATAAAATAAACAAAACTATTAGTTAGAAAAAATATAAAAAAGTATTGACAAAATGATTTTGTTTGTATAAAATAACAAAGTACCTAAACGTTGTGTTTCGGTGGCTCTCTAATCGAACACAAGGTTTATGGCAAATCTATAAAAGGAGAGAGTTATGAAAATAAATAAGGCTGAAATTGTTAAGACTTACGGAAAAAATGAGCAAGACACTGGTTCAATCGAAGTTCAAATCGCGCTTCTTACTGCAAGAATTTCAAACTTAACTGAACACTTAAAGAACAATAAACAAGACTTGCACTCAACTCGTGGACTTAACAAAATGGTTGCAACACGTAAAAAACTTTTGAACTACTTATCAGAAGTTGACATTGAACGTGCACGTAAAATCAAGTCACAACTTGGAATTCGTGGTTAATTAGAGTTTAGAAATCTCACGTTTTGTGAGATTTTTTTATTTCATTTACTTTTAATTAATTTTTTAAAAATTTGATTTTTTTACTTATTTTTAGTATTTTTTCATAATTTTTATAAATATTTTTAAATTTTTAATTGTTTTTATTTTAAATTTACGAAATGCAATTTGAAACAGTGGTTGGGTTAAAGCCGTTATTTATGGCGTAGGACAAAATATTTGTCATTGCTTCAACCGTGCTTTTTGTTGGGTGCATTAAGATAAGGTCGCCATTTGATAAATCTTTTGTGGCGCGTTTATATATTAGGTCTGCATCTTGGTCGCGCCAATCGATTGTGTCATGCGTCCACATTATTGTTTTGTAGTTCAAACTTACAGCCGCGTCCACTGTTGATATGTTATACGCTCCACTTGGCGGTGCAAACAATGTCATTTCCACCCCAACATTTTCGCTTATAACTTTGTGGCACATATTTATTTCTTGAACATTGCTATCGTAGTCTAAGGTGTCTTGGTCCTTATGATAAAAGCCGTGATTACCAAGTTCATGCCCACGCGCATAAATCTCTTTCACTAAATCGACATTTTTAACCGCCCAACTACCACCTAAAAAGAAAGTGGTTTTAACATTGTACAAATCTAAAATATCCAACAAATCTTCCACATATTCGTTCCCTTGATAGACGTTTATCATAAAACACACATTGTTGTTCTGTTCATTGCCAGCGTATATCACACGCGAATCGGCCTGTGTGTAAAGAGTTTGAGAATTTGAAAAAGAAATAGCAATAAGCGCTATAAACATAGCAACTATAACAATGTTTGCTATAAATTGACTTTTTTTCATAATATAATTTATTTTAACTTGTACAATATTATGATTAAATAAGTTCAAATTGTTCACAATTTGCAATAATTAAATATTGACAAAAAAATATTTTGATGTTAGACTTAAAATGTAAAAATTATTTTAAAAAATAAAGGAGAATATAATGGGCGGATTAAGAAAAGGAATGAAATTTACATCTAGCGCAATAATTGCACCAGATACTGACCCAAGTGGTAAAATATCGCAACACACTGATAGATTGGACCGTGAAAAAAGGGAACGAGAAGAGCGTATTAAAAATACAATCGCAAATATGTCCGAAGAAAGGAAAGAACGCCAAACAACATTCAAAGAAAACAGGCAAAATACAATAAAACGCATTGACGAATTGGAGCGTTTAATGCCAAATTTAAAGCAAAATTTATACACAAAACTATTAAATTCGGCAAAAAATAAAGGTGTTGAAACAGCGATTAAAGAAAACCAAAAAGAGATAGACGAATTTAAATCTCTCGCAGACGAATTGCTCGATTTAAAAAAATCATTAGGGAAAGAAGCTTCATATGAATACAATAATTTGTTATCAAGCCTTGCCGTTGATGTTGACCCAAATTTTTTGTTATATATTGACTTTACAAACTACTTCAAAGCAAACGTACTTGCAAAATGCGTTAAAGGAGTAACTCCTGAAAACAAAGTTATTCTGCAAACAAAACTTGAAGATGCCGGTTTGTTTGACTTTAAAGGTGAACCAAATTCTCGTATACGCGCATCTTTAAAATATTTCCCTGACCACATTCATCTCATGAACGTTGATGACGCATGCATTGCTCTAATTATTGACCCTTCTAAGTTTAAAAGGTTGTCAGCAGAAAACAAATCAATCATGTTTAATAATGTAACATATATTAAGCGCGTTTTAACCAAGAATGACGAGTTATTTCTTTATCTTCCATACGACTATTTAGACGTATTAGTGGATAAAGACCCTGGTTTTGTTGGTAGATTAATTGCAAAAAATCCTACTGTTTTATCAAATTTTTATCCAGGTTTCTTTGCTGACCATTATAAAGAAATTAAATACATGTTCTCAGACCTAAACAAAACCAAATTAAAAGAAGTGTTTAAAGATTGGGTTTGGAAATTCCCTGAACTTGGTGAATACTTTGGAATTCAAACAGATAGTGCAACGTTAGGCGTGTAAAATTAAAAGGCAAAATATTGCCTTTTTTGTTGCCAGATTAATAATCTTATAAAAATATTGAAAAACACTTAAAGAAAAAGCATACATATAATGTAGATATTTGACAAATTAACTCATATATGATATACTAACATTATAGGAGATATAAAAATTATGGTTGACGCTAATTTATGTATCGGGTGTGGCGCATGTGCATCAATTTGCCCAGTGAATGCTATTAAACTTGTGAATGGAAAAGCCCAAATTAACAAGGATAAATGCATACGCTGCGGCGCATGCCAACAATTTTGCCCAGTAAGTGCGATTGACATTAATAAAGAAGAAGACAATAAAGATAATAAAGACGATAAAAATAAAAAATAAAATTACATATCTTAATCTTAATAATAAAAAAGCCATTATTTATGGCTTTTTCTTTTTTTAACTACATTTGTAAATTTTTTTATTTCAATTCTTTGATGTTTAGCAATATTAAACAATAAAACATTCGAGTTTACAAACTTTCTTTAAATTTATTCGATTTTTCCTTTAATTCAATACTTGCAATTTTGCCTGTTTCATTTGCGGTTGCACCCATAAGGCGAGCAATTTCAGAATATAATTCGTCACCTTCTAAAATGGTTGCTTTCGTTTTGGTGGTGTTATTTGTTGAATATTTTTCAACCTTTATGTTGTTATCCGCCATAGCACAAATCTGTGGCAAATGAGAAACCGCAACCACTTGTTTTTTTCTGCTAAGTCGCGCCAAATATTCGGCAACAACAGATGCAATTTGACCGCTTAAACCAGTGTCTATTTCGTCAAAAATTATTGTTTCATTTGTGTCCACTTCGCCAACAACAATTTTATACGCAAGCATAACTCTACTCATTTCACCGCCACTCACCACTTTATTTAGCGGTTTTAATTGAAAGCCAAGGTTGGACGAAAACATAAATTCCACTCTATCATAACCAGAATATGAAAACCTTTCACTAATACGTGAAAACGCAACTTCTAATCTTGCGTTTTTCATGCCTAGTTTAGTGAGTTCAATTTGCATGCTATCTGATAACTTTTTGGCGCTTTCAACTCTTATTTTATTTAATTTATCTTGCAATTTATCTATATTTGATAGCACATCTTCTTGTTTTTTTATTAGTTCTATTCGTCTTTCTTCGCCGTTTTTCAAATTGTCTAATTTTGTTGAAATATCTTCATAATATTTTTTTAGATTTTCATAATCTCCGCCATATTTTCTGAACGCCGATTTAATTGCATCAATGCGTTCGTCAACATAATTAAAACGTACTTCGTCGAAGATGTTATTGTCTATATAATCTTTGATTGTGTCCGCTATATCGCTAAGTTCAATATACGCACTATTTAATCTTTCATATAAAGTTTGATAGTTTTGGTTTAAATCTGTTATGTTTTGCAAACTTTTTGTGGCTGTGTTAATACTATCTAAACTACTATCTGAAAAACTTGATTTTGTTAAACTATCATAAGCGCCAACTAGGTTTAAATTTATTTTTTCAAATTGGCTCATTTCACGTTTTTCGTTTAGCAAGTCTTCATACTCGTTTTCTTTTATATTTAAACTATCAATTTCATTTATTTGGAAAGTGTATAGGTCGATTAAATTTTGTTTTTCCTTCTCACTTCCGCCGAGAGATTGAATATCTTTCTCAATGTTTTTATACTCTTCAATATTTTCCGCGAGTTTAATTTTTATATCTTCTGTTTGGTGCGAAAAAAGGTCAATTATTTCTAACTGATAATCGTTATTTAAAATTGCAAGGTGTTCACTTTGCCCATGAATATCAATAATTCGCGAACATATCTTTTTAACAACTGCAACCGGCACCAATTCGCCGTTTATTTTGCAAACATTTTTGCCCGACTTATCAAGTGAGCGTGAAATAAACAATTCGTCTTCAAAATCAATACCTAATTCTTTAATAAAATCAATGTGAGATTGTGCTAAATTGTTAAATATTGCTTCAACTTTCATGCTGTTTGCCCCTTCACGAATAAGTGACCTATCAGCGCGACCGCCAAAAACAAAACCTAACGAATCAAGCATAATGCTTTTACCAGCACCTGTTTCACCGCTGATTACATTTAGGTTTTTATCTAATTCTATTGTGGCTTTATCTATCAGTGCCACATTTTCTATCTTTAACGTTTGTAACATAACTCACCTTAAATAATAAGGACTAGTTTAACACTTAAAATGCTTTCAAATATTTAACGTTTATATTTTTATAATGTTTTTATAATTATTACTTTTTTAATTTTTCGCGAATGGTTTTATCAATTTCGTCGGCAAGTTCTGGGTGGCTAGTTAAATATGCTTTAACGTTTTCCTTACCTTGACCAATCTTATCACCGTTATAACTAAACCAACTTCCGCTCTTTTCAATAAGACCAAGTTCAATAGCGCAGTCAATCAAGCAACCCATAATTGAAATACCTTCGCCATACATAATATCAAATTCGGCTGTTTTAAATGGTGGTGCAACCTTATTTTTAACAACTTTAACTTTGGTGCGCGAACCAACAATGTCTTGACCATTTTTAATTGTGTCCGTCTTTCTAACGTCAAGCCTAATTGACGAATAGAATTTAAGCGCTTTACCGCCTGGTGTGGTCTCTGGTGAACCAAACATAACGCCAACTTTTTCTCTAAGTTGGTTAATAAATATTACAAGTGTTTTACTCTTTGCTGTAACACCCGTTAACTTTCTTAACGCTTGCGACATAAGACGTGCTTGAAGCCCAATAAAACTATCACCCATTTCGCCGTCAATTTCTGCTTTTGGGGTTAGGGCTGCAACTGAGTCAATAACAATTATATCAATACCACCACTTCTAACTAATTGTTCGGTTATCTCTAAGGCTTGCTCACCAGTGTCTGGTTGAGAAACATACATAGAACCAATATCAACACCTAACTTTTGCGCGTAAATTGGGTCTAGTGCATGCTCTGCATCAATGAACGCTGCTGTTCCGCCCATTTTTTGCGCTTCTGCTATAACGTGCAAAGCAACTGTCGTTTTACCACTGCTCTCTGGGCCATAAATTTCAACAATTCTTCCCCTAGGAAGACCGCCTACCCCAAGCGCCATATCAAGCGTTAAGCAACCAGTTGGTATAACTTCTATTCCTTCGCCATAATTATCCATATCCATTTTCATTATAGCACCCTTACCAAACTGCTTTTCAATCTGTGCAAGTGCGGTTTCAAGTGCCTTTTGTTTATCGTCTGCCATTTTATCTCCTTTATCTTTACCTAAATATTATAGCCATTTTTAATATTATTGTCAAACATTTGTTCGATAAATTTTTAATCTATTTATGATTTATTTTTTGTTTTATTATTGTAACCATAACCAATGTATCAGTTTTTTTGCAATAGTGATTTTATAATTGCTTACTGCTAGATTTTAATTTTTGATTTAGATTAGTCCTGCTTTGTGTCTTCCTTAAAAGCGTGCCTATTTTTAACAATGTAATTTACGCCAGAAATGACCGTTAGCACAGTTGCAAGCCCAATCAACACGTAGGAAAGAATTTCAAATGTTAGTGTTAGGGCGTTTGGAACGTTTAAACCACAAGTGTATAGATAACTTAACACCACACACACTGGAATTGCTATCATTTGAACAATAGTTTTTATTTTTCCCCACCAATCTGCGGCAAGCACCGTGCCTTTGCTTGCGACAAGAAGCCTTAGCGCGCTAACCATAAATTCACGTGAAATTATGATTGTTATAATGATTGCGCCCCATGGAGATGGAATTGTTTGGTCTGCCACCAACATAAATAACATTGCGGACGTTAACATTTTGTCTGCAATAGGGTCTAAAAACTTTCCAAAATTTGTAACTAAATTTCGCTTTCTCGCAATTTGACCGTCCAACATATCAGTGAGCGATGCAATAATAAAAATTGCAAGTGCAATAAGTTTTCCAATTCCATATGGAATAAAGTCGGCTAAATAAAAAAACATCATAAATGGAATTAGCACAACGCGCAAAATTGTTAATTTATTAGGTAAATTCAAAATGTACTCCTTTTAAATTTATTTTCTAGATTGAAAACAAACATTTTAAACATTTTTATTATATCAAAAAAGGCGCAAAACATCAATCGTTTAACGCCTATGTGAATTAAAAATGTGAAACAAATTTGTTTATTATTTTATAATTTGTTTCACATATGATTCTAATTTTTTTGAATTTTTTTAATAGCTTGTTTAGGGTTTAAGTTTTAAGTTAAAACAGACAACTAAAAATATGTGCTTTGTTCATTGAATTTGCTTTATCATTTATTAAATTGTTAATTAGATAAAACCGCTTTAATTCGTCTAACGCCTGCTGAGACGGCTTCTTGTTTTGCTATTTTGAAATGCTTTAATTCGCTTGTGTTTTTAACGTGCGGACCACCGCAAATTTGGAAATCTACATCGCCGATTTTATAAACAGAAATTACGTCGTCATCTTCTGCTTTATGAATACCATAAGCGCCTAGTTCGTGCGCCTTTTTAAGCGTCATTTCACACCTTTCAACTGGTATAGCACGTTTTATTGCGTCGTTAACAAAATCTTCAAGCGTTTTAACTTCTTCGTCGGTTAGTTTTCTATCAAAATTAAAGTCAAAACGAAGACGTTCGCTTGTTATATTGCTTCCTTTTTGCTCAATACCCTTTCCAAACATGTGCCTAAGCCCTGCAAGAAGAAGGTGGCAAGCGGTGTGAAGTTTTATTGTTTCTTCTGTGTTATCAGCAAGTCCACCCTTAAACGAGCCAGCGCTTGTCGTTCGCGCTAATTCTTGGTGTTCACGGAAAGCGTTGTCAAAACCAACTTTATCCACACTTAAACCACGCTCGCGCGCCATTTCAGTGGTTAGTTCAATTGGAAAACCGAATGTATCGTACAACCTAAATGCGGCCTTTCCGCTTATCATTGTTTCAGGAACGTAACCGTCTTTGCCTGCCATGAATTGATTTTTTCTTATTATTCCACTCACCACTTTTTCAAATTCTTTATTTCCAAGCGCGAGTGCTTTATTAAATTTGTCTATTTCGTTTTGAAGTTCAGTGTACACATATTCGCGTTTTGAATACATTATTGGGTATGCTTCGTCGTACACTTTTTCAATAAATATTTTTGCAATTTCAATAATGTTGGACAAATCAAGTTTGATTTCGTTTGCATATCTTACCGCACGGCGAATAAGACGGCGCAAAATATATCCTGCTCCAACGTTTGAAGGAAGAATTCCATTTACATCTCCCATAAGCATAACGCTCGTTCTGGTGTGGTCGGCAATAATGCGCATTGCACGCGTTACTTTTTCGTCTTCTTCATACTTAAAACCAATCGCCTTTTCCATTAGTGCTATTACATCTGAAAATAGGTCGGTTTTATATCCGTCGGTTAGTCCGTTTAAGAACATTAGCATTCGTTCAAAACCAAATCCGGTGTCCACATTCTTATTTTTTAGCGGAGTGTACCCGTCTTTTAATTTTTCATACTGCATGTAAACGTCGTTACCAATCTCAACATACCTACCGCAATCACATTCTGGACCACAGTTTGGACCACATGGTTTGTTATGACGTGGATAAAACCACTCGTTGTCTGGTCCACAAGGCGTGCCAACTGTGCCTTCTAATTCCCACCAGTTGTTTTCTTTACCTAAATATGATATGTGGTTAGGTGATATACCTAGATTTATAAGTAGGTTTGCCGTTTCTGTATCTCTTGGAGCGCTTTCGTCTCCTGCGAAAACTGTGCAACAAATATCTTCTTTATTAAAACCAAATTTTTTGGTTAGAAGTTCAAACGTCCACGCTGTTTTTTCCTTTTTAAAATAATCGCCTAAACTCCAATTGCCCATCATTTCAAAAAAGGTGAAGTGTGTTGGGTCACCAACTTCGTCAATATCCACAGTGCGCACGCAACCCTGCACATTGCATAGCCTTGTGCCTTTTGGGTGTGGTTTGCCAAGAAGATACGGCATAAGCGGTTGCATACCAGCCACGTTAAACATAACGCCTGTGCTTCCGTCGCCAATTAGCGACACGGCACCAATGTTTACATGCCCACGTTCAGTATAAAAATCTAACCATGTTTTTCTAAGTTCTTTACTTGTAATTTTCATAATATATCCTTAAATTTATCTAAATTTACCTATAATTATACTTTTATAAAGGTAATTTAGTCAATATTTCTTTGTGAATTTCTTCAACATTTTTCAAATTGTTGTTGCTATCTACACATATAATTGTTTCCCAATTAAACTTCCTTGCGACGTAGTTTGCACTGTTATACGCGCGCGTTAAATGGTCGTAATTTTCTAAAATGTCCTTATCCAAGCCGTTTTTATTGTTTTTTCTATCTTTTGCCAAATGAAAACTTACTTCCACTGGCACATTTAAAAAAATTGTTTTATCTGGGCGTGGAAGGCTTAGTTTGTTATACTCAAAATCGTCCACCCAATTTAGGAAATCGTCCATTTCTTTTAGTGAGTTTAGGTTTGTGGATTGATGTATCATATTGCTAGGAACATATCTATCAAAAAGCACAAAATCATAACTATTTAGGTCTATGTTTTTTAGTGTGATTAACCTATCTACCGCAAAAAGTGAACTTGCTTGATATGCATTTAAACAATTTGCAGTGTTACCAAGTTCTCCACCTAAATACATTTTAACAGGAGCACTGGAATTACTCTCATAGTTTGGAAAACTAATTTTTAAACATTTTTTGCCGAGCGCCGTTAGTGCTGAATAAAGCAAGTCTGTTTGCGTCTTTTTCCCGCTACCGTCCGTTCCTTCAATATCTATTATCATACTCCCCCTTTTAAGCCACAACTATTATAGCAAATAAAAAATTTAATGCAAAATAAAATTAACTAAAACTTTTAATACAACAAATTAGATTAGATATTTACTTTTAAGAAAATAAATCGTAAAACTGCAAAATCTGTTACAAATTTTCAAAAACTTATTTACAAACTGCGCGCTATATGTTAATATTTTAAAGCTTAAAAATTTAAAAAAGGACAATTTATGCAAATATTTATAGATTTAATACGATTTAATGGTCATTTAACCTTCACATCTGGGCTACATGGCTTTATATACCTCTTTTCAAACATAATTTCACTTATATTTGTTATAATGTACTTACATCAATTCTTTTACTTAATTTTCGGTACATTTAGAAAATATAAAATCAAAGAAAAAGAATTTAAATTGCACACCTACGGAATAGTAATTTCTGCGCGAAATGAAAGCAAAGTGATAGGAAATTTAATAAAAAGTATTCAAGCAAACGATTATCCAAAAGAATTGTATCACATTTTCGTTATAGCAGATAATTGCACAGATAACACTGCGGATATTTGTAGGGAATTAGGTTGTATTGTGTTTGAGCGTAATGACACAACAAAAATTGGCAAAGGTTATGCGTTAAACTACTTATTTAATCGTTTGCATAGTGAAAGTCAATTTGCGCCAATAGTGCCTGACGCGTATATCGTTCTTGATGCGGACAATATTATAAAACCAAACTTTATAACCGAAATGAATAAGGTGTATGATAGCGGTTATGAAATGGTAACATCTTATCGTAACACTAAAAACTTTGGAAAAAACTGGATAACTGCAGGTTATGGTTATTGGTTCTTACACGAAGCAAAACACCTAAACAATTCGCGTATGGCTCTTCACACTTCATGCGCTATATCTGGAACAGGCTTTTTAATCAGCACCGATGTTGTAAAAGAGTATGACAACTGGTCATTCTTCACTCTAACCGAAGATATTCAATGTTCAACTGAATATGCTATGACTAAGCGTAAAATTGGTTACTGCGGTTCAGCCGAATTGTACGACGAACAACCTGAAACTTTCCGTCAATCTTGGCGTCAAAGAGAGCGCTGGGCAAAAGGTTTTTACCAAGTGTTTGGAAAGGACGGTAAACAACTAATCGGAAAAGCGCTAACCAATTTCTCTTGTTGGGATATTTTAACCACAATCTTCCCTGCACTAATTATAACAATGTTGCTTATTATTGGTTTGCCTATAAGTTCGATTGTTGGGCTTTGTATTGGTGACTATTTCTCAGCAGTATACGCTTGGAAGTGTTTAGGTCTGAATTTCTTATATCTTTATATAATCATGTTTGTAATTGCCCTTTTAGTGCTAATCACTGAAGGTAAAAAGATAAAAACAACTTGGCCTAGAAAAATTTTGCATTTGTTCACATTCCCATTCTTTATGTTCACTTACATTCCTATTGCAATAAGCGCAGCATTTAAGAAGGTGGAATGGAAACCAATTGTCCACTCAGCAGACATTTCTATTGACGAAATTGAAAAAGATAGTAAAGGCAAAGGTGTTAAAGATAAAACAAGCGAAGATAAAACAAGTAAAGAGAAAGCAGGCAAAAATAAAACAAGCGAAAATGAAGAAAGCAAAGAAACAAGCACCGACAACGAAAATCAATCTAAATAAAATTTAATTCACGAATTTTAAAAAGTTCGTGAATTTTTTTTTACCTTTGTAAAATTTTAATTTAATGATAAACACCTTAATTTTTTTAATATTAACTCTTTAATTTTATTAAATGTGCTTGATGCTTTTATTTTTATATTGTAATTATTTTCTAACTTTTTTGTATAGAAAAGTTGCATTATTTGTATTCGTGTTAGATGCCAATTTACTTTGAAAATTGAGCAATGTGTGATATAATAATTATGTAATTATTTTACGTTACAGGAGAAAGTTTATGTATGATGTTGTGATTGTTGGCGCTGGTCCTGCTGGGCTATTTACCGCTTATGAGCTGATAACTAAAAGCCCTAATCTTAAAGTGTGTTTAATAGATAAGGGAAAACTAGCAAAAAATCGTGTTTGCCCTATGAAGTTAACGGGAAAATGTGTTAACTGCAACCCTTGCCAAATTTTATCAGGTTTTGGCGGTGCAGGCACGTTTAGTGACGGTAAATTAAACTTTATTCCAAAACTAGGAAAAAGTGATTTGTTTAAGTATATGAGTGAGAGTGAAGCATACAAAATCATAGACGAAACAGAAGAAATTTTTAATCGCTTTGGTATGGACGCAGAAGTTTTTCCTAAAAGTGACGAACGTAGCGAGCAAATTAAAAAAGATGTAACCTTAAAAGGCGCAAGGCTACTTATTATCAAGCAAAAGCATTTAGGGTCGGACACTCTTCCAACACACATCGAAAATTTCACCAACTTTTTAATCTCACACGGTGTTGAAGTTATAGAAAGTGGTGACGTGCAAGATATAGAAAGCAACAACGAAATCAACAATATTACATATATTAAAAATAACACACTCCACTCAATGCAAGCCAAATATGTTGTGGTTGCTCCTGGCAGAACTGGGGCTAGTTGGGTGCAAGAGTTACTTGATAAACACAAAATTCCATATTCTTCTCAAAGTATAGAAATTGGCGTACGTGTTGAAGTTAGAAAAGAAATTTTAGAAAGCATAACAGACGTCATTTACGACCCGACCATTTTCATAAAAACCAAAACTTATGGCGACGAAATACGCACCTTCTGCACTAACCCAGGCGGGTATGTTACAAAAGAAAATTACTATGGTTTTATTTGCGTTAATGGCCATGCGCTTAAAAATGTTAAATCAAAAAATTCCAATTTTGCATTTATTAGTAAGGTCAACCTAACACACCCTGCAACAAACACTCGTTTGTATGGCGAAAGTATTGCGCGAATTGCAAATGTTTTAGGCGACCAAAAGCCAATAATTCAAACGTTGCATGACTTACGCTCAGGAAGAAGAAGCGAGTGGCACAGAATTGATAAAGGTTTTATTGAACCGACGTTAAAGGACTGCGTTGCAGGTGATTTAGCGCTTGTGCTACCTTATAGAATTATAACCAACATTTTGGAAGGGCTTGAAGAACTAAATAAAATCATTCCAGGTGTTAATAATGACGAAACACTACTCTACGGCCCTGAAATTAAATTTTTCAGCAATGAAATAGAAACGGACAATAAATTTAAAGTTGAAAACAAAAACCTTTATTTTATAGGTGACGGCGCAGGAAAAGCAGGCAATATAGTTGTGGCTGCCGCAACAGGACTAATATCCGCTCGCGACATTTTAGATAGATTAAAATCGTAACATTTTAGCATATTACTTGACTATAAATCTTCATTTCAGTATTAAACAAATATATATTATTAATTTGTAGTTAAAAATTTATGATAACAGCAAACAAAAAAAGTAAACTCCACGTTTACTTTTTTTAAAACACTTTTTGCTTAATTTGCTGTTTTGTGTTTTGAATTTGCTCGGTAAATTCTTGCAAAATATCCTGTTCTATTTTTTGCAGACTTTCGTTTGATAAATATGCACTTGCACCTTTGTGCCCACCACCGCCGTGTGATAAAGCGATTTGAGAACAATCATAACCGCGTTTTGCACGCATTGAAACGTAATAACCATTGCCTTTTGGATAAGAAAAGCACACAAGTTTATTCCCGCTGATTGTTGCAAGCCTATTTATAATTCCAACATAATCATTATCACCCGCTTTGTTGCGTTTTGCTTCTTCATGTGTTATGTGGGTGATTATAATTCTACCGTGCATAAACGTTACAATATTTTCAATCGCACGTGAAAGTAATTTCATATTGCGCATTGAATTAAATGAAAAGAAATTATCATAAATCGCTTGTTGGTCGATGTGTGGAAAACACTCACTTATAATTTTAAATGTGTTTTTCGTCATTGCTCCAACGGACAAATTGTTAGTGTCTGTTATAATTCCAGCATACACCATTCCATAATCTGCGTTGGTAAACTTGTAATTGAACTTTTTAAGTATATCATATAAAATTTCACATGTTGAACTCACATGTTTCACAATTTTAACATCTGCTGAAAACTGTGTTGTGTCATGGTGGTCTATAACAATTTTTTGTTTGGCACGTTCAAAAATCTCGCCATATTTTCCAACTCTAGGTAAATTTGGGCAATCTAAAATGATTGCGGTGTGGTAATTTTTTATTTCTTTATTTATTTTATTGTCACCTAAAATGGCGTGATAATTTTCCGCTATTTCGTCGCACTCTGCAAAAATGTCCACTCTCTTTTTTAGCGCTTTAACTAAAAAATTTTTAAGAAGCACCATACTGCAAAGTGCGTCCGCATCTGGTGAAATGTGAGCAATAAGAGCAATCGACTTTGCTCTATTTAACGCATCAAACAATTTGTTTATCATATTTATATTATACCAAATATTTTTTTATTTTTAAAGTTAAATTACCTATTAAATTACAATTACTCTTTATAAATTTAACATGTTCACTATATTATTGTATTAAATAAACCAAATTGAAAAAATACTAAATTTTATTTAGACGAAGACGCTAAAATTAAACAAGCATATTTAAAATTGAACAAGTATATTATTTAGTGCTATTTCTATTTATAACTAAAAAATATGTCGAAAAATGTACACATTGTTGATAATTAACCCCAAAAACGCAAAAAGTTATCCACATAATGTGGATAACTCTGTGGATAACTTGTGGATAAAGTGTGGAAAAGTCGAAAATCTATGTGGAAAACCCAAAATCTAACACCTTTTTACATTAAACCAAATGTATCAATTTTCAAATGACGTGTTATATCAAACAATTAAAACTGTTATTATAAAACACAAAATGTGGTTAAATTAACTTTGATGCAAGGTGTGTTTGAAAGAAATTAACTTATCCAATATATATCTTTTATAAAATATTAAAAACGGTTTTTGTTTATGTGTTTGCAGTAATAATGGTATATATTATCAAATAGAATACATTATGAAACTAAAAATCAAAAGATTTTTTTCCGCCAACCGATGCGTTATAATACTAGTAGCGTTGATGTTTTTACTCTCGTTTGCGTTTTCACATATTGTGGCAGTGAGCAAAGCAAGTTATAATGGAATTACCATAGTGCTTGATGCCGGCCATGGCGGAAGGGACGGCGGAAGTGTTGGAGTGAATGGAACGATTGAAAAAGAAATCAACTTAAAATACACATTGGCATTAAAAGAAAAGTTGGTTGAAGCAGGTTACCGCGTGGAACTAACTCGCAAAACGGACGACGGACTTTATTTAGAAAGTGCAAAAAACAAAAAAATGAGCGATATGAATGCTCGTATGAATATTATAAAACGCGCAAACCCAAATTTAGTTATTTCAATACATATGAATAGTTTCTCTACTCAATCGCCTCATGGTGCTAGCACGTATTACCGCAAGGGGGACGAGTCTGGAAAAATTGTGTCCGACCTTATTCAACAATCGTTAAACACCTATGTAGGCGCGCCGTCAACCACCGGAAAAGTTGGTGACTACTATATTTTAAACGAAAGTTATTACACCGCAGTGTTAATAGAGTGTGGTTTTTTATCTAACCCAGAAGAAGAGCGCCTTCTTAACACCGACGAATACCGCATGCAATTTATTAACGCCGTTTACAATGGGATACTTTTATATTTTGGTTAAATAAAAATAATAAATATTTATTTTTTAAAAAAATTTAAAATAAAAATCAAAAAAATTATAAATAATACTAAAAAATAGTTAAAAATAGTTAAAACAATAAAATTTTTTACCTTAAAAAAATAAAAAATCAAAAATAAAAATACCGATTAAATTATCGGTATTTATTTTTATAAGAATTTTTAATTATTTATTAAACGCCTGTATCTCTAATTGTTAAGTCACCAGAAGTGGTTGTAACAACTAGGGAATTTGTTGTGGTTTCACCGTTTGCTAGGTTTACGCCAGTTGTGGTTTCTTCTCTCGTTGTGTAACCAATATTTCCAACAGTTACGTCAACTTGCATTAAATCCACACTAACGTTACCAGTGTCGCTCTTTGTGGTGAGATTATATTTAGAGTCCTTATTTATAACAAGGCTCACACTTCCTGATTTTCCTAAAACTGAACTTACGCCTAAAACGTCGCTCATATTGATTTCTGCTCTGCCATTATCATTGATTGTGATAATAACATTTTCCACTCCGCTTACAACAATTCTACCATTATTCGTTGTTGCTTCAAGTGAGCGCGCGCCTGTATCTAAGAAATGACCAGCATCTTCGCCAAAGGTAACTTGAATGTCGCCATATGTTGTGGTTGCACTAACCACGTAATTTGCATTATTTATTGTTATATTTCCGTCGCGAGATTCTGCAAGCAATCTCTCCTGTGCGTTGTGAACGGTTATATCACCTGAATTTGTGATTAAATCTGTTAGAGCATTAGTAGTTCCGATTTCAATGTTGCCACCCATGGTTAACTCTATTGTGCCACCATGAGTTAGTGTGTTTATAGTTAAATTTGTGTCACTAGTGCGGACGTTTATTGAACCAATCGTACCCGCTTGAATTCTTCCGCCAGCGGTTGCTATACTCTCTGTTAATCTATCACATTCACCAATAGCAAACACTCCGCGAGTATTGGTTTCAATCACAACTTCACCCAAATCTGCGTTTGATGCATTGAATGTGCCGTCATTTACATTGATTGTAACATCATTGTTATTAGTTGCAACATCGCTTCCAAGTGTAAAATCTGACCTGTTGAGTTCTAAATCAAGGCTACCAGAAATTGTGCCTGCTGTGAAATTTAACTGACCAGCATTTCCTTGATAATATAAATTTTCAATTGTGTAATCTTCTCTATCCAAAGTGATTGTTGAATTTCTATTTATGATGCTTAAATTTGAAGAAAAGTTTTCAGGAATTCTAAGTTCAATAACACTATCGCCATTACTCATTAGCCCATGTGGTTCACTAATTGTAAAGATTAGATTTCCTTCTTCAATTTTTGCATTAATTCCAACCGTGCTATTTTTAACCAAGGCAAAACCAAGTGAATTTGAATAAACCCTAACAGAAATATTGTCGCTAGATGCTTCCACAATATTTATAGGAAAATCTCTATTTTGAATGGTGATTGTTTCAACTTGGTCCCTGCTATATGCATTGGACACACCCTGCACATTTAAACTCACATAAGTTATATTAAATAGGCTAGATCCAGGAACAAAGAATAGGTACAGCACGCCTACCATAAACAAACCAAGAATTAAAAGCAGAACTATTAAAAAATATTTCCAAAACTTTTTCATATAGTTATTTTAAACTAATAAAACCAATTTGTCAATAAAAACCTAAAACAAACTATCTTTTAATTTTTAAAGAAGATGTAATAAAATAATTTTAAAAAAATCTTATTATTTGTTCGTTTTTAATAAACAATAACTTTTTTTTAATTTATTTTCTATAATTAAAGTTTTCCACAAGAAAAAACTGCGACAAAAACTTATCGCAATTTTTTGCAATTAAATATATAAAAATTAACACATTTTTATTTTAAAATGTTTTTTAAAGTTATAGTTTTTAATTTAGTTACATGGTCAAATGTGGACATAACGCCTTCTGTCCCTAACCCTGAAATTTTATAACCACCAAATGGCATTTCAAAACTTCTATGGAAAGACGCGCCATTAATAACACAGCCACCCGCTTCCATACTATTAGCAATCTTAAATGCTTTTTTCATATCTCGCGTGAAAACACAACTTCCTAATCCATGGTTAGATTGATTTGCAACTTTAACTGCTTCTTCCATATTATCCACAGGAATAATAGACACAACAGGACCAAACACTTCATCATCTTTTGCAACATCTGCGCTAGCTGGAATATTTGTTATAACTGTTGGGAAATATGTTGCGCCTTCTCTCTTAGCGCCATATAAAATTTTTCCACCTTGATTTACAATATTTTTAACTTGTTTCTCAACTTTTTCTGCTGCTTGTAACGTTACAAGAGTTCCAATATCTGTTTTCTTATCAAGTGGATTTCCAACAACTAATTTTTTCAATCTTTCTACAACTTTTGTTTCAAATTCTTTCACAACTTTTTTATCCACAATAAATCTTTTAGATGCCACGCACACTTGACCCGCATTATACATTCTACCCCATACAACTTCTTCTACTGCCAAATCAATATCTGCATCGTCTAACAAGATAAATGGGTCATTACCTCCCAACTCTAAGGTTATATGCGCAAAATGTTCAGATGCGTTTTTATAAACGCTTTTTCCTACCGCTATTGAACCTGTGAAAGATATACCATGCACTTTAGGGTGTTTAGTTATAGCATTGCCGGTTTTTAATCCATCACCTGTTAAAACTTGAACAACGCCTGATGGAAATCCTGCTTGCAACATTAAAGCCACTAATTTTATAATTGTTGAAGGATTTTGATGTGGTGGTTTAATAACAACCGCATTCCCTGCCAATAATGCTGGTGCAACTTTCTGATCGAATAAATCTATAGGAAGATTGAAAGGTATAATAACGCCAATCACTCCTAAAGGTTCTCGCTGAGTGAATTGCAATGTGTTTTCTTGACCTGCTTCCGTTCCAGCTGGAATAACAGCACCATATAAATGCTTTGCTCTTTCTGAAAAAGCTGTAAAAGAAATTTTAACATTGTCAATTTCTGCGAAAGCTTGAGTTATAGGCTTACCAGTTTCAACACATAAAGTTTTAGCTAAATCGTTTCTATTTTCTTGAACTAAATCAAGGAATTTATTAACCAATTCAACCTTTTGATGCACAGGCACTTTTGCCCATTTTTTTTGTGCTTTTTCGGCATAAGAAACTGCTTTATTTACATCTTTTTCCGTGCAATTTGGCACTTTCCCAATCACTTTACCTGTGTATGGGTTTGTGATATTCATAGTTGTTTTATCACTGCTATCAACCCATGCTCCATTAATAATTGCTTGCATATTTTTACCCCTTTTTATTTTAATATTATAACTTTAATCGTAAACAAAACTAATTTGTTGCGATATATTTTTTCTGTTGTCGCCAAAATTATTTAGTAAACGCGGTGAAAGAAAGCATCAATCCACCTGTTGTGTTGTTGCCGTCTTCAACGTAACCATACTCACCAAATGTAAATTCCATAATGAAAGGAACGCCGTTTACATTCTTTTTAATTTCTTTATAAACTTCATTTATGCGAGCATCAATACCTGCGCGTCTTCCACCGCAGTGAACAAGGTGATATGCAACAACAGGTTTTTTGCATTTAGCATTTAATTTTTTAAGTGTTTTACCAACAGAAGAAATTAGTTCGTCAACAGTTGCTTCCATACGAATTACTGTTGTGCCTTCGGCAAGGTTTGCACCGATATTCATTGAATAGTCGTCATTACCGTTCATTGGGTGACGAATAGCAATTAAATCACCAAGCCTATCTTTAACTCCAAGTGGGCTTGTGATTGTCTCACTAAGTAGTTTTGCGCCCATAAATTCGCTTGGTTTTCTACCGCGCCATTGTGCGTACTTTTTAACTGCTGGAACGCCATCGATTGAAACTAATTGACGAGTACCTTCAACCTTTGTGATAATACCCATATCTTTTGTTTCTCTATATGCACCAGTGAATTCGTTAACAAATCCATTTTTCATGTAGATTAAAGCAACAGCAACGCCTTCACCTGTTACTTTATTGTCTAGGTAAAGTGACCAATTACCACTAATTGTGTTATCCGCAGCGGAACCACCGAATAGTGGAACACGACCAACCACACGGTTAGCACCTTTTAAGAAGAATTCTTCTTCAGTTGGGCTCGCAGTCATGTACATCAAATCTGGTTCGTCGTTATAAGGCATTTTGGTCATAACACGTGCAGCCTTGGTTGCCGCTTCACCTGCATCACGTGCTGATTGATATGCTTTTCTATCAGCAAAACCAACACCTACCACCATAGATGGGTCTGATAGAACCATAATACCAACGAATGGTTCGTCACCACCGATGTAACCTTCCGGCATAATCACGCCAGTGAAACTTGTGTTACCAATAACTGGGCAAGAATACACTTCTTTAATACCTTTGATAACATCTTTAATTTTGTAGTCGCAACTCATGTATGCAAACACAAGTTTTGCGTCCTTGTTTTTGCCAGCCATTTTAGCCGCTTCAAGACCTGCTTGATAGGCATTTTTGTTTTTACTAAAACCTGTTAATGCTTTCATTTATACCTCCCCTTTAAAAGCCGAAGATATGCAACCCCTTTGCATTAAAAGTGAGAATAATAATTAAGTTAATGCAAAATAAATCGCATTCCTTCATTTAACAACTACTAATATTATAAAATTTTTGTCGAGATTTGTCATGCGATTTTTGCAATATTTTAAAATTTTACAATGAATTGACATAAAAATTTTAAGTTAAATTTTTGCTTTGGTAAGATTTAATACAAAATTAAGAAACCTTCATTAACTTGACAAAATCAAATAAAAATGATATCTTTGCAAAGTTGGAGGGTGTTTAAATATGAAAGATTATGAAAAACTATCTGAAAGTTGCCAAATCACTTGGCGAGAAAATTTTAGTCTTGAAGACAAAAAATATACGCAAGTTAGTGCCTACGTTTTCAATGATGAAAATCAACTTTTAATTGTTAAAAACGGCAATACGTGGACAATCCCAGGTGGGCATCCAGAAGCGGGTGAAACAAAACTGGAAACTTTAAGTCGCGAACTTATGGAAGAAGCATGCTTAACCATTAAAGATGTTCAATATCTCGGTGCAGTTGAAGTGCAAGAAGATGGAAAAAACTATTATCAACTACGATATTTTGCAAAAGTTGATAAAATCTTACCTTTTGTTCAAGAATGGGAAATAAATGAAAGAAAATTTGTAGATTTAGAAAATTTGTCTGAATATATCACGTGGTCAACAGGTAAAACATTTACCGCTCAAATAAATTCAGCAAAAAAACTTTTAAACAATATTTCAACCATAAAAAAGTAAATAAATCAATAAAATCTTAATTTACAATATAACACATATCACATATCAACATAAAAAGGGTCGCAGGGGCGACCCTTTTTTATTTATAACAATTTTACAATTATTGATTTTATTTGTTAACGGAATAGATAACTTCGAAAATTTTGTTTAAGTTTTCTTCACTACTTGCCGTTACTAACCAATTATTTTCTTCTTTTGTTACGCAACTGGCTTCGTTTGCAAGTAATATTCCAGGATAATTGTCCCACACATTATACTTACCATAATCTATTCTCGCACCCAACTTACTTTCTGCAAGATATGTGTATATTCTGCAACTTGCCCCATATCTACGGATATCCATTACGTTATTTTTAATCTCTTCAACTGTGTTATTTATTGATTTACTGTTTGGAGTGATTAGTTCTATTAAACTGTGGTCAAGCGGTTTGGTGTTAATAAAAATTCTCTTACCATTTTTATACGCTCCACAATTTTTACCAGCGATGTAATCACCGCATTTTGGCATATAAATTACGCTTGCTAATATCTCATTATTTTCAACATATGCAATTTGCACTCCGTAATCTGGAAGGTTATTTGAAAAATTCACAGTGCCGTCAATGGGGTCAACCGCAAAATACGTGCCTTTTGCTTCAACCGTTGCGTTATATTCTTCACTCACAATTTTAACGTTTGGATAATCAGCGTTAAGTTTTTCAATTAAAAACTTTTCAATATTGAAATCATAACTTGTAACAAGGTCATGTGCTTTTTTATCTTTAACTACCAACTTTTGTTTTTCAGCAAACTTGTACGCTTTTTTAGATATTTTTAATAAATATTTTGCTAATTCTAAATTGTTTTTCATCCGCCATCCTTTTAAATGTTTTCAAATTGTTAACTATATTAATGATAACAAAATCTAGTCTGTTTGACAAATTTAATTGACATATCTCTTAAAAAATTTTATTTTACTTTTAAGTAAAAATTCGCCTTAAAATTCTGTGGAGATAATTATGATAGAAAAGTTTTTTAATAATTCAAACGTAGATTTTAACAAATTATTAGATTTTGGTTTTAATTATGATAAAAACAAATATTTATTTCAAAAGGAAATATTAAACAATCAATTCACTTTAAATATATGTGTGGACAAAAACGGAACGGTTTCAACAAATATAATAGATAACACCACAAACGAAGAATATATTCTGCATTTAATGGAAGATGTTGGTGGTGAATTTGTAGGTAATGTTAGAAGTGAATATTATAAGGTTTTAACAGACATCAAAGAAAGATGTTTTGAAACACATATCTTTAAATCTTCTCAATCAAAAGCCGTGATTGAATACATAAAAAATCAATATGGCGACGAATTGGAATTTCTTTGGCCCAAATTTCCAAACAATGCAATTTGGCGAAGAAAAGACAATAAAAAATGGTATTCATTAATCATAAGTTTACCGAGAAATAAACTTAAACAAGCAGGTGATGGCATAGTTGAAATTATAGACGTTCGAATAACTGAAGACGACTTAAAATTAATTGACAACAAATCAATTTTAGAAGCCTATCACATGAACAAAAAACATTGGATAACTCTTATAATGGACAACTCGTTAGACAACGCATTTGTATTTAAACTAATAGACAAAAGTTACATTCTAGCAAAAAATAAAAAATAAAAAATAAATGGTCCCCCACAAGTGCCGTATGGTACGATATAGGAATAAAAAAAACTAACGCCCATAAATCTTACATTTGCGATTTTAAGAGTAAAATCGCAGTAAGTAAAGGGTGCGTCATTTTTTCTGGTGCGTCCAGAGGGATTCGAACCCCCGACCTTTGGTTCCGTAGACCAACGCTCTATCCAGCTGAGCTATGAACGCATGTGCGCAATACGCGCTCTTTTATCGTTTTGCAAAGCAAAACTCAATTTATGCGCGATTGCGCACATTATCCCACTTCGTACCTTTTTGGCACTTGTGGGAGCCTTGAATAAACTAAGTTTGCCCTTTGTAATCGTATTACTAACATAAAACTTAACTGTTTTAAATTTCGACTATGTTAGTTTAGCACAAACCAAAAATATTTGCAAGTAGTTTTATTAAATTTAGTTGTTAATTTAAAAAATACACAAACTAATGTGTGTTTTTATTTTTCTATTAATTCTGAGTTTTCTTGTTTTAAAATTGTGTGTTTTTGGGGAATGGCAAATCCAATTATCGCTAAAACCAAACTTACAACACCGCCCACAATGCCTAATTTGTTTGAGATTTCCACATATTTGCCTTCAAATTCCACATTTAATGTTCCGCTCTCTTTTATTGTAATAGATATAAAACCGTTTTCATTAAATATTGGTTCTACAACTTGTTCTACTCCATTTGATGTGAGCGTTATTTTATAACCTTCATAATATAGTGTTGGAAGTTCAATTGTGGAAGTTGAAGTTAAATTTACGTCAACTTGATAATTTGAAGTGCTGGACTTTATATAATTAGAAAACTCAGCATCTCCGTTTTCAACAATAAATTCAAAAGGATTTTGTTTTAAATAATTATTTAGTGTGCTATTTTCTTTGTAACTGATTGTAATTTTGCATTCTCCGGCATATTCTTCAAAATTTAATTGAAGATTGCCATTATTATTCGCTTTTGTTACATTTAAACTTACGCTATGGTAGTCATCAGAAATTTGATAAATTTCCACATCTTCAAACAAGTTATATGGAAGGTCGATTACAGCATATCCGTTATGATTTCTACCTATCATAAATGATAATTGATTTATTGATTGATAATTTGCAAATTCGGTTATTTTAACATCTGTGTCTAAAATCATATTTTGTGCTCTGTTAAATAAATATTCAGTTGTGCAACCGTTTGGAAGATAATCACCTTTTTTGTTTGCTCCAAGTCCCCAATTCACACTTTTACCATTTATGATTTGAATTGAAGAATATTTGTTAATAGTGTTTGCTTCTTTTCCGTTTAAGAAAAAGTTGTAATTTAAAGATACGGATAGCGAACCAATTAAACATATAACCGTTCCTAAAATTAAAGCAAATTTATGTGATTTAAACGCGTCGTTTTTAATTAAATAACCAATTGATATGGCAAGAATTGGCATATTTACAACAAACATTCTCCACGAATATTGTATGATGCCAACAAAATTAGGGAACACAAACCAAGGGAATAAGCAAGTTGACATAACAAACGTTAAAACCAACAAACTAAAAAGTACTTTTTTATTTTTACTGTTGTTTCCGCGATTGTCTGAAAGGTTTTTAATAAACACCCAAATGGTAAAAATATTTAAAATGCTAGAAAATATTAACCAAATCAAAATAAACGACCAAAGCCCATTAAATGAAACAAACGAACTTGTGTAACTCATATTATCTAGCCCAACGTTTGCGTTATTTATAAACATCGGCACATAGTACATCGCTGAAATTAATAACACACAAATAGTTGCAATTATAAATGGTATGTATAATTTACACTTAAATATTTCTTTTATATAAATTAAAAGGAATATTAAAACTATTACAGTCAAAAAGACCGTCATTGTTAAGTGCGTCATTATAGCAATAGAATAGCCTAGCACAAAAGGAACAAAAAATTTTCGAATATTCTTTCTTATAACTAACTCATATGTTCCCCACATGATAAGCGGAATTGCAAGTATTAAAAACATTTCACTAAATGCAAATCTAACATAAATATCACTTAAAACGTAAGGCGAAGAAATATAAATGATAGATGTTATAAATGAAATTATATTATGTTTTGTAACCGACTTCATAAACGCAAACATAACAATACCGCTTGCGCTTAAAAGGATAAATATTTCAAATGATATGGACTGCGAAATTGAAAGTGAAAAAGCATTCATTAAAAACACGGCAATTCCAGCAGGAATTAGCGAATAAAATAAGCCCGTGCCATAGCCATAATCTTGCCCAACTAAACCAATTATACGAGATATTCCTTCTTCTGAATTCCACGCCATGTCTAACGCTTTAATCACTTCATAATGGTATCTTATGTCATGTCCAAAGGCATATTCAGATAGATTAAAAGTAAAACTAAGCAATGCCGAAACAACCAGTATGCATATTGCAAATACAAAAAGATAAAGCAACTTTATTGCTTTAACCTTTTTAGGATTTTCAGCATTGGTTAGTGTCATTATTCTTTGTTGTCCTTATTCTCGTTATTAGACGTTTTATTTTCAACATCTTCAGTGTTTGATTTTGTGTTATTATCAATGTTTGAGCCTTGCACAGTTTCCGGCTTTTTCTTAAATAGAACTAGTCTCTTTGAAATGTAATTATATATTAGCACTATAATAATCATTATAATTTTGACTAACCATTGATTTAAATGTAATAAATCAAAGCCTATGTATGTACCAATAATGTTTATAATTAAACCGATAACACTTAGCACTGTGAACACAACAAAACCTTTCACCGTTCTACTGTTACCCTTTTCATTAAACACAAAGAATATTGACAAAACATAATTTACAATTAGCCCTGCAACAAAACCTACACTTGTTCCCATAATCGTTGCAAAAGTTGAAGGCGTTGGTGAATTTATAAACACATTGATAAACGACGGATAGATACTTTGCTCCATAAAATACATCACAACGCCCATTGTGAACATATCTATAATGGTTGCAATTCCCCCAACGATTATAAATCTTAAAATTTCAGCAACCGTTTTATGCGTACGCAAAAATTCAGTTATTTTATCACCAAGTTTTGTGTAATATTTTTGTGGTATTAGTAAAGCGCACAACAACACAATAGCAAACATCACAGCGCCGATTATAGAAATAACGTTTCCAACTGTGATATAGGTTGGATTAAATGTAACATTCAATGTTCCAGACTTATTTAATTCGATTTCAATAAAACCGTCACTTCCATGAACGCCTTCAATATTTTCGGTTTGTCCTGCTTCGTCGGTAAGTGTAATCGTGTAACCTGAATAGTAAAGTGTTGGAAGTTCTATCCTTGCAGAACTGTCTACTGTGATATCCACACTATAAGTTGTTGTATTTTCTTTAACAAAATTTGTAAAACTTGCTTGTCCGTCAAGCAACACAAACTCAAATGGATTTTGAGTTAAATAATTTTTCGATGCTTCGTTATTTGAATAATCTATTATAACGAGATAATCGCCTGTTAAACTTTCAAAATCAAATCTTAAATAATCAGTGCCGTCAATATTTTGACTACTCGTTTGTGGTTGTAATGAACTATTTGGATTTGTGGTTTGATTTAAATAATAAACATTTTCACTTGTTACATCATATGGAATTTTTAAAGTGACATATCCACTTTCAACATCACTAACCAAAAACACTATTTGGTCTAGTGACTGATAATTTGAAAATTCTGCAACTGTTATATTGCTATCCAGTACAATGTTGTCATTAACTCTATATGCCGTGTATTCATAGTAGTCCCAATAATCAATTTTTGGGAAATAATCACCTGATTTTTCACCACCTATTCCTTCATAATGACTGACATAATTTATAGATAGTGCATCTTTTGTGTAAGCCAAATGGTCCCTTGTTGTAAAATTTACTCCTACCACAATGAAGTTGACAATTAAGGTCACACTTACACATACTAAAAATAGACTTTTAAACAACGCTTTATTTGCATATTTTAAAATGTAACCAACCATAATGGTTAAAACTATTCCTTCTAGCGCAAAAATTCTCCAAGCAAATTGCAACATATTAAATGGTTGAAAACCAAGTATTACCCAAGGGAATATTGGTAGAATAAAGCCAATAATTACTGTAAAGAATATAAAGTATTTGTTAAATGCTTTTCTCTCTTCTTTGTTGCGTTTAAAGTGTACAACGCAAAAAACTATGTATACAGCAAGCATGACAAATGTTGAAGCCTGCAAATAACTTTCTCTAAAAATTGAAGCCGACGTTTCCCATAAATACATTCCACCCCTAGACATACCGTCCGCCTTGGTTGCACCAATATTTACTAACATCGGTATATAAAAACTTGCTGTTATAAATAAAACCAAACAAACAGAAACAACAAAAGGAACCCAATTATATTTAGACAAGAATTTTTTAAAGTTTATAAAGATGTAAACAGCAACAAATATCGTTAAATATAAAGTAAGTGTTAAATGTGTTAAAATAGCAAGTGAGTAACCAATTGTAAATAACGGCAAAAATAATTTGTAATTCCTGTTTTCAATTAATTCATAAATACCCCACACAATAAGTGGAATGTTTAACATCATAACACTTTCACTGAATGCAAATCTAATGTATAAATTTGTTAAAAAGTATGGGAATAACGCATAGAAAATTGCACATACAAGCGCTATCCAATTCTTTTTAAATATCCTTGAACAAAAGAGATAAACCACAAGTGAACTAAGGAAAAATAAAAGAAAATAAAATAGTCCGATAGCACCTACTACATCCAGGTTAAAAATGTTCATAAATATTACGGTTGTACCAGCAGGAATAGTTGAATAAAACATTCCAACTCCGTAACCATAATCTGAACAAATCAACGAATAAATTTTACTTGTAAAAGTTCCATTTTGCCACGCTTCGTTTAATGATAAAATACTATCTAAATGATAAGAAAAATCGTGTCCGCCAAATTGTGACGAACACACAAAAGGAAGGACAATAATAGCACTAATCAAAATTAGTGCAAGGATTGACATTGTCTTAATAAAATACTTATTTTGTAATAAATTTAAAATTCTACTATTAGTAGATATTGTTTTTTCGATATTTTTATTTGAATTTTCACCAATCGCTAAACTATCTTCCGCCATAATTGTCCCAAAGAAAAGTTTCAACTTTCCCTAACCTTTTGTTAAATACTTTTATTTTCGTAAATTTTTAAATTTGTAGAAATTTTTGATTATAAATTTGTGTATACAAAACAAAATTCATATAATCTGATTTTATAAATTTTGTTTTAAGAAATGTAATTATCTTTTTGTTTTAAATAAAAACTATAAAATTTAATTGTTTCTTATTTAACTTTAATTAGATTTTTAAAATTTTAATTATTCTTTATCAAAATTCAAACTTTCCGCAACTATGTATCTAGGCCTATTTTGCACCTCTTCATACGTTCTTCTTAAGTATATGTTTGTAAAGCCATTGAACACAAACAAAATCGAAAATAATAAGGTAATAGTTGGGAACAACCAAGCAGCAAGCGGTAAAACAATTTTACAACAAGCAAGAACAATAAATGTGATAAATGCCACCACACTTAAAACACCGCCAACAATTCCCGCTTTCATAGATAAAGATAAAGGCCACGTTGATAAAGAAATCACACTGCGCCCTGCAAGTTTAAATAATTTTTTAACCGAATATTTAGTCTCCCCTGCACTGCGCTCATTACGAACAAATTCAACTTCTGTCTGCTTAAAACCAACCCAAGAAGATAGACCACGCAAATATCTATCATGTTCGTCCATGTTAACCATAACGTCAACAACTTTTCTGTCAAACAACTTAAATTCGCCAACATTTTTTGGAATATCTAAACCGCTAATATTTTTTATAAATTTTAGATACATTGCACTTGTTGCCTTCTTAAAAAACGACTCACCTTTTCTTTTAGTTCTCTTTCCGTGAACAATGTCATAACCTTCTTTCCACTTTTCAATCATTTTAGGAATAACTTCAACCGGATCCTGCAAGTCAACATCAATAGGAATAACCGCGTCGCCAACCGAATGTTCAAACCCACAGAAAATTGCAGCCTGTTGTCCAAAATTTCTTGAAAAACTTAAAACCTTCACACGGTCGTCTTTGTTAGCCAATTCACGTAAAACATTTAAAGTGTTATCTCTACTGCCATCATTAACAAAAATTAATTCATATGGTTCATTTAATTTATCCATTACAGGCAAAACCGCCTCATAAAATAATGGAATGGCTTCCTGTTCATTGTAAACAGGTATGATTATCGAATATTTAGCTTTCATTTTTTCTCCTTATAAATACGTTAGATTGATTTTATCATTTTAATGAATTTTAGTCAAATATATAGCGCCTTAATTTAATCTTTAAAAAAGAAAAATTAATTAATTCACAAAAAAGAAAATTACAAAATGTTGTCAAAAAATAAAATCACAATAAAAATATAAAAAAATATAAAATTTTTTCGAAAAATTCGTTAAAAACGCTTAATTTTTGTTAAATTTTGAAAAATTTTTAAAATTTGTTTGCAATATTGGTTTAAATATATTAATATATTTAACAGGAGATTTTATGGCAAAAATAATTTCAGTAACTAATCAAAAAGGTGGCGTTGGAAAAACAACCAGTTGTGTAAATCTTGCAGCATATGTAGCAAATGCAGGTAAAAGAGTTTTACTTGTCGATATGGATCCGCAAGGAAACGCTTGCGCTAGTCTAGGAGTTGAACCAAAAGAAGGTCAGGCGAGTATATATGAATTATTATTAGGCGGAGCGCAAATCAAAGAAGCAATTTATCCGTCTGTTATAAAGCGCTTAGATGTTATACCGTCAACCGTAGATTTAGCAGGAGCAGAAGTTGACCTTGTATATGTTGAAAACCGCGAAAAAGTGCTAAAAGAAATACTTAAAGAAGTTGACAGCAATTATGATTTTATATTTATTGACTGTCCACCATCGCTCGGTTTATTAACAGTAAATGCATTAACTGCTTCAAATAGTATAATTATACCTATTCAATGTGAATATTTTGCTTTAGTTGGGCTTGGTCAACTAATGAACACTGTAAGGCTTATCAAAAAACATCTTAACCCTGATATCGATATCGAAGGTGTACTTTTAACAATGAAAGACAATAGAAGCAATTTAGTAAATCAAGTGGCTGACGAGATTAAAAAATATTTCAATGAAAAGGTATACACAACAGTGATTCCGAGAAACGTAAGATTAGCAGAAAGCCCAAGTCACGGTAAACCAATAATATTGTATGACAACAAAAGCAAAGGGGCCATTTCTTATAAAGCATTAAGCGAAGAATTTTTAAGGAAACAATAGAGTTTCCTTTTTTATATTCACATTCAAAATATATTTAAACAGTAATTATTACTCCGCAATATTAAAAAATAAATGTATTACATAATTATTTAATTAATATTTATGTATTATCATTCAATTATAAATGTTCCACGTGGAACATTTAATATAAAAACAAAACCACAACATTTTATATGAAAAATGTAAGCAGATTTAATGCTTTTTATAGTAAGTTTGGTCAATCATAATTAAATCATGTTGTATAAATTTTTTAGTATATTTGCTGAGTTGAATATCATCACAGAATAAATACTGTATCTAGTACATACAAAAATTAAATAAAATAATTTTAATTATAAACAACCAAAGTTAAACTTACGGTTTTGATTTATCTCATTAAGAATTATTAAACTTAATAATAAAGAATGTTCCACGTGGAACATTCTTTTTGCCGCGTAAATTGGATATATAATAATTAATGAAAGATAGATGAATATATAATAGATAGTATTGATTTAGATTAATTAAAGTTAAATTCCTTTAATAATTAAAAAATAAAATATGAAGTTTAAAAAATCTATCAAAATTTATTCTATTCTTATGCGTAAATACCAAAAACGGTTTAAACAATTATAAATGTTTCACGTGGAACAATTGGTTAGTTGTTTTTATCTAATAAATTATAATTAAATATATTTTAATTATTATGATAGAACTTAAACAATATATAATATTTAAATTTATTTTTAAGTTACATAAAAATTTGTTGACATTTATAGTTGCAATTTTATATTATAATATAAATTGTTCCACGTGGAACATTAGGAGGAAATTATGATAAAACACGGCTTAGGTAGAGGTTTAGATAGTTTATTACGTTCTTATGACGAAGAAGTTATAAAAGAAAAACCAATCACAAGTGAAACAAATAAAACAGTAACCGCTTCAAATGTTGATGGTGACGTTCAAAAAATTGAAACATCAAAAATATATGCAAATCCTAATCAGCCAAGAAAAACATTTGATAAAGAAAGTTTAAACGAATTAACTGAAAGTATTAGACTTCATGGACTTATACAGCCAATCGTTGTAAATAAAATGAATGATGGCTATATGATTATTGCTGGTGAACGAAGATATAGAGCCTGCGTCAACTGCGGATTAAAAGAGATTGATTGTATTGTTAAAAATTATACCGAAAAACAAGTTGCAGAAATTTCTATAATTGAAAATTTACAAAGAGAAGATTTAAATCCTGTTGAAATGGCAAAAGGAATTAAAAGATTAATGGACGAATACGGTTTAACTCAAGAAAAAGTATCTGAAAGATTGGGTAAATCACGTTCTGCCATTGCAAATACTTTAAGAATATTATCATTATATCCTGAAGTTTTAGAATTGGTTGAAAAAGGTAAAGTGTCATTTGGCCATGCAAAAATATTAGCATCAATCGACGATTATGCCACTCAATTGCTTTTAGCGAAAAAGATTGCAAAGGATAAATTGACCGTAAGAGATTTAGAAAAAGAAGTAAACTCTATTCTAGGCGGAAAAAAGAAAGCCAAAAAAGTTATTTTACCTAGCGATGAATTGCAAGACTTTATTAGTGATTTGCAAAGAAAATTAGGAACGAAAGTTTCTGTTATTGGAAATGATAAAAAGGGACGTATTTACATAGATTACTATTCACAAGACGATTTAGATAGAATTTATGATATAGTTTTGAGAAAATAATATCTATTTAAGATTAAATTAAACAAATTTATAAGAGTGATTAGTTATAATCACTCTTTTTATAATTATTCTAAAAACTATTGAATTATTTCTATTTACATGATATAATAAAATTATGGAAACAATAGTGGCTTTAGCAACACCTGCTGGAAATGGCGGAGTTGCAATAATTAGAATTAGTGGAGAAAAATCTAACGATATTCTAAAAAGTTTAATTAATGAAAATGTCGAACTAGAACCTAGAAAAATGTATTTAAAAGATGTACATGTTGAAGACATTGTAGATAAATGCTTAGTAGTTAGATTTGTTAGACCTTTCAGTTATACGGGTGAAGATGTGGTTGAAATACATTCACATGGCGGTTTTTTGTTGGCGCAAAAAATTATAGAACAATCAATAAAATTGGGGGCGCAACTAGCCACCCCCGGTGAATTTAGTAAGCGCGCATTTATTAACGGTAAAATGAGTCTTGACCAAGCAGAAGGAGTAATTAACATAATAAATGCAGAAACTGAAATGCAATTAAAAGCCGGTTCTAATCTTTTACAGGGCAAATTAAAAGATTTCGTGTCTTTATTACAAAATCAGTTAACTGATATATTAGCAGAAATTGAAGCAAAACTAGATTATCCTGAATATGAATATACAGATCAAGAAAGTTCTGATATTAAAAATAGGTTGTCCACAATCAAATCACAACTAGAAAGTATACTAGATGATGGTAAACAGGGTCAAATTATAAAAAATGGTATAAAAATTGCGATTGTAGGCGCTCCAAACGTTGGAAAATCTAGTTTATTAAATGCTTTAACTAATTCCAACCGAGCTATTGTTACAGATATTGCAGGAACAACACGAGATATAGTGGAATCTGAATATATTTACAAAGGCATTGTATTTAGATTACTAGACACAGCAGGTATACATGAAAGTTCAGATGTTGTAGAAAAAATAGGTATTGAACGTGCAAAAAATGCTATAAATGAAGCAGATTTAATAATAAAACTTGGAGATATCCACAATATAAACAATATAGATGTTGATAAACCATTTATAAATGTCATAAATAAAATCGATTTAGAGCCTAATAAAATAAAAAAATCAAAAAATTATGTGAATAACAATAATGAGTATAATACAATTTACATCAGTGCGAAAACCGGTGAAAACATTGAAGAATTAAAAGAAAAAATATTTAAAGAAACCGTCAAACATGAATTAAAACAAGATAAATTATATTTAACCAACACTCGTCAAATCAACTGTATAAAAACTTGTTTAGAACGTATAAATAATGCTATAAACTTGATTGATTTTTCCACACTTGATTTGGTTTCCTTTGAAATAAAATCGGCTTGGACGTGTCTTGGAGAAATAACAGGAAATGATAATAATGAAGATATTATTGATAAAATATTTTCAAAATTCTGTTTAGGAAAATAAAAACAAAAAAATATTTTAATAAAACAAATAAAAAATTAAAAAAATTATTAAAAAATATGAAAAATACTATAAAATAACGAAAATATTTTGATAAATTAAAAAATTATTATATAATTAAAAAAAATAAATAACTTATTAAAAAAATAAAAATTATGGGAACTATAAATAAAAATGAATTTGAATATGATGCAGTTGTGATCGGCTCTGGGCATGCAGGAAGTGAAGCATGCCTTGCTTTGGCTAGGCTCAACAAAAAAACATTACTCACCACACTTAATCTTGATAGTATCGCTTTTCTCGCTTGCAATCCAAGCATTGGTGGAACGGCAAAAGGTCAACTTGCAGGTGAGATTGATGCGCTTGGCGGTGAGATGGGAAAAAATGCAGATAAATCTCTTCTTCAAATTAGAGTATTAAATTCTGGAAAAGGTCCTGCTGTGCAAAGTTTGCGTGCGCAAGTTGATAAAGTTGTTTACCACAATGAAATGAAAAAAACTATTGAACGTCAACCAAATTTAGACGTTTTACAAGGTGAAGTTGCAAAAATTTTAACAGAAAATAAAAAGGTTGTTGGTATTAAAACCGCAATGGGTGAAACTTTTAAATGTAAAGCAGTGGTTGTGGCGACTGGAGTGTATTTAAATAGCAAAATTATCATCGGAGATTTTGAAAAATACACTGGACCTAACGGTTTTGAAGCAAGTACTAAATTAACAAATTCACTTATAAATCTAGGTCATAAAATCAGAAGATTTAAAACTGGAACACCTGCAAGAGTGGATGGAAAATCAATAGATTATTCAAAGTTTGAATTGCAACCTGGCGATGATAGTATTCAAGGATTTTCTCACTTCAAGAATAATAGTTTTAACGAACCTTCAAATTCATATTTTAACAATACTTTATTCAATCAAAATGATATTAATTCTAATTGTAGTAGAATTGATAATAAAACTAATACACTTAATCGCGTGCCTTGTTATTTGGGATACACATCAACAGCAATGCATGATTTAATTCGTGAAAATATTGACCGTGCACCATTATATTCAGGTAGAATCCACGGGATTGGCCCAAGGTATTGCCCTAGTATTGAAGATAAAATTATGCGCTTTGCAGATAAAGAACGCCACCAATTATTTTTAGAGCCTGAAAGTGCCAACACAGATGAAGTTTATGTGCAAGGAATTTCTTCAAGTATGCCGTGTGACATTCAAAGGAAAATGTATAGACTTATTCCTGGATTTGAAAACGTGAAAATTATGAGATACGCTTACGCAATAGAATATGATTGTATTGACGCTCTCGACTTAAAAAATAATTTGGAATCAAAAATTATATCTGGGCTTTTCTTTGCCGGTCAAATAAACGGCACTAGTGGATATGAAGAAGCAGCCGCTCAAGGAATAATGGCTGGAATAAATGCTGAAAGATATATAGATAATTTAACTCCTGTGGTGCTCGGTAGGGACCAAGCGTATATTGGAGTTTTGATTGACGATTTAACAACAAAAGATATAGTTGAACCTTACCGAATGATGACAAGCAGAGCCGAACATCGACTAATTTTAAGGCAAGATAACTGTGATATAAGACTTACAAAAATTGGTCATGATATTGGTTTAATAGACGATGAAACGCATTCTAAGTTTTGCGAAAAACTAAGTATTATTGATAAAGTAAATAATGAACTAAATGTAATTTATAGCCCTAAAAAATTGGAAAAATTGTTCATTGAAAACAATGAAAATCTTCCTAAAAATGGACTGACTTTACACGAATGCATCAAACGAAACAACCTAGATATTTTTAAAATAAAAAACCACTTCAACTTGTTTGAAAATGTTAATAATGACATTTTAGAGTACGTAAACACTGAAATCAAATATGAAGGCTATATCCGTCAAGAAAAAGAGTTAATTGATAAAATGAAATCAATTGAAAATATAACTCTACCAGAAATAGAATACAAAAATTTATCAGGTTTACGTTTAGAAGCAAGGCAAAAATTAGATAAATTTAAACCTTCAACACTTGGCCAAGCAAAACGTATAGACGGAGTTAGCCCAAGTGATATAAATGTGCTTTTGGTATATCTAAAATTAAAAGGTATTATATAATATTTGTAGAAAATTTAACTAGATTTAATATTTGTAAAGTTTTATTTTAATTATAATGGTTTCCAAGTTTTAACAATAAAATTGTCTATAAAAGGAGTTAATATGAGATTTGTATTTAATGACGTTGAATACGATGATAAAAAAATACTTACTCTTTTTTCCGATTTTACTGCAAATTGTTTTTTCTTTAAAACTGAAAGTTTCCATAAATTTATAAATAACACAAAATTTAACGACATTTCTTTAATTGACTGGTTAAAAAGAGTTGATGAAAATTTGAAAGTTGAAAATGTAGAGTTTCAAAAAAATGATAAATTATTTGAAAATTTACGCGATATAGTTATTGAATTTTTTAATAGTATTTCAACAAAACTTGGCACAACTGTAAAATCAATTTTAGAAAAATCAAACCAAAATTATAAAATTGAGATTGTGAACACTGGAAAAAACAGAACTCAGATTCACCCAAAAATTGATTATATAAAAATATTATTTAATTTATCTGATGATACTCTTCCTTTTTATATTCAAATACCGCATGAACTATCCCACGCTGTATCTAGTTTTCAAACTAAATCGATTGAATACACTAAAAAAATAAAAAACGAAAAGGATAAAGATAAAAAGAAATCTCTTCAAAATAAATTTGATTTATTTAATAAACATATTGCTAAATATGAAGTTAAAGCAATAAATGAGATTGAAAGTTTTATTGTTGAAAAATTATATATTAAATTTTTATATGATAAAAATATAATAACAAAAGAAGAATTTGAAAATTATTTTAAAGATAGACTCTCAGGTGTAAAACATCAATTAGAAGAAATTTTAGAAGAAAATGAAATTTTAAATCATTTAAACTATCGTTCAACTATTGATGAATGTAAGTCTTATATAAGTTATATTCATAAAACAAAAGACGAAAAAAGATTTTGGTATTTAATTGAAAGAATTATTTGGATGTCCGAAGAAGCAAACGACACAAACGAATATCCAATTTGTTCACAATATTTAATAAATTATGTGTTGGCTGAAATTGTGTCGAGAGTATGGTTTGATAAATATGAAAATTCTTCAGATACAGAACAGTCCGAAATGATTAAAAATTTTACAAAATACTTATCAAATGCTTACAATTTAAATTTAGAAAAAGCAAATACTTTTTTATTAAATCAAGATTTTGCTAAGACCATTGAAGATTTTATAAATTTGATAAATAAAAATAATGATTTAACTCTCAAAAATCAATTATTATAAGGTTAAAATGAAAAATATAAACGAATTTGAAAAATTAATTAAAAAAAATAGTGAAAAGTTTGATATTTATTATCAAAATCTTATTTCATATAATGAAAAAGTTAATTTAACGGCAATCACTGAAAAAGAAGATGTTTATATTAAACATTTTTCAGATAGTATATTAGGTGAAAATATTATTCCTGAAAATGCTAGTGTTGTTGATGTTGGAACAGGCGCCGGTTTTCCAGGGCTTCCACTAAAAATTGTACGCGATGATATAAATTTAACACTTGTTGACTCTCTTAATAAACGTTTAGAATTTTTAAGTCGATTGGTAACTGATTTGGGCTACAATTGTAATTTTGTAAATGAGAGTACTATACAAAAAAATATTAAAAATTTAAAAGAACAACTAAAAAACGATAAAAAACATGAAAATTCTATTATAATTTCTGAAAATAAAAAAATTATAAATATTGTACATTCACGTGCGGAAGATTTTTGTAAACTCGCAAGAGAAAGTTTTGATATTGCAGTGGCGCGTGCGGTTGCAAAATTGAACACACTGGTTGAATATCTTTTACCACTAATTAAAGTTGATGGAATTTTGATTGCTTACAAAGGTTTAAATTCTATTGAAGAGTTAAACGAAGCAAAAAAGGCAATTGAAATTTTAGGTGGAAAATTTGAAAATTCTTTTGAATATGTTTTGCCAAAAGATAAAGGAATTCGTAATATTATAATCATTAGAAAAATAAAATCTACGCCAAGTATATATCCAAGGGATAAAAACTTGCCAAAACTAAAACCTATTGTTTAAACAAATCTTAAGATGATTTGTTTTTTTTGTTTTTTAACTACCACGTAAAATATATTGATATTTTTCTGTTAAAAATTTTAGTTTAAAAACTTATTCATTTTTTATATTTATATATTATATATAATAGGTATATATATTTATATATATTATATAAGGTATATATATTTATATATATTATATAAGGTATATATATTATATAATAATAAAAAGTTTTAAAATTTTGTTAAACTAGTGTTTAAAACTAATTATTTATTAAAATTTAGTGTTAAATTTTTAAGTTTTGAAAAATTTTTGATATACACATGATTGACATAACAAAAATTTTAAACTAAAATATAGTAAATGAAAATTAACACGATAAATCTTAATAATTTTAGAAACTACGAAAATGCAAGTGTGTCTTTAGAAGATGGTATCAATTTCATTGTTGGAAAAAATGCGCAAGGTAAAACAAATTTACTTGAAAGCATTTATTTGTTAAGTGTTGGAAAAAGCCCCAAAAACAGTAAAGACAAACAAATAATAAAATTTGATTCAAACATTGCGCGCGTTGAAATAAATTTTACAACTCGCGAAGGAAATAAAACAATTCAAATGTTACTTGATAGAGCAAATAAAAAATCTATTAGAGTGAATAATTTAAACATTTTAAAACTTGCCGAACTCGTGGGTATACTTTCAGTTGTTTATTTCAGCCCGGACGAATTAAAACTTATTAAAGAAGTTCCGGAAGATAGACGAACATTTTTAGATGTTTCGATTAGTCAATTTGATAAAACTTATTTATATGATATTATTAAATATGATAAAATTTTAAAACAACGTAATACTATACTTAAAACAAATGCAAGCAGGGAAACCAAACTTGAAGAGTTAAAATTATTTACTCCACAACTAATTGATACTGCTGAACAAATTATAATAAAACGAGTAAAATTTATTGAAAATTTAAAAAATATTGCAAAAAACATTCATAAAACTATAACGGAAACGGAAAATTTAGAAATTTTTTATAGTTTTAACACTGAAAACAAATCAATTAAAGAACAATTAAATGATTTGTTTGAAAAGAATATTGATAAAGAAATAGAATTGGGTTACACTTGTTTTGGTCCGCATCGTGATGATATAATTTTTAAAATAAATGGACTTGACTGTAAATATTATGCTAGTCAAGGTCAACAAAGAACAGTTGCATTAGTTGTAAAACTAGCGCTGATGGAAGTTATAAAAAATCAAATTGGAGAGTATCCTATATTGTTGCTAGACGATGTGTTAAGTGAATTAGATTATTCAAGGCAAAATAAAATGTTAGAGTTAACAAAAAATTATCAAACATTAATAACGTGCACATCTATTCCTAAATTAAATTTTGAATACAATGAAATTAAAATTAAAAATGGTAGAGTTGTAACAAATGATAATTAAAAATTTTAAAATTTTAACTAAAACATGTCAAAAAACATAAAAAATCACGCAATATGCGTTGATTTTTTTATTTTTTATTAAATTTTTGTTTTATATAAATAAAAACCACATAGATAAAACTATGTGGCGATTTTTTAATATTTTAATAATTGACTTCTGATATCGTTCACCAAAGTTCTAATATGTGGGTTAACTTTAACTTGATTGCTAATTTTATCACGAGCATGCATTATTGTTGTGTGGTCTCTACCACCAAACATTGCTCCGATTGCTGTTAGTGGAATGTTTAACATGTCGTTTATCAAGTATATACACAATTGACGTGGTTCAACAATCTCTTTATTTTTCTTTTTACCAATTAAGTCTTCTTTCGTAACTTTGAAGAAATCGCAAACTGTGTTTAATATTTTTTCAGCATCGAGATTTGTTTTTTCAGTTTCACCATAATCTTTTAAGGCTTCGTGAGCATCTTCCATAGACGCGTGAGTTTTATTTTGAAGGCTAGCATAAAACACTACCTTTGATAAAATTCCTTCCATTTCACGAATGTTGGTTCCAGTTTTTTGTGCAATAAAATCAATTACGTCTTTATCAACCAAATATCCTTCTTGGCTACACTTTTTATTTAAAATTGCAACCTTTGTTTCATAATCTGGTTCTTGAATGTCTTGAATAAGTCCGCTAGAAAATCTACTTCTAAGTCTTTCTTCAAGTGCGCTCATTTCTTTTGGTGAACGATCGGAAGCAATAATTATTTGTTTATTGTTTTGATATAAATCATTGAATGTGTGGAAGAATTCTTCTTGAATTCCCATTTTGTTGCTAATAAATTGAATGTCGTCAATCATTAGAACATCTACGCTACGATACTTATCTCTAAAATCGAGATTTGATTTTTCTTTTCCGTTTCTAATACTATCAACATAATCGTTGGTAAACTTTTCACAGGTTACATATAAAACGTTTAAATCTGGCCTGTGTTCGTTTAAATAGTTGCCAACAGCGTGAAGCAGGTGGGTTTTACCAAGTCCAACACCACCATAAATAAATAGCGGATTGAATTTTTGGCTTGGGTGTTCTGCAACGCTTTGCATTGCTGCACATACAACCTGATTTGATTTTCCTACCACAAAGTTTTCAAAAGTGTATTTTTTATTAAACTTTGATTTTAAGTTTGGCGTTTCCTGCATAATTCGGTCTATTTCTGTTTCCTGACGCCTAATACTCTCTTGATATTCCTGTGCTTCTGTAACTCTAACGAATGTGTATGGTGTAAATTCAGCGTGAACGCACTTTGTTATTTTATCTAGTATTGCTGGTTGATTAACTTGGTTTTTTGCTGTTACACTTGGTGCCATTAGTATCAATTCGTCGTTTGCATACTGAATAGGTGTAAGTGTGTTTACCCATAAATCAAAATTTACAGCCGTCAATTCGTTTTCGAGTTTGTTTAAAACTTTTTTCCATTGGTCAAGTAAAAACATATCTCAACTCCTGCTTTTATTATATAATAATTGTATAAAAAAGTCAAGGCAGATTGTATAATAAAAAAATTGTCTAATTTTCAAATTGTTTGATTAAAGTCGGCTTTGTTTTTTTTAATTTGTAAAATTTGATGTTTTTTTTAGTTGTCAACTATATTTTGATACTTTTATAATTTTTTACCGTTTGTTAAGTTGGTTTATTAGGTAAATTTGTCGAGATTTTTATAGTTTTCCACATGGTAAAAGCATTTATCAACATCTTAATCAACATAGATATGCACCTTAATTGTGGAAAAAAATAGTGCTAAAATTGTCGAAATATGTCTTAATCACCACCATATATTGTAAATTCAAAAGTTATCCACAAATCCACAGTTTTTAATAAAAAAATCACTATCAAAAACTAAAAAAATTTAATAAAAAATAAGCGCACGCGTAATGCACCAAATTGCCTATAATATAGTTGATTTCAAGCAATTTATAAATTATATTTTTTAAGTTTATTTGATATATTATATAAAGAGAAAATTTTAGCCAAAAGTTTTTTAAAATTTTTCAAAAATTGACATTTTTGTTTGACATATAAATTTTGGGGTGGTAGTATACTTACGTAAATGCTAGGGGGAACATTTTACTAAAAGGGTTGAATTATGAAATTTAGATGTGATGGTTTAGAGTTAAGTGAAGCTATATCTGTTGTGAGCAAAGCAATTTCAAATAAAACCACTTCGCAAATTTTAGAAGGCGTTAAAATGGTGGCAAAAGATGATAGGCTTATTCTTTCTGCAACCGATTTAGAAATGAGTATTGAAAAAACAATACGCGCTGAAATTGAAAGCGATGGTGAAACTGTTGTTCCTGGTAGATTGTTTGGAGAGTACATACGTAAACTTACAAACGAACAAATTGAATGTGAACTAAATGAAAAAAATCAATTAAGAATTGCTTACACTGATAGTGAAGGTGTTTTGCAATGTATGGAAATCAGTGAATTTCCACAAATTAGAGAACTTAGCAAAGATTCATATTTTGAAATTGAAAAGGAAGATTTCAAAAAACTTATAAATAATGTTTTTTATGCTGTTGCACAGGACGATAGCAGGCCAATTTTAAAGGGTATTTTAATTGAAACAAACGCTAACAACATTAGAGCAGTTGCACTCGATGGTTGTAGGCTAAGTATTTCAAATAAAACATTAGTTTCTAGCACAAACGATTTCAAACTTATTGTTCCTGGAAAAAATATGTATGAAATTGTGAAAATGATGGACGGTGAAAACTCAATTAAAGTTTATGTGCATTCAAACAACATCATGGTTGATTTAGGGGATACTATTGTTATAAACCGCTTGATAGAAGGTCAATTTATCAATTATAGGCAAATTGTTCCAAAAGATTTTTCAACTGTTGTTACTATCAATAAAGAACAACTTGAAGATGCTATTGACCGTGCTAGTGTGCTAAGTAAAATGGATAAAAATAACCTTGTTAAATTTGACATTAAAGAGAAAAATTTAATGCTCACTTCCAATTCTGAAATTGGTAACACTAAGGAAAATATAACTGTTGGAGTTAAAGGAAATGACTTAACCATTTCGTTTAATTCTAAGTATTTTACGGACTGTTTGCGTGTGATTGATAATCCATACGTAAAAATCAACTTTAATAGTCCAATTCTTCCTTGCACTATCACTCCAACTGAAGGAAACGATTTTGTATTTTTAATTTTACCAGTTAAGGCTAGATAAATTTAAATGATTTTTAATAAAAAATATTTTATTAAATAAAAATATTAAATTTATTTTAATATTATATATTTATTATATTAAATAAATAAAAAAATTTTTAACAATAAAAAATTCGTTAAAAATACTATTTTATAGATGTTTTTAATATTAAAAAAGGCTGAAATATTTTAATTATTTCAGTTTTTTTATAAAAATTATAATAACTAATTTGTGGTTAGAGAATATTTTATTTTTATAATTATTTTTTAATAAATGTTTATTATTTAGTAAATAATTATTTTTATGTGGTGCGGATTGGGGTAATATGCACGAACTTTGAGGATTAGATAAAGCAGAATTAATCTGCTTTTCCGTTTCAATGTTTTCTTCAAGTGTAAATTTTGGTGGCGTTGGATTATTTGTATAGTTAAACAATACAACTACTGCATCATTATATAAATAGATTGCTCTAACAAATGTATTGACTAAGAGTTTTCGTATTTTAATGTCGCTTGTATCTTCAAACACTTGCTTTCGTAAAAATTGGTCAATATCTTCCTTTGTTAAAAGCAAATTGTTTTTATGTTTTTCTTTTGTGATTTCAATTTTTATTTGTTCAAGTTCTGTTTCAAGTTCACTCAAACGACTTTTTGTCATCTCTGTTATTATCCCTTGTTCAATCGCTTTAATCATATTTTGACAAGATTTATTTATTTCCTTTTCTCTTTGTTCTAGTAGTTTCAAGTTTGAATTATCATTTGCATTTTGTTTATGATATTCAAAAATTTTATCAGTTAAAAACTGTATGTTTTCTTCGCTGTTAAGTGCTTTAGTTATTGCTTGCATAACAAGATCTTCAAGTTCTTGCTTTTTAACTGATTTCATATTACAAGGACCTAACTTTTTTCTTCGTGAGCCGCAAACATAGTAATAATGGATATCTTTTGTATGACTTGTGCCACTTTCGCCATACATTTTATGTTTGCATTCTCCGCATATAAGTTTGCCAGAGAGAATATAGTCATAAATCTCTTTTTTTCTACTAGGTGCAATTTTGTTTTCTTCATTTATTTTATTCACTTTATTCCAAAGGTCATCATCAATTATTCGTGGAAAGATTTTATCATACTTTATTCCGTGATGTTCTACTATACCTGTATATCTCGAATTGTTAAGTATCCATAATACATACTTTTCATCAAACTTTTTACCATTTATTCTATGATAACCTAGTTCATTAAGTTGTTCTGCTATAACTCTTGCTCTATAACCATCGGCATATAATCTGAATACTCGAATGACAATGTTTTTTTCATATTCGTTTATTACATACTTTTTGTCTATGATGTCATATCCAAAAACTTTTTTGCCTCCAGTTGCGTTGCCTTTAAGCCAACTCTCTCTTAGTCCACGATTTACTTTTTGTGTAAGTTCTTCACTGAAATATTGATTAAAGCCTTCAAGTAGTGTTTCCATAAGTGTACCTTCTGGTGTGTTTGGTATGTTTTCCATACAAGATATAAGACTCACTCCATTGTCTTTTAATGTTTTCTTATGGATAACACTTTCGTATTTGTTCCTACTAAATCTATCTAATTTGTAAACAAGCACAACTGAAAATTGATGATTAGAACTATCTTTTAACATTTTTTGAAAAGCAACCCTATTATCATTTGTTCCAGTCATTGCTCTATCTATGTAGGTGTCAATTACAATGATATCATTCTTTTCGGCATAATCCTTGCAAACACGAATTTGACCTTCAATACTTTGCTCAGATTGACTATCTGAACTATAACGGGCATATATTACTGCTGTTTTCATTTTTTACTCCTTTTATTTTTAGTTTGTCTTTCGACAAGGGCGAAACAAACGGAAACGAATGTTTGCTTTAATCTTAAAATTTTCATACAATTGTCAAAGGTTGTGGAACAATACACTTTACCTTTGACTATTGTGAGTTTTCGTTTATACTTCGCACTCGAAAGACTATTCACTTGTTTCAAGACAAGCACACGCTACGATCTCATTTATTAAATTTAATGCTGAGATAATATCATAAAGTTTTACGAATTACCATGGAATTTATAGGTAGTTTATGCGTACTTTTAGTGAACAAATATGTTTTTTGCGGTAGTTTTTGCAAACTTTATGCTCACACTTGATAAGACTTATCATTATATAGCCACGAAATGAACTAAAAGTTAAGGCACATTTTAAAATTAATCAATAAAAATCCATACTTTTTTTGTATGGATTAAACATATTAAGCAAATAGTGAGTTGTATCTTGCTCTAAATTTCCTTCTTCGTTTATATACTTTATCTGTACTAATTTGTAAAAATTCAGCAACAAGTTTTGGAGCAACTCCATTGTAGAAATAATATAATATTTGTTTTTCTAACTCTGTTTGAACTATCTTATTTGTTATCTCTTTTACTTTTGAATAATCTTCTTTTTCCTTTATAATAGGTTTTTCATCTACAACTTCAAGATATTCTTCTTCATTAGTTGTGTTGGTATAATATTTTAATTCTTTTCTTAAATATGTTTGTATTACCCTTAGACAAGCAGTTCTAATTGTATCAATATTTCCAGATTTTGATTTAGAACTTTTGCATAGCTCACCAAGTCTATGTCCTAAAAATTTGTATAAAAATAGACTTGCTTCTTGTACTAAATCATAAGCATCTGAATATGTATCTAACTCTTTATGATAATGTATATCTTGATATAGTTGCTTTTGTAATCTTTCTATTTTTGGCATACCGCTAAAAGCATACTTTTTAATAGATTTTAATCCAACTACTGCAAAGCATTTAGATAATTCTTGAAGATTGTCTAATGTAATAACTACATTATCTTCTAAAATGCTAACTTTCTTTTTAACTTCATTCATATATATAACTCCTTTTATTTGCCTTTTGGCACAAACAAAAAGAGCATAGTTTGACTGAATATTTAAAATTTTATATAGAATGTCTGTAAAATATTAAACAGATAATTTTAATAACTAACACAACGAATAAGCACAAAAATTAGTGCAAATTAAAATCAATATATATATTTTTATAAGTTCGTAATCTCATAAACAACAAGTCAAGGAAGAAGAAATATATATTTGTGCAAATAAAAAGACTAGGTTAAAAACCTAGTTCAAATGTAAATTGTAAACAAAATATATATTTTCCTTGAATTGTTGTGAGAACTATGCGAACATACCAGCCAAAAGGCGAAGAAAAGGAGAACAACGAAAAGCAAGAACTGACATAAAAAAGAAGAGAATGTCGCAATGGATAAGCCTTGCGCCTTGCGACATCTCTTTCGTCAGTTCTTGCTGTTTGTTCTGGATATCTAAAACTACTTCATTTTTGTATATTTTTTATTTACTAATTTTATATTTTTAAATTAGTTGTTAGTTTCTATTCTTTAAAGTAGTAATTTTTTATTTTGGCGTGTGCTTGTCTGGTGGAGCGAAGCGACACCACTTGTTCAAGACAAGCACACGCCAGGATCTCATTTTTAATTTTTCATTTAAATTTGTTTAAAATTATACCAAATTATAAGTTTTTATGTTATAATATATTAATAATTTTATGGAGAAAACGTAATGCTGTTTAAAATGATAAACAAAGCCAGAGATAAATGGTTCCAAAGTAATGATTGCACTGTGCAGGAATTGATAGACTATATGTATAATAAAGGAGAAATGAGAGATTCTCAAATTGATGCAATTAAAACCTACTTATTTCTTAAAATTAAATGTCAAAACAAACCTTTATATCAATGTATGATAGAAGGACTTTTTAATGAAGAAATTGATATTTCACAATTAGAATTAAAAGATTCAACTAAAAATATATTAAGGGAACAAAAAGAAGCACTTGCTCTTTATGAGTATAGTAGTTTAACAGATGAAAATGGAAATAGAATTTTTCAGTTGTTAAATAATGAGATTAAAAGCAATGCTGAAAATATTGACTTTAAGCGTGCGATAAAAAATATGTTTAATAATCAAAATTATGTTAACTATTTGTTTAGTTTACCTATGGGGGCTGGAAAAACTTTTCTAATGGCATCATTTATCTTTTTAGATTTATATTTTGCTTTAAAAGAACCAACCAATAAATCATTTGCACATAATTTTATTATTTTTGCTCCATCAGGGTTAAAATCTTCTGTAATACCTAGTTTAAAAACTATTAAAAACTTTGATGCAACATGGATATTGCCAGAAAATGCAGTTAAACAAATAAAAAAAGTTTTAAAATTTGAGGTATTAGAAGAATCAAAAACGGCGAAGAAGAGCAATAAAATTAAAAATCCTAATGTTCAAAAAGTAGCGAGTTATCAACCTTTTGATTCACTTATTGGACTAGTTTTAGTAACAAATGCTGAGAAAGTAATACTAGATAATATAAAACTCGATAAAACAACAAGGCAAATTACATTTGAACAAATTAGTGAAGAAGAAAAAGCAATGAATGAATTAAAGAAGTTTATTGCATATATCCCTAATCTTCAAGTTATAGTTGATGAGGTGCATCACCTTGCCGATGAAGAAGTAAAACTTAATGGTGTTGTAAATTATTGGTATCGCGATGGCAAGATGAATAGCATGATTGGTTTTAGCGGAACTCCTTATTATAACAAAGGACAATCTGTTAAATTTTCAAATAACCTTACATACAAAACAATACAAATTCCATATATTGTAAATTTTTTTCCTTTGATTAAAGCAGTAGAAACATTTCTAAAAAAGCCTAAAATTAATATAGTTACAGACAGAGATAGTATGCTGATAATTGAGAAAGGTTTAACAGATTTCTTTGAAAATTATAAAGATACAATTTACGCTAATGGAACTTGTGCTAAAATAGCAATTTATTGTGGAAGAATTGCAAAGTTAAGAGAAGTGATTTATCCAAAATGTGTTGAAATCGCAACTAAATACGGACTTAATCCAGATGAAGTTATACTATGTTATCACGGATCAGATAAAGATAAAAAATATTCTTGTTCCAAACAAGAAGAGTTGGAATTTTTATCGCTTGATTCAAGTGTAAGCAAAAAGAAAATAGTCTTGCTCGCTCAAATTGGAAAAGAAGGTTGGGATTGTAAAAGTTTAACAGGGGTTATTCTTTCACAAGAAGGTGACTGCCCTAACAATATGGTTTTACAAACTTCTTGTAGGTGTTTAAGGCAAGTAGATAAAAATAGCACAATTGAAACTGCTATAATATGGTTAAATGATTATAATGCAAAAATTTTAAACTCTCAACTGGCAGAAGAACAACATACATCAATTGAAGAAATTAATAATGTTCAAAGGATTGACAAAATAGATATTAGAAGATATGACAGAACTAAAAGATTAAAATTGCCCAATATAGATTTTTATCAATTTAAAGTTGAATACGAAACAGTTGAGGTTGAAGATAATTTATCAGTTCAAGATAAATTAAAAAAGATTAAACTTGAAAAGCAAATAGTAACTACCGTGCAACAAGATATAAAAGGACAAACTTTAAATCATATTGAATTTGAAAACGATTATGGTGATGAGATAACAACTTATTCAAAATGGTTGCTTGCTATATGTAAAGAAAGTTTCAATTTGTTTCAAATAAGTGATTTATATAAATATGATGATATTTTGAAAAATATATTTACAACTATAACTATTTGTAAAGATGAATTAAATTATTTTAATAATCTTTATGATATTTCTAAAATTAACAGCGAAATTAGAAAAGCATTCCAAAAATCATACACATTTAAAACAAGTGAAGAAGTTTTATTTGATTCAAAATCTTTACTAAATAAAGATAATTTTACAGAAATCGTTAGAACAAGTGATGCTTCAAAATTTTATCCATTAAAAAATGTTGTTGATAGAATTATACAAATAGACAAAAGAGGGACCTTCTACACCCCTGAGCAAGAAAAGCAAATTGCAGGGTTAAAAGCTCTTGGTATGGAAGATGTTATAGAACAAAAATTTAGCATTTCACCTGAAATTAAATTAAAAGATAAAACTTTTCAATATTTGCCTTATAATTTTTCGCAAAGTAAGTTTGAAGAAAACATATTTATAAAGATTTTAAGATTGCCAGCTTTCCAAAACAATAATTTAGAAGTCTATTACAATGGAGATAGGGCGCTTACAGAATTTAAAATCAAGTGCTACAAATTAAAAGAAAATGCTTGGTATTACATCGGTATGTATACACCAGACTTTCTAGTATTAAATAGAAAAAATGACAAAATTGACAAAGTTTTAATTATTGAAACAAAAGGTTCAGGCTTTGCAGAAGATAAAGCATTTAATGATAAAAAAGATTTTGTTAAATCAAAATTTTTAGAGATAAATAACAATAAATTTGATTATTTCTATATGCAAGATAATGAAAATGAAAACGATGCTTTAAAAAGACTAAATGACAAAATTTACAATTTGTTTAAGGAGTAGATTATGAGCAATGAGATTTTAACAGTTTTAACAATTTGTGTGCCGATCATAACAGCATTAATCTCTGGAATATTATCATATATTCTTGCAGTTAAAAATTCTAATAAGGAAATTGAAAAGGTAAGAGAATTGCATAAAAATGAGTTAGAGAACATGAAAGAAAATCATCAACTTGAAATGGAAAAAATAGAAATGCAACAAAAACATGAAAAAGATATGAAAAATCAAGAAGTAATAAATCAATTAGGTGCTAAATTAGTGGGTCAAATTATAACTAATGAATCGTTACAAAATTTAATTACTAATACAATTAATACAGAAATAGATAAACAAAAGGAGAAAAATAAAAATGGCAATTAAATATGTTCCATATTTTCCAGAGACAATTGAAGGACAAGCAATATTAAACAACTTTACAAGAACTCAAAGATTTTTAAAATATAAAGACAACGATAATGTTTACAGTAGTATTGCAAAAGGTATGCCTTTATATGAAATGGAAAGTATTGAAAAAGTGGGCAAAAACAAAGATAACAATCTTGTTATTCGTGGTGAATGCCTTTCTGCTTGTGCTTATTTAAAAGAAAATAATATAAAAGTTGATTTAGTTTACATTGATCCACCTTTTGCAAGTGGTGCAGATTATGCAAAGAAGGTTTATATTCGTAGAAATCCAAAAGTAGATGAGGCAATTAAAAAAGCAGAAACCGAACTTAATAATGATGATTTAAAAGCATTTGAAGAAAAAATGTATGGCGATGTGTGGAACAAAGAATCATATCTAAACTGGATGTATGAGAATTTGCTTGCAATCAAATCTGTCATGAGTGAAACTGCATCAATTTATGTTCATCTTGATTGGCACATAGGGCACTATGTAAAAATTTTGATGGATGAAATATTTGGTGAAGATAATTTTCAAAGAGAAATTATTTGGGATATTCAAGTTTTATCAGGGTTTAAGACTCTTGCCCCCAATTGGGTTCGTGGTCATGATTCAATATTTTATTATTCAATGAAAGAAGAAAGAATTTTTAATAGATTAATTCAACCTCATACTGAAAAATATATTAATATGTTCAATAGAGTCGATCAAAATGGTAGAAAATATATGATTGCTCATGGTTCTAAAAGATATTTAGATGAATTAAGTGAAGGAAAGCCTTTAGGCGATGTTTGGAATGATGTAATGTCATTTCAACAACAACCGACTTCAGCAGAAAAAGTTGATTATTCCACTCAAAAACCTGAAGCATTATTAGAAAGAATTATAAAAGCATCGTCAAATGAAGGAATGATTGTCGCTGACTTCTTTGGTGGAAGTGGTGTTACTGCAGCCGTTGCACACAAATTAAATAGAAAGTTTATTACTTGTGATGTTGGAATAAATAGTATTCAAACAATACGAGATAGACTTAAATCAAATAATGCAGAATTTGAAATTTTAGAAGTCAAAGATGGTGTGTCATTATACAGGAATCCACAACAAACAATGGATAAATTAAAATCACTTATTCAAGGGCTTAAAAATGAAGATGGGCTTGATAAGTTTTGGGAAGGTTCAATTCAAGACAGCAAATATGGAATGATGCCTGTGTATATTCCTAATTTACTTGAAGGAACAGGAAGAATTTTAGATACAAGGCTTGTTAATGAAATTATACATCAAGCATTGCCAGATTTACCTGATAATGTCAAAAAAGTTATTGTGTATTATATTGATATTGAAGATAAGAAAGCGATTGATGATTTTATTAAAGAGCAAAACAACACTGAAATAGAAATTGAGTTTAGAGATTTGAAACAACTTTTAAGCGAAGTTGTTATTGGCGATGAAGTTGATTATGAAATAAAAGATAACGAAGTTGAGATCAAACATTTTGCAAGTGATAGAGTTCAACAAAAAATCGATGGATATAATGATAAGATGCAAGCACAAGCTATAAAAAAGAATGAAGAATACAACCCTTTAACAATTAGCGATGAAGGACTTGAATTAATTGAATTCATAAGTCTTGATTGCACAAATAATGAAGGAAGTTGGACATCTGATAGTGAAATAAAAGTTGAGAAAAATAATTATTTAACTATAAATGGTGAAAAAACAAAATTCTATTGGAATGGCAAAATCGCTTTCACAAAGAAACCATTAAGAATGAAAATCAGAAACATTTGTGGCGACGAAACTATAATTAATATCAAATAAAAACAATTTTGCAGTAATGTAAAATATAAATAAAGCGAGGCTCTAGTGAATAAAAACGAATTAGAAGCATTAATAGAAAAAGTTGATGAAAATATTAAAAATTTCTCTCAACAATTTTCAATAGCAAAAGAAGAATTAAAAAATAGCAATAGCATTTCAATTTCGTTACTTAATGAAAGAACTCTTGCTTATTTTACAACCAATATTTTAAATCAAATATTTGGTCAATCTTGTATTATTTGCATTAATGAGATGAAAGTAACAATACCGAATTTATCACCTCAAATTAAAGAGTCTTTAAGGAAGGAAGTTTCTATTGTAAAAGAAAAAAGGGATTGGAGCAAAGATGTTTTTGTCGATTCCTATTTTGCTGTCAAAGATTTATATTACGAAGATTTAAATAATCTTTTTGTTGAATACAAATTATCAAACAAGTTTGAATTTGTTCAACTAGCGCAAGACTATTTAAAATATAAAATATATACTCACAATTCTAATAAAAATAATAATATATTTGCATATGTAATATTTAAAAAAGAAAATTCTTATCCAACTATTTTGAATAATACAAATAAATTTGTTTTATTAGATAAATGTATACAAAAAAATAATATACAAAAAGATTCAAAAATTTTTATTAGATTAAACGATGATAAATTAAAATTTGATGAGAATAAGATTTATCCATCTTATTTACTTTTGGATAATATCAATAAAATAAGTCAAACCATTGAAAGCTGGAAAGATTTAGGAAGAGTGCAAGATTTGGTAAATGATACAATATTCTTAAAAAATATTGGAATTTTCAAAAACAATGTTGCTATTGCCAACATTTTAGTAAATAATTCGAAAAAAATACAAGATTTATTCAAGCAAGCATTAAATGAGCAAGAATTTAAAAATTATATCGATGATTTAAAAATAAATAGTAATAATGAAACATCCGAAGAATATGATAATGAAAAAATTCAAGCGTTTTTAGATTCAAATAAAAATTATTTTAAGCATTTCGAATCTCATTATGGAAATGAAAATAAATTGCAGGCTGTTGGAAATGGGTTAAATGTTTCGTATAAGTCATCTTTAAACATTATAATTATTTTAAAAATATTTGCAAGATTAAATAATCTTGAATTTAAGCCTAATCTTCCAACTAAAAAAGACAGATCAGGCAAAGAAATAAGTTATGAAGAAATATCTAATAAATTTGTAGAACAACTTATTGATATATATAGAACAAATGAAAAAGAAGATTTTGATAAATTATCATTTTGCATATTATTTTATTTAACAAATTTATATAGTTTGATAACAACTGAAAATGACAATGGAAATACTGAATTAAGCAATAGTTTTAAGGAATATAAAAAGATTATGAACATTCAAGATAACTTAAATGAATTATTAAATTTATTAAAAATAGATCAAAGTATGAATGTACTAAATGATAGTTTTAAAGAAGATTCATTAGCAATTATTAATAGTCTTATCCAATAACATAATTATTTAATATATGTACCAAACCAATCTTTATGAAAAAATAAAACGAACTTTGATTTTGAGTTTTCTTCAAGGTTCGTTTTATTCTTCTCTGGTGCAGATAACAGGACTTGAACCTGCACGAGATTGCTCTCACTAGAACCTGAATCTAGCGCGTCTGCCATTCCGCCATATCTGCAAATAAAATGTATAAATATCAAATTATTAGTCTAACACAATATGATTTTGGTGTAATTATTTTTGTTTTTAAAAAAAATTTAAAATGATACATATTTTTACGTATCTAACTATAATGTAAAATTATAACACAAATATAAAAATTGTCAAATTTTTTGTTGAGTAACGATATATTATTTACTTTATTAAAAATTGATTTTGTGTTATAATATAAACATAGGAAAAATGTGAATGAAATTTGTGAGAGTGAGAGCAATTATTGTGGTTGACGGTAAGTTGGCGATTATGTATAGGAACGTGGAAGGTAGAGAGTTTTTTACTTTTCCAGGTGGTTGTAAAGAAAAGTTTGAAACAGATGTTGATTGTATAATTAGAGAAGTTAGAGAAGAATTTGGAATAGACGTTGCACCAATTAAAAAACTTTATGATTATGAAAATAAAGGTAGTATTGAACATTTTTATTTGTGCGTGTGGCTCACAGGAAATTTTGGAACAGGTACAGGTGAAGAATTTAAACAAAATAATATTTTTGGAGAATACAGTCCCACCTTTATTGATATAAAAGATATACCTTTTCTTCCTCTCATGCCAAAAGAAATTGCAACCAAATTTTATTTAGATTATAAAAAAAATAAATTTGATTTTATCAACACAAAAGTGATACCGGGATGTTTAGCAAAATAAATTTTTTTATTTTTTGTTCAGTTAAAATTTTTATTTTTTAAAAAATGAATTATCTATATGTAGATTAAAAATTTAGTAACTATACCACATACTGGAAATGGGTAAAATTATATTAATTTAACATCTTAAATATTCCTTAAAAATAGATAAAATAAGGCAAAAATTTCGTAAAAAAATTTTTAATTTAGGGTTGACAAATTTCAAAATTGTATTATTATATTTTAAAGGAGTGAAATATGACTAAAAAAGAAATAAAACAACACTTTCTTAAGAACCCTAAAGAATATCAAGCCAAGAAGAGAGAGTTTGAAAAATTCACCAATGGTAGAAAACTTGATTCAGACGAAGTTATATTCTTAGTGCAAGAATGTGGTTGCGAAGTTGACGCAAGCAAAGTAAAAAGTCGTTTGAATTGGTTAGATTACTTTAAATCGCAAGCGCAAGCAACAGAAACTTTATAAGAAGTAGGGGTTAGCCCCTATTTTTTATTTTAGTTTTATTTTAGATTTATTAGTGTATGTAGAAATTATTAAGTATTTTATTTTTAAAATTTTTGTTGCAATCTAAACTGTTAAGATTTTATTTTTCTATTGTTAAAATCGTAACTATATCAATACTAAAAGTTTGACAACTTATTATTTAATTGTTATAATTGATAAATCAATAGTTATTTTTGTTTTAAGGAGAAAGTATGGAAAACGAACCACAAAGCGAGTTTGAAATTAAGGTTGATAAGGTTAAGAGATTGGAAGAGTCTGGTGAAAAGGCATATAAGGCAAAATTTAATAAAACTCACGAAATTCACGACCTTGAAAAATATGAGTTAGGAACGCGCGTAAGTATTGCTGGGCGTATGATTTTTAAACGCACTTTTGGTAAGCTCATTTTTGCGAGACTTTATGCTATTGGTGATAATTTTGAAATTGATTTTAACGCTCCAATTAGAACGAGTGTGCAGATTAGTTTGTCTATGAGTGTGGTTGGAGAAGATAGGTTAAAATACTTCAAAGAATTTTGTGATATTGGTGACTTTATTGGTGCAACGGGCGAACTTGTTAGAACTCAAACAGGCGAGTTAACTGTGCAAGTTGAAACCTTTGAACTACTTAGTAAAGCACTTCGTGGACTACCTGAAAAATTCCATGGTTTGGTGGACACAGATTCACGTTACCGCCAACGTTATTTAGACATTATTTCAAACGAAAAATCACGTAACGTTTTTATTGCACGTTCGCGCGCTGTTTCGTTTGTTAGGCGTTACCTTGAAGACCACGGATTTATTGAAGTGGAAACACCTATTTTGCAAGTAAATGTTAGTGGTGCGAGTGCAAAACCGTTCTTTACTCACCACAATGCATTAAACCTTGATTGTAACCTTAGAATTGCAACTGAAACTTGGCTTAAAATGGTTAATGCTGCTGGGTTTGACAAAGTTTTTGAACTAGGAAAAGATTTTAGAAACGAAGGCATGGACACAACACACTTGCAAGAATTCACGCAAGTTGAGTGGTACGCATCATACTGGGACTTTGAAGATAACATTAAATTTTTCAAACAATTTATTAAAGAACTTATGATGTACGTCATTGGCACAACAAAAATAACGGTAGCAGGAAATGAGATTGATTTTGGTGCGGATAATTGGGAGAGAATAAACTATATTGAAAAAATGCGTGAAGTTTTAGGTTTTGACTTTTTATCTATTAATGACGCAAGTGAATTAGTTGATAAAATTGTTAAAAAGAAATTACTAACTCGCGCTGAACTTGAAGATTATAAGTCGGTTAGAGCAATTATAGACTTTGTTTATAAAAAATTCATTCGTGCAAATATTGTTGGACCAACAATTTTATATAACTATCCAGCATTTTTGAAAACTCTTGCAAGAAGAAATGATAAAGATGATAGAATAACCGACGTTTTCCAAGTGGTTGTGAACGGCGCAGAAATTTTAAATGCGTATAGCGAGTTGGTTAACCCAATTGAGCAAAGAAAAGCACTAGTTAGTCAATTAAAGGATAAAGCGCTTGGCGACGACGAAACTATGGATGTCGACGAAGATTTCTTGCTTGCTATGGAACATGGTATGCCACCTATGTCTGGTCTTGGGTTTGGTATTGACAGGTTTATCATGATGATATTTGACCTTCCAAACATTCGTGACACGATTTTATTCCCTTTAACTAAACCATTGGATAAGGACGACAAAAAGGACGATAAAGATGAAAATTAGTATTTTAGGTGCTGGTAGGTGGGCAAGCAACATTGCCTTTTGTATGGATAAACTAAATTATGACGTGTTAATGTGGGAGAGAAACGAAGAAAAGGAAAATCCTCTGTTTTTAACGCGCAAAAATAAATACGTGACATTATCTGAAAATGTGAATTTCACGCATGACCTTGAGCGTGCAGTTAAGCATAGCAACATCATAATTATTTCCATACTAAGCCAAGCACTTGATAACCTTATGAGTAACGTTAAAAAGATTAAAGGTTATGAAAACAAACACTACATTGTTGCTATGAAGGGCGTGGAAGCAACAACAGGTAGAAGACTTAGTGAAATTTTGCTTGATAACGGCGTTAAAAAGGATAATATTGCCGTTTGGGTTGGCCCTGGCCACGTGCAATCGATTGTTGCAGGTCAACCAACAAATATGATAATCTCTGCATATCGTGAGCAGTACGCAAAAAGGCTTACCAAAGTTTTAACGCGTGAAAAAGTGATAGATATAACTTATTCAAATGACATTATTGGCACAGAGTATGGCGCTGCTGCTAAAAATGTTATTGGTATTGCAGCAGGCATTCTTGAAGGCTCTAATATGGAACAGAAAAAAGGACCGCTTATGCCTGCAAGCGTTAAAGAATTAGGTATGTTTATTGATGCGCTTGGCGGTGATAAAGATAGTGCGTCTGGGCTCGCTTTTTTGGGCGATTTCCAAGCCACACTTTTTGATCATAACAGTAAAAACCTAACGTATGGTAGAGAGATTGTTAAAGAACTTTCACTTGATAATGATAAGATTAGAGAATTTGTTATTCCTTGCACTGTTGAAGGAATTAAAACGAGTGATGCACTAATTTTAAAGAAAAATCAATTCAACGCGCGCGCAAGCGAACAACAACAATTAAAAATGCCAATTTGTGAAGCGGTTAATGATATAGTTAATGGTCACATTCCACTAGAAACCGCGGGTAAATACATAAGTGAAAAAATAACCGAAGCATTAGAAATGAAATAAAAACCTATCTTATTGATAGGTTTTTTTAGGGCCACTAACAAGTAAATTGTTAGTTTTATTTATTTAAGTTTAAGTTTATTTATGTATTGAGTGCGAGAGTTTAAAATTTTTATAAATAATATAGTGAGTTAGTGTTTAAGAGTTTTAAATGTAATTTAAAATTGGTTATCTTTTTATAATAACTTTTTCACCGCCATTCATAACAAGTGGTAAGTCTTTATTATACTTTGAAATATCGTCTGGGTGAATGCGAATTCGTTTGCATAGGTCCCACACACTTTCACCAGGTTTAGCAAGGAATATTTGATAATCAATATCACCGTATTCTATTGGTTTTCCAATGGTTATATTGTCTACCATTGACTTGCGATCTGTTACAAATACGCAGAAATTAATGCAAAGCGAATATTGAACTTCAATTATAGTGCCACGTTTTGCGCGTACCTTACAATCGGTTATAGTTATAGAGTGATGAGCACAATCTAACTTTTCCATTTTAATTTTTGAGTTGATAACAAAAGGCACTTCAACTGTTTTGCATGATTTTTCTTTGTTTTCGTCAATGTAAATTAAATCGGACGTAACAATTCCTTCAAAGTACACACATTCATCTTTTATATAGTGATTTGTAATCTCTGCACGAATATTTGAGTTGCAAATTATTTCGTCTATGGCTGGCTCACTTGCGTCTAATTTAACTTCACTAGATATGTCGTCAGCAAAATTCATACATTGCACGCTTTTGTTGTATTCACGAGTGTTTAGAGTAACATCAACATCATTATCCACACTATAAATGTCGTCTATAACATCTATTGAAATAGAATTTAAACATACTCCTCTCACTTTTATAGTGTGAGTTATTGTTATTTCACATTTGCCGTCTTCAATTTCGGACGTTATGTTTTCCCTTGACTTATCTAAATTAAAGGTTAAGTCAAGCACGCAGTCTTTGTCTAATTTATCAAAGTTGATTTCTTGTTTGATGTTTTGAATATCGGTTAGTTCCAACATTTGAGTATCATCATCACTGCTGGTTTCATAGGTCAGGGACGAATATATTTTTCCTTCAACAACAGCATAACCATTTTCTGATTGCACGTTTGTTGGGGTAAAGTAAGCGTTGTAGGATAATATTTTTGTTAAATTGTCCTTACATTCCATGTTGGCGGTGTATTCAAAAGATGTGTTGATGTAATCGGAAATCGAGTACGTGTTAATTTCACTCTTTTTAACAATCATATTTTCAAATTGATTGCAATTTGCATTCATTGGCATGTTTAGGTATAACATGTTGCTTATGGTTATTTCTAAATTGAGTTTAATAGTGCCGTCAAACGAGATAATATTGTTTTGAATGCTTGTGTTTACGTTTGTTATAAAGCAGTCGGACGTAATTGATGGGTCTAAAATTGTTTCACTAAAAGATTGGTCATAAGTAAGGGTTCCGGTTACGTTGTCTGTGTCAACGTATAAAACTTTGACACCAACTTTACCTGTGTAAACCGCCTTGCTATTTCCGCACTCTATGCGGTCGTCAAAAATATAACTATCAATATCTAATATCTTTTTAATATTAATATTTGAGTCAACAGGAATATTAACAGGCAAATTAAAGTTATATTTGTCTAAATTTTTTGCATATGTAATTTTTAAACTATCGCTACTCTGCATTATAGCCTCCTTCTAAACTAATCTATAAAATGAAAAATAAAATTATGATTGTTTTTAAAAATTAACTTAAAATTAGTTTATTTGGGTGTGGGCGTTTTTATGATTGATTTAATGTAAAAATGATTTTCTATGTTTTTAGCAACAATTTTAACTAAAATTTTTTCAATTTTTATTTAAATAGCAAAAACCAAATTTTACAAATAAACTTAAATTTAACATAAATTAGTGATAATCTGATTAAAAATCTTTTTTAAAACAAACTTTTGCAACGTTTTCGACATTTTATTTTTTAATTAGTTAATAATCGTTAAAAACAAACATATTTTACCCTACAAAATCTTTCATAATCACATCTTTTTTTGCTAGAATTAAATCGTGTTAAATCACTAAATTAAAAGGGGGAAATAATGAACAAATTAAAAGTTGTACTAGCAGACGAAGACAAGCAGTTAATTGACTGTTTAGATAAGAATTTTAAAAACATCGGTTACGATGTTGTAGCCACCACAAACAATGGGGAAGAGTTGATTGAACTCGTAAACAAGTTTAAACCAGACTTAGTTATTACCGATATTGTTTTGCAAGGTGCAGATGGCTTCAAACTACTTGAAAAAGCAGATTTATCTAAAACAAAAGTTATTATACAGTCAAGCTTGTCGATTGATGGGTTTATAAACAAAGCAATTTCTATGGGTGCTAGTTACTACTGCATAAAACCGTTTGATTTTGAAACGCTAAAAGATAGAATTGAAGATATAATGAGCGAAAACAAATCGGGCGGAAGAGTGTACAATGGTAAAACTAATCAAATAGAAGAAAAAATCACAAACATATTTATAACTGTTGGTATTCCAGCACACATTAAAGGTTACCAATTCCTAAGAGAAGCCATTAAACTTGCTATTGCAAATCCAGAAATTATTAATTCAATAACAAAAAAATTGTATCCTACAATTGCGGAAAAATATTCCACCAGCGCATCAAAGGTAGAGCGAGCAATTCGTCACGCGATTGAAGTTGCTTGGAACAGGGGAAAGATTGAAAATATAAACAATTTGTTTGGAATTAAAGTGTATTCAAGCAATGAAAAACCAACTAATGGGGAATTTATAGCATTAGTAGCAGATAAAATGCTTATAGAAGGCGCGTAACGAATTTTTTAAACTGAATAATTTGTCGAAAGGGTAAAGATTATATTTATTTTTCGACAATTTTTTGCAAATTTACTTAAAATACCACAAAATCTTAAAAATAAGTATTTTATAACTTTTTATATCTAATTTTGTTTAGTCTTATACATTTTTAATATAAAAAGTTGTGGATATTACTATATCTATGTAATGAAAAAAACTAGCAATAATAATTGCGAAATTTTTTTTACTATTTAGTATATTTATCATTTTTTGTTGTATTTTAATATGTAGTGTTTATACAACGACACAATGAAACCAAGAAATTATTTTAAAAATTGTGTTAAAATTAGTAGACAAAATATATTTTGCTAATTATAATATACTAAGTAAAAATTAAAGGTTATAAAACACTTAATTTTTAAATATAATTTCATTTAATAAGGAGATGGATTTTATGGCTAAATCAACAAAACCTGTTTGGATTCTTTGCCCAAGATGTGAATTGAACTACATCAAAAAGAGTGACCAATATTGCAATGTTTGCAAAAAAGAAATGAAATTAATTCAGTCTTCGGACGACGACATTGGCGACCTTGAACTTTGCCCAATTTGTAAAATTAACTTTGTGCAAAATGACCAAGAGATTTGCGATAGTTGCAAACAAGAATTAGGCATTGTTGCAAGTGAAGAAGACGAAGATAAAGAAGTGGCAGATTGGCACAAATATATTTCGGACGACGACGAAGAAGATGACGAAGAAGACGAAGATTATGAAGAAGTTGATGACGACGAAGACACCACAGGCATTGTTGACGACTTTGGCTTTGACGACGATTTAGATAAAGATATGGACGACGAAGACGACGACCTTGACCTAGACGATATTGACGATGATGACGACGATTTTGACGACGACGAAGAAGATGACGACGACGATGACGATGATGATAAAGATGACGACAAGGACGACGAAGACGACGACTAGTCTCAAATAAACATAATTCGTTAAAAAACTGTAAAGTTAAAGATAAATTATAAAAATTTTAAACAACCTATTAAACCTTATAAAAATGAAAAACGGACATAAAGTAGTCCGTTTTTTTCATGCTGTAAGTATATTTTTACAAAATAGATTTTTCAAATTTATTTAAAATATCAATAAATTCGCTTGGTATAAACTTTAATACGTCCTTTTTAAGGTTATTCGGCACTCCATAAAATGCCCCAGCAATTGCGCCTGATATGCAAGCCATAGTGTCAGCATCTCCACCCATGGAAATTGCAGTGCGAATTGTATCTTCGTAAGTCGTTGAAATTTTAAATGCAAAAATTGATTGGGGCACAGAACCTGGGCAAGTTTCGTTAAATTTATAACTCTGTTTCAATTCTTCATAATCAAAATCAAGACTATAATAATTTTCTTCTATTTCCTTTAAAATCTCTTCTTTTGTATGGTTATGAAGCGCTAAGTAAATTGCAACAGCCACTGCTTCCGCACCTTTTATACCTTCTGGGTGATTGTGTGTAACTTCACTCACCATTTTTGAAAATTTCTTAACTTCTTCTATATTTTTTGCAAAGTATGGTACAGCGCTTATTCGCATAGCACTTCCGTTTCCTAACGAATTGTATGGTTCAACAGTATCTCTAATTAACCATTGTTGGAAATTATAACCATATCCGCGGTAAGGATATTTATTCCCAAAAGTTTTCATATTTTTCACAACCAATTCAGTTAGATTGTCGTATTTACCATTTGCTTCAATAAGAGCATTTGCAACGGCAATTGTCATAACTGTGTCATCAGTAAAGTGACTACTTTTAAATAAATCTTCCACTGTTTGATTTTCGCTATATCCATTTCCACTAAATGAATAAAGCAATTCAAAATCCTTATTTCTATGTGGTTTAAATTCAAATCTCGACCCTGCAATATCTCCAATAATTGCACCATATATACCAGATAGTTTGTCCAATTTTACTCCTTTAACATAATTATAATAAGAATGTAAATTTATTTTTAACAATATTATGCAAGATTGATTTTTTATTTTTAAAATATTCAGTTTTAGTGATTAGTTGCTTTTCATATTTTAAATGATTGTCTTTTAAAGATAAAGAATGTGAAATTTCTTTATTTGCGTTTAAAACCAGAATATTATAAAGCTCTTTTTCATCTTTTTTAAATAAAACAATCAAAATTATTATACAAGCAAATTCTAATATAGGAATAATTATTGTAAAAGATAAAAGTACGGGACACGTAAAACTTTTAGGTGGTTCTGACATAATTAAATTATTAAAATAACTTATTATATCAGCTTTATTTGCAGAACCAATATGATTTGAGCTTGTACTCATGTTAAATGCATAACAAACAATTTGCCCATCAATTTTTTGATATAATATATATTGTATAGTGTAGCCATGTTCAATTTCTTGAAAATAGGTTTGAACACTTGGATTTATATTTGCTAATAATTCGCTTGTGTAATTTGAACGCGAAATTTTATTTTTATGTTGTATGTCTAATGCTCCTATAAATATAAAAATAGAAACGATCAAAACAATAAGTGTCACAATAGAGATTTTTTCATATAAACAAAGTTTTTTTGATAAATCCAAGACATTAGTTTTAAAAATTTTTGTTTTTTGAATTTGAATTGAAGATATATCTGAACCACATTTTTCGCAAATTTTAGTGTTAGAATTTATAGTATTTCCACACATAGGACAGGTGTTTAATTCTTCAGTTACTATATTTAGTGTGTCCATCTTATTATTTATTGGTTCATTATTACTGTTTTTAATTCTAGAAATTTTTTTCACATACGGTCCTTCGATCGTTACACTTTTTTTTGTTTCTTTTTTATTTTTATCAACTAAAATTAGTTTGGCAACAAAATAATATAAAAATGCTGGAGCAAACATTGATCCATTAAATGTCGGAGAAAGACCTAAAATTATTCCAAAAATAAAAAAAATACCAGCACAAATTATAGAATTCCATAAAGCCAACTTATGTCCTTTTTTCGGATCAACTTTACCATTTATGCCTAAATATATAAAAGGAAATATTAAATAACATATTAAAGTTATAAAAAATGCCAAACCAAGTTGTAACATCATAACCACTCCTAAATAATTATAACAAAAGATTATAATTTTGACAATATTTTTAACTTGAAAACATTTATAAACATAAATAACTAAGGTTTAACGAATATATTGTGGGCGTAAATAAAAAACGGACTATTTAAGTCCGTTTTTTGTGTGTTTATTTTTTGAAGATTGGTTTAATTACAACGTGGCGCTTTTCGCCTTCGCCTGTTGATTCGGTTGTAACATCGTCGCGACCTTGAAGGGTGGTGTGAACAATTCTTCTAACGTATGCGTTCATTGGGTCTAGGTGAATATTGCGCTCAATTTTAACTGCTTGGTCGGCTGTTTTTAGGGCAAGGTCAATTATTGCTTGGTTTTTGTTTTGTTTATAACCGTCAATGTCTAGATACATTCTAACAGGACCTTCACTTCTTAATTTTAAGCCAGATAGAAGCATTTGAATGGCTTGGATATTTTCTCCGTGATAACCAATAAGTTTTCCAACATTTTCGCCTGTGATTGAAAATGAAATTTCATTTTCTTTTGCTTCTGCTTGCACGTCTGCTGTTTCGTCCACAAGGCGAGATAGACCTAGTAAAAATTCTTTTCCGCGTTCAACCAACCTAGATGTGTCCACCACACGTTTTGGTTTTTCGCTTGTTTCAGGTAAACTTTCTTTTGCTTCGTCTTCATTTTGAGAGACTTCAATTTCGGTTGCAATGGTGTTTTCACTAACATCGTCTGTTACATCTTCTACAACTTCATTTTCTTCGCCCGGTTCTTTCCAACTGAGTTCAACGCGTGCCTTTTTGAACATTCCGCCTTGGTCTAGAACTTTCACTTCAACTTCTTCACGTTTTTTGCCACATTCGAGAAGACCATTTTGTATGGCAATTTCAACGCTTTTTCCACTTGCTTCTATTTGCATAATATTCTCCTTTTGTTTGTGCCGTAGCACCATTATATGTTTTTACCAATCGTTGTTACAAATTATTTGTTCTTATTGTAATTTCTACTATATTCCATAATTTCAACATTTTTCTTTTTTAGAACAATTTCGTTATCAGGTTTATTTTTGTTAATGTGCCTAATCACTAGTGAAATTATTGTAGATATAATAGTTGTCATAAGTGAGTTTGTTACAATGTACAAGGTGAACACAACGTTTGAAGTGTAGGCAAATATCAACATTGAGATTGGTATAATTGCCATCATAACTTTATTCATTGTGTTCATTTTTTGACCTTTGCTGTTTAACAACTTCGTTGATATAAATTGTGATAAGAAACTAACCAGTGCGCACAGTATTATCAACACAAAATAACCATTGTTATCTCTGCTATCACCAATAATCGTGCTGGTTATGAAATCGTATCTTGCTTGAGCATCTTCTTTTGAACTACCTTCTGTTAAATTGTTTGTTTCTAGATAGTTCCAATAACTTTCAAAGTCCACAAATTCGCTTGTGTTTGTGTCTGCTTTCCAAACGTTTTTAACCCAAAGCCAACTATTTTCTTTTGTTTGCTCGTCGTACGCATCTTGAACAGCCACAGCGATGTATTCATTCTTTTCGTCTTCCGACCAAGTTTCTTCCACTTCCGCATTTGCTGTTACATATGTTTGGTCAAGAGTGCGGTAAGTTTCATAAAGTTTTTCGTTTCCAAGGTTTCTTATGCCTGCATACAATGTGAAGAACACAACGAGAGTAACAACTAGCGAGATAAGCATTGGCAAACACATTCCTTTAAGGTTGGAATTGTATTTTTGATAAACTTTGTTTTGCTCGGCGTTTAACTTTTCAGGATTGTCCGCATACTTCTTTTTAAGTTCGTCCAGTTCTGGTTGCATTGCGCCCATAACGCGCGCCTGTTTTTGGCTTGAAACGCGTTGCAAAATATCAAGCGGTGATAAAACCAGTTTTAAAACGATAGTAAAAACAATGATTGCCCAACCATAGTTGACAATCCAACCTGCAAACGCATTTATTATTGTTGACCACATGCTAGCCAACGTCATACTTGTTAACATTTCCATTTATAGTTCCCTGATAAATTTAATTTTACGAAATCGTAACCACCACAATTTTTAGGGTTACATTTGATAATTCGCTTTACTATATAGTAATTTCCTATAATAAAGCCAAATTCGATTAAACTCAATTTTGCATATGTACTGCAACTTGGAATAAACTTGCAACTTTTTGGGGTTGCATGCCTAATAAATAGGCGGTAAATACCAATTAAAGCGAGTTCAATAAGTGTGAAGGGGTAGGTTAAAATGTAGATAAATCTAAACATCTCTATACAGTCCGTTTTTATTTAAAACAGACATAAGTTCGCGAGCAATCTCTGTTGACGTTTTGGTTGCACTAATAGGTTTTGGTGTGATTACATAATTCTTAACTGCAAACCTATTAATATTCAACCTGCACGCTTCTGAAAAAATGCGTTTCACTCGGCTTCTCACAACGCTGTTGCCAACGGCTTTACTAACCGATATTCCAATTTGTGGAAAACGTTTGTAAGCGCGCACAACATGCATCGTAAAACTATGTGAGTGAAACACTTCTCCACGCTTATAAATATAATTGAACTCTTTTTTCTTCTTTAATCGATTTTCTTTGCTTAGCATAAATTACCTATGTGTTATTTAGTCAATTCTTTTTTGCCTTTGTTTCTGCGTCTCTTTAAAACCTTTCTACCAGACAAAGTTTTCATTCTTGCTCTAAAACCATGAACTTTTTTTCTTTGTTTCTTCTTAGGTTGATAAGTCTGTTTCATAAGTTCTCCTTTTAAATAATTTACATTGCAGAGTAAAAAATAAACCCGCAACTAAATAATATACATGTATATACTAACAAAATAAAGGTAAATTGTCAATAATAAAAAATGAGATTTTTGTCAAAACCGCAATTTTAACAAAAATCTGTAAATTTTGTGTATTAAAAAAATAAAGAAATCAATATCTTGTAACAAACTGAGTACTAAAAAAGACCTTGTTTATTAAAAGGTCATTTTTTATATTTAAATAGCATTAAAAATTATTTAACTACAGTTTTCCATAGTGAGTGAAGGTTGCAGTAGGCGTATGCGTTTTTAACAACTTCGCCTTCGTCTAGGGTAAAATGAACAACTGGTTCAGGTTGTTTTGTTGGGTCGGTTATCTTTATTTCGCGAACGGCCTTGTTAGTTTCAAGTATGAAATGAGAGATGTGGTGTTCTTTGGTCATTGGGTGAAGAGTTGAACCAACGCGAACTTCAACATCTTTTCCTTTTATATTTACAACCGGCACATGTTTTTCTTGTGCGGCGTCTGTTTTGTTTGCCACAATTTCTTTCATAGGTCTACCACAACAAACCACAGGAACAGTGGTATCCTTAACCTTTACAATAACTTGACCACAGTTTTCACAAACATAAAATTTAACATTTTTCATAATTTTCTCCTTTTACTACTCGCAAACTGCGCTTTTGCTAGATTGCTTGTAAACTGCGCAATCGTAAGCCTTATGCTTGTTTGCTTCGTTATATGAGGGGACACCTTGCGGGAATTTCCCCTCATTGCTCCCTTTCCAATAGGTTAAGAGATTGAGTAACTGCATTTTTGCTAAATTGCTCGATTTTCCCTATTGCAACATTGTTGTTTTGAGTTTAGTCGAAGGTATTTTATTTAACCTTTAAGACCGCGAGATTGTCTATCCATATCTTCACTCGCAAACTGCGCTTTTGCTAGATTGCTTGTAAACTGCGCAATCATTAGCCTTATGCTTGTTTACTCGTTTTAACCCCACTGCAACATTCGTTTTGTGGGGACTCCCTGGGGTGTAGTCGAAGATATGTATTAACTTTAGAATTTATATAATTTAAGTTTTTGCTATTAACCTTTCAATCCGCGAGATTGGCGGTCCATATCTTCGACTACGATGTCGTAGATTTCGCCAAGGCTTGCGCAATATTCTAACACTTGCCAAGGTTCATTTGTGTGGAAGTGAATTTTAATTAGTTCACTATCACCAACAGCAATTAGGCAGTCGCCTTTAAAATTGTTTAAAAAATAATCTCTAATTTTATCTTCGTCTAAATTTTTACCTTCTATAAGAAGTTGTGTGTCGTATCTAAATTCTATCAAAATGTTTCTCCTTTAAAATTTTTATTTTAATTTAAACATATAATAACCTAGTAAAAATTATGATTTATGAAATGTACATTATATGTTAAGAATATTATAAAACAAGGCAAATTTTTTGTAAAGCAAAATGAAAAATGATTGAAAAATTTGTAGAAAAAGGCACAAATTTTTACATTTTTTATAAGTTTTAATAGATTTTAATTTGTTTTGTTAGTTTTGTTCGTGTTTTGTAATACGGCGAATTTTTCTAAAATTTTACACAGACTAATCAGGGGGATAATTATGAAAAAGTTTGTTAAAATTGTTAGTTTATGTGCAGTGTTTTGTTTGGTTTTAACTTGTTTTTTGTTGCCTACGAAAACAAGTTATGCAGTATCTAATGAAGGAGTGGAAGCAACTGTTTACGGCACTGCCACTAAAACCTACACAGCGGATAGTGCACAAATTTTTGTGAGTTTAGAGAATGCGGACACAGATTTAACTCTAGCAAAAGAAAAAAGTTTAAATCAATTTGAAGCGTTAAAAAACACCATAACAAATGCAGATGTGAAAATTGATAGTTTTTACACAAACCCAAACATTGACTATTCATGTGATAAACAGATTGTTGGTTACTATGCAATTTTAAGTTGTGTTGTGGAACTTGACAGTTTAGAAAATATGGAAAATGTTGTGAGCACTATCACAGAAAACAACGCCTGCATCAACCATATAAATTTAAAACTATCTAATGCAGACGAAATATATTTAGATTGTTTAGTTGAAGCAAAGAAAAATGCTATTGACAATGCAAAACGTTTGCTTGAAACAGAGAACGTAAACGTGCTAGAAATTGAAGAAGAAGGTAGATTTTATTCACCAACAAAATATATGAAAGCGGAAAATGTGCTTCAAGAAAACTTTTCTTATGAAATTGAAATCAGCGCAACAGTCAGTTTAAAATGTGAAGCAGTGTAAGAAGTTCATTTATAATTAAAAATATTTAGGTATTGACAAATGGTGTTTTTGGGTTTAATATGATTACATGGAAAACACGCATAATACAAACAACACACATAATATTACAATAAATCCAGACAGGCCATTATTTGGCGAGAGTGGGAACGTTACGTTTTCACTCACGGAGTTTGACGGCGATTTGGGAATAGATTTTGACCAAACCATAAAACCAATAATAGGTAGAGTTGTGGGTCAACACTATGTTTATTTGTGCGGAATAATTACAAACAATAATGACATAGCGTTTGTTATTTTTGATAGCAAGAATCTGCGGGTGTATAATGCATATTTTGAATATAATTTATTTGTTATGGTTGAAAAAGGCTTTGAAAAGTCTGAAAATGATAACGACTTAATTTGCGCCGGTAAATATGACGCGAGCGAAGATTATAACTACAATTTGCCATGGTTCAAAAGTCTAGATAGAAAACTTGAAAAAAGTAAAAGCGTTTCACCAGAAATTTGCGTTTTCTATAACGTTGTGCGCAATTCAAGCGGTGTGGAATTATTTAATAATCTAATAAAAGAATACAACAATAACGACAAAGGAATGATGGTGTTTGCAATTATACATTACATCTTTACTCACAACATAAAAGAAATTCAAAATGCCACAAAAGACATGAAATTGATAGAGCGTATTTCACTTATGCATTTAATAACCAAATTTAAAAATTATAAGTACCAACTATCAAAAAGAGAATTGGCGTATAAGAAATGCACGGACAAATTATTTTCGGCCCCACATGAATTGGTTGAAAGATTATTTACGATGTTAAGTAAAAATAAAGAAGATAATTTTTGTTTTCCAGATTACGAGCAAAGTTTAATGGAAGAGTGCATGAGATGCTATCTCGATGGTCATGCGTTTTCTTTGACTTAATTTGTCGAAACAGACTAATATTCTCCCTAAATGCAAAAATATAGTAGGGAGAATATTTTTTATTTTAAATTGTTTTAAAAATGTTTTTATCGTTAAACAATAAAAAATTTAAAATAAAATCATTTCTTAAAAGGTGGAAAATTATGAAAAAAATGCCAAACACTGTGGATAACATAAAACAAAAAATACTTGAATTAAAAGGTCAAGTGGTAGATTTGCACATCAACCGCGGAAGAAGAAAAGTTAGTTCATATAGAGCGCGAATTGAGAATGTGTACGCGTCTGTTTTCACTGTTAAAAGTCTAAATATGGAAGAAAATATAAACACTTATTCATACAACGACATTTTATGTGGCGAAGTGAAAATCAACAACGACAATAAGTGGTGATTTATTAAAATATTAAAGCAGTTAACTTAAAAATACTTGTAAATCAAATTGTCGCTTTTTTGCGATTATTTTTCATTTTTCGACAAATATTTTTGTAAATTTGTCGAAAATGTTGTCTTTCCAAATCAAAGATAAACAAAAAATCTAAAAATGTTTAATATTTACCAAAAAATGGAAACGAGATTTTTACGTAAGTACATATTGAAAAGTTGTTATTACGTAAAATATTAATATGGAAATCGGTAAATTAATTAGAGAACTCAGAAAAGAAAAGGGTATCACTCAAACTGAACTTGCAAAAGAGATATCAACAACGCAGGACACAATCTCACTTTGGGAACTTGGCAAAAGTTATCCAGATATAATAAATGTGGTTAAATTGTGTAAATTTTTTGGTGTAACATCTGATTATCTTCTAGGCTTAAATGATATTTGGTAAATCGCACATAGATATGTGAACAATTTTTTCATGGCTAAAAAATAAACAATCGTATGAAAATACGATTTTTTTATAATTTAAAAAATTTCTATTATATTTCTATGTTGGTTTTATCAAAAAGATTATCGTCAAAAAATTCTTTTAAACTTAAATTAAACGCGTCTGCAATTTTAAATATGGTTTGTATTTTAATATGTTTAGTATCTTCATTTAATATGTGAAAAATAGTTGATTGTTCAACCGTTGAACGTTTGCTTAATTCATATTGACTATAATTATTAAGGCGCATTAAATTTGATATTCTTAATGCTATCGCTTTTTGCAGTTTCATAACGGCTCCTTATTAGAAAACATCTTATCAATGAGAGCAATAAAAAATACTTGCAGATATGCAAGTATACATTTGACTTAAATTTTACAATTCAGTATAATAAGATTAAAAAAGGAGTTAAAAATGGAAGGAAAAAATAAAAATGGATTAACTAATTTTATGTCACTAATCTATGCAATATATTTAATATTATTTGTATTTGGTACACTTGTTTTACTAGTTTTTGGAATTATAGGAGTTATTAGCTTCATATATTTTATTATTGCAATAGTAATAGATGTTGTGGCTTTAACTATACTTTACACAATAAATTACACATTAAACGAATTAGAAAAATTAAAAAAAGAATTACTAGAAAAGAAGATTGTAGAATTAAAGGATCTAGAAGTTTCGGAGAATGTAACATTTTGTAAAAATTGCGGTTATCAATTATTTGAAGAAGATAAGGAATGTCCTAACTGTCACAAAAAGGTTGATGTTAATAAAAAATAACTTTACAAATTATTTTATTTAATCTAAAATTGCAGTGTGAATAAATCTTTAAAAATTCCTATTGAAGCGAATGAGATTATCAAAACATTAAATGAAGCAGGTTTTGAGTGTTTTTTAGTGGGTGGGTGTGTTAGAGATTTTGTTTTAGGCGAGCCTTATAAAGATTTAGATTTAGCAACTAATGCAACTCCAAATGAAGTAGAAAAGGTTTTAAGTGAATACAAAATTTTTGAAACAGGGCTAAAACATGGCACTGTAACCGTGATTGTAAATTCAAAGCCGATTGAAATAACCACATATAGAATTGACGGAAAGTATGAAGATTTTAGGCACCCAAAAAGTGTAACCTTCACACGCAACTTAGTTGACGATTTAAAGCGAAGAGATTTTACAATAAATGCACTTGCCTATGACGGCAAAAATATTATTGACGAATTTGGTGGTGTTGGAGATATAAAAAATAAAATTATTCGTTCTGTCGGAAACGCAAGCGAACGTTTTAAAGAAGACCCACTAAGAATTTTGCGTACAATAAGATTTTCGTCCGTGCTTGGGTTTACGATTGAAGAAAACACAAAAAAGGCGATGTTTGAATTGAAACATTTACTAAAACATGTGTCTTTTGAGCGTATTCGCGTGGAATTTGAAAAAACGTTGCTTGGGAAAAATGCAAAGTCGGCAATGCTTGAATATGTTGATATTTTTGGAGTTGTCATTCCTGAACTGCTTACAATGAAAGGGTTTGACCAGCACAATCCACATCATAGATACGATGTGTTAACTCACACTTGTGTGGCGTTAGATGGTGCAACTTGTGATAAAAATATTAGGCTTGCCGTTATGTTTCATGATATAGGTAAACCGGCTAGTTTTAGTTTAATAAATGGAGTGGGTCATTTTTACGGCCACGCGCAAAAAAGTTATGAAATATCTGGAAAAATTTTAAGGCGATTAAAGTATGATAACAAAACAATTGAATATGTCATAAAACTAATTAAACATCACGATTTAGATTTGCAAGCAACAGAAAAATATATCAATCGCTTGGTGTACAAATTAGAAAGCGTTAAAATCGTTAAAGACTTAGTGCTGTTGCAAAGAGCGGATAACTTCGGTCAAGCTCCAATTCATAACGAGCGATTAGAAAAGTTTGATAAAATCGACGAAATTTTAAAATCAATAGAAGAAAAACAACTTTCATTTTCACTTAAAGACCTAAAAGTAAACGGAAAAGATATGTTATCTCTTGGTTTAAAAGGTAAAGAAATAGGCGACGCGCTAATATTCTTACTCAACGCCGTCCTAGACGAAAAAGTAGAAAACAAAAAAGAAAACTTACTAAAATTTTTAAAACAATTTAATAAATAAAACTCTTCAATTATTTTTATGCGTAAAAAAAGAAAAAGCACCAAAATATTAATAGGGTCCCATAAGCACTGGTGCGCAATGGGGTAAAACGGGGTCCCCACGAGAGCATGGTCTCGATGTGGGGTACAAGCAACAGACAAAAGGTCAATGTTGTTTTAACAAAAACAACTAGACTAAAAAGCCTAGTTGCGACGTGGTTGCGAGAGTTGGATTTGAACCAACGACGGCGTCACAAACTGCGCTTTGTCTAAATTGCTCAAATTTTCGCAATTATAAGACTTTTACTTGTTTGTTCCTTATTCCCACTAAAACATTTTGAGTGTAATCATATAATTGTTTGACAAAATGTTTTGCGGGAGCCCTAACCCAAAGGTCTGTTAATTACATGAAAAAAACTTAGCGAATTGCTAAGTTTAATTGGTTGAGCGCATATCACCTCAATAGAACACATAAAATTAACATTTTTACTATATACATTGTATATAGTAATTTTTTTATTTGTATCCTATATTTTTAATTTTTTGTAAAATTAAATTTCTATTGATAGTAAAAATGTTATAAGGATTTAATTAATTTAAGATAATCCTCTGCTGCTTTGGTATCTTCATTTTCCACTACAAGTTCTTTTTGAAGCTTTTGAAAACATTCGTCTATATCTGTCAAATCAGAATCAGTAAAGGTTACTAATGAAATATTATATTTCATAAAATAAGCATTTCGTTTGTGCATTTCTTTTTCCCAATTTTCACTTAATTCATTATTGATTTCTTTTTTCGTTCTATTTTTTATATTTGATAGCGACATGTGGGAACTTGAAGGACTTATTTCAAACCCTACATATCTCTGTCTATAAATATTTAATATTGTAAAATCTAGTCTATACACGTGTTCTTTTTCTTTTCCTAAATATCTAAACTCAGGTATTAAAAAGGGGATTCTTTCTGGATTGTTAGAATTCTTTAAATATGAAAGATATTTGTCAATTATAATTTTTTCATACTCACTTGATGATGCTCTACGAAATATTATGTTATGAAATTGTATTAACTTATCTAAATTGTCAAACTTTACTATACCGTCTTTAGTATTATCTGTTACTAATCCTGTTGAGAGAACGTGTCCAACAGTCCAATAATCGAATTTCGCATTTCTAATATCTCTATCCTTATTGTACCAATTTCCCTCAAAAGAATTAGGGGCAATATATAAACCATACAAACTTTCTCCATTTTTGCCAAACCATATTTTAGTAAGTGTTTCTAAGGGTTTTGTCCTAATCCTAGCTTTATAATTTCTATAATAGTTGCGTTCTAAAAATATTTTTACATACTCTCTTAATAAATCATCTTCGATCACTTTTGCTATCAAAGGTTTTGATCCACACTTTAAGCATTGTTGAGTATGTTCATATAGACCTTTTAACCATGCTTGCCAAAAACTTTCAAAAGTTAAAAATTTTCCATTTTTACAATCGGCAAAATTATTTTTAGCTCCAATAACCCCATGAAACTGCTGAATAGTGGCAATATCTCCGCTATATTCTCCATCTCTTAAATATGTAAAAGCTTCAAGACAATGATATTGATTTTCTAATAATTCTTTATCTAATTGCTTAATTCTGTCTTTGATTTCTTCTGGCGTCATTATATCTCCATGTTTAATAATATTACTATAATATAAAAAATAAAAAATCGTGTCAATTTTAACACGATTAAATTATGCAATTTATATCCATATGAATTTTTTGATTAGTTTTGCTGAGTTTCACATCTTGTTTTTCTGAGTAGATAACAACTTGTTCTAAGTTAGTATCTTCAGCTTTTTTATTATATTTAAAGAAAATTTCCACCTTGTCATTATATAGTTTAATTTCTTTTACCAGCAAGTCAATCATTTGTTTTGGACTTTTTGTTATAGCAGTTTTCATATACTTTATAATATCATCTTTTGTAAGTCTTATTTTTTCTTTAGAATTTTTCAAGGCAATCTGCTCTGCCAACTCGTTTTTCTTTAATTCTAAATCTTCTAAATGTTGTTTTGTTGATGTAGTAATTATACCATTATCAATAGCTGACAAAACGTTAGATATTGCTTTATCTATTTTTTCCATTTCTTTATAAAGTAACGAAAGTGTAGAATCGTTTGCAATTCTTTCTTCAGTTATCTTAACAATTTTGTTGGCTATCTCTATTAAAATTGCATTATTTCCTAATGCTGATAAAATTGTCTTTACAACAAAATCCTCAATCAATTCTTTTCGAACTGGATTTAGTGGACAATCTTTATGAGTTTTTTTAGTTCTGCACTTGTAGTATCTTTTAACATTTCCATTTCTTGAAGTGCCAGCATCCGAATTTACAATATTACCACAATATCCACATTTTAACTTATTTTTCAGTAAATAAACGATATCTGGTTTATGTTTTCCATATTTATTGTTTTCGATTTTATTTCTAACTGTTTCAAAAAGTTCGTCAGATATGATTTTAGGATACATATTAGTATAAACTTCGCCATTAAATGTATATTTCCCGTTGTACTTTTCATTTCTTAAAAAGTAATAAAGATTATTTCTTCCAAATCTCTTTCCTCTATACAAAACTCCATTTTGTCTTAATTCCGCAAGAATATCCATAACAAGTTTTCCAGATGCATAATCTACAAATAAGTTTTTAACAACTTGGGCTTCTTCTTCGTTTATAACTATTTTCTTATTTTCAACCTTATATCCATATAGTATTGTTCCACCAGTGAAATTTCCTTTTTTCCTTGTTTCATTCATACCACGCTTTACTTTTTGAGAAAGTTCTGCCGAATAATATTCAGCCATACCTTCAAGTAAACTTTCTAAAATAATTCCTTCTGGTGTGTCAGGAATATTTTCCATTGCAGAGATAAGTTTTATGCCATTGTCTTTTAGGGTTTTCTTATGTATAGCCATTTCATATTTATTTCTGCTAAACCTATCTAACTTATAAACCATTACATAATCCCATGCTTGCTTATTGCTATCCCTTAACAACCTTTGAAAATCTGTTCTTTTGTCGTTTGTTCCAGACATTGCTCTGTCTATATATGTGTCAACAATAGTTATGTCATTTCTTTTTGCATAATCTTGACAAACATGTAATTGACCTTCAATAGATTGTTCGGTTTGATTATCACTTGAATATCTAGCGTAAATAACTGCTGTTTTCATTTTTTAACTCCCTTTAATGTTTTTCAATAGAAAATAGATCAACTTTAAAGGAATTAGAAATGTTAATATGCTCAATTTTTATGCAATAATTACTTACTTTTAACTTGCAAAATACGCATCTAACATTGACTTTTAACATATCAAACTCCTTTGTCGAAACTTTTTTCGATACCACCAAACAATCAGAGAGGGTTAGATAGGTCAAAGATAAAGGATAAATTATTGCATTGATATAATTGATTTCGTATTTAAAGCGATAATTTAACCCTTTGACATAGATAAGCATCTCTGATAACCTACTAAACGAAAAAAGAAACACCACTAAACAAGACAAAGGAGTTAATTTAGCACATTAAGTACGCACAAAGTCATTAAAATTAAGTTAAAAGTGCATACAAAGTAAGTTAAAAATAATTAAAAAGTACTTTCACATTCTTTAAAAATCTTTGTAATTTATAGCCAACAAAGGAGGATATGAATATGAAAGAGATAATTTTAGACATTAAAGATAATGAAAAGAAATGCTATATAGATGACTTACCATTGTTAGAGTTAATACCAAAAGAACAAATAGATATAGTTGCTACCTCTCTAGCAAGGGAAATTATAGAAATAATAAAAGCCAAAGAAAAAAGAAGGCAATATTATCTAAATTCTAAAAAGCCAAAAACACCACCCTAGTAAAATGTAAAAATTTTCCAAAAATGTGTTGACCTTATCGAACAAATGTTCTATAATCTTCCTAAGCGTGAAAAAATGTTCACGATAGACAAGGAATTTTGCATATGAGAACAAAGAGTTACGAATTAATGAAAAAGATTATGGAATTTATAGAAAATTATTATTCTATAAATGGTAGATCGCCAAGCATAAGGGAAATTGCAAATGATTTGCAAATATCAGTTGGATGTGTAGCAAAGTACTTAATTGAAATGAAAAATAGAAAAATGATAACTAGTAGTGGTGGCAGTCGAGGAATTTTTACGGAAAATATGTCTAGTTTAAATAATTCTATTAGAAAACTTGCGGTAGTTGGAAGTGTCGCTTGTGGAAAACCATTGCTTGCAGAAGAAAACATTGAATGTTACTTGCCTATTCCTAACGAGTTTTTAGGTAGTGGTGAGTATTTCATATTAAAAGCAAATGGTGATAGTATGGTAAACATAGGTATAAATGACGGAGATTACATAATTGTTAGACAGCAGGAAACTGCTGAAAATGGTCAAATAGTTGTTGCATTAATAAATGATGAAGCAACTTTAAAGAGATATTACAAAGATAATAGGAAAAAGAAAGTTAGATTGCATCCAGAAAATGACAATATGCAAGATATGTATTTTGATAAAATTCAAATTCAAGGTATTGCGGTAAAAGTTATTAAAAACTTAATTTAGATAATAAAACAAATTTTGTTTTGTTATACATACAAATGATAATTGAACTATTGTTTAGGACTTCCTAAAATTGAATAGTTTGTATTGCGAGTGTATTGATAAAAAGGAGGTATAAAGTGAAAAACAATACTAATTTATCTAAACCAAAGCAAAAGATGAGATGTCCTCAATGTTCAAATTATGTTGAGGTTACAAAGTATCCAAAAGGTGGAATATATGGAAATTGTCCTGTCTGTAACGTAACATTTTATAGCAAAGAACATCCACCAAAAGAGCGTTTAATACGCATAATTAAACATTAAATAATATTCGTTTATATAGCAAAATATAGGTCGAATTGAAATAGTATTCAAACTAAATCCTAGTTCACTACTGTATAAGCAAGATTCGTGTAAAAGGTAAATGCCTTGACGAATGTGGTTATCGAGAGAAATCACAAATCGTCTGGGCGTTTTTTATTAAACTCCCAGCAAAAATTAAATTTTTAAAAGGAGTAAATATGAAACCAGAATTAATAAGAGAAGAATTAAAAGAAATAAGATACTATTTTTCACATAAAGAGATGTTTGAAAAGGCATCTAGTGTGATTGGAGCAAATATTGTTTCAACTAAGATTAAAAAATATAATGACGCCATACGATTTGCACCACCAAGACTTTATGAGATTTATGTTTCGCTATACATAAATAACAACACCTTTGAGTCGTTAGCAGATAAATCGGGCTTTTCGTATGACTATATTCAAAAATTGAATAGAAAGTTAGTTAAATTTTTTCAAGAAAATATTAAAGTTGAGGAGGTGTAATTATGAAAAAAATTTTAACTTTTCCAGAGTTTATGATAGACGCTGTCAATGTTTATAGGACTAAACATTATATAATCAAACAAGACCTATATGTTGACACAAATATAGATGGGCAAGAATTGTTATTTAGTAAGGATACGTTTTATATAAGAAACAAAAAATTAGATAAACTTTATGAAATGATGTTTTCAGATAGATTAAACATAAATGGTAAACGAATTAAATGCTCATCCCATTCAAGAACTTATGTAAATAGACAAGGCTAAATGCCTTGTTTTTTCATTAAAAAGGGCATTAAAAGTGCATATAAAGTACTTTAAAGATACGAGAAAACTCACTTCAAATTCCTTAAATTTAGTTATACAATGTCGGCGTAATCGATGACAAGAACAATAGTTTAGCGTTAGGATCTTCAAACGACTTATATAGATAAAGGTGGCCGCCTTCGTTTGGGTCAAGGGAGCGTATGTTTCGTTTAAGAGTTTCTTGGTATGTTTGATTACATTACAACTTAATAGTCTAAATGACACAAAAATTAATAAAAGGAGAAATTTGAATGGCAAATTATAACACAGTAAGGCGCTGGCTCGTGCCAAATAAGCGCGCAAAAGGTTACGCAGAAGAGCGTAAAGCAAAAGTCCATCAAAGAGGTCAAAAAGAAGGTAAAGAATTAACAGATTATGAAGCAGGTCTTCGCTCTGGTTATCTTCAATGTCAAAGCGACCATGCGGGACTTTATAGATTCAAGACAGCTATGGATGCTGGATTATCTAAACAAGAAGCAAGAAAATTCTCAAGAGAGAAAGGCACAAAACTTAAAGGAGGTAAAAAGTAATGGCTAAAAAGACAAATAAATTGTTAGTTGAAAGAGAAGTTTTTGAAAAGAACGACAAAACATATTTCTCATATTTTATCAAGGGCAATATTCGTGGTAAAGAAGTAAAAGTAGCGGTTGTTCCACCAGATAAGGGTGGTTATGCAGTGTTAGATATTGTCTTTGGAAACGAAATGTCTGCTGAATTAGTGGTAAATCCATTTGAAATTAAAGATGACGCAACTGGTAAGGTTATAACAGGTAACACTTATCTTGCAAGAACTGTTGATGAAAATGGTGAGATTTATGAATGTAGCATTAAACCTTATCGCAATTCGGACAAAGCACTTCTTAATATGATTATAAAATAAAGGTTAGCCTATGAAGAGATTGATATTTATAATTCTAATCATTGTTTTAGTGGTGTTAGTTGGCACTTGGCCACTTTCTATTCTAGGCAAGATATTTGGATGGCTTAGCAAAGCTTGTAATTGGCTTGCTGATATACTCAATTTCTTCGGTTGGAATGGAATTATTTAAAAGAAAGCACTACTTAAACTTATGTTTATTTAGTGCTTTTTCTTCTTTAAAAATCTAATAAAAGGAGGTAAAAATGGGAAATGCTTTTAAAGTCGTAGGCAACTGCTGTCTAGTGTTTCTTGCAATACTTGGAGCAGTAGTATCTCTTGCACTTGGGTATTATCACTTTTTCGTTAAAGAGATAACGATTGGTGTGAACTATATAGATAATCAAGTTGGTTTAGATATAGTTGATATTATCAATTCAGAAGATTTAACAGAAGAAGAGAAAGACGAAATGCAAGATAGGTACTTTCTAGAAGTAAATTATTATAGCAATGATAATAACAATGGAATAATGCTCCAAGAATTGAAGATAAACTATTTCACGGATTTTAATCTTTTATCTAGTGGTTATAGGTCATCAGGTATGCAATATCTAGGAGATTATCAAGGTCTACCACTTGATACCTGGGATGGAAATAGTGAAATATCGTTTATGAAAATAGGAAACAACGATAGATATTATGGGACAAGCGATGAATGTGTGCAAATAGCAAATAATTATGTAGATAAAAGCTTTAACTATTATGATTTTACAAACGGAATTAATTGGAATGGTATTACAAATAACAATGGAAGTATTGCAACTGAATTAAAAAGAACAACTGAATTTATTATAAAGATTGATGATAGAGCGTTTTCAATAAAATTAGACAAGTATTTTGATAAAGACGTAGGAGATGTTAGAAATATTTTTGGTATAGGTTGGAAAGTTGGCGAAAAATATAACCGTTATTACTACACCTTTGGAAGCTTATTTCAATCTTGTATGCAAGCGGTTAGAACAAATAGTGCAGGTTATGGAGATTATTATATAACAGTAGATTTAAGTTCGCTGTTTTCAATTAAAGAATATGATTTAGAAAACAAAAAATTTAAAGAAGATAACGTTTCGGACATTATAAAAAGTTATGCTGTTTTGAAATTCCATTATGATGAAAATGGTGCTAGAAATAGCAGTCAATCAATGTTTGGAATTATAGACAATAACTCGAAATATGACATTGAAGAAGAAACTGTGGATACAACTTATTGGCAAGAAAGAATGACATACAATCTTGATGAAAAAGCAAAGTATAATGGAAAAGATATATTTGTTTATAGGTATAGCGAAGTTTATGGTGGATATTTTGTTTCACTAAATTTGGATGTAAAACAGATTTTTCAAGAAATGCCAAGAGCAAAAGTGAACATCATATTTGATTTAAACTCCGACTATTTAAAAGAAAAGAATATCAATATTGTTGGACTAGACTATAACGCATTTGCAGATTTTGAAATAGACACGATCACTTTTAAAGGCGAAAGTCAAACAATCTATTTATTAGATAGCGCATTATATAACTCTAATCTAAAAACTCTAAAATATTCTGCTGGAATTAGTTTTGTTATAGCAGACAATTCAATAAATAGCGAGTATGAGGAGGTGCAACTATGAAATGGTATTGGTATATAATTTGCGTAATTTTGGTTTTGCTAGGAGTGTTTTGTGGCATCCAACTCTACAAAGAAGTAAAAGCAGAAAGTTATGTAAATGGATCCATAGATATTTCAAATAAATTCAGTCAAGAAAGCTTTAAATATACAAACACAAGTGTTGTGTTTTATCACGATATCTATGATGAAACTGACACTTATATATTTGAAGCAGATTGTTTAAAAGTGGATGATTTTAATGGCTTAACTAATACTTATCAGGTTGTGCTTAATGACTATATTTTGCTAGAAAGTGAAATAAATGCAGGTTCAATATTTACAAATGTGAATTTAGATTTTTATGACACTTATGGCGAGATAATTAAGTCGGTAGATATGCAAATATCTATAAAGTTTTTAAGTGATAAAACTCAATTAACATTAGCGACTACAGGAAATGAAAATGTTAGTTTTTTAGAGCAGTATTTTTCAAATAATGGTATTCGCTTATATGTAAATGAGATTTTATAACAAATACAAATTTAACAAAAGGAGGTAAAATGGAAACTAAAAAAGTTTTAGGTGTAATTTTTAGCCTCATCTTTGTAGGTTTGTTCATCTTCGTTCTCACTTGGGGAGTTATAAACTTCAATAAAGTAAAAGACGGGATGTCTGGCACTGGTATATATACAGAGCAGGATATAAATTCAGCTTATGAAGATGGCTATAATACCGCATTAAAAGATAAAGATGAGTATAACGAACTTATAAATAGTTATAGGGATACTATCACAACTCAAACTGACCAAATTAGTCAGTTGAAAAACGAAGTCAATACCTTAACTAATCAAAATAAAGATTACACAACTCAAATTGATGGTTTAAATCAAAATAAAGAAAATAATGAGCAAACTATTTTAGCTTTAGAATTGGAAATAGAAGATAACGAACTTGAAATTTCAATGCTTGAAAATAATATTTTAGAGTTAGATAAGACAATAGAAGCCTTAAATAAAGAACTTGAAAATGACGTTGTTGAAATTCAAATATTGGAAGATTATATAGCAAGTTTAAACAAACAAATAGATAGTTTAAATGACACTATTGATAGTCTAGAAACTGCTAATTCAAATTATGCTGAACAAATTTTATCTTTAAGCAATCAAAACACATTACTTTCTAATCAAATTATAACATTGCAAAATGAATTAACAAATAATGATAGTCAAATTATAGAATTGACGAGCAGAATTGCGGATTTAGAAAAATCTATCAGTTATTACGAAGATTATATTTTTGAATTAGAAAATGACAATCATTTTGTAGGTATATTTGAGTTTGACGGAAGTGTTTATGATATATGTGAAGCAGATGATAACAATAAAGTTAGCATAACAAACCCTGAATCAACTGAATTTGTAATTTTCAATTATTGGATGGTTAATAACGAGCAAGTTGATTTAAACACTTATGTTCTTACAGAGAACACAAAATTTGTAGCAAATGTAACATATAGACACACTGTAAAATTTTTAGTTGATGATACTGAATATAACAAACAAGTTGTAGAAAATGGTGGCAAGATTTTAGTGCCAGAAAATCCAACTAAAGATAAATTTGATTTTTTAGGTTGGAGTAAAAATGGAACTGATGTTGTAAACGTTGAAGAATGTGTTATAGATTCAGACACCACCTTTATAGCAATATTTAGAAATAAGTATGGATTATTTAACACGCATAACGGAACCTTGATTTATAGTTGGGATGAATTGATAGAATATAATTATCTAACTGTAACAGAAGAAAACGAATTAAATGCAGGAAATAATGCAAAACGTATATCGGGTGATTTAATTATAGATGAAGATATAAAAAGTATAGGTTCTTCTACATTTTATGGTTGTTCTGGTTTAGCAGAATGTGTACTTCCTGAAGGTATCACAAGCATTGGATCTAGTGTGTTTTCTCAATGCTCGACTCTTGAATCAATAACAATTCCATCATCCATACAAACAATTGCTGGTTCATTTTTAAATACAACTCGCCTGAAAACTGTAAATTATTTGGGCACACTTGAAGATTGGATGAAGATAGAATTTGCGTCAAGTAATTCTTCTAATCCTATGTGTAATGCATCTGAAATATATATGAATGGTACAAAGTTGGAAGCTTCTGTAGAAATTCCTTTAACAATAACCGAGATTAAACCTTATACATTTTACGGATTTAAAAACGATTTTGTAATACCAAATTCTATTCAATCAATTGGAAATTATGCGTTTGCAAATAGCAAAATAACTAACATAGAGATTCCAAGTAGTGTGATAAATTACGGTACTTATATTTTTAGTGGTTCATCTATAGAAAATATAATATTGCCAAAGAATTTCAAGATAGTAACTAATTATATGTTTTATAATTGTTCAAAACTTTCTACTTTTGATTTCACAGGAATAACAAGCTTAGGTGATTATTCATTTAAAGGATCTGGGTTAACAGAAATAAATCTTCCAAATACTATAACAGATTTTGGAAAAGAAGTATTTGAAAATTCCAAAAAAATAAAATCAATTTATTATGATATTATTAATCTTCCAGATGTATCATCTTCGTACGCATATTTCGAAAATCTGGGTTCTACTGAAGAAGGATTAACTCTTACGTTTGGACCATCAGTTGAATATATTCCTATGTATTTCTTTTATTTTAATGAAAGTTTGTCAGTTATTAATATACCATCATCATTAAATTCGGCGTCAGTTAAAGCATTTTATATGTGTATAAATTTATCTGAAGTGTATTTTAATTCTACAAATATGACTTTAAATGGAATAACTTCTTATGGTGAAGGAATATTTACTTGGACATCGGCGAGTCCGGATGGTACATTATTTACATTGTATATTGGTGAAACCGTAACAACATTAAATGATTACTTATTTTGTGAATGTTATTTATTAAAAGAAATAGTTTATGTTGGTACACCTAGTGCAACAGTAATTGGAAGTTCAACATTTAGACAATGTAATAATTTAAAAACTATTTTTATTCCTAAATCAGTAACGAGTATAGATTCTACGGATGGCAGATATTCGCCTTGGAACTATATTGAGTCAGGTTTGGTTCTATATTGCGAATTCACGACTGTCCCTAGTGGATTTGGTTCTAAATGGAATTATTACAATAATTCAAATACATTAACTACTAAATATGGCTATACCTATGAGCAATATCTTACAGAAATAGCAGGGCAAGTATGATAACAATAATTTTCGCTCCACCTAGAACGGGTAAAACTTGTTTGATGACATACTTTGCTTGCGAAAAAGCGTTTGATAGAGAAAGAAATAAGTTGATGACTAGAGAAATTATCAATAAGCAAAATAATGGTTTTAAAAACATTAAAACAATTCCAATTCATTGCGTGTCTGCAAACTACGATATGATTTTTAGGAAATTTAGATATAGACCAAGATTTAATAGAAGAATTAATCCGTTTAGACTAGGATTTGCCAATTCTTATGTAAAAACCCATTTTAATCTACCTTATGAAGTTATTTGTATAACTGAAGCACAAAAATATCTTAACAGTAGAATGAGTATGTACTTTCCAGATTGGCAAAGTAGATGGTACGAACAACATGGGCATGATGATATAGATATATTTCTAGACACACAAAGACCTATGCTTATTGACGTAAATATTCGTGAGTTGGCACAGTTTATTGAAGTGAGAGATTTATCTGTTGAATATGATTGTTACGGAAAAGTTAGCAAAATGAAATGGATAATAAGGCGAATTGAAAATAGTGGATTGTTTGATAGATATATGGCATCGGGTAAACGAGATAAGTCTTGTTATACGGAAGAACAGATAGTGGCAGATTATAATGTATTCTTATGTTACGACAGTCAGTCTTGTAAACCAAAATTTTACGAAGGGCATCTTGATGAAGATTTTGATTACAACGAATCCGAACCTACCGAAGATAGTCTTGAAGGTTATATTAAATTTTTACGTGATCACGATGATGAATATCCAGAAAACTTTTATCAAAAAAGGAGGAAAGAAGCGTGTTAAATTACAATAAAAATAAACTCATAAATAAAGCACTAGATAAGTATTATGAAACTTTTAGTCATACACTTGACACAGCAGATTTTGTTCCAAATAAATTCAATGATAAAATCAATAAATACATTTTTAAGAATATGAGAAAAACGTTCAAGAAAATAGATAAAGAAGATAAAAATTATCAAAAAAATCTAAAAAAGCAAGAAAAATCAAAATTAAAAGGAGGAAATAAAAATGGGATTTTTCACAATAAAACAAAAAAGAATGGCAAAAAAATGCTCAGTTAGAGATTTGCAAATAGGTTATCAAAATAGCGATTTTGCATTAGAACGAGCATCTTATGCTGGTGATAAAAAAGCGTTAAAAGAAGCAATGAAAGAGCATAGAAAGTATGAATATGCATTGCTTTATAGAAACACGCCAGAATTTAAGAAAAAACGAAGAAAATAACTTAATAATCTTTGGAGATCTGTATGTACTTTGGAGAATCAAAAGTATATTTTGACGGAAGTCATTATATAGCTATTCCTCATACGGTTAGACCGACAAAGCGTCGAAGTAAACCTATTGAGGAAGAAATAACTATCGTTCAAGATAATAAAAATTTAGAAGGCTTTACGCAAGAAAGTGAGCTAGAGCTTTCTAATCAACTTGAAGATTGCTTTGTAGATATGTGTGATGATACTGAAAGTAAAGAGATTAACAAAACAACTAAAAATGTTCGTACACTAACGAAAAAAGAGTTGTTTGAAGAACTATATATGAAATATATAGACTTAAAGAAAAATGAACGAAGAAATAAGATTATATGTGAAATGCTACCATATTTTGAAGATAGAGAAAGTTGTAAAATTTTTGTATATAATAATTTTGAAAGAAAGCAAAGAAATTTAATATGTCGAAGAATTAGAATGTGCAGGAAAGCAAATCTAGCGAATTTCAATTATTTTTGTACATTCACTTATGATAATAAATTGCATACAGAAGAAAGTTTTAAAAAGAAATTAAGAACTTGTTTTAGACATTTATGTGAAAGAAGGAAATGGAGATATATGGGTGTTTGGGAACGAGCACCAGATACTAATAGATTACATTTTCACGGTTTATTCAATATTCCTAATGACGATATGCCGGGTGAGCTCATAGAGTGCGAAGATTATAGTTTTAGTGCACATAAGAGAATAAAGACATATCAAAATATTTATTTTAATTCAAGATTTGGTCGTTCTGACTTCAAGGAGATAAATACAAAATCTGATTTAACGAATGAAGTTAGGTACATATGTAAGTATATTGAGAAGACAGGAGAGAAGATTGTGTATAGCAAGGGATTGCCACAATACTTTATTTCGGACATTATGGAAGAAGACGTAGTATGTCGAATAGGACAAGAAGATAAAAAGTTATTGCTTTTTGATAATTTTAATTGCTGGGATGAGGGTTGTCTAATAGGCGAAGTCGGCCCAGAGGTGATTGAACAAATGAGGAAATCGAATTAAAAAACAAACGGCAACGAAAATAATGTGAGGCAGAAACGGAAAGCCTGCGCGTTGATGCCCACATTTGTTGCCGTTTGTTTTTATTCTAGGAACATTATTCTATTAATTGAGTTTTGGCGTGTGCTTGTCTGGCGGCGAGAATCGACGCTACTTGTTCAAGACAAGCACACGCCAGGATCCCATTTTTTAAAATACATATGAAAGTGTAATTTATATATAAATAGATTATGTAAAAATATAGCAAATTTCTTTAATATGTGATATAATTATACAAATATATATTTGAGGAAATTATGTTTAGCAATATAGATAATAGGACAAAGCTTCTTGGCGATGACTTAAAAGTCGAATTGGAGAAAGGCTCGAAAGTAAGGATAGCATCTTCTTGCTTTTCAATGTATGCTTTTAAAGAATTAAAGGAAGAGTTAAGTCAAATTGATGAACTTAAATTTTTGTTTACTTCCCCTACATTTACAACTAATAATATAAGTGATGGAATAAAAAGGGAGAAAAGGGAATTTTTTATTCCTAAACAAAATAGAGAGAATAGTTTATACGGCAGTGATTTTGAAATAAAGTTGCGCAATGAAATGACTTTAAAAGCAATTGCAAAAGAATGTGCTGAATGGGTAAGACAAAAAGTAAAATTCAAAAGCAATATAACTGATTCTACAATTCCCAATTTTATTGGTATTGAAAAAGAGAATAAGTCATATTTAACTTATAATCCTGTTAATGGATTTACGACTACAGATTTAGGTTATCAACAAGGTAATAGTATATTTACTGCGATAAGTAAAACAGATTTTGCAGAGCAAAGTAAGTATTTGTTTGCAATGTTTGATGAAGTATGGAATGATAAATTGAAAGTAGAGGACATAACCGATACGATTGTCGAGATGATTAGCAGTGCATATCAGGAAAATAGTCCAGAGTTTGTATACTTTTTCATTTTGTATAACATTTTCAGTGAATTCCTAGATGATATAGATGAAGATAACATGCCGAATGAAGCAACAGGATTCAAGAATACAAAAATTTGGAATATGCTTTATGATTTTCAAAAAGACGGAGTTATAAGTATCATAAATAAACTTGAAAAACATAATGGTTGTATTTTGGCAGACAGTGTCGGACTAGGTAAAACATTTACAGCACTAGCAGTAATTGCTTATTATTCACTTAGGAATAAGAGCATTTTAGTCCTTTGTCCAAAGCGATTAAGCGAAAACTGGACTCAATATTGTGGCAGTAGTAATGATACCACAAATATATTTTATGAAGATAGAATAAGGTATGAAGTTTTATATCATACTGACTTGGGAAGAGCAGGGACAGCACATAATGGTAGAGACTTAAAACTTGTCAATTGGGGGAACTATGATTTAGTAGTTATTGATGAAAGTCATAATTTTAGAAATAATAACCCAGTAAAAGATAAAGAAACAAGGTATGATTTTTTAATTAATCATGTAATTAAAGCAGGTGTAAAAACAAAAGTCTTAATGCTTTCAGCAACTCCTGTAAATAATAGGTATAATGACTTAAAGAATCAATTAGCACTTGCATATAGCCAAGATTATGATGCTTTTGAAAAAAGTCTAGATACAAAAAGCAATATAGCAACGATATTTAGGAATGCCCAAGCAGTATTTAATGATTGGAGCAAGCGTCCACCTGCAGAACGAAAAAACAAGGATTTAATAGATAGTTTAAGCATTGATTTTAAAATATTGTTAGATAGTGTTACGATAGCAAGAAGTAGAAAAAACATTGCTAAATATTATAATATGAACGATATTGGTAAATTCCCAGATAGATTACCACCACTATCATACGCACCTGAATTAACTAACAAAAAAGATGTTCCAAACTACAAGGATATTTATCAAGCAATCAAATCAATGAGCATGGCAGTTTATGGACTTTTTGATTATGTTCTAGATAGTCAAAGAGATAAATATGAAATAAGGTATGGAGTAGAACTAAGACATAGCAATCTAACAAGGAGCGGTAGAAGTTCAGGTATAAAGCGACTTATGACTGTTAACTTATTGAAAAGATTAGAGTCAAGTGTTGAATCTTTTAGATTGACAATGAAAGGTATGTTAGATCTAAATAAACGCGAACTACGAACGCTTGAATTATACAATGCTGGAAAAATTAGACCAGATGCGCAAGCGACCAAAAAACTATTTACATACGAAATGTTCGACCAAGATGAAGATGGCAGTTTAAATCTAGTTCAAACTGATAAGGGTAAAGAAATAAAAATAGACTATGCAGATATTGATAGATTGTCGTGGAAAAATTCAATGGAGCATGATGTAGAAATCCTTGAATGGTTAATATCCGAACTAGAAAAGGTAACACCAGAATATGACTTAAAACTCCAAACTTTAAAAGATATTATTGATAAAAAAATTAAAAATCCAATAAATGACGGCAATAAAAAATTCTTAATATTTTCAGCCTTTGCTGATACAGCAAATTATTTATATAACAATTTACATAAGTGGTTAAAAGAAAAATACGGAATAGAAAGTGCGATGATTGAGGGTCAAGCAAATAAAACTACTATAAAGCATTGCCCTAAGAAAACAAATACATTATTAACAATGTTCAGTCCTATTAGTAAAAATAGAGATAAAGTTTTTGCATGGATGAATAAGGCGGTTGAGGACTATAACGATCCAAAACTTAAATGGAGCGATAAAATTGATAAGCACGAATACGACGATTGCTTTAAAGATATTGATGTTTTGATAGCAACCGACTGTATATCAGAAGGTCAAAACTTGCAAGACTGCGATATATGTATAAATTATGACATACATTGGAATCCTGTTAGAATTGTTCAAAGATTTGGACGTATTGACCGTATTGGTAGTAAAAACAAATATATTCAATTAGTTAATTTTTGGCCGCCACTACCACTTAACGAATACATTAATCTTACAGATAGAGTAAAAAGCAGAATGACAATTGTAGACCAAACAGCAACTGCAGACGACAATTTGCTTAACCCAGACGACCAAATGGACGATTATAGAGAAATTCAAATCAAAAAACTTCGTGAGGGCGAAAATATTGACCTTGAAGATACAGGGAATGGAATATCAATAAGCGACCTTGGATTAAATGAATTTAGAATGGACGCCACCGAATTAATTAAAACCTATGGCGAACCAGTGCGAGTTCCTAAAGGTATGCATTGCGTTATATCAAAAGATGAAGATAGGGGAATAGTTCCAGGCGTAATATATATTCTTAAAAATTATAACGATAATGTAAATATCAATAAACAAAATCGCTTGCACCCATATTATTTAGTTTATATAGACGATAAAGGTGAAATTGTAAACAACCACTTGGAAGTAAAAGAAATATTAGATAGTATTAGAATTGCTTGTAAGGGAAAATCAAAACCATTATACAATCTTTGCAATAAGTTCAATGAAGAAACAAATGACGGATTTGATATGAGTAAATACAGTATATTGTTAAAAAAATCAATTGAAAGTATTATAGAAGTGAAAGAGCAAAGCGACTTAAATTCTCTATTTAAGCAAGGTAGCAGTGTTTTAAGTGAAGCGAAAATAAAAGGGCTTGATGACTTCGAGCTGCTTGCTTTTGTAGTAGTAAAATAAGGAGAATATATGTTTATATACCCAGAAAAAACAGCAGTAAATATTCAATTCAAAATGTTGGAATTGTTTAGAACAATAAAGGCAGATAAACTAGTTAAAAATGACGCAACAATTGTAAATAAAGTGATACTTTCAAATATTTTATCAAAAGATAGGACAAACCTTGAAGAAAGTGAGTTTGTTAAAGAAATTTATGTAATAGACCTATATTTAACGACAAAAAAAGTCCCATCATTATTTTTAGATACTCTTAATAAAAGTATTAATCTACAAGTGCTTTTTAGATTGCATTATAATGATAGTGTAAAATACATTATATCTATTAAATTATATGATGAAGAAAAATTAAAGATTTTGAAAGTATTCGAATCTGATTGGCAAGAAGAATCAAAGGAAGAAATGCCACAAATAATTAAATTAGAAAGTCTTTTTAAGTGTATGATAGCAAAAATTACTACATATCCATTCAAAACCGAAGAAAATTTTAACCAATATGTGGAAAGATATGCTATAATTGTTAAAATGCAAAACGAAATAGATAAATTAATCAAAAAGCGAGATGCAGAGAAACAGCCAAATCTAAAAATGCGTTTAAACGACGAAATCAGCGAGAAGAGGAAATACCTGCAGGAGTTATATTAGAATATGAAGAATAAGAAAGAAAAACAATTTATTCCTATAGAACATTATAATAAAAATAAAAAGATTATTTATTCTACAAATTTTGTTAGTTTAATTTTATTGTCTTTAATATTTATTTTATTTTTGCCAAATATTTTTTACGAAAATTATTTATCAAATCTTGAACTGTTATGGTCGTTATTTGGTATAGAACTAACCGTTTTTGTTTTTGTGTATGCTTTCATCAGAAAAGTTATAAAAGGTTATCATAGTAAATTTTTATCTCTAAATAATGAAAAAGATATAAAAAACAAGTTTATTATTCTTGGATATAAGTCTTATTTTAAAGAAATGAATTTATTAAACACAATATTAATTGATATAACAATTAATACAATATGTTTAATAGCTGTAACAATTTTATCTTTATGCGAAGTTTCTATAGGAATGAGTGTTAAACTTATATTATCATTTAGTCTATCAGTCTTATTAATAACTTTATTGATACTTATAACAATATTGTTTAACTATAGAGAATATTATTATGATATATACAGCTTTATAAAAAATAAAAAAGATTTTAAAGAAATAATAAAAGAATTAGAGGAATATTCAAAAATTTTAAAAGTGAAAGGAGAAAATGATGGAAAAGATGAAAATGCAGAGTGAGAATTTGGTGGACGAGAATGTTGAGAAGATTGAGAAGTTGTTCCCGAATTGTATCACTGAGGGTAGGGACGAGAATGGACAAACTACTAAGTTTGTTGATTTTGATATGCTTAAACAAGAGTTAAGTAAAGTCGTTGTAGACGGCAATGACGAAAGATATATGCTAAATTGGGCTGGCAAAAAACAATCAATCCTTACAGCTAATTCACCAATCAATGCTACACTTCGCCCTTGCGAAGAAGAAAGCGTGGGTAAAGACGGCAAGGCAGGTGGTTTCGATAGCGAAAATCTATATATAGAAGGGGACAACTTAGATGTACTTAAACTTCTTCGTGAAACATATTTAAATAAAATCAAAATGATTTACATAGACCCTCCATACAATACAGGTAATGACTTTGTATATAATGATGATTTTGCCACTTCCGCAGACGAATATCTTCAAAATAGTAAGAGTTATGACGAAGAGGGCAACCGTATGGTGCAAAACTTAAATAGCAATGGTCGTTTTCACTCTGATTGGCTTTCAATGATGTATCCTCGTCTTAAACTTGCTAGAGATTTACTTACTCAGAATGGATTTATTGTTATAAGTATTGATGATAATGAGTTGTTTAACTTAAAAAAAATCTGTGATGAAATATTTGGGGCTGATAATTTTGTTAACAATATAACAATTAAGATGAGCGAATTGTCTGGCGTTAAAATGAAATATCTAAAAAAATATGCAAAATTAAAAGAATCAGCATTAATATATGCTAAAAATATTAATTTAATTGATATGCGAATAGAAAAAAGAAAGAAAAGTGCAGAAACATTAGGTGGATATTTAAAATATTATTCTCAAATTATTAAAAATTTAAATGATCCATGCGAAAACTGGGAGATTGTTCCATTAAATAAATATTTAGCTAATTATAATCAAATGACTGAGGAACAAATAAATGTATGGAAAATTGAACATAGCGATAGGTTGGTTTATAGGACAAATAGTAGAACGGTTGATAATTATTTAAAACAGAATCCTAGTGCTCCATCAATAATGAAAATAGTTAATGCAGACGGAAATGATGTTATAAAGTGGGATGATAAAGAAATGTTATTTCTAAGTAAATATATAGAAGAATATATTGGCGATATATGGATGGACATTTCAACAATTAATTTAAATAAAGAAACGGAATCAATTACGTTTGAAAATGGTCAAAAACCATTAAGGTTAATGAAGAGATTTGTAACAAGCATGAACGATCCTAATGGTATTATCCTAGATTTCTTCTCAGGTTCAGCAACAACTGCTCATGCAGTTATGCAGTTAAACGCCGAAGATGGTGGAAATAGAAAGTTTATTATGGTTCAACTACCAGAAAAGACAGACGAAAAGTCGGAATCATATAAAGCAGGTTATAAAAATATTTGCGAAATCGGCAAAGAGCGTATTCGCCGTGCAGGTAAGAAAATTTTAGAAGAAAAGATTTTAAAAATTCAAAACGAACAAATTAAACAAATTGATGAAAATACTTTTACACTAAACGGGAAAATTCAATTGCCTGATATTGGTTTTAGAGTTCTAAAACTAGATAGTAGTAATATGAAAGATGTTTATTATAACCCTGCTGATATTAGTCAAGATTTATTATCTCAATTAGAAAGCAATATAAAAGAAGATAGAAGTTCTTTAGATTTGTTATTCCAAGTAATGCTAGATATGGGTGTTATGCTATCACAAAAAATAGAGAAAAGGTCAATACAGGGTAAAACAGTTTATATTGTTGGAGAATATGACGAAGAAAATCAACCTAATTTAGTATGTTGCTTTGACGATAATATTAGCGAAGATGTAGTGACAGAGATTGCAAAACTAAAACCAATTTATGCAGTATTCCGTGATAGTTCAATGTCAACCGACAGCATGTCAGTAAACTTCGACCAAATCTTTGAAACCTATTCCCCATCAACTACTAGGAAGGTTTTATAATGAGAGGTAATAAAAAAACTGCTAACTTATGGAATAAAACTAAGCAATTTATTAAACATTATTGGGGTTATATATTAGGCATTGTAATTTCAATTATTTTAACTTTTTTACTGTTTTGTAATTGTATAGATGAAAATTGGAAAAATATTTTATCAAATTTAGGATTAGGCTTATTTAGTGCTTTGTTGTTGGGATTTATTATTGATATTATTAATAATAGAAATAAGAGTAGAAAAAATCAAAGAATATTTGAAATAGTTGGACGAGAAACTTACTCTACTTTATATAGTTTATTAATGCTTTTACATCATTTTTTAAATGAGTATTATAAAGTTATAGATACTGGCGAAAAGTTTGAATATGACAAACTATCAATAAAAAAACTAATAAAAGTATATGCAGATACAATTGATGATATAAAACACTTTATGGTTCCAGTTGTTTCAACTAATCAAACCATCACAGAAGAGGATATGGACCATTATAGAAGACAACAAGAAGTATCAAAATTGATAAACGATTGTAAAATAATAGTTTTAGATTTTAGAAATAAATTTGCTAAAATTTTTCAAAAAATTAATGACCAGCAAACAAATTTATTAATTAACGAAGTAACAAGTGAAGAAGATATTTTTAAATTGAAAGCATTTCTTAACCTTATGAGTTATCAAAGAAAAGATTTAGGGAAAGAAAATGAGTTAATTGAATTAGGTAAATCGTTTGAAGAGGTAATTGACTGTAAAGTTGTTGATGTTTTAGATAAAATCGGATTTAATAAACTTACTTTCACTAATAAAAAAGGTTATTTCGATGCAGAATCAAATAAAGGAAAATAAACATGAAATTCAAATTTAAAACACAACCATATCAGCAGGATGCTGTAAATAACATTTGTAAGGTTTTCAAAGGACAACCTTATTTTGATATGGTTAGATACACGAGAGATTTGGGTATTAGAAGAAAAAAGAATGAAGCGCAAATGGATTTGGAAGACATTGGTGCTTATGATAAAAATGACGACGGATTTGAAAATGCTAGAATAATACTTGATGATAGTGAAATTTTCGCTAATATTAAAGCTATTCAAAGAAAAAGTAATTATAAAGAAAGTGAAGAACTTGTTCGTGGACTTGGCAAATGTTCGCTTGATATTGAAATGGAGACAGGCACAGGAAAAACTTATGTCTATATTAAAACAATCTTTGAATTAAATTTAAGATACGGTTGGAGTAAGTTTATAATTGTTGTTCCTAGTATTGCCATTCGTGAGGGTGTAAAAAAGTCTTTTCAGATGATGGAAGACCATTTTATGGACCAATATGGTAAAAAGGCTAGATATTTTATTTATAACAGCAAAAGACTAAGTGAACTTGATAGTTTTGCATCTTCTAGTGATATTCAAGTTATGATCATAAATGCACAAGCTTTTAATGCTCGTGGTGCTGATGCTAGAAGAATTGATATGGTGCTAGACGAATTTCAATCGCGCAGACCTATTGATGTTGTAGCAAAGACGCGTCCTATTCTTATAATTGACGAACCGCAAAAGCTTGGAGGAGAAGCAACACAATCCGGCTTGAAAAAATTCAATCCATTATTCAATATGAATTTTTCTGCTACACACAGAAAACAGCATAATCTTGTTTATTGCTTGGACGCACTTGACGCTTATAATAAAAAACTTGTTAAAAAGATACAAGTTAAAGGTTTTGAAATAAAAAATTTGAGAGGTACTAGCGGATACATATATTTGCAAGATATAATTTTATCTAAAAATAAACCGCCAATGGCAAAACTTGAATTTGAGATAAATTATAATAAATCTATAAATAGAGAAACACGAATACTTGCTGTTGAAAAAGACCTTTATTATGAATCAAAAGAAATGGAACAATACAAAAATGGATATATAATTAAAGATATTAATCCATTTACTAACACTGTCACATTCTTAAATGATATTCAATTAAAAATAGGCGATGTTATAGGAGATATTGCGGATAAAGATATTCGAAGAGTACAAATAAGGGAAACTATTGCTTCCCATTTTGAGAAAGAAGAGATGTTATACGAAAAAGGTATAAAATGTCTTTCATTATTCTTTATTGATGAAGTAAAAAAATATAGAGATTACGACAGAGTTGATGAGATGGGCGAATATGCAAGAATATTTGAAGAGGAATATCTAAATATTTTGAATCAATATTTAACATTATTTGAAACACCTTATATAAAATATCTAAAAAGCATTGCTGTAAAGGACACGCATAAAGGTTATTTTTCAGTTGATAAAAAGGGCCATTTCATTGATAGTAAAGATAACAAAGAGACGGGTTCGGACGACATATCTGCTTATGATTTGATATTAAAGAATAAAGAGAGACTTTTATCTTTTGAAGAACCAACTAGATTCATATTCTCACATTCTGCTTTGCGTGAGGGTTGGGATAATCCGAATGTATTCCAAATTTGTGCTTTGAAGCCAGGTGGAGAGTCGGCTGTAGCGAAAAGACAAGAAGTTGGTCGCGGATTGCGTATCGCAGTCAATATGTTAGGTGACAGAGCTGATACCCATTATTGTTCAGTTAGTGGTCTTAATTTCCATAAAATTAATATGTTGACAGTTATTGCTACAGACAGTTATAAAGACTTTGTCGCTGATATTCAAAAAGATATTAAGGAAAATCTTGCAGATAGACCTACGAAAGCTACTATTGAATACTTTGTTGGTAAATATGTTTATGACGGAAATAATAAGATTGAAGTTGATACGCAACTAGCTAGTGACATTCAAAGCTATTTAAGATTTAACGGATATGTAGATAAAGACAATCGACTCACTGAAAAATATCATACGGATAAAGAGAATAATACATTAGTTGAGATGCCAGAAATACTTGCTCCATACACTGAAAGTATTCATAATTTAGTAGAAGGTATATTTAATGAAAAGGCTTTGGAAAATATGATTGAAAATGCTAATCAATCGAAAGCAATTGACAATTCATTAAATGATAATTTCAAGAAGAAAGAATTCCAAACTTTATGGAATTATATAAATTATAAATATGCATATAAAGTAGATTTTGATAGTGAAGAACTTATTAAAAAATCCATTAATGAAATTGAGCAACATCTATTTGTCGCTGAAATGAAATATACTGTAACTATTGGTGAACAAAGAAGGGTTATTAATGAACAGCAAATTAAAAGCGGTGAATCTTTCGGAACTACTAAGACTAAAACTAACACTATATTATCACCTGCTAATGATAAAACAAAGTATGATCTAGTAGGGAAAATTGCTAGCGGAACGACCCTTACTAGGAAAACGGTTGTGAAAATATTGCAAGGGATAAGTCCTAAAAAATTCTATATGTTTAAAGCTAATCCTGAAGAATTTATATCTAAAGTGATTAAGCTTATAAATGAACAAAAGTCGACAACAATTATTGAACATATCACTTATAATGTTACAGAAGATACTTATGACGAAAGCATTTTTACAGCTACACAGTCTAAAGCAGATTATAATAAAGTTGTAGAAGTGAAAAAGGCAATCCAAAATTATATAGTAACAGACGGAACAGCAGATAAGAGTGTCGAAAAAAGATTTGCTGAAGATTTAGAAAAAGCTGACGAAGTGAGTGTTTATGCAAAACTTCCTGATAGTTTCAAAATACCTACACCAGTTGGGAATTATTCGCCAGATTGGGCAATCGCTTTTAATGATGGTTATGGTATTAAGCACATTTATTTCATTGCAGAGACGAAAGGGACTTTAGATAGTTTACAACTTAGACCTATTGAACAAGCTAAAATAAAATGTGCTAGAAAATTGTTTAATGAATTGTCTACAAGTAAAGTTAGATATCACGATGTGACAAGCTACGATGATTTACTAAATGTAATGAAAGACATCGAGTAATATATTTACAGGATTATGATTAATAATGATATAACTTTAAAGTAAAATGTTTTTGATATTAAAATTTAATATATTTCAAATTACTATATGATGAGTCGGTAAATTATACCGATTTGAAAGGAGCGATTTGTGGGTTATAAATTATGTCCGAAATGTGAATTGAATTACATAAAAGATGATGAAGATTTATGTGATATTTGCAAAGAACAGAGCGGAATTAAAGTGGAAAATTCTTTTATAAAAAATAATAAAAGAAATAGTGTTATTAAATCGGGTGAGGGATTTCCTTTTAGTAGGAATTACGAATTAATCAATTATCTTACGGGTAGCAATTTGAAAAATTGGTATAAAGCTACGTACACTTTAATAAGCACATATTATATGTGGATTATTTCCCTCGATGGAGTGGAAAGATATGGGTGGAAAGATGTCTTATTAAATGACGGAAGAATTAAAGAAAATTTTGTTGGAGATAGGACAAATCCTCCGTCTAATCTTAGAAAAACTTTTGATTATTCATATAAAGCTGTATTTGAAAAATTTGAAGATTATTTTATTTTTAAAGGCGTATACAAGCTAGATATAAAGAATAGTTCTCTTTTCGAAAGATATTATATAAAAGTTTCTGATCAAACGACTTTATTTGATTTTTAATGTATTTCAAATTACTATATAAGTGTGTTAGCAGTTAATATTAATTTTGAAAGGAGATAATAATATGAATGTCAAAAATGCTGTTTATGGTGCTATTATAGGAGATGTGGCTGGTTCGAGATTTGAATTCAACCCTATTAAGAGTAAAAATTTTGATTTATTTTATTCATTTAGTGGCAAGGGATATGATGTTAATCAAACACTAGAAGATTATTTTAAAAGTTCAAAGTTTACTGACGATACTGTTATGACAATTGCTGTAGCAAATGCTTTAATTGAAGCAAATGGGGATTTTAGTAATCTTAGAGAGTTGGCGGTCAAAAATCTTAAATATTTCGGCAGGAAATACCCATATCGTGGGTATGGTTCCAAATTCCAACAATGGCTAAATTGGGATTTAAACAAACCTTATAATTCATTTGGTAATGGTAGTGCTATGAGAATTAGTTCTGTACCTTATTTAGCTAATAGTATAGATGAAGTAAAACGCTTGTCTAAAATGGTAACAGATGTCACGCATAATCATCCCGAAGGTATAAAAGGTGCTGAAGCGGTGGCGGTTTCAATTTGGCTTGCTTTACATAATTATACGAAAGGAGATATTCGTAAAGAAGTAGAAAACAATTATTATAATCTTGATTATGATTACAATGAATTATTAAAAACATATACTCATGATGAAACTTGTCAGAATTCAGTACCACAATCAATTTATGCCTTCTTGATATCAACCGATTACGAAGATTGTATAAGGACAGCTATATCAATGGGTGGCGATGCGGACACAATGGCTTGCATAGCTGGATCAATAGCTGGTGCATATTATGGAGTACCTAGCGATTTACAAAATCAAGTATTAAACTTTTTACCTGATGAATTTGTAGATATTATAAGTAATATAAATTCTATAAATAAATGATTATAAATTTTGATTAATAAAAAATTTAATTTATTTTACTAAAACCTGATGTAAATGCTTATTATTATTTAAATAAAAATGTTATAATTTAGCTAAATTGAGAGGATATAGATGAACAATTTATATGATAAAAGTATAACGATATACGAGGCAGTACAAAATGTGGAAAACGGTAAATATGTAATGCCGGCGTTTCAAAGACAATATGTTTGGACTATGGAAAAAATAGAAAAATTATGGGATTCAATATTACAAGGATATCCTATAAGCACCTTTTTATTTTGGCATATTGATGATTCAAACACAACTTGGGATACATATTTTTGTGATTTTATGAAACAAGTAAGATTTAATAGCACAAAAAGGGCAGATAATATCAATTATGAATTAAGATCTATTAATCTTAATATTACAGACACTGCCGTTTTAGACGGACAGCAAAGATTAACATCTTTGTATATTTCTTTACTTGGAGATACAGGCATAAGACCTAAAAGTCACAAAAAGAGTTCTGACTGTCAAATATTAACAAAGCTTCTTGTTGAATTAAATAAAAATAAAATTAACGAACAAGATGAATTTAATATAAAAAAGTACGATATTAGATTTACTGATAAAATAGGTAAAATTGATCCAACACAATTTGAAATAAAAAATATATTAAAAGAAGAATTTAAAAATGAAGAAACTAGAGATTCTGCTATTGAGAATGCAATAAAGAATGTTCCGCAAGATAGTAAAGAATATGCTAGACTTTTATTGCAAAACTTATGTAATAAGATTTATGTCGAAAAACTTATTCGATATACAGAAATATTTAACATGACTCAAGATGACGCACTGGAAATGTTTGTTAGATTTAATAGCGGAGGTGTTAATTTAAAAAAATCTGAAATTACAATGAGTATTTTAGAAGCATATTGGCCTAGTGCTAAATCTCAATTTGGACAATTATTAATAGATGATTATGCTGGTTTTGATAGTGATTTTTTAATTAGAACAGCGCTTATGATTTATGGAGATGTTGTGAAATCTAACATATCAAAACAAGTAGCAAATGATTTAAAAAACAATTGGAAAGATTTTAAACAAGCTTTTAAAAACACAACTGAAGTATTAAAATACTTAAAAATTGATATTAATAGATTCCAAAATGGTTGGAATGTCCTAGTGCCTGTAGTCTTTTGCTTATACTATAATCCAAATTATAAAGAATATATTGAAGGCATAAAATCATATATCTATAGAGCAATATTTTTTACATATTATGCGTCAGGTACTACTGGCAAACTACAAAAAATTAAAGAATATATTATTTCATACGATTACCAAATTACAAGTGAAATGTTAGAACAAATTTCGGAATTGCGCATAACAGATTCAAAGATAGAAGAATTGTTGAATGTGGAAAAAGGTAGTAGAGTCGCTGGTGAAATTTTGTATTATTTATCAATTAATTGGATCAAAAAAGGATTAAAATATCAACAAGATCATTTACATCCAGTAGAGAGGTTTAATAAGTCAAAACCTTCAGGTATATCAACTAGTGAGTGGGTTGAATGTAGGAAGTTAAGTAATAGATTACCAAATTTACAATATTTAGAAGGCAGACCAAACGCAAGTAAACAAGACATTTCTTTACAAGAGTATTATGATGATATGAACGAAATCCAAAAGAAAGAATTTATTGAAAATTCATACATTCCAAATACATCATTAGATATAGCTAATTTTTTAGAATTTTATAAACAAAGAAAGGAAATATTAAGAAACAAAATCAATGAAGTTTTAAAATAAACCTTATTTAATGCATTTGAAGATTGTATGATGTGATTTTCATTGATTTTTAATATAGTTCTTAGTTTCACTGTCATTATGATAGATATTAATTATTTTTAAACTTTTTCTTTTAGCATAATTCATAGCGAGTTTTGCACCGCTTGGATTATGCTTTTTGTTTACATAACAAATTAAAGCATCACAGTTATCTATCATTTTTTGATTACTTTTTACTATTTTTCTTTTATAGTATTCTTCTTCTATATCATACATTATTGTTTTAACATCGGAGTATGGTATGTATTTCTCATCACCAAAGATGGGGTCATGGTCAATTATTGGTTCTATTGTTTTAAAACTTGTAATCACCACTTCTATTTCTATATCTGTATAAATTTTTTTTAATTCTCGGCAAACACTTAAAGCCATTTCGTCAAATTCTCCGTGTGTTCCCATTGTAAAAAATTTACACCCATTTTTTATTTCTTCTTCAACTATATTATATAGTTTTTCTCTTATTTCTGTATAATTGTAAATGTGTCTATGACCAATAAAACAAACTTTCTTTTTAAGCATAAAAACATTCCTTTGTTTCATATTATATGTCATCATATTAGGCAGTGGCAAGCATTTTGTCATCAAAATAGGCAATAATATCTGTAAAGAAATAACTTTACGGAGAAACTATGGTCGATTTTATAAAATTGGTTGAAAACATTTTGGAAGAACAAGGTAAAACTAAACAAGATTTATTTGAAAATAAAGTTATATCGGAAAATACCTTTTTCAAATATAGACAACGCTATCCAAGTCTTAAAACTTTAATAAATATTGCGAACTATTTAAAAGTTTCATTAGATTATTTATTTGAGTTTACTAATGAGAACCATTTTGAAGAGTATAAAGAAGAAAATTTAAAGTTTTATGAAAATTTAATTTCTTTTATTAATGCTAAGAAAATTTCATCTAGAAAATTTTGTAAAGATTTAGGCTATGCAAAAGATAATATTCTTCGTTGGAAAAATGGAATACAACCGACTTTTCAAAGATTGCTAGAGATAGCAAAATATTTTGAATGTTCTATTGATGATTTAATTAAATAAATAGCATAAAAATAGCCGAGAGTTTTGCTCCCGGCTATTTGTTTTAATTATTGTTTGCTATATATAATCTATCTGCAACTTTTATTGCTTTATGTGTAATTCCATTTATTGTTTGTTCAACATATTCAGGTTTGCCATCGGCTGTTGCTCGTAAAAGTATGTGTTCTTTATCTTCTTCTACTGGTTCGATATTTATATCAATGATATCTTCTAATTTTGATACTTCTATGACTTTAATTCCTTTTTGAATAAGATATGAACTGAATTGCCATAATTTCTCAAACATTCCATTTGAATCAATAATAAAACTAAAATCGTCTTGTGGATAATATCCTGTTATTCTGTAATATTTATCTTGTTCCATAATTTACTCCTTTATATTGCAATTTGTTTTAACTTTCTATTGGCATATGGTAGCCACTTTTTATTTACATAAGTTAAAATATCTTCACTCGGTTTACTGTCGTATTCACCATAACATTGCAAGATTTTATGATTTGCTAGTGAATATTCAAGAGTAGCCAAAGGTGTATTAGGTGATAATTTATTTCTTATAAAGAAAATTAGTGTTTCTTCACGAACAAACTTTTGGTCATAATTCATTTTGCCAACGCAATGATGCAATTGTTCGCCTTCATAAATTAATTGTTGTGGACTTTTCGCTATTAAACAAATATAATCATCTTTAATTAAAAGTCTTTCAAGCGATAGATATTTATTAGATATTTTGCTAAATTTCTCATATAATGCTTTTCTTTGCTTTTCATCTTCTTCTGCTTTCTTTGTGTGATATTGGTCTATTCGTATATCGTGCCATTTTTTAAAGTTTTTAGGATAACGGTTTTTGTCTTCGGTCATATCAAGCCCTAAATACTCGCAAGCGTGTCTATAATCTTCATAAGAATAACCATCAGTTTTTTGCTTTATGAGATAACTCAAAAATTTATCACGCTCATTAGGTTCTAAGAAAGCTTTTAAGTTTCTAAAATTATCTTTTTGAATAAATTCTTTTTTAAATTTTTCAAATTTATATACCATATCGATGTCTTTATTTTGTTTGTATGCATTAATTATTGATGAAATATAATAACCTTTACAAGTTATATTATCTTTGTTTTGATATAGCCATTTACAAAAATGCTTATCTTTATCACAAAGTCTTAAAATTTGTATACTAGTTGCAAGTATTGCTAG